>ONBT01000028.1 GCA_900316075.1 uncultured Lachnospiraceae bacterium | reverse complement strand
TTTCGCCTGACAAAGGCAATTTTCTTCCTTGGTCTGGTTCAGGTCATCTGTTCGCTGGCCCTGCTGTTTGGCGGGCTGTATGGAACAGTTGCCTTTGCTTTGGTTACGTTTTTTTTCGCTCTTGCGCAGGCGGGACTTTCCTATGCTGTATACCAGGCGGCCGCCTACAGTGAAAAATATGCGAGCAAAAAGCCCCTGGTTTTCACGGACCGCGTGAAACGACTTATTGCCATGCTGACTGGCCTGATGGCGGCTATCGGTATCTGGGCGGTACTATTTGCGCGGACCTGGCTCTACGAGATAATCTTGCGTGACATTACAGGAGCGGCAGCTCCCACCGTCCTGAGGTTGCTTGCGGCGACCGGTTTTCCTGTAGCAGAGGCTGCGGGGCCGGTTTCCGGTTCACTGGCTTTTGGCTTTCTGGTTTTCGTTCTGGACCTGATGCTGGCGCTTGCCGGCCGCCTCGTCCTCCTCGCCAACCTCTGCGCGTCTCCGATTGAGAAGGGCATCAATAATAATTTCATTAAAGATGCGAAACGGATTCTGGCCGCCCACCGGGCGGCCGGCATGCAGGTCATCGGGGTGACCGGTTCCTATGGAAAGACCTCGGTCAAGTTCTTCCTCCGGGACATGCTTGCGGTCAAGTACAGTGTCTGCGCGACGCCGTCCTCCTTCAATACTCCCATGGGCCTGGTGCGGACCATCCGGGAGCATATGAAGAATTCCGACCGCATCTTCATCGCGGAGATGGGAGCCCGGAATGTGGGCGATATCAGGGAACTCACGGACTTGGTCGAGCCCGACTGGGGCGTCATCACGGCCGTAGGTCCCCAGCACCTTGCCACCTTCGGCTCTATCGAAAATATCAAGAAGACCAAGTTCGAGCTGGCAGACGCCGTGGCAGCAAAGGGCGGCAAGCTCTTCATCAACGGGGACAACGACGAAATCCTCGATGAAATTTCAAGGCATGCGAACCGGGATGTCGTTGTTTATACAACGCGGCCCGAAGAGAAACTACACGCGCTGCAAGTAGACTCTGCAAACGGCACAAATGCTGCGGCCCCTGCTCCCGGGTCGACGGCGGTGGGGTCCGCTATTGATTCCACAGGCGGCACGTCCTGCAGCGTGCGCTTTTACCGTGCATCCGCCATCACCTCCGGCCGGCACGGGACAAGCTTTACGGTGACAGCTCCGGACGGGACTGCCTGCACCTATGACATGGGCCTCGTCGGCTCCTATAATGTGATCAATGTCCTCGGGGCCATTGCCGTGGCGGCGGAAGAGGGGATTGCCCTGGCCGACCTCCGAATTCCGGTCCGCCGCCTGACTCCGGTCGAACACCGGATGCAGCTTCGTCCCGCCGGGCCCAATGCCACCATCATCGACGACGCCTATAATTCCAACCCCGTGGGCTCCAAGGCGGCCGTCGAAACCCTGGGAACCTTCAGCGACGGTCTGAAGATCATGATCACGCCCGGGATGGTGGAACTTGGCGACAGGCAGGCAGAGTACAATAAGGTCTTCGGCGGCTACGCTGCCTTGGCCGGCATCGACTATATCCTTCTGGTGAAGGGAGCCAGTGGTCTCGGGAGGGCAAACTGTGACGCCATCGCCGCAGGGGCTGCGGAGAAAGGCTTCCCGGAAGACCATATCAAACTTTTCGACAGCTTCACGGATGCCTACGGCTACGCCATGACCGGCATCCGGACGGACGCCCACCGCTACGTCCTATTAGAGAACGACCTGACGGACAACTACTGAGGCGCATAGGTGCCAAATGCAAAAAAGCAGGTGAAAATACCCAAAGCCGGAAGGCAGCAGGGGTGCTGACACATTTATGAAAGGAAGCAAAGAAAATAATGAGCGACAGTGAAAGCGGAAAGCTGCGGATTGCGGTCCTGTTCGGGGGCCGCAGCGTGGAGCACGAGGTGTCCATCATCTCAGCCCTGCAGGCCGTGCAGAACATGGATACGGAAAAGTACATCATCACGCCCCTTTATATGACGAAGGAAGCGAATATGTACGTGGGTGAGGACATCGGGAAGATTGAAGCCTATAAGGACATCCCGTCTCTTCTGTCCCGTTCGACAAGGGTGATCTTCGTCCACGAAGAGACAGGCGTCTACCTGACCCCCTACCCTGTGAAGAAGGTCGGCCTCTTCGGGAGAAAGGAAGAAGACATCCCCGTCGACCTGGTCTTCCCGGTCGTCCACGGAACCAATGTCGAAGACGGGACCCTGCAGGGCTACTTGAAGACCATCGGCGTTCCCTTCGCGGGCTGCGACGTGACGCCTTCCTGCCTCGGCATGGACAAGTACGCTTCGAAGGTCATCCTGAAGGAGAACGGAGTGCCGGTCCTCGACGGCTTCGTCTATACCCTCTCTGACTACGCCGACATGGAGCATATGCTCGATTCGATTGAGAATAATGTGGGATACCCCGTCATCATCAAGCCTTACGATCTGGGCTCATCGGTGGGAATCAGCGTGGCCCGGGACCGAGACGCTCTCGTAAATTCCGTAAACGATGCCTTCAGATACGCACGGCGTATCATCGCTGAGCATGCGATCACGAAGCTTCGGGAAATCAACTGCGCGGTCCTTGGAGACGACAGTCACGCCGAGGCCTCTGAGTGCGAGGAACCCCTGCACACGGCCGATATCCTTTCCTATGCGGACAAGTATGAAGGGAATGGGGGAGCGAAAGGGGCCAAAGGCGGTGCCAAGAGCGGCAGTACCGGCGCTAAGTCCGGTTCCATGGCTACTTCTGTTCAGCGGAAGCTTCCTGCAGAGCTTTCTCCCGAGCAGAGGGAAGAGGTCCGGAATATGGCGGTCAAGGCCTTCCAGGTCCTGGGCTGCTCCGGCGTTGCGAGAATTGACTTCATGATTGATGAAGAGACCGGAAAGCTCTACCTGAACGAGCTCAATACCATTCCGGGGTCGCTGGCCTTCTACCTTTTCGAGCCCCTGGGCATTCCTTATAAGAAGCTCATCGACCGGATTGTGGACCTGGCCATGAAGAAGAGCCGGGAGGACGAGGCCCTGACATTCTCGTTTGACACAAATATTCTTGCCAATGCTTCCTTCGGAGGGGTTAAGAAATAAGCCCTCTCGTCCGAAAGTATATGTGCAGGGTGTGAAGAGGCCTTGCAAAAAATCTTGTCGGGCAGGCAGACAGGCCCTGTCAGGGCCGTCCGAAAATTTTTTTCGAAAAGATTACATTATTCCTAAAGATTTTTCGGGTTGCGTCCGATAAAAGCATTAGAAAACATCAGAAGGTGTTTTCAGAGCACACAAAACCCAAGTTTTTCAAGGAAGAAAGGAGAGTGCCGCGATGCGTGTTGATGCGTACAATGCCATTTCTCAGGTATATTCCGCAAAGAGACCGTCCGGTGTGAAATCCTCGAAAGAAGTCTCTTCCCCTTATGCCAGAGACGAAGTCCAGATTTCATCATTCGGCCGGGACTTTCAGGTCGCAAAACAGGCAGTCGCCGACGCTTCGGATGTCAGGGAAGATGTTGTTTCTGAAATGAAAGCCAAATATTCCGGAGATGTCCAGGTGGATGTCGACGACTTTGCGAGCGTACTTCTGCAGAAGTACAATCAGGCTTTTTGAGGAAGGCAGCTTTTTTGACCAGTTTTTGAAGCAGAGGAGATATCGGTTTGGCGAGTCTTGTGGATGAACTGCTCGAGACCCTGGCGAAGGAGAAGGACGGCTATGACAGGCTGTACGACCTCGCTGACCGGAAGAGACAGGCTGTGATCAGTAGAGATATTGACAGCCTCACAGATCTTTCGGACCGGGAGCAGGAGATGAGCGACGAACTCAAGCGCTTGGAAGGGAAGCGCGTATCCGTCATGAAGGATATGTCCGTCGTTCTCGGCCATGAAGATGAAGCCCTTACAGTGACCGGTATCATAAACCTCCTCGGCAGACAGCCGGATGAACAGAAGGCCCTGACGAAGGCCCGGGATGCGCTTGTTCAGAGCGCCACCCGGATGCAGTTTCTGAATCAGCAGAACAAGGTCCTTCTGGAGCAGGCTATGGAGATGGTCGATTTCGACCTGACCCTTTACAAAAGCATGCGACAGGCGCCGGAGACCGCAAATTACGGCAAGGATGCTGTGAGCACCGGCGATTTGCTCGGAGGCGGAAGCTTCGATTTCAAACAATGAGAGACTTGTTTGAGGGCGCGGTTATTTCAATGAAATAACCGCGCCCTCTTTCTTTTTCTTTATGAGGTAATTGTTATGGCAAACGGATTCGGCAGTCTTTTTGTCGGTTCTTCGGGGCTCCGGGGGGCCCAGAACGCCCTGAACGTCGTCGCGAACAACCTCTCGAACCTCGATACGACGGGCTATGTCCGCCAGCGGGTAGCCTTCGAGGACGAGTCCTACAATACCTTTGCCAATGCGGCCGTCAGCCCCCAGCGGGCCGGTCTCGGTGTGGCCATCGGCGATGTCATCCATGCCCGGGACATCTTTCTCGACCGGGCCTACCGGACTGAGAACGGGCGCCAGTCCTTTTACCAGGCCAATTACGACGCGACGAATCAGGTCGAAGTCGAGCTGCAGGAGACCACGGGCCAGCAGTTTTCCGATGCGGTCAAGGACCTCTATGAGGCCTTCGCCGAGTTTGCAAAAGATCCTTCGGCCGACGTCAACCAGAACCTGGTTGTCCAGAAGGCCCAGCTCTTCATTTCCCGGGCCAAGGGCGTCTATGACGGCATCAACAATTATCAGACGAATCTGAATACGAAGATCAAGGACGATGTCGACCGGATCAATGAGATCGGCAAGAACATCCTCCAGCTGAATAAGGACATTCAAAGAATCGAGGCCGGCGGGGTCGAGACGGCCATGCAGCTTCGGGATCAGCGGGATTCCTACCTGGACGAGCTTTCGAAACTGGCGAAGATGGAATATTCCGAGACCTACGACGGGATCGTGAAGATCAAGATCGAGGGTGTCGACTTCGTCACAGAGAATATGGAGTTTGAAATCGGTCTCAAGACCGACGACCGGACCGGTTTCTACAACCCCTACTGGAAGAAGCTTTCCGACCCCACAAGGGACGACTACGCCTACGTCTTCGATACGAGCAGCGTTGACCCTATCCGGAATACCGATATCGGGGAAATCAAGGGCCTCCTTCTGGCCCGGGGCGACGACGTGGCTGACTACACGGACATGATCGGCCTCTCCTCCTATGAATACGACAAGGGGCTGGGCAATTCCGTTCTGATGAATTCCGAGTCTGAGCTGGACAAGATGGTCCACAATCTCATTACCCAGGTGAACGATCTCCTGTCCCCGGTCACGAGTCTGTCCGACTATGGCAAGTACGATGTCCGGGGCCTGACCCAGATCATGACCACAGATGATAACGGCAATGCGAAGACCGTTGAGAATGACGGTGTTCCCGTGTATGATTCCGACGGAAATGCTGTGCTGGACAACAACGGGGATTCTGTCAAAACCCTGGGCCTCCTGGGCAAGAATTCCGACACTGGCAAGTGGGTCACGATTACGGAAAATACGAAGATTTTCGACGATACGGACCCGGCCCTGGGCAGCGATGGAAACATTCCGACCGAGGAGCTCTTCAAGCGCAACAACTGCGACCGCTACACTTTCGTATCTTTCACGGACACAGACGGAAATCCCAAGTCCTACTATGTTCAGTACAAGGACCACGACGGAAATGTGAAGACCAAGGAACTGACCGGCCTCTGGGTATACAACGAAGAGGATGACACAAATACGGACACCCTCTACTCCATGAACTATATGACTATCAATCAGACTCTCGTTGAGAAACCCGCCCTGATTCCCCACGTGAAGGAAAACGGCAACATCGACTATACGATGGGTGAGAACATCTACAATCTCTGGGAGAAAGTTGACTATACTATTAATCCCTCGGACGAGACCCCGACCTCGCTCATGAATTTCTACAACAAGTGGGTCGGTGAGCTGGCGACGACGGGTTCCATCTTTTCGACTACGTCCGAGAGCCTGTCTTCGACCCGGGATTCCATCGAGGCCTCCCGCCAGCAGGTCATCGGGGTGGGCAGTGACGATGAGCTTTCGAACATGATCAAGTATCAGAACGCCTACAATGCTTCCTCCCGCTACATCAACGTCGTTTCCCAGATGATTGACTACCTGCTCTCATCTCTGTCGGGCTGATTGCCGATGTATATAGCGTGAGAATAATATAAAGCTCCCGCGCGGATCAGATCTTCCGCCTTTCCACCCAAAGGAGTGTATGTATGAGTTCACAATTTTTCGGACTGGAAATCGCCCACACCGGACTGACGGCCTTCATGGCCTCCATCAATACGACGGCGAACAACGTCTCGAATGCCAAAACGAAAGGCTACAGCCGGCAGAAGGTCACCCTGGAAGCCCAGACGGCTCTGCGGGTCTATCAGAAGTACGGCTCCACCTCGACCGGTGTTCTGGCCACGGATGTCAAGCGCTCGAGAGACGAGTACTACGACCAGAAGTACTGGGCCAATCAGAAGTCCTACGGCTACTACGACCGCCTGAACTACTACATGCCCCAGATCGAGAACTTCTACGTGGACAATTCCGCCAACCCCGGTTTCTCCACCCTCTTCGGCAATATGTTCAACTCCATCGACTCCCTGAAGAAGGATGCCGGAAATACTGCCATCCGGACCGAAGTGGCGTCGAATGCCGAGAAGCTGACGGACTTCTTTAATAGCACTGCGAATCAGCTTTCCGAGCTGCAGGAAACCGTCAACGACGAAATTAAGTCCACCGTGGACCAGGTCAACGCCATTTCGAAAAAGATTGCCCTCCTGAACAAGCAGATCAATATCATCGAGCTGCAGGGCATGACGGCCAACGACCTTCGGGACTCCCGGGACCTCCTGGTGGATGAACTTTCCCAGATCATTCCCATCGATGTCAGCGAGGCGGAAATCGTAAACTCCAACTACCCCGACATGAAGACCGGGGCCACCTCCTTCACCATCAAGGTCAACGGAAATATCCTGGTCAAGGACAAGGACTATCGGGAACTGGAGTGCGTGACGAGAGGGCAGAAGTACAACCAGGACGACATCGACGGCCTCTATGACATCCGCTGGAAGACCACCCAGGCCACCTTCGAATTGAACGGGGACAATGCCGATGGCCGCCTCAAGGCCCTCTTCATGATCCGGGACGGGAACGACGAGGAGAACTTCAAGGGCCGGATCATCAGTGACGGCAGCAATACGACGACGGTCAAGATGGAAAATACCTATGGCATGACCATCGACAATCTGAACCTGCCGGAGTCGGGCCAGCTCACAATCGACTATACGAATTACGACTATTCGAGCTTCAATTTCGAGACGGATCGTGAGGGAAACATTCTCTCCATCACCTTCAATATGACGACTCCCATCGATGCGGCCAAACTGGCCAAGGCCGGCGGGACCACGGCCACGGTGGGTCAGACCGTGAACTACAAGGGAATCCCCTACTACCAGAACCAGATGAACAGCTTCCTGAGGAGTTTCGCCAAGGCCTTCAACGATATCCAGATGGCCGGAGCCGACCGGAACGGGAATGCCGGCACCAACTTCTTCTGCGCCAATGACATCAACGGGGAGAATGACTTTGACTGGAACGTGACAGCCGACCTGGTCAAGGGGAAGGACAAGGACACAAGCGGAAATCAGCTGAAGGACACCAATGGGAATCTCCTCTATGCGGTGGATGACGCCAAGTATGACGCGGTGACGAACGTTACCTACAATGCGAACGGCACGGTTCAGGACATCACCCGGACGAACGGCTCAGGGGACAACACCTACTACCGCCTGACCGCTTCCAATGTGGGCATCAGCGAGGCCGTGAAGCGGGATGCCTCCCGGATTTCGACGACCTCCTACTACGACATGGCAGATAAGTGGGACGGAAAAGATCCCCACGACGCCACGGATGCAGACGCTTCCGTCTACAAACTGCAGGAAAAGAAGGACGCGAACGGAAACACCGTCAAGGATGCTAATGGCAACATCGTCTACGAACGGGTTCATCAGAACAAGGGCATCGATGCCGCGGACCTTGTGGACAAGCTCCTTTCCCTCGAATCCGACAAAAAGCTCTTCCGGGGCGGCGGGGCCGACGACTTCCTTCAGGTCATCTATGCCGACATCACGGTCGATACCCAGGAAGCTTCGATTTTCAACGACAACTACACGAATATCCAGAAGGAAATCAACACCCAGCGCCAGTCCGTTTCCGGCGTCGATGAAGACGAAGAAGCATTGAACCTGGTGAAATTCCAGAACGCATACAACCTTTCGGCAAAAGTCATCAGCACCCTTGCTGAAATGTACGATCAACTAATCCTTAACACCGGAGTTTGATGAAAGGTGGTAAAGCCATATGGCATTGAGAGTTACCAATCATATCATCATGAACAACGCCAACACCAATATCAATGCGACAAAGGTGGCGTGGGACAAGCGTAATACCCAGATGACGACCCAGAAGAAGATCAACCGGCCCTCCGAGGACCCGGTGGTCGCTGTCCGGGGGCTTCGCCTGCAGACTTCCTTGAACAAGATCGACCAGTATTACGAGAAGAATATTCCCGATGCCGAGAAGTGGATGGACGTCACCTCGTCCGCCCTTTCGAATATGGAAAAGCTCATGGTGGACATGCGGACCCTGGCCAACCAGGGGGCGAACGGAACCCTGAACAATTCCGACCGCAATACCATCCTCTCCCAGCTCAAGACCCTGCAGCAGCAGATCTATCATGAAGGCAACGCCGACTATGCCGGCCGGACCGTCTTCACGGGCTTCCGTACGGACAAGAACCTGATCTTTCAGGAGGATGAGACCGACACGACCTACAAGATCAAGCAGAAGCTGTCCGGCAGCGACCTTGTGGAAAGCCGCTTCTATTCCGGTGAAGTCACGGTTCCCAAGACTGCCGATTCTATTGCGGCTACCAGCACGATTCCCGACATCAAGGAATCTGTCTACGATCGCCTCCGCTTCCCCTATGACGATATCGGTTCCGTGGACGGCCTGTCCCTGTCCTTCCCCACCGGGACGGACAAGAGCGGGAAAGCCCAGACTGTAGCTGTATACAAGCTGGATGGAAACGGAAACAAGATCGTTTCCGGCCACAAAGACGATGGAACGCCAATCTATGAAACCCAGACGGTCACAGTAGGAACAAAGCTCGAGAAGCAGACGGCTGATACCGTGACAAACAAGATCACCGGCAAGACGGTCGATGTCACTTATGAGAAATATAAGCTTGTGACGGACAACCCGGTGACGACCGGCACGAACGGAAATGCCATCACGGATGACGCCACAAAGGCGGCGGTCGGCATTATTGGTCAAAGCATCGGGGATGGCTCGGAGAAAAGTGTTTACACGGCGGACGGCAGCAGGACCACCGGCCGGGCCGATACGAATGTTTACGTCTTCGACAACGAGGACGACTGGATGGCCTGGTCCATGGGCCAGACTCAGTACGAGTCCGACGGAAAGACCGTGGTAAACAATGACAATATGAAGAAGTACGTCGGTAATTACGACATGGTCATCATCAAGGAGACCGGCGACATCATCTTCGGAGACAGGATCGGCGAGGAGATGAAGCGGGATTCTACGACGGTCACCATGGACTATACGAAGACCGGCTTCAACACCGGGGAACTGCGGCCCGAATATTATTATGACTGCACGATGACCCAGGACCGGGGCACGACATTGTCCGACCCCATCTACTATCAGAAATATAATGAAGACGGGTCGACAAAGTATTATGATATCAACTATACGGTGTCGGCCAACCAGGAGCTGGCGGTGAATCTCGAGGCCTCCGACGTCTTCGATTCTGACATCATCCAGGACATCAACGACATGCTGTCCTCCGTCAATTCCGCGATTTCCGCCCATCAGAAGGTGGACGACATCAAGTCCATGATGACTCAGGAACGGTATGCGGACGCCGATTCCCAGGCCCAGCTTCAGAAATGGCTGGACGCGGCCACGAAGGAAGCGGACTACGCCGATGACAATCTGGACAAGCTCTATACGACAGTTCTTGGGAACTGCGACAAGTACGACAACGAGATCAACCTGGCTGTCACGAAGCTCGGCTGCAAGGGCGATCAGCTGAAGATGATCAATCTCCGCATGAGCGAGCAGCAGGAGACCGTCGAGTCCCTGCAGTCCAGTAATGATGACCTCGACCTTTCGGACATCATCCTCAAATACATGGCGGCCTACACAGCCTACCAGTCGTCCCTGCAGGCGGCCGGGAAACTGGGCCAGCAGACCCTGCTCAATTACATTTAAACGGTACTGCCGCGGTTTTCTACGGAAATCGCGTTTTACATTAATCATTTTTTCAAGGAGGAAATGAAGGTGGAAGTAAACACAAGGCTTTTCGGGAAGATCGACATCGACGACAGCAAGATCATCACCCTGGACAAGGGCATCATCGGTTTTCCGGATCTGAAGAAATTCACCCTGATCTTCGACAGCGAGAAGGAAAATGACGGGACCCCCGGCATCATGTGGTTTCAGTCCATGGACGAGCCCCAGTTCGCCATGCCTGTCATCATCCCCAACTACGTCGTCCCCGACTACAACCCCATCGTAAACGACGAGCTTCTCGACGGCCTCGGCGAGCTCAATGAAAAGAATATCTATGTCATCACGACGATTTCCGTCCCCGAGGACATCAAGAACATGACAATCAACCTCAAGGCCCCGATTGTCATCAACACCGAGACCCTGAAGGGGGCCCAGATCATCGTCGAGAACGAGGACGCCCTTGTGCGTTTCCCTGTATATGATATACTGAAGGCTGCAAAGGAGGGGAAGGACTGAAATGCTTGCACTCACAAGAAAAAAAGACGAATCCCTGATTATCAACAACAATATCGAGGTCACCATCCTTGAAGTCCGCGGTGACCAGGTCAAGGTGGGCATTACGGCCCCCAAGGAAGTCCCCATCTACAGGAAGGAAGTCTTCCTGCAGATTCAGGAGGAGAACAAGGCGGCCCTGGGTGCGGAGAACCTCGAGGCCCTGAAGCAGCTCTTCTGAAATATTGTATTTTTTCAAAAACAATCGTCAAAATACCCCTGTTCCCTCCCCGGAGCAGGGGGTTTCTTATTCTTCATGACTAATATTTTTTTGAAGGCGTCCGATATAGAGAATAGAAACTGAAGAGACGGACAGTATGCCTGTCCCCTTTTGCCGGGAGTCCGGCAGTTTACAGCAAGTCACATGGAGGTGTTTTCAATGGATGCGCTAAATTCAAGCTACAGTTACAGTGTTTCGGGACAGGGAAGTTCCGCCGCCGTACAGCCCAAAGCTGCGCCGGAGCCCATCCCCGAGGAAGCTGCTGCCCAGAGCGTTGAAGCCATTCAGGCGGCAGAGACGAAGCCGAAGACAGATTCGGCATCATCGGATGACGACAAGCTCACAGACCAGAAAGCCGCTTCCGACAAGCAGATTGAAGATGCGGTCAAGGCCATCAACAAGCATGCCAACGGGACCGAGGCCATCTTCGGGATCCATGACAAGACGAACCGCGTGACCATCAAGATTGTCGACAAGAAGACGAAGGAAGTCATCAAGGAGGTCCCTCCTGAAAAGACCCTGGACCTCATTGCCAAGGCCTGGGAAATGGCCGGTCTCATCGTCGACGACAAGAGATAATCATTTAAGGAGGAAAGAGTTATGCCGATCCGAATGACAGGACTTACATCGGGACTGGATACCGAATCCATCGTATCCGCCCTGGTTTCATCCTATTCCACAAAGACACAGAAGTACAAGAAGGCCCAGACCAAGCTCTCCTGGAAGCAGGACGCCTGGAAGTCGGTCAATACCGATGTTCACGACCTCTATACCCTGGCCGGCCAGATGAAGTTCTCTTCGGCCTACGCCCTGAAGAAGACCACGGTCTCCGACTCCACGAAGGCTACGGTTTCTGTCGCAGACAACGCTCCCACCGGCACCCGGACTCTGCAGATCACAAAGATGGCCCAGTCCGCCTATATGACCGGCGGAAAGATTTCCTATACAAAAAGTTCCACCGATGACAGCGGGAAAACGAAGACAGAGACTGTCAACCTTACCAAGGATACAGTCCTTTCCAACCTTCCCGATCTGACAGTCGGGACGATTTCTACAGCTGCAGCGGATTCTACAACTCAGGATACGTCAACCACGGGGACGGATGGCACATCTGCAGCTGCAGAGACCGGAGCTGATTCTGCGTCGAAGACGACGACAGAAACGGCCACGATTTTTAACGTGAAAGTCGGCGACAAGACGACTCAGATCAAGATCGGCTCCACGACAAAGGTGTCCGGTCTCCTCTCCCAGTTGAATGCAGCCGGTCTCAATGCTTCTTTCGATGAGACCCAGCAGCGTTTCTACATCAGCTCCAAGACTTCCGGGGCAGCCGGAAATTTTGAAATTACGGCCGATTCTTCGGATAAAAATTCACAGGCGACAATCAATGCTCTGGGCCTGAATACGTCTTCTACGGATACTACGAAGCAGGCCAGCATGGTTACGGGTCAGGACGGAACGATCAAGCTGAACGGGGTGGAATATACCTCCACGGACAACCAGTACTCCGTCGACGGCCTTTCCATCACGGCTTCCGGCGAGACCACCGGAGACGGGATCACTATCACGACGAACGTCGACAAGCAGGGCATCTACGACAAGATCAAGGATTTCTTCTCGAAATACAACGAAGTCATCAACAAGATCAACAAGCTCTACAATGCCGATTCCGCAAAGGACTACGAGCCCCTGACCGACGATGAGAAGGCGGCCATGAGCGACACTGAGGTCGAGAAGTGGGAGTCGAAGATCAAGAGCGCCCTTCTAAGGAAGGATACGACCCTCGGTGACATCATCTCCTCCATGAACAGTGCCATGCAGGGGCAGCTGACCGTGAACGGGACGAAGATGTCCCTTGTTTCCGATTTGGGCATTCACACCCTGTCCTACTTCTCCGTCGAGAAGGATGAAAACTATGCCTTCCATATCGACGGCGATGAAGATGATGCATCCGTCAGCGGAAACACCGACAAGCTGATGAAGGCCATCAACGAGGACCCGGACAAGGTCATCGACTTCATGAAGGCTCTGTCCAGCAATCTCTATGACAAGCTGGGGACGAAGATGAAGTCCACGTCCTTAAGCTCCGCCTATACCATCTACAACGACAAGGAAATGGCGAGCGAGTATTCGGACTACACGACCCTGATCAGCAAGTGGGAGACCAAGCTCGAGGACATGGAGGACTCCTACTATAAGAAGTTCTCCTCCATGGAGTCGGCCCTGACGAAGATGCAGTCTTCGACCAGCTCCCTGTCCAGCATGCTCGGGTAAAGTAATTTATTATGCATTAATAAGTCATTTTTCCAAGGAAGGGGAGAAGACCTATGGCACTCAAGAACGGATACGCACAATACCAGTCCAGCAAGCTCATGACCGCATCGCCGGCCGAGCTGACCCTGATGCTCTATGAAGGGGCCATCAAGTTCTGCAACATCGCGATTGTGGCCTGCGAGAACAAGGATATCGAAAAGGCTCACAACAATATCCGGAAAACGGACCGGATCATTGAGGAATTCCAGCTGACCCTGGACCATAAGTATGAGGTGGCCAAGGATTTCGATGCCGTCTATTCCTACCTCCGTCAGCGCCTTCTCGAGGCCAACCTCAAGAAGGATCCGAAGATTCTCGAGGAAGTGCTCGAACACCTCCGGACCATGCGGGACACCTGGAAGGAAGTCATGAAGCAGACGAACAACGGAATGTCCGTGAACCGCTAAGGAGAAGACTTTTGGCAGAGAACGACTACGTACAGATGCTGCGGGAGAGCCTGGAGAAGAAGGTTGAGATTCTGAAGGAAATCCGGGTGAAGAACGCAGAGCAGGGGCGGATTCTGACGGACCCCAATGCCGACCCGGATGACTTTTCGGAAAACATCGAGGCCAAAGGGGCCCTTGTGGACGAGATCACGAAACTGGACGACGGCTTTGAGATTGTCTTCGAGAAGGTGTCCGAAGAACTGCAGAATAATCGCGAAGCCTACAAGGACGAAATCATCCGCATGAAGGAACTGATTGCCCAGATTACGGACCTGACGGCCGAGGTCGAGCGGGAGGAGCAGCAGAATAAGTCACTGGCCGAAGCCAAGTTTGCCGATGTCCGTGCCCAGGTCAAGAAGGTGCGGAAGAGCCAGAGTGCTGTCACGAACTACTATCACAATATGATGAAGACGAATTACGACGACCCCCAGTTTATGGACAGGAAGAAATGAAGTCGCATATATGATATTATTATAGGGCCTCGGCGCGTACGCGCCGAGGCCCTATTTGAAAGGATTTTTGCATGAAATCTTTTGTACTGGTGCGGGGCCTCTATGACACCCTGGACCTCTTTTCGGAGGAAGTGGAGGCCGGCCTGAAGGAGATGGGCTATGGGACCTTCGTCTTCGACGCCGTAAATCCGGGCAAGGGGCTTCAGGACCTTCTCTCCCTGCAGGTCACGAAAGGAATCGCCGCCGTCATCGCCTTCAACAATCTGGCCTGGAATCTGGGCACCAAAGAGGGCGGCAATCTCTGGGAGGCCATGGGGGTCCCTTACGTCGATATCCTGATGGACCACCCCTTCCACTTCGACCGGATTCTGCAGGGCCTGCCGGAGAATTCCCATCTCTTTGTCGTGGACCGGCGGCACGCAGACTATGTGGAGCGTTACTATCCCAATATCCGCCATGTTCATTTCCTGCCCCACGCAGGCTGCAAAAATGCGATTGCTGCACTGACTCAGCCGGACGGACGGCAAAGCGGAAAAATGGAAAATATCAGCGGAAATAGCGAGGCACGCAATGCGTGCTATGCCCTTCCGCCCGTTGATGGAGACCGGGACATCGATGTCCTCTACGCGGGGGCCCTGTCCCGGGTCCTCATAGAGCAGCTGATCCCGGACTTTGACTCCATCACTGCCTTCGACGGAGCGGCCTTCTCCGGCAGGTGTCTGGACCGCCTGATTTCGGAGCCCTCCCTCACAACCGAAGAAGTGATCCGGGAGGAACTGAAGAACGTCGGATTAAAGAGCCTCTCTCCCGAGGAAGAGCGGACCTATATCACGGATTTCCGCTTTCTCGATGGCTTCGCCGTCTCCTTCTACCGGGAGAATGCGGTGCGGAACCTGGTGACTCACGGGCTTCACGTGACCACCCTGGGCCTCGGGTGGGAGATCTGCGACTGGGCGGACAATCCCAATCTGACTCTGGGCGGGAAGGTCTCAGCCAAAGAAGTCTTTTCCTATATGAAGCGGTCGAAGGTCGTCCTTTCGACCCAGACCTGGTTTAAGGCCGGTGCCCATGACCGGATCTTCAACGGGATGCTGTCCGGAGCAGCCGTCGTGACGGATACGTCTGATTACCTGCAGGATATATTTGATAGCACGCAATGCGTACAATATAGTCTGAAGGACACCGGGCGCCTGTATGAGCGGGTTTCCGCTTTGCTGGGTGCGGACGGCGCCCGGGAGGAGATGGCCGCCCGGGGGCAGCAGGAGACCCTTGCCCGCCACACCTGGTTGAACCGGGCGGAGGAGCTGGTTTCCGCCCTGGAGAAAGCGGACGCCTGAGCGGAAAGATTTCAGGCAGCAGGAGACGCAGGGCTTTACATTATTCATGAGGGACATGTGCCATGGCAAAGAAAATTCTCTTCTACCGGTGGAAGGCCTATAACTACCTGGACATCCGCCAGGCTTTCGAAAAGGAGGGCTACGAGGTCACGGAGGTCTATCAGAAGCTGGAGAGCTACGACATCGACCGGGCCTTCGCGGCGAAATTCGACCGGACTCTGGTCTCCGAGCCCTGGGCCTTCGTCTTCACGGTAAACTACTTCGCCGTCATCTCGGATGCCTGCAAGCGGCGGGGGGTTCCCTACGTGGCCTGGACCTGCGACAACCCGCTCATATCCATGTACCACGAGTCCGTCTTCAATGAGAACAATTTCATCTTCTCCTTCGACCGGACCAATGTGAAGGAGTTTCTGGACATGGGGGCACCTCACATGTATTACCTGCCCCTGGCTGCCAATCCGGACCGCCTGCAGAGGGCCGCTGCCGCTCCCCCGGCCGAAGGGGTGGAGTCCTCCCTCTATGAAAACACCGTCTCCTTCGCCGGCAGCCTCTATGAGCGGAATTCCTATGACCGCCTGGAGCCCAAGCTGCCGGACTACCTCAAGGGCTACTTCGACGGCATCATGGAAATGCAGGCCGACCTCTACGGGGCCAATATGCTGGAGGAGGCCCTGACGCCGGACATTCTGGCTGAGCTTTCCGAATATTTCACCCTGGAAAAGACCGAGGGCTCTTTTTCCAACCTTTCCCTGGTCTTTTCCACGACAGTCCTGGGCTTCAAGGTGGCCCAGAAACAGCGGAAGGAGGGCCTCCTGGCCCTGACCGCGGCGGGCCTTCCGGTTTCCATCTATTCGAACTCCGACACCTCGGACCTTATAGGAATTTCCTATAAGGGAGGGCTCGAGTACTGGACCGAGCTTCCGAAGATGTACCGGCATACGGACGTCAATTTGAACTTCACGATTCCGAACATCGTCTCCGGCATACCCCTTCGCGTCTTCGATATCCTGGGCTCCGGAGGCTTCTGCCTCACGAACTACCAGGCCGAGCTGCCGGAATACTTCACGGACGGGCAGGACATCGCCATCTTCTACGGGCGGGAGGACCTCGTTGAGAAGGCGAAGTACTACGCGGCCCATGACAGCCAGCGGGAGATCATCGCGGCCCGGGGCGCCCGGAAAGTGGCCGAGCAGCACACGGTGGGTCAGCGGATTCGAAAGCTCCTGGAGACACTGAAAACCGCTTTGTGAACGTACTTGAAAAAGTACCTGTCCGCCGGGCAGAAACAGGGTTTCCGCGGGCGGAAGAAAAAGGCCTGTGCAGAGGAAAAACTGTCCGCAGGGTAGAGACAGGTGTTCGGCCAGGAAATAAAAAACTGTTGACAAAGGCCTCGTTTCCGCTATAATGCTTAATGTCGGTTTGGGAAATGTATACCGAATCGATATGAAAAACGTGAAGGCGCCGGAAACACGTTCGGAGCTGGCTTTCGAAAACAGAGGCGGAATGTACAAGGGGGTGCAGGAGAATGTTCTATGCACCCCTTTTATTGCACTTCAATTCTTTATCAGATGAAAGCATTAAAGCGTTTCTTCCATATAATATGTGTTAGGAGAGTGGCATCGTGGCCAAATACATCATCAAGCGGGTTCTTTTCGCAATTCTTACAATCTTCATCGTAAGTCTCATCACATTCTTCGTCATGAATCTGGTTCCCGGCGGTCCCTTCAACAAGGAGAAGGCCGTTTCCCAGGCCGTTCTGGACGAACTGAACGCCCGGTACAATCTGGACAAACCGGTCGGGGTTCAGTACCTCCTCTATATGAAGAATATTCTGCACGGCGACTGGGGCGTCTCCTTAAAGACCACTCGTGAGATCTGGCCCGACATCAGCTCCCGTTTTGCGGTATCCGCAAAGCTGGGTATTTCCGCCATTGTCATCGCCCTGATCTGCGGCGTCATCCTGGGCTCCATTGCAGCCTTGACCAGAAACCATTGGCCGGACCGCCTGATCGTCTTCTTGACGACCCTGGGCACCGCGATGCCCTCCTTCGTTCTGGCAACCCTCCTGCTTCTGGCCTTCTGCCTGAAGCTGCAGTGGTTTCCCGTATGGAGCGCGGAACACCCGAACTACTTCCTGCCGGTCCTGTCGCTGGCCGTTTATCCCATGGCCTACATCACCCGGCTGACGAAGACCTCCATGCTGGATGCCCTGAGTCAGGACTACGTGCGGACGGCCAGGGCCAAAGGCGTTCCCCAGAAGAAAGTCATCTTCGTGCATGCCCTCCGGAATGCCCTGATTCCCGTCGTCACCTATCTCGGACCTGAGATTGCCTACATCATCACGGGCTCCATGGTCGTAGAGAACATTTTCACCATCGGCGGTCTGGGCGGCGCTTTCGTTTCGTCCATTACGAACCGGGACTACACGATGATCATGGCCGTGACCCTTTTCCTGGCCATCCTCATGGTTATTGCGAACCTCCTGACCGATATCGCCTACAAGCTCATCGACCCGCGCATCACTTTCGAGTGAGCAAAAGTCCGGGTTTTATATTAGTAATGTAATACGTGTACGCGGATACGGAGCATATGCCTTTCCGCCCGCAGAGGTAAGTTTTCCATGGTTGACAATACAGAAACAGTTTACAAGAAGCGGCAGTTGCTTTCCTCCCAGATCGACCTTTCGAAGTTCAATGCCAGGGACTTTGAGAAGGCCTCCGACGAGGCGAAGAAGCAGCAGGATGTCATGGGCGAGTCGAGGACCTTCTTCCAGGACGGTATGCGTCGGCTCCGCAAGAACCCCTTGGCCATGACTTCCATCGTGGTCCTGGTCATCATCATCGCCGCCATTATCATCGTCCCGATTTTCTGCCCCTATTCCTATTCGACGATCATCCGGGTCAACGGCCGCCGGGACAAGGGCGCCGTCAATCTCGGCATGATGCAGTACTCCGAGATGGAGAAGCAGTACATGGAAGAAAGCGGCGAGAAGCTCTTCCCCCACATCTTCGGAACCGACTCCCTGGGCCGTGACTACTTCATCCGCTGTATCTACGGCACCCGGGTTTCCCTTTCCGTCGGCGTCGTTGCGGCCATCATGGTCCTGATCATCGGTGTCATCTACGGGTCGATTTCCGGCTACTTCGGCGGCAAGGTCGACATGGTCATGATGCGAATAGTGGATGTTATCTATTCACTTCCCGACATGCTGCTGATCATCCTCCTGTCGGTCGTATTGAATGAGCGCCTGTCACCGCTCATCAAGGGAACTTCTCTTGCCAAGCTGGGCACGAATATGATCTCCATGTTCATCGTATTCGCCCTTCTTTACTGGGTCGGCATGGCCCGCCTGATCCGCGGTCAGATTCTGCAGATCAAGAACGAGGAATATGTCCTTGCGGCCCGGACTATCGGTACTTCAAACGGAAAGATTCTCCGGCGCCACATCATTCCCAACTGCCTGTCCGTCATCATCATCACGACGGCCCTGCAGGTGCCTTCGGCCATCTTCACGGAGTCTTACCTCTCCTTCCTGGGTCTGGGCGTTTCCGCTCCCATGACCTCGCTCGGTTCCCTCGCAAACGAGGCCCGGAGCGCCATGCAGTCCTATCCCCACCGTCTGGTCATTCCGGCGATCATCATCGTCCTGATTGTCCTGGCCCTGAACCTGATCGGCGACGGCATGCGGGACGCCTTCGATTCGAAGCTGAATTAATTTGTAACTATTCAGCACAGAAAATATATAAACGTTGGATGCTTGCATCCATAAGTTTATATATTTTCTGTGGCCTGGCGGCGAAGCCGCCCGGAAGCCCTGACAACGAGGATTTCGAAGAAATCCGAGTGCGGGCTTCTGAATAGTTACAGTAGTTTTTCATAGCCGGCCGGAGCCTTGCTCAACAGCCGGAAATGAACGGGTTTTATATTATTCATCAGGAGTTCATCCAATGAGTGAAGATAAGAAAAACGTAGATGCTGCATTGTCCACGGAAGGCGAGCCCACGACGCTGGATTCCGGCGTTTCCGATGAGACCATCCTCTCGGTTCAGGACCTGCACACCTGCTTTCATACGGACAGCGGTACCGTCAATGCGGTAAATGGCATCAGTTTCAACCTTGACCGGGGCAAGACCCTCGGTATCGTCGGAGAGTCCGGTTCCGGAAAGTCCGTTACGGCCTACTCCATCATGCAGATTCTGGCAGAGAACGGCTGGGTCAAGTCCGGCAAGATTCTTTACAAGGGCGAGAACATCCTCGAGTGGCCGGAGAAGAAGATGCAGAAGTTCCGGGGCGAGAAGATTTCCATCATCTTCCAGGACCCCATGACTTCCCTGAACCCGGTATTTACCGTCGGCTATCAGCTGGAAGAGGCCATCCGCCTGCATACGAACAAGACCAAGGAAGAGGCCAAGGCCCGGGCGGTTGAGATGCTGACATTGGTCGGCGTCAACGAGCCCGAATCCCGGATCAAGCAGTATCCCCACGAGCTCTCCGGCGGTATGCGCCAGCGTGTCATGATCGCCATGGCCCTCTGCTGCGAGCCCGATATCCTGATTGCCGACGAGCCCACGACGGCCCTGGATGTGACGATTCAGGCCCAGATTCTCGAGCTCATGCAGGACCTGCAGAAGAAGATGGGAATGTCCATCATCATGGTTACCCACGATCTGGGCGTCATCGCCTCCATGTGCGACGAAATCCTCGTCATGTACGGCGGCCGGGTCTGCGAGCGGGGTACGGCGGACGCGATTTTCTACCATCCGGCCCACGAGTACACGAAGGGGCTCCTCCGTTCCATCCCCAGAGCCGAGAATATGAACGAGAAGCTGGTTCCCATCGGCGGAACCCCCATCAACCTTCTGAATATGCCGAAGGGCTGCGCTTTCTGCCCCCGCTGCGAGAACGCGCTGAATATCTGCCTCGAGAAGCTGCCGGATGAGTACCGGGTAGGACCGGATCATCTTGCGGCCTGCTGGATGAACATCAAGGATTATTTTGAATCAGTGTCATAATGCATCGGTCATGCCATGCTGGCATGACAATGACCGAATGCATTAATGACACGCCCCCCCTTGAGCGAGCGTGGTGCTGCGAAGCAGCAGGAAAGCGCGAGCTCAGGGGCGGATTGCGGGAGCTGCGGAGCAGCGGAGCAATCCGGATTCAAAATAACATTTTAGAAAATAAGGACAGTTTTATGAGTGAAGCAGTTGAAAATAAGGCGACGACGAAGAGCCCGGACGGGAACCTTCTGACCGTAGAGCATCTGAAGCAGTACTTCCCGGTGTCCCAGGGCATGAAGAAGATTCCCCTGAAGGCCGTGGATGACGTGTCCTTTTCCATAAAGCCCGGAGAGACCCTGGGTCTCGTCGGCGAGTCGGGCTGCGGCAAGACGACCGTTGGCCGGACCATCCTTCAGCTCTATGAACCCACGGCGGGCCGCATCGTCTTCGACGGAGACGTCCTCTTCGACAGCGAGAAAAAGATCAAGGTCGACATGCTTCCCTACCGGAAGCGGATGCAGATGGTGTTCCAGGACCCCTATTCGTCTCTGGACCCCCGCATGACCGTCGAGGATATCATCGGGGAAGGCCTGGACGTCCATCACCTCTACAAGACCAAGGAAGAGCGCCGGGAGAAGATTCTCTCCCTGATGGAGCTGGTCGGCCTCAATGCCGAGCACGCCATGCGCTATGCCCACGAGTTCTCGGGTGGCCAGCGGCAGCGAATCGGAATTGCCCGGGCCCTGGCGGTGGACCCCCAGTTCATCGTCTGCGATGAGGCCGTGTCGGCCCTGGATGTTTCCATTCAGGCCCAGGTCCTGAATATGTTCGAGGAAATCCAGGAGAAGCTGGGCGTGGCCTATCTCTTCATCGCCCACGACCTTCTGGTTGTCCATCATATTTCCGACCGGATTGCGGTCATGTACCTCGGCCGCATGATGGAGATGGCGGATGCCGATGAATTAAACGAAACCCCCATCCACCCTTACACCCTGTCCCTTCTGTCCGCAGTTCCGATTCCGGACCCCGAGACGGCCAGACATTCCCACCGGATCGTGCTCGAGGGAGATGTTCCTTCTCCCCTGCATGCGCCCAGCGGCTGCCCCTTCCGGACCCGCTGCCGCTATGCGACCGACCAGTGCGCGGCGGAGATGCCGGAACTCAAGGATAGAGGAAATGGTCACTTTGTTGCCTGCTGGAACAAATAATATTATTCTGGTTCAACCTGCCCCGGAAGGTCCGGTGACAGTTTGAATATACACTAGTGAGAAACTAGAGGAGGAAAAGAAAGATGAAGAAGAAGATTCTTGCACTGCTTCTTGCAGCTGCCACAGCTGTAAGCATGGCAGGATGCGGCGGCGCTGCTTCGTCCGACAAATCAGCTGATACCAGCGCATCAACTGATACGACGACGGATGCTTCCGCAGACTCAAGCTCTGAAGAGGAGACGCTTGACTGGTCCAAGTACGATGCCCTGATCGATCAGATCCGTACCGACACCGACTTTGCCGATCGTGTAGATCTCATGCACAAGGCAGAGGACATGCTCATGAGCACCTGGGCTGTCATCCCCATCTACTACTACAACGATATCTACATGATGAAGTCCAATGTTTCCGGCATGTATGATACCGTATACGGCATCAAGTATTTCCAGGGCGCCCAGAAGGAAGGCGATACAAATATCAATATCAACCTTGCTTCCGAGCCCCAGTACGTAGACCCCGCCCTCAACTCTTCCGTTGACGGCGCCTGCCTCGTATCGAATATGTTCTCCGGTCTCTACAAGTACGACGAGAACTCCAAGGTCGTTCCTGAAATCGCTGAGGACATGCCTGAGGTTTCCGATGACGGAACCGTTTACACTGTAAAGCTGAAGCAGACCACCTGGTCCGACGGCACACCCGTTACCGCAAAGGACTTCGTCTACAGCTGGAATCGTGTCATCGATGAGAAGACCGCAGCAGACTATGCTTACCTCTTTGATATCGTTGCAAAGAATGACGACGGCACACTGAAGGTAGAGGCTCCTGATGACTATACCCTTCAGGTAACTCTGACGAACCCCTGCCCTTACTTCAATGCCCTGATGGCATTCCCTGTATTCTATCCTGTTCCCCAGTCTTCTGTAGAGGCTGCTGATCCCGATGGAACTACACCCAGCAAGTGGTGCCAGGAGGCCGGCTTCATCACAAACGGCGCTTACACCATGACCGCATGGACCCACAACGAATCCATGACCTTCACGAAGAACCCCGCTTACTTCGATGCAGCCAATGTCAAGAGCGACACTCTGACATTCATGCTTTCCGAGGATTCCACAGCTACTTACGCTGCATACCAGTCCGGAGCCCTGGATATGGTTGATGAAGTTCCTACGGACGAAATCCCCAATGTCAAGGATTCCGCTGAATTCCACAAGGAAGACCAGCTTGGTACCTATTACCTTGCATTCAACGTAAACTCCGACCTCTTCAAGGATATGTCCTGGTCTGATTCCTGCAAGTTCCGTCACGCTATTTCCGACCTGATCGACCGTCAGTACATCATCGACACGGTTGCCCAGACCGGTCAGGTAGCAGCTGATTCCTACATCCCTGCAGGTATGAGCGACGGCAACGGCGGCGAGTTCAAGAACAAGTCCTACTACGATGCCACCACCCCCAATGTTGAAGAAGCAAAGTCCCTCCTCGAGGAGTGCGGCTACACCTTCACAGACAACGGCGACGGCACCTATACACCGGACAAGGATATCACCCTTCCTTACATCACAAATGATGCAGGCGGACACGTAAAGATCGCAGAGTGCATCCAGTCCGATCTTTCCGTACTGGGCATCAACATGGACATCTCCAAGGAAGACTGGAACGTATTCCTTCAGGATCGTAAGGACGGCAAGTTCACCTTCGCTCGTGAGGGCTGGCTCGCTGACTACGATGACCCCATCAACATGCTTGAGATGTTCCGTTCCGATTCCGGAAACAACGATCCTCAGTTCGGCAAGCAGTAATTGCCCTGCATGAGAATAATGTAATACCGAAATAAGTTAGGACTTACAAAGGGCCCGGCCGCGCATGCGGCCGGGCCCTTTTTTTTTCGCCGGTCCTGTTGTATAATACAAATGTAATTAGACCTTTTGACGGAAACTTTCCGGGGAAAGCTGCTATGGCACTGGGTATCAGCGGATACGGAAACTATATAGGGTCTGGGATTTATGCGGGGTACGGCTCCGCTTCTTTTGCTGTGGGAAATCCGACTTCCGTATCCGGAAATGCTGAAGCGGCGGGAAATCAGCCTGCCGGAAAGACCGGAAGCGGACAGACCGATGCCTCCGGCAAGGTCATTGGAGCGGATGGCAAGACCTCCGGCACGAATCCCGACGGGACCGTGAACCCCGAGGAGGACGGCAAGAGCGAAGAGACCACGAAGAAGCCCGGCCGCCGTTCTTCACCTGCCGAGTGCGAGACCTGCAAGCACCGGAAGTACCAGGACGGTTCCGACGAGGCGAATGTCTCTTTCAAGGCCGCGGCCCATGTGTCCCCGGAAGCAGCCGGAGCGGCTGTCCGCGCCCATGAGGGCATGCATGTCGCAAATGCCTACAACAAGGCCAAGGAAACCGGCGGCAAGGTCCTGCAGGCTTCCGTTTCCATCCATACGGCCGTCTGCCCCGAGTGCGGCAGGGTCTATGTGAGCGGGGGCGAGACCCGGACCCGGATTGCGACTCCGGTAGAATCGGCCCGGAAGCAGAATCCCTACAAGCAGAATGAGAATGCCCTGAATTCCATCATGAATACGGGCAATGCCGTGAATGCCGGAGCCTGAGACTCTGGACATTCCTTTTACAGAGACCAGAAGCAAATACAATTTCCCGGGCTTAAAGCATCGGCCCGGGAATTTTCATTGTATAGAAGGCATGAGCAGAAAGAAGAAACAAAGACCGGAGCAGTCGAAAGAAGAGAAGGCTCTGGGCACGGACGGGACAGAAACAGCCGGCGATAAGCCCGGGACGGACATCAAAGAAATACAGCGTCAGTGGCAGCAGGACCATATCAAAGCCGTTGAGGCCGAACGGGCCGCTGAGAAAAAGAGAGCCGAAGAAGAGGCTCAGAGAGCGGAGGACGAGAAGAAGCGGAAGGAACTCGGCGACATGCTGGCGGAGGCCGCTCAGAAGCCTGCGGATACAGAGTTTGATATCAGGCTCACCTACCGGGACATGTACCGCTTCGACCTCTACAATACCTTCCATTCCTCGTCGGGTATTCTCTCCCTGGTCGGAGCTGCTCTGGTGACCCTGGTGACAATTTTCACTGCCGGACAGATCGGCCTCATCTATACCGTGATTTACGCCATTTGTGCGGTGATTTTCATTATTTATTACCCTCTGCTTCTGATTTTTCAGTCCCGGGCGGAAATCGACCGCAGCACGATTCTTTCCAACCCGCTTCACTACACGATTCTGGACTCGGGGGTGGACATCCTGTCCCGGGCCGTGGAAACGGACAATGAAGTGGTCCTGGACTGGAAAGACATTTGGAAGTTGGTCGAGACCGGGAAGGCCTTCTATATCTATACCGGGAAGAATACGGCCTACATCATTCCGAAAGAGCAGATTTCGGCCCACGTGGCGAAGGTACGGAAGGAGCTGTCTGCATGGAAATCATAGAGAGTCATTCTCCGGAAGAGACGTTCGCCGTTGGGAAGCGGCTGGCAGAGGCGGCTGCCCCCGGAGACATCCTTACCCTGACCGGGGACCTGGGCGTCGGCAAGACCGTGTTTGT
>ONBT01000015.1 GCA_900316075.1 uncultured Lachnospiraceae bacterium | reverse complement strand
GTGAATATGGGGGCCACGACGACCTGGGAGCGGTGGAATTCCGTCCTCCCCGACGGCCATATCAGCGGCACCGGCATGAACAGCCTGAACCACTACGCCTACGGCTGCATTGTCGAGTGGATCTATTCCTCCCTCGTCGGCCTCCGTCTGGACCCGGACCGCCCGGCCGGCCAGCACATCATCTGTGCCCCGCACATTTCGGACCGGATCGGGCATGCTGCCGGCCGCGTCAATTTCGCGGCCGGCGCCTACGAAAGCGCCTGGACCCTGGACGGGGATACCGTCACCTATGAAATTACGGTGCCCTTTGACGGCAGCCTGACCTTCGTCCCGGACCGGGAACTGAAGGATATTCAGGTAAATGGGAAGCCCTCCACTATGGATGACCTGAAGAAGAATTTCCCTGCCGGGAACTATGTCATCCGCGCAGAAGTGTAACGGCACGCGGGCAGTCGCGCAGCCGCTGCAATTTGCTTTGCCGCGCATAGTCGTTCCGCCACGCACGTATCAGCTGCAATCGCGTAACCGCAGTACTTGCTTAACAGGTAATCCCTGAAAATTCCTCCCTCTGATGGCTCCATTTGGAAATATCAGAGGGATTTTTGCATTTGTCCACTATCTGAAATTTTGATTTGAAGAAATATGGGGAAATTGCAGGCGATTTTTGCATTTGTCCACTACAAAATGACTGTCTGAAGAATGGAGCTACACGCAATACGTGCCATCGCTGAAGATGTTGGAACTATGAGGCAGATTTTTGCATTTGGCCCCTACAGGATGGTTGCCAGAAGAATGCAGAGGCACGCAATGTGTGCAATCAATTGGAGCTCTCGGGACTATAGGGTGGAATTTTGCATTTGTCCCCTATCTGAAATCTCAGCCTGAAGAAGCGTAGGAAATTTGCAGGCGCTTTTTGCATTTGTCCCCTACAAAAGGATTGTCTGAGGAATGCTGCCACACGCAATGCGTGTCATTGCTCGAAGATGATGGAACTTTGGGGCGGATTTTTGTATTTGTCCCCTATCTGAGGGCAAAACAAAAGACCTGTTGCAGCCGCTCCGGAGAACTGCAGCAGGTCTTTTTCTGATGAATCAATTTCTGACTCTTTATATCAGCCCCAGAAGGATGATTGCCGCGACCAGCACCGGAAGAATCCAGGTGCAGATTGGCTTGAGGAAGGCGGGAACCTTCATGCCTTTGCCGGTATTGGCTTCCGCGGTGAAATTATCCCAGCCCCAGCCAAAGCGCCGGGTGCAGAAGAGAATGTAGATGAAGGCCCCTATGGGAAGAATCAGGTTCGAAACGAGGAAGTCCTCAAGGTCCATGAAACTGCTGCTTCCGCCCATGGGGTGGATGCCGGACAGGACATTCGAGCCCAGAGCGCAGGGCAGAGAGAGGAGGAAGACCGTAATCAGGCAGAAGAGAACGGCCCTTTTCCGCCCCCAGCCCGTCAGGTCCATCAGCATGGCATTGATGTTTTCAAAGACGGCCAGAACCGTGGAGAAGGCCGCAAAGGTCATGAAAAGGAAGAATAATGCACCCCAGATCCGACCTGCCGGCATGTGATTAAAGATATTGGGCAGGGTGATGAAAATGAGGGAAGGGCCGGAATCCGGCTGTACCCCGTAGGCAAAGCAGGCGGGGAAGATGATGAGACCGGAAGTGAAGGCCACGAAGGTATCCAGAACCGAAACGCTGACCGCTTCGCCAAGCAGGGTCCGGTCTTTTCCTATGTAGCTTCCGAAGATGGCCATGGAGCCCATGCCGATGGACAGGGTGAAGAAGGCCTGATTCATGGCCGCCACAATGACGTTCAGGAGGCCGGCTTTTTCAATCTCAGCAATATTGGGCTTCAAGTAGAAGGCCAGACCTTCGCCCCCGCCCGGAGTCATTATACTGTTTACGGCCAGGACCACCATGATGATGAGAAGGGCGGACATCATGACCTTCGATACATTTTCGAGGCCCTTCTGCAGACCAATGGCGATGACGGCAAAGCCGACGACGACTACTACAGCCATGTAGCCGACCTGCTTTGCAGGTGAGAGAAGCATGCTGTCGAAGTAGCTTTTGACCGCCGTCGTGTCGAGACCATCGAAGGTCCCCCTCAGCATCTCCACGAAGTACTGCAGCATCCACCCGGCCACCGTAGTATAGAACATCATGAGCAGGTAATTCCCAATCAGGGAAACCAGGCCATGAATGTGCCACTTCTGCCCGGGTCTTTCCAAGGCCTGGTACATCTTCACCGGGCTCTTTTGAGCCGCCCGGCCGATGGAAAACTCCATGGTCATGACCGGAATCCCCAAAAGAATCAGGAAGAAGATATAGATGAGGACGAAAGCTCCGCCCCCGTACTGGCCCGTAAGCCAGGGAAACTTCCAGACATTTCCGATGCCGATGGCGCAGCCGGCGGAAATCAGAATGAAGCCGAGCCGGGACCCAAGGTGTTCTCTTTCCATTTGGATATAACCTCCCTATACAATGCTTTAAAGTATTAAACCACTTTCGCATTCTCAGGGCGTATTGTCAAGCGTCAACTAATATTTGCCTGTCAAGCACGATTTTTGAGTTTCCTGAGAGGCTTGGAAACAGGGCCTTGCACAGGCAAAAATTGTATTTGATTGTACCGATTTGACAGGCAAACTTATCGCTTGGCGCGGTAGTCCCGCGGGGAGCAGCCGGCATAGTCTTCGAAGAGGTGGTAGAAGAAGTTTGTGTTCAGGTACCCCACTTCTTCGGAAATTGTCCGGACAGGAAGGCCCGTGGACGTCAGGAGCTCGCAGGCCTTCTTAAGGCGGACATCCTGCACGTACTCCTTCAGGCCCTTTCCCCGGTACTTCTTCAGAAGCTTCGAGTAGTAGGCGCTGTTGTAGTGAAAGACCTTCTGCAGGTCAGCGGCCGTGCAATTCTTTGGATTCTTCCGTATATATTTTTCAATCTCGAAGAGGAGCAGCTGCTCGCTTTTCCCGCTTTCATCCGTGTGGCGGACCATGGTGTAGTCGTTTCCAAGACGGTGAAAGAGGCGGATGAGGAGGCCGCTTAGGACCGGACGGAAGCCGGGCTCCCGGGCGAATTCTTCACTTACAATCAGTTCCAGCAGGCGCTTCATGGATGAACTGTAGTCGGAATCCATATCCTTCTTTTCAAAAATCAGAAAGCTCTGCTCCCGCTTTTTTTCACTGATAGCGTGAAAGAGAAAGCGCTCAAATTCATTGGTGACTGCTTCCGTTCCCAACAGGACCTCGAGGAAGGCTGAATCCAGCCAGAGAAAAAGGATGGAGGAATCGACGGGATGGATTATGTCGGCGTGGGCGCAGTTCTTGTCGGTGACGACAAAGGTGCCGGCTGAAAAGGTGTATTCCTGTCCCAGCAGGGTCTGGGACAATTCCCCGTCAATGATATAGAAAAGTTCGATGTAGGAGTGCCTGTGCACCTTCCCTGTAAAGGGAACGGGAAGATGCAGGGCATAGGACATATTCCGGCTGACATCGAGCTCGAGGCCGTCTGCCCGATGGCAGATCAGGGTTGCCTTGAAAAAGTCCGACATGCCATGGCTTTCCACCCCGGCCGGTCGTTCCCGTTTTCCAATGAGATTGAGCGGGATGTCCAAAGCGTCGCTGTAGCCGGAGAGACAGAAGGACTCCCTCTCCGAAATAGATGAAAATGTACGGCCGGAAAGATTCCGGCTGAAACGGCGGCAGCGGTCCCGCCACTGCTCAAGGCCGATTTCCGACGGCTTCAATTGTCTTGAAAACTGCTTGTCGAAATCCATGAAAATTCCTTCCGGGCTGCAGGGCAGCTTTCAGGACTCACCGCCTGCTTCTGCCCCTTTCCCGGCCATACAAGGCAAAGAATAATATGAAAGCAAATACGGTTGTATATTATTATCATACCACACTATTCGGTCGTAGATGAAGCCCCCTTTGACGGTGTAAAAAACAGGTAAAGAAACCGGTTGGCCTCCCCTTTTTCGCACAGGGTGAGGGCGATCAGGGAAACTGACAGTGACTGTTTTCAAAGGGGGTACAAAAATGCGGACAGTCGAACTCAAGTCCTTTTCAAAGCCGATTCTCCGGTCCCGGACGGACCCGGACAGGGTCAGAAATTCCGAACGCTGGATGGGCTACTGCGTGGGGCCGGCCCTGGTGGCCTGCCTCTACTGCGGGGTTTCCGGCAGTTACCTGAACCAGTTCTATACGGACGTTCTCCATCTCAATACGGTAGTCGGAGGCCTGTTTCTGACTCTGATGCCCATCTTTTCCAAAATTCTCGACGCGGTCACAAATATCTTCATGGGGCAGATCATCGACCACACAAAGTCGGCCGCCGGTAAAGCCCGGCCCTGGCTCCTTCTGTCCGGGCCCCTCATGGCCCTTTCCGCCATCTTCATGTTTGCGGTTCCCCAGGGCAGTCGCCTGATTACAGCCCTCTGGGTGGTCTGCAGTTATAACCTCTACTTCTGCGTCTCCTACACCATGTACAACCTGGCCAATATTTCTACGATTCCCCTTTCCACCCGGGACAATAAGGCCAGAGATACCCTGGCCATGGCTTCTTCCATCGGCATTAATATGATTCCGGGTCTTGTGCTGGCCGTCATTTTCCCCTCCTTCCTCCTTCCCTTCATGGGCGTAAACCAGACCAAATGGATGCAGGTCATGGCTGTCCTTTCTGTCCTGGCCGTCATCGGAACCGTCATCCAGTACTATTTCACCCGGGAGCGAATCACTGAGGACACGGACGGAAAGGCGGAGGAAGCCCATGGGCCGGAGGTCTCCCTGAAGGACCAGATCAAGGGCTGCTGCTCCTCGAAGTACTGGCTTATGATCATTGTGGTCGTCATTGTTTATCAGTTCTACAATAATTTCCAGGTCACCTCCATGCTCTACTACAGCAACTGGGTCCTGGGCACCTATAACGACGGGAAGACATTAAGCCTTCTCAATATCATCGGTCAGGCCATGCTTGGCCCCGGCGTCCTCTTCCTCTGGCCCCTGGTCAAGAAGTTCGGGAAACAGCGGATTTACATTATCGGCAGCATCATCGCCATCGTCGGCGGTTTCCTGGGCTTTGCAAATCCCAAGAACCTGCCCGTCGTCCTTGTCGCCCTGACCATCCGCTCCATCGGCTTTCTGCCCCTGACCTACGTGACCCTGTCGCTTCTCGCCGACGCCCTCGACCACGTGGAGTGGAAGTGCGGCTACCGCTGTGACGGCTTCTCCGCCTCCATCTACAGCATCATCGTGACGGTTTCCGCAGGCCTCTCCCTGGGCATCTTCAACCTGGGTCTGTCCATGAACGGCTACATCTCCCCCGCGGCGGACGGGTCCTGGGTGGCCCAGCCTCAAGCTGTGCAGAACTTCTTCACCTTTGGCATGTACATGGTGCCGACCCTGGGCGCCTTCGTCCTCCTCGGAATCTTCCTCTTTTTCGACCTCGAGAAGAAACTGCCGCAGATCCATGCGGATCTGAAAAAGCGAAACGGCGGTGAAGAAAACGCAGAAAGTGAGAATCCTCAGTAATTTTCACAAACCTTCTTTTCGCGTAACAGGTACATTACCTTTAACATAACAGGCAAACGTTGGTTGACGTATGACAACTGTTATTTGCCTGTCAAGCCGCATTTTTCAGTTTCCTGAGACAGCTGAAAGCATTGGCTTTCAGAAGCGAAAATTGTATTTGATTGTATTAATTTGACAGGCAAAGAAAGATGAAGAAAATTCAGTTTAACGAAAATTGGAACTTCACAGCGGAAGGGAAAGAACCGCGGATGGTGACCCTGCCCCACGACGCCATGCTCGAGGGAGGGCGCGCGGCCGATTCGCCGACGAAGACCGGCGGGGCCTTCTTCAAGGGCGGACGATACATCTACGAGAAGAGGCTGGACCTCTCGTCAGACGCACTTGATAAGAGTATTGTCCTCGAGATAGAGGGCTGCTATCCTTCTGCTGAGGTATTCCTGAACGGCGAAAAACTCGGGACCTGCGCATATGGCTACAGCGATTATTTCTTTCCGCTCTCATCTCTTCGTGAGAATAATGTAATCCGCGTAGAGTGTGATAACACCAACCTTCCCAACTCGCGCTGGTACTCGGGCGCAGGCCTCTACCGGCCAGTAAACCTTTATGAGGCCCCGGCGGCCCACATAAAGCCGGAGGGCATCCGGGTCGAAACTGTAGACGCCGAAAAGCGCCTGGTAACGGTCATGACCGCCTTTTCAGAGGAGGCTTCCAGCATGACCTATAAGGTTGAACTTCTCGATGGAACAAGCATTCTTGCCACAGAAGAGGGAATTGTTGGCGACCGAAACCAGCTCACCCTGCAGGCCAAGGTAGCCGGTCTCTGGACCGCGGAGAATCCCCAGCTCTACACCTGCCGGGTGACGCTGTTTGCAAGTCAGACGAGCGCAAATGTTAAAGACGATGCAAGCCGGACGGATGCTTCGGGCGCAGCCGTGTCAGGCCTTCTGGATACCGCCGAGACCACCTTCGGCATCCGGGAGATTTCCTGGTCGGACAAGGGGCTTTTCATCAACGGGAAAGAGACCCTGCTGAGGGGCGGCTGCCTCCACCACGACAACGGGGTCGTCGGAGCAGAGACCTACCGCGAGGCCGAGTTCCGCAAGGTATCCCGCCTGAAAGCGGCCGGCTTCAACGCCATCCGCTCGGCCCACAATCCCGCCGGCAAGTACCTGCTTGAGGCCTGCGACGCCCTGGGCATGTACGTCCTCGACGAGGGCTGGGACATGTGGTATAAGCCCAAGAACAAGTACGATTACGCCAGCTCCTTCCGGGACCATTATGAAGACGACATCCGCTCCATAACGGCCAAGGACTTTAACCACCATTCCGTCATCATGTATTCGATTGGAAACGAGGTCACAGAGCCCAAGGACAAGGAGGGCGTGGCCATGGCAAAGGCTCTGGTCAGTGCTTTCCACAAGGCGGACCCGACGAGGCCGGTGACAGCAGGCATTAATATTACTCTTCTCATGCTGGCGAAGATGGGCATCGACCTCACGGCCTCCGGCGATGACAATAAGGCTGCCAAAGCCCAGGAGAAGAAGGAAATGAACTCCACGGCCTACAATGAGATGATGTCGACCCGGGGAGCCCAGATGAACAAGGCCTCCGCCAATCCGGCCGCCGGAGTCGTTTCGAAGGCAGTCCTGAAAACCCTCGATATCGCCGGCTACAACTACGCCACGGCCCGCTACAAGAAGGACGGCCGTCGTCACCAGCCCATTCTCGGCACCGAAACCTACGACTACGAGCTCTACGACAACTGGGCTCTGGTCGAGTCCCTGCCTTACCTGGTCGGGGACTTCATGTGGACTTCCTGGGACTATCTCGGCGAGGTGGGCATCGGCGCCTGGCACTATGATGCCGACAGCTTCGCCTTCGAAAAGAAGTACCCCTGGCTCCTGGCCGATACCGGAGCTTTCGACATCCTCGGAAACCCGACCGAAGAGGCGCTGGAGACCTCGGTCATCTGGGACGCGGCAGAAAAGCCACAGATTGCGGTGACGCCGGTGGACAAGGACGAGGCCAAGCTCATCAAAGCCATTTGGCGGGGTTCCAACGGCCTCCCCTCCTGGTCCTACGCGGACTGCGAAGGTCATCCTGCAAAAATCCGGGTCTATGTGAAGGGGAAGGAAGCGGAGCTTTTCCTGAACGGGGTCAGCCTGGGCAAAAAGAAGCTGGTCAAAAACAAGGCGTCTTTTGAAACCTCCTATCAGCCAGGCATATTGAAGGCCGTGGTCTTCGATGATGAGAATAATATAATCGGCGAAAATACCCTGACCTCAGCCACAGGTACCGGCAGCCTGAGAATTGCTGTAGAGCAAAAACTTACAAAAGACAATATCTATTATGTCGATGCGCGAATCGTCGGTGAAAACGGAGAAGTCTTCATGAACCGGGACCAGAAGCTTTCAATCTCCGCGGAAGGGGCAGAAATCCTGGGCTTCGGCAGCGCAGCTCCGAGGACGGAAGATGATTTCACATCGGGCATTTATACGACCTATCACGGAAGGGCTCTTGCAGTCGTCCGGAAAGCGGCTGAGAAGGCGACTGTGACGGTACGCCCGGAAGGACTGGAAGAAAAAAGCGTTGTCTTCTGATTTATCCGGCAGTGAAAGGACCTACGCGGCTGGCGTTCAGGTCTCCCAAAGAGATGCTTAGAGACAATCAGGGGATAAAAGCCACAAGAAGGAAAGGTTGAAGAATATGATTTCCATAGTACCGAAGCCCGTGAAAATGCAGGAGACAGGCGGGACAGTTCCCTCCTCTGCAGAGACTGTCTGCGCGATGGACGAGAGTCTGCCTGAGGAGGCTTATCGAATTTCCATACGCAATGACCGGATTACGATAACTGCAGGCAGTGAAAAGGGGCTAAATTACGGGAAAGCCACGATGAAGCAGGTCCGCCTGCAGTGCCCGGAATCAATCCCCTGCATGGAGATTGAGGACGCCCCGGCCTACCCCTACCGGTCCTTCCACATGGACTGTGCCCGTCATTTCTTCACGGTGGAAGAAGTGAAGAAGATGATTGACACGGCTTCCCTCTTCAAGCTGAACTCCTTCCACTGGCACATTTCGGACGACCAGGGCTTCCGGATCGAGTCGGAGGCCTTTCCCCGTCTGCAGGAAATTTCAGCGAAGCGGAAGGGGGACCACTTCGGAAAGTTCAGTTCCGACCCGGAAGAACATTATTATTATAAAAGAACCGAAGTGAAGGACCTCGTAAGCTATGCAGCAGAGCGGGGAGTCGACATCGTTCCGGAAATCGACATGCCAGGCCACGTGACGGCGATTCTGGCAGCCTACCCGGAGCTCTCCTGCACCGGAGCGGCCGTGGAAGTCGGCACCCGCCAGGGCATTTTCCCCGACATCTTCTGTCCCGGGAAGGAAGAGACCTTCGACTTCATCGAGCGGCTCTGGGACGACCTCCTGCCCCTCTTCCCCGGCAAATACATCCATATCGGCGGCGACGAGTCCCCCAAGGACCGGTGGCAGACCTGCCCCGCCTGCAAAAAGAGGATGGAGGAGGAAGGCCTTATAAACTTCCAGGAGCTCCAGGGTTACATGGAAAACCGCATTGCAAAGCACCTCGAGGCGAAGGGCAAGCAGGTCATCTGCTGGAATGAGGCAGCCTATGGAAAGAATCTCGAGAATAATGTAAACATCCAGATGTGGACCGAGGACCGGGAGGAAAGCATTAAAGCCCATATCGCCCGGGGCGGCCACATTATTCTCTCGACTATGATGAACAGCTATTGCGATTATCCCTACGGCTTCATTTCTTTAAAGAGCCTGTACGGGCAGCTGGAGGCCGGGGACAGGTTCGGGCAGGAGTATATGGATGCGGCCATCGGGACCGAGTGTCTCTGCTGGGCCGAGTTCATCAACACGCCGGAACACCTGGAGGAGATGGCCTGGCCCCGCTTTGCGGCCTCGGCCGAGTGCGGCTGGTCCGGCAAAAACGGGCATGACTACAAGGACTTCAAGCGCCGCCTGACCGACGTCTTCCCGCTTTTTGCGGCCCAGAATATCAATGCCGCCCCTCCGGCGGACTGGGAGCCAGGGAAACTGAAGACCCTGGGCCAGATCAAGGACTTCTTCGGAAACTTCACAAAAGAAGAAATCGATGCCATGAAGGCGGCCTCGAAACGGGTGTAACAGGTGGGCAGAAGTTGTCGCACGTCAACCAAAGCTTGCCTGTCAAATCGATACAATCAAATACAATTTCTGATGCTGAGCGCATCTGTTTATAGGCGCTCCAGGAAACCGAAAAAATATGTTTGACAGGCAGGAAAGTGCAATCGAATACAAAAAGGGCAAAAGAACACTATGAAACAAGCCTATAATCCATACTTGCCGAGTTTTGAATATGTGCCGGACGGGGAGCCCAGGGTCTTCGAAGACCGGCTCTATGTCTTCGGCAGCCACGACCGCTACGGGGCCGACGACTTCTGTCTGAACGACTACGTGACCTGGTCTGCCCCTCTGGATGATCTTTCCGACTGGAGGTACGAGGGGGTCATCTACCGGGCGGACCAGGACCCGGAGAACCCCAAGAGGAAGGCCCACATGAATGCTCCGGACTGCGTGCAGGGACCGGACGGACGATATTATTTATATTATAATCTGCACGACAAGAGCTTCACGTCAGTCGCCGTAGCGAACAAGCCCCAGGGACCTTACGAATTCTATGGCCACGTTCATTACCCGGATGGGAAGAAGTTCGGAACCGTCAAGGGAGACCCCTACAATTTCGATCCCGGCGTCCTGGTGGACGGGGACAAAGTCTTTCTCTATACGGGCTTTGCCCCGAACCGGGAATTCCCGGCTGCTTTTGCTCTTTTCATGAAGATGTCCTTCGGCCTTTGCGACGACGGATACGGGGTGGAACTTGAATCCGACATGCTGACCGTGAAGGGCAATTTCGTTTCAACGGTTCCTGGCTGGAAGAATGCGGAAGGTACCCTTTTTGAAGGTCACGGCTTCTACGAGGCTTCTTCTCCCCGGAAAATAGGAAACACCTATTATCTCATCTATTCTTCCGAGCTTTCCCACGAGCTCTGCTATGCGACGGCGGAAAAGCCTCTTGGCCCCTTCACATACGGCGGGACCATCGTCTCCATCGGGGACATCGGTCTCCGGGGAATCCAGGGCAAGGCCGACGCGGCCAACTACACAGGCAATACTCACGGGGGGCTGGTCTCAGTGAACGGTCAGTGGTATGTCTTCTACCACCGGCAGACCAATCAGAAGAAGTGCAACCGCCAGGGCTGCGCTGAGAAAGTGACAATCCTTGCGGACGGTAGCATACCCCAGGTAGAGGTTACTTCCTGCGGCCTGAACGCAGGCCCCCTGACCGGTACAGGAACCTATCCCGCCCACATCGCCTGCAATCTTTGGTGCAAAGAAGACTCCTTCGACTACGGGGCCTTTACCAAGGGGGATCATTTCGGCCACCCTTACTTCACCCAGGAGGGCGGAGATATTGATGCGGGAGAAGTTCTTCCTGTGGCTACAGCTTCTCAGGAAGGCAACTCAGATGAAAAGGCTGCCAAAGCCTGCACCCAGCATATTGCCAACATGATGGACGGGGCCGTGGCCGGATTCAAGTATTTTGATTTTGAAAAGGCCGCGCCCCACCGGATTGCCCTGAAGCTGCGCGGCCAGGCAGACGGCATCATGGAAGTCTTTTCCGATGCGGCCTGTGAAAACCGCCTTGCCGGAATCCCGGTGCTGTCTGTGGCCGCCGGTGCAACGGCAGGTTCAAAGGCTTCCAGTGGAAAGGCTTCAAGTGGAAACGCTTCAGACGGAAACGCTTCAGACGGAAAGGCTTCAGGCGTAAAGGCTGATAACCCGGACTGGGAATACTATGACGGGGAATTCTCCTCCCCGGTCGGCGTCAGCCCTCTCTACTTCCGCTACAGCGGGAAAGGAGCCGTGGACTTCTCGTCCTTCACACTGGAGTGAAAAAATCTTGACCTGCTGCAAGTTCTGTTTCGGTTCTCCGGAGCGGCTGCAGCAGGTCTTTTGTTTTGCCCTCAGATAGGGGACAAATGCAAAAATCGCCTGTAATTTTCCTGCGCTTCTTCAGGTTGAGATTTCAGATAGGGTACAAATGCAAAAATCGGCTGCAATTTCCGCATATTTCTTCAGATCAAAATTTCAGGCGGGGGACAAATGAAAAATTCTCCCTTATAGTTCCGGTGTCCTCGAATGATGACACGCATTACGTGTCCATGCATTCTTCTGGCAACCATCCTATAGGGTACAAATGCAAAAATCGGCTGCAATTTCCGCATATTTCTTCAGATCAAAATTTCAGGCGGGGGCCAAATGCAAAAATCCCTCTGATATTTCCAAACAGAGATATCAGAGGGATGAATTTTCAGGGTTTTCCCGTGAAAACTATTGCGTCACGCAAGCTCGCGCTTTTTATTGGCACGCCGCATGAGAAGATATGCAATCAGGCAGGAGGCGCCTTCGGCAATGGGGAAGGTAATCCAGACCAGCGAGGCGGGAGCCGAGCCGGCGGCGATGACGCGTGTCAGCGCATACGCTACGGGCAGGACGAAGAGGAGCTGCCGGCAGACGGAAATCACAAGGGACTCCATACCGCACTCGAGGGCCTGGAAGATGCCCTGGAAGGCCACATTTGCTCCGGCGAACCAGAAGCTGAAGGAGATGATGCGGATGGCGGCAATGCAGAGTTTTTCTGTCTCACCGGATAATCCGAACACACCTGCAATGGGACCTGCGAAGAGTTCAAGAGCAGCGAACCCGGCGGTCATTATTGTTAATGTATAACGCATACCCCAGCTGATACCGTCTTTGATGCGGGGCTTACTGCCCATGCCGTAGCTATACGAGACGATGGGCGTGATGGCGTCCCTCAGACCGAAGGCGGCGAAAAGGATGAACTGCTGAATCTTGTAATAGAGCCCGTAGGCTGTGACGACGTTTTCGCCGATTCCGACAAAAATGATGTTCAGGAAGTAGGTCATGAAGGACATCAGGGCTTGGGAGATGATGGCAGGCAGGCCGATGGAGTAAATCTGGCCGATGATCCGCCTCGAGGGCTTCATGAAGCAAAGGCCGTTGTCGATTTCCTTGTTGAGCCGCAGGTGGAAGGTCAAAGCGATGACGAGCGAGAGAATCTGTCCGACGACCGTGGCCAGCGCGGCTCCGGTGACGCCCATCTTCGGGAAGCCCAGAAGGCCGAAGATCATGACGGGGTCGAGGATGATGTTTGCGATTGCGCCGGAAACCTGGGCGATGGTCGAGTAGAGGGACCGCCCGGTGCCCTGCAGGACCTTTTCAAAAATCGAGAAATAGATGATCCCGAAGGAAAGGGAGCAGCAGACCAGGAGGTACTGATTCGCCATCTCGAGAATCTGCGCATTTCCTGACTGGGTCCGCAGATAGGGCCCGACTCCGACGAAGGCAAAAAGCAGGAAAATAATGTAGATTACCGTGGCAAGAAAAAGCCCGTTTCCTGCTGCAAGAGACGCCCGTTTCCTGTCCCCCTGGCCGAGAGACCGGGAGAGGAGGGCGTTTACGCCGACGCCGGTTCCTATAGAAACAGCCACCATGAGCATCTGAATCGGGAAGGCCAGGGTCAGGGCGTTGAGTGCCTGCTCACCGACGCCTTCGATATTGGCCACGAAGGCACTATCCACGATATTATATAAGGCCTGCAGCATCATGGAAAGAATCATGGGAATTCCCATGGAAAGCATGAGCTTTTTCACCGGCATTTCTGCCATGCGGCCCCGGACCTCCTTCGGGGTCTCGTCTTTGTACTCTTTCTTTTCTTTTTCGGGTGCTTTCGTTTTCGCAAGCACAATGTGTTTCGTTTCGTCCATATTTTCACTCCTTTATCTCTTTTTATGTATTGCTGCCGGGAAAAGATAGATCTTTTCCCGGCCTGACAGCTCACACACTGCGTGCGTTTCGCTGTCAGCAGTCGCCAAAGAGGCTTTTTTGCATGCACGCATGCAAAAGTCTCCTTGGCTCGTTGCAATACAAAAAAACGCAATCCCTGGAAATTTTCCAAAGATTGCGCACATAAAGCATTAACCGTATGCCGGACTTACATCTTGAAAATAAGTATAGTCCTTTTTTTCGCGTGATGCACAGGGCAGTGGCCCCGAGGCCCATGACCAGGGCGGTTAGAAGGGCAAAGGTGGCGATAAGTATTTTTTTCATGGTAATTTTCCTCCAGGCGGGCAGGGAGATGTCCCGTATCCGCATTAAATGTTTTACATTATTTATAGAGATGAAATCATTTCATTACGGAGCTGCCGCTGGCGTCTTCATAAGCCGGGTCGTAAGAAACAGCATCTTCTGCACTAAGGCCGGTCAGGTCTTCGATGTCCGTGCTGATATTCTCGACGGTGGAGGAGACCTCATGATTTTCGTCTCCGAAGAGGACAGAATAGAGCTTCTTCACGTTGTCTATAGCATTGCAGGGGACGACGACGGAACCGATGGTATTTGAAGGCGTGGCCGTCGACTTTGCAAAGGGGTAGCCGGCCGTCGGGGCGATGGTATAGTCCTTCATGGCTCCGGCCAGGACCAGGAGGTCGCCGGTCGTAAAGGAGGTGGAGATGTGGGAGAAGAGGGTGTCGATCAGGGCGCTCTGCTCCTTCAGGCTGGCGGACTTCACCTTTTCGAAGAGTTTCTGCAGGACAATCCGCTGGCGGGCGGCCCGGCCGAAGTCCATGGAAGCCGTATAGCGGAGGCGGCAGTAGGCCGTGGCCTGCACTCCGTCTACGTGCTGGGAGCCGCTTTGCACGTGCTTTGCCGTCCGGCCTGTAACGTCGGCCACCTCGTCAATGTAGGCATTGATGCCGGGGTGATGGCCGGGCGGATCGATTTCGTCGTCCGTGATTGTGAGATCAATTCCGCCGACTGCGTCCACGGCTTCGGCGACGGCCCGGAAATCCACGCTGACGAAGTCTTTGATGTCCAGGTCCAGATTCCGGTTCAGCATCTCGACGGCCGCCTTGGGTCCGCCGTGGTTGTATGCGTAGTTGCACTTCCTGTACTTGCCGTTTCCGTCCACGTCCATCAGGGTGTCCCGGTAGACGGAAACCAGGTGGATTTCCTTCGTGTCGTTATTTATTGAGCAGACCATGATGACATCGGACTGGCCGGAGTCGAAGGAGCCGTTGGACCGGTTGTCGATGCCGAAAAGGGCGATGTTCGTGTAGCCTTTCAGGGTGATCTTCGCGGCCTCGCTGACCTGGTTGGCAGCTACGGTTCCGAGGTCCAGGTGGTCTATATTGTCCAGCTTTGTCAGCCCTACGAGAACGAGCGTGAGGACCGCGGCCACGATGCATTCGGCGGTCAGCAGCAGCCTTCGGAGCCGGCGGGCCTGCCTTCTTTTCTTTTTCTTTCTGAGAGCAGCGTATTTTTCGTTTTCCATAGATATTTTTTTACCTCAATTTTTGTAAGATAGTGGGTCCACAGGGCCAGAGCGAGAATTACCGGAAGCTCGGCCAGCTTGATACTAATGTAGTTCCCGAACATTCCCGTAAAGAGGAAGTTGACCGGGTATTGCCAAAGATAGATTTCGAAGCTCAATGCGGAAAGAAGCTTCGTACCTTTCGGGACAGGCCCCTTCATTTCCGCAGCGGTCAGGATCAGGTAAGCCGCCCAGACAGAGACTGCCGCCATGCCTCCGAGATAGAGAATGTCGTCCGCCCCGGAAACCCGGAGCAGAAGGAAGGCGGCAAACAGGGCATTTCCGGCAATGAAAAGTCCGCGGATAGGGGCGGAGGTTTTCATTATTCTCATGAAGTATTTCCCGATGGGATTTCCGCTCCGGTAGGAAAGGCCGGCCAGGACGCCAAGAAACAGGGGAAAGGCCCGGGTCGGGGTTGAGTAATATACGAAGCTTACAGAGCCCGTCAGAAGGTATGCCGCCGGCATCAGGAGGGCCAGAGAGACGGCGGAAAAGCCCAGGAGGACTGCCGTGGATTCCCGGTCCCTTTTCAGACCTTTCTGCAGCAGGCCTTTCAGGAGGGGCCAGAGGAGAAGAAACTGGACTTCCACGGCCAGGGTCCACAGGTGGGTGAAGGGGCTGCCGGCACCGATGGAGGCGAAATAGTCCTGGGCAACCGCAATCTGCCGCCAGTTGTAGACACCCAGGAGGGCAGAGCGGGTCTCGCCCCGGAGACCATACAGGGCGGCCGGCAGGAAGAGGGCCATCAGGCCGCAGGTCAGAAGGAGGACGAGAAGCAGGGGCGGATACAGGCGGCGGAGTTTCCTGCCGTAAAAATGAAGGATGTTCTCCCTTCGCTCCGGCCCGTCGTTTATGGTCAGGAGGAAACCGGTCAGGACGAAGAATGTTTCAACGCCCAGGAAGCCGCCCGGGAAGGCCCGGGGAAAGAGGTGGAAGAGGAGGACGGAAAGCAGGGCCGCGGCCCGTATGATGTCCAATCCCGGCATATATTTTTTGTAATACATATATTTCCTTTCTACGCCGCAGAGGCAGAAAAATTGAGGGCATTTGCCCTGCGGCGCATATTATTTTTTGCGGGGACAAAGAAGAAAACTCCCCGGCAACGGAATGCAGTATCGCATCCCACTGTCAGGGAGTTTTTTGAAAGTTGTAAAGGAGTTGTAAATTTAAAACTGAATGGTGACGGACGTGCCCTTTCCGGGCTTTGACTCTATCGAGAGGGTAAGCCCCAGGACATCCCGAATCTTTGATACGATGGCAAGGCCCAGGCCAAAGCCGCCCAAACTATGTTTCCTGGACTTGTCCACCATATAGAAGGGCTCGAAAATCTTTTCAATATCATCCGCAGGGATGCCTCTTCCGGTATCGGTTACGATTAGCTTAGAAGGGGCTGAGAAGAGGGTCAGCTTCTTCTCGTCACTATCTGCCATTGCCTTGATTGCATTATCAATAATATTTGAAACCAGAATGGAAAGGAGGCCGGGATCGGTGACTGCAGTCCCTTCTCCTTCGATGGAAAGGGCTATATCGCCCTCTTTCAGACGCAGGGCATAGGCCTCCGCAGTCTTCTGCAGAAAGGCGGGAAGGTCGATTTCTTCCGCCTGCACGGGATCCTTTTCCAGGGTAAGGAGGCGAATCAGGGATTCGGTCAGGGACTGGATGCGGAGGCCGCCCGAGTGAATCTGGGTCAGTCCCTCCCTGACGGGCCCCTCCGGCGCCCGGGGCAGCAGGAGGGAGGAGTAGCCGATGATGGAGGTCAGGGGGGTCCGGATTTCATGGGTCAGGCTGGCAATGAAGCGTTCCTGTTCGGCGTTCTTCTCCTCCAGGGTGGCAATCCGTTCCTCTATCTGGCTTTGCATTATTCCTATAGAACGGGACAGGCCGCGGATTTCTGCAATTTTTGACTCCTCAGGAAGGGCCGTTGTATAGTCTCCGTCCGCAATCCGGTCCGTTTGTTCCGTCAGACGGGAGAGGGGGCGGGTGATGCTCTTTGAAATCAGGAGAATGACCAGCACAATCAAAAGGCCGCCCACGGCGTCGAAGAGCAGGAGGTCCCGGATATAGGCCTTCCGGTCTGTGAATATATAGGTGACGTCCGTCGTATAGACAAGGGAATAGGAACTGCCGTTGAAATCAAAGGCTCCGACGACCAGCAGTTCGTACCTGTTTCCCCGATAGTTCTGAATCCGGTGGCTGAGCTCGCCGGACACGGGCGTAAGGCCCTCTGGAAGAATCAGTTCCCGGGTCAGGGAAGAGGCAATCTCCTGTTTACCGTCTGCATATCGGATGGAAGCCCCGCGGGTTGACGCATTCAGGCCCCCGTAATAGGTGGAGAGCCTGCCGGAAAGAACCTCCTCGTCCGAGGCTGTTTCAGAGAGCCCGGGTGGCGCGGAGAGGACGTTCGTGAGGCTGGCCGTCTGGTCATTGGCCTCGTAAACGGCGTTGCTGACCTCTGTCCGGTAGACGGAAAAAATCAGAAATGCCCCGAAGACATTGATGACGACGAGAAAGAGGGCCGAGTAGACGATGGAAAGTCGTGTTGCGAGTTTCATGACAGTTTCCTCAGGCGGTAGCCCAGCTTGTAGACGGTTTCAAGGTTCTCCGTGAGGTCCAGCTTGCTCCGGAGGGCGCTGACGTGGACGTCAACGGTCCGGGTCCCCCCGTAGTAGTCGTAGCCCCAGACGCTGTCCAGAAGCTGGTCCCGCGAAAAGGCCTGACCCTGGTGCTGAAGGAAGAAGAGCAGAAGCTCAAACTCCTTCTCCGTGAGGGCCGCTTCCGCCCCGTCTTTTCGGACCCGGTGGGCATCCGTTTCGAGAATAATATTTTTGTATGTAAGCGGTTCCGGTCCTTCACTCTTGCTGCCCGCCCCGGGAGCTGCAGTGCTCCGGCGCAATACGGCTTCCACCCGGGCCACGAGTTCCACGGGCTCGAAAGGCTTTGTGATGTAGTCATCTGCTCCGGCCTTGAGCCCGAGAACCCGGTCGGAAACAGTCCCCTTTGCTGTCAGGAAGATGACAGGGATTCCCTTTTCTCTGAGCAGTGGAAGCAGGCTGTAGCCGTCTTTCCCCGGCAGCATGATGTCGAGGATGGCCAGGACAAATCCGCCGGTATTAATTTTTTCTTCTCCCTCGTTCCCGTCGGCGGCCTCGAGGACCGGGTAGCCCTCCATCTCAAGGGTCATCCGCACGAGTCCCCGCACACCGTCGTCGTCTTCGACGACCAGAACAGGGTATAGTTCTTTCTTTTCCATAGGCCTCAGTATAGCAAACTTTCTGCTGGTTTGACAGGCAAGGAATGGTTGACATACGTCAACATCTGCTTGCCTGTCAAGAACGGGTTGACGGGCGACAACAAAAGCTTGCCTGTCACGCAGAGATTGACGGGCGACAACTTGATGCTATAATGGGCACAGGAGGTGCTTTCCATGCGGAAGAATGAGATTCGAAGTGAGGGAAAGAACCGGTGCGTAGGGTTCCTGTTCTACTATGAGAAGAGTGATACCTGCGTGATCGAGCTTTCTCCGGAGGTGAAGGCGGAGGAGGCTCCTGCCTGGTTCCGGCCTTTTTTGGAGAAAAAGATTTTTACGCTGGATCCGGTCAGCAGTCGGCAGTTTCTGGAAAGCTGGTCGTCTGAAAAGGATGGCGTTTTGTGGAACCGTTCATTCGAGCCGGACTGGCTGAAAGAGCGGAAGAAGAGACATCTGACCCAGGCTATATATCTCAAGGATGCCCGCTTTTATCTCACATTTGCGGACGGAAGGAGCGGCGCAGTAGATCTCACAAAGGAGCTTCAGGAGGACAAGTCTTTTTCGGATCTTCTGAAAAAGCCGGTAGAAATGAAGCCTGCCCGGCTTTCTGCCGGAGGAAGCGTGCTTGACTTCGGCAGCGGGCACTTCCTGATGAGCCGGGAGCTTTATGATATGCCTCTTTCGGGTATTCTCCCTGAAGATGCCCGGGCCTTTCTTCAGGGAAGTCTCGTCGATGTCCCTGACCTATGTGCAGAGCTCGGGGTTTCCCGCCAGTATATAAACCGCCGCCTTCAGGAAGAGGGGGTACAGCCCTTCCGGAAATGCGGCGGAAATAATCTTTATCTGAGGGGGGACGTTTTCCCTCTTTTTGACTACTGAATCAGAATCCGAGACTGTCGTTTATGAGAATGACAGATACACGCCCTGCATGTCGCTCGTAGCGGGTGATCAGGAAGTTGCAGCAGATGGTCTCCGGAGACTTGCAGTCGGCACAGGCTCCGGTCTTGGTGCAGGGGGTGTTGACGCCGAAGCGGGTGGCATTGACGGGGGCAGCTACGTTTCTCGCCCGCTTAATGGCGGAGTCAATGTCCGGGCAGACCTTGTTCATGCCGACCAGGTAGAGAACATGCTGGGGCCCGTAGGCCAGGCAGGAGACCCGGTTGGAGTTTCCGTCGATATTTACGATGACGCCGTCATTGGTGATGGCATTGGCGCTGGCGATGAAGTAGTCGACCCCGTAGGAGGCAAGCTCCGCTGCCCGCTTGTCGGGGGCATTGTTCCGATCGAGGTAGTCGTATTTGCTGTCTTTCAGAGCTTCGGTGAGCCCGATGTCCGCCGCCGTCTGGCAGCCGCCCATTGTGACACTGGCTCCTTCAGGAATGAGCTCGAGGGCTTTTTTCAGGGCTTCTTCCTTTGAGGCAGCGTAGAAGCCTTCCATATTCCGGGACTTCAGGCCCTTGATGACAGTCTGAGCCAGATTTTCATTGCGCTTGAATTCGATGTCGGTCATGATGGAACCTCCTTCAATTCTTGATTTTCAGAAATGCATTCATGTTTCCCCGCTTCCCGCCGGACCGCCGGTGGGACCAGAGGATGTCTGCATTCTCCCAGGTGCAGATTCCCGAGAAGTGTATGCTTTCCGGCCGCACCCCTGCATGAATCAGAGTGTAATATATGGCGGCCCAGAGGTCCAGATGGAAGTGCTTTTTGTCCGTCTGTATGTAGATGTCCGAAAGTTCGGTGTCCGAGTACGGAACCTCATGCCCGTCCGGGTACTGCAGAGAATTACCGGCTTCCAAGCCAGTACCTTCTGCTCCGGCCATATCCTGTATGCCGACACTTCCGGATATCCGCCCTGTCCGAAAAGCGCATATGACATCCTCCGTCACTTCATAATGGGCTCCACTGATCGAAGGCCCGATGACGGCGACGATATCCTGCGGCCGGCTTCCCAGCTCTGTAAGAATTTGTACGGCTTTTCCGGCAATCTGCCCGACGGTTCCCTTCCAGCCGGAGTGGGCGAGGGAAACCCGCTTTCCAACAGGGTCGACGAGATAGACCGGTACGCAGTCCGCGAATGAAGCACACAGGGTAAGTCCTGGTGTGTCGCACCAGAAGCCGTCGACTCCGGAAACCTTGGGACGCAGAAGGCCCTCTTCAGCTGGCGAGCCCGCTCTTACAGCGGAGGCAGCTGTCGATCCGGAAACGGCAGCAGGGGCGAGGCCTGTGCCGAGCCCCTGCCCCTCCTCCGCCTTGATGATTTCTGTCCCATGAACCTGGTCCGTGGCAATCATTTGTTCGAGACTGCAGTCCATGGAAGCCGCGCATCGCTTCCAGTTCGTCAGCAGATTTTCTTCCGTGTCTCCCCGGTTGAAACCCAGGTTCAGAGAGCCGAGAACGCCCCGGCTTACCCCGCCAAATCTTGTGGTGAAGGATGCATCAACAAATCCTATATCGTCAAGTGAATGAAAGCGAATCAAAGGGAGAGGAAGAGACGCAGAGCGTGTGCTGTCAGATTTGGGGTCCAATGCAGCAGACGTAGTATTTTCACCGCATCCTGAGTCCGGCCAAACCAGATATCCATCCCTGGAATCCTTGTCCGAATAGAAGTTGGAAGTCGAATCAACATATTGAATTTCCGGCCTTACCAGAATTTCCCATTTTTCGGCCAGTTTTTCAAGAGACCAGGCCGCATTTGCCGGCGATGTCGAAGGGAGACAGACGGCGGTCTGCCCGCAGAGCGGGTAGAGATATTTGTCATAATACTTCTTTGCCGTCTTCCCGTTGACAAAAATGCGTTCGATGGGCGCTGCATTCAGAAGCCCCATGATGTCGGCCGGCACCACGTCCCGGATGGACGAATCCGAAGAGCCTGTAATCGTACAGGATTCGATGACGTCGTAGAGGGCGATGTGGTGGCGATGCAGGAAATCTTTTTTTGCGGCAATGGCAGCTTCACTATTTGCGGCATTAAAGGCATCCTGGACAGAAGCCGGTGGTTCAGCTGCCGAAGATAAGATTTTCCCGGCAGGACCTGATTCCGTACTGTCTGCGGGTTTTATATTATCCTCAAAAATGAGCTCCAGCACCTTCCAGAAGCGGTTCTGCGGGTGCCCGTAGAAAAAGGCCGCCTCCCGGGATTTCACTGAAGGGAAACTGCCGAGAATCAGGGTCCGGCTGCCTTCATCTATGCAGGGACCGAAGCCATGGGAAATGCGTGCCTGCTCCATTTTCTCTTTCATTCCAGCGTCACATCAAGGACGACCGGGTTGTGGTCGGCGTTCTTGAACTGCAAATCCTGGGTTACGACTGAATCGATCCGGATATTGTCGGATACGATGAATCCGTCTATAGAATAATATTGGAACTTCGAAGAATCCGTGTCCGCCCCGGCGTAGGCCTTGTCCAGAGACCGGCAGCTGGGGGTGTCCGTGTCCATGAGGAAGGTAAAGCGGCTGTCAAAGGCGGATGTGTCCAGCTCTCCGGCATGCCAGGTGCCCTCGAGCTCTGGGTAGACCTTTTTTGCGTTGGAGAAAATCTGGTTGAAGTCGCCGCCGGCAATCACGTGGTTTCCGGCGTCCATTTCCGCCTGCAGGTAGTCCCGGAGCATTTCGGTCTGGGCCTTCTTGCCCTCGCCGGAGTCGTAGGCCTCCAGGTGGAGGTTCACCATCACAAGCTCCTTGTCGGAGCCTTCAAGCGGAATGCGGTTGATGGCGAGACACCGCTTGAGGTTGCCCAGGCGGACCGGGTACTTGAAGGGGCAGGGGAGCTGAATCCGGTCGGCCGAGGCGATGTCATAGCGGCTGATTGTCTGAATCCCCGCACTTTCCTTCCCCATGGGCGGAATCGGATAGGGGACGAAGAGGACTTTGAAATTGTAGGCAAAGGTGGAGTCGAAGGCAGGAAAGGCCTCCCTCACCATCGCCGACTCGTCAATCCGGTAGCTTCGATCTGCGTCCGTGTCCATCTCCTGGAAGAAGACGACGTCCGGGTCCACGTCCCGGACTTCTGCGATGATGCCGGCCATATTTTCATTGACCCGGTCTTTCGTAGCGGTCGTCACGGACTTTCCCCCGTCCATGAAGAAGTCGGCGTTGTCCCCGAGGGCCCCGTAGCCTATGTTCCAGGTCATGACCCGGAGACTGTCCCCGACGGCCGGGGCTCCTTCTGCCGTCCCCTCGACGGTCAGGCTTTCCACCGCCGCCGGCTTATATTCCGTGACGGTCAGGACCAGGACGATGACCCCGAAGGCCCCGGCGCACACGAGAAGGATGATCAGAATAATAATGAGAATGCGCTTTGCGAGCGGCTTCTTTTTCTTCATGGCAGTTCCCCTTATGCTTGTTTTCACCCTTTACATTTCATCGTAAAGAACAGGTAAAATTGTAGCCCGTTTTTGGGGGAAATGCAATAATAATGGGGCTCCGGGGCGGATGCAGATCGTCCGTCTTTCCTGCCGCCGTCAGGTTTTGTCCCTGTCGCTCTCGGGCCTGCCCTCTCTGTTTTCAGGACTGTCTTCCGTTTCGGAGATTCTTATAGTGTGACCATTCTTCTTTAGCTGAATATAGGATTCGAGAATCCCGACGGCCTCCATCCGGTCTTCGGGGGCAACACGGCCAGCGGTTTCAATCAGGACCTGCATACTCGTGGCGGACTTTCCTTCAAGTCTCTGATCCAGACGGGCAAAGAAGTCACCGGTTTTCATCCCCAGTCCGCCGCGGACGATGCCGGCTACGGTCATCAGTTTTGGCTCCGAGTTGGACTTTAACAGTGTACTCAGGGTACTGGCAGACATGCCTGCTTTTCCGGCCATAAGATTTACGGTCGCATGCCGTTCCTCCTGCAGTTCTTTGATCAGGTCCTTGGCGGCCGGGAGAAAAGCATCTTTGTATTTGTCGATTCGTTCCGGCACGTCCTTGTAGAAATCTTCAATGTACTTCATTTGATTCAGCCTCCTTTGGCAATTTTTTTCAGCGTAACGAAAGGATTTGCGGCCTACAATGAAGGCGTACCGAATGAGTTTTCTGAGTGCAGTAAAGAAAAATCTAAAAATAATGAAAAACAGCGACTATTAAGGAATGGAGAAATCCGCTGAAAAAGTTTGAGTTTCCTCCGGAAGTCGCAGGAATGGATGTTCGAAGCAAATGGCGCCTATGGCAAGAGGGCCGGGCTAGTGGTAAAATAAGCAGGTCCCGGCAATCCTGCCCTGCTTTCCGGAAGAGGGGGAGGACGGGGGTTACATTAGTCATAAGGCGTGAAAATGCGCTGATTTCATACGGAGAGAGTCATGAGTTTCGTTCACCTGCACACCCACACGGCCTATTCCCTGCTCGACGGGTCGAACCGCATCAAAGACTATGTCGCCAAGGTCGTATCCGACGGGCAGAATGCGGCCGCTATCACGGACCACGGGGTCATGTACGGCTGCATCGAATTCTATAAGGAAGCGAAGAAACAGGGCATCAACCCGGTCATCGGCTGCGAGATTTATGTCGCCCCGGGCAGCCGCTTCGATCGGGAGCGGGTCGACGACGAGGCTTACTACCACCTGATTCTCCTGGCCGAGAACAATACCGGCTACGGGAACCTGATGAAAATTGTGTCCACCGGCTTTGCAGAGGGCTTTTACCGGAAGCCCCGGGTGGATTTCGAGACCCTGGAGAAGTACCACGAGGGCCTGATCTGCCTGTCCGCCTGCCTGGCCGGCCAGGTGCAGAGGGAGCTTGAGAAGGGGAACTACGAAGGGGCGAAGGAACTGGCCGAAAAGTACGACGGTCTCTTTGGACGCAATAATTATTTCCTGGAGCTGCAGGACCACGGCCTGCCCATGGACCGGACCGTGATTTCGGGGCTTCTTCGAATTCACACGGAGACCGGGATTCCGGTCGTCTGCACGAACGACTGCCACTATACGAACGCCGAAGACGCCGAAGCCCACGACATCCTCCTCTGCATTCAGACGAAGAAGAAGGTGCAGGATGCGGACCGCATGCGCTATGAGGGCGGCCAGTACTATGTGAAGAGCGAGGAGGAGATGCGGCAGCTTTTCTCCTATATTCCGGAGGCTATCGACAATACCCAGGCCATCGCGGACCGCTGTCACGTGGAGATTGAGTTCGGCGTCACGAAGCTGCCCCGCTTCGAAGTGCCGGAAACCTATGATTCCTGGACTTATCTCAACAAGCTCTGCGGGGAAGGCCTGTCCCGCCGTTATCCGGATCTCTATGAGGCCGTGGCTTCCGACCACGGGGAGGCCGCGACTTATGTGAAATTCAAGGAGGGGGCGGATGGGGAGAAGGCGAAGACCTACAGCGACCGCCTCTCCTACGAACTTTCTGTCATACAGAAAATGGGCTACGTGGACTATTTCCTGATCGTCTGGGACTTCATCCATTTCGCAAAGTCTCATGGGATTCCGGTAGGCCCCGGAAGAGGCTCCGCGGCGGGGTCCCTGGTTTCCTATACGACGGAGATTACGAATATCGACCCGATGAAGTACGACCTCATCTTCGAGCGCTTCCTGAACCCGGAGCGGGTGTCCATGCCCGATATCGACGTCGACATCGCAGACGACCGGCGGTCCGAGGTCATCGACTACGTGCGGAAGAAGTACGGGGACGACTGCGTCTGCCAGATTGTGACCTTCGGTACCATGGCGGCAAAAAACGCCATAAGGGACGTGGGCCGGGCCATGGACCTGTCCTACTCCCTCGTGGATTCCGTGGCGAAAGAGATTCCGGACCGCCTGCCGGACCTGCCCGTCACGATTGAAAATTCCGTCGCGAAGAACCCCCATCTGAAGGAGATGTACGAAGGGGACCCTGCTGTACGGGAACTTATCGATACGGCAAAAAAACTAGAGGGTCTGCCCCGGAACGCCTCCATGCATGCTGCCGGCGTCATCATCTCTAGGGAGCCTATGGAGACCTACGTGCCCCTGGCCCGGGTCATGGCCGGCGGACCCCTCGTCACCCAGTACGAGAAGGGGACGGTCGAGGAATTAGGGCTTCTGAAGATGGACTTCCTGGGCCTACGGACCCTGACCGTGATCAGCGACTGCTGCGACATGGTGGAAGAGAACCACGGGGTCCGTCTCGACATGGACCACATCGACTTCATGGACAGGGAGACCTTCCAGACCATTGCGGCAGGCAAGTGCGAGGGCATCTTCCAGCTCGAGAGCTCCGGCATGAAGTCCTTCATGACCGAGCTTCGCCCGGAGACCATCGAAGATGTCATCGCCGGCATCTCCCTCTACCGGCCGGGTCCCATGGACTTCATTCCCCGGTATCTGAAGGGCCGGCGGGATCGGGACCACATCCACTACGATACGCCGGAGCTGGAACCAATCCTGAAAAATACATTCGGCTGCATGGTCTACCAGGAGCAGGTCATGCAGATTGTGCGGGACTTAGGCGGATTCTCCCTGGCCCGGTCCGACCTCGTTCGAAAGGCCATGTCGAAGAAAAAGACAGAGGTCATGCAGGAGGAGCGGCAGAACTTCGTCTACGGAAACGAAGCCGAAGGCATCGAGGGCTGCATCAAAAAGGGCATCCCCGAGGAAGTCGCAAATCATATCTACGACGAGATGATTGACTTCGGCAAGTACGCCTTCAATAAGTCCCACGCGGCGGGCTATGCCGTCGTGGCCTTCCAGACCGCCTATCTGAGGACCCACTATCCGGCGGAATTCTTCGCGGCCATGATGACTTCTGTTCTCGACCGGACGCCGAAAGTGGCCGAGTACATCGGCGTCGTCCGGGATATGGGCATCAAGGTCCTGCCCCCGGATGTGAATCTGGGAAGCGGCCCCTTCACTGTCGAGGACGGGAACATCCGCTTCGGCATGTACGCGGTCAAGTCCATCGGTCCGGCTGTCATCGACGCCATAGTTGACGAGCGTCAACTTAATGGCCCGTACGGAAATCTCTCCGACTTCATCGAGCGGGTCCACGGGCGCGAGATCAATAAAAAAGCCATCGAGAACCTGATCAAGGCCGGGGCCCTGGACTGTTTCGAAGGGAACCGCCGGCAGAAGCTCATGGTCTATTCGGAAATCCTCGACTCTGTGAACGACCGGTCAAAGGGTCAGGTGGCGGGCCAGATTTCCCTTTTCGACATTGCGGACGAGACGGCGAAGGCGGATTTCCGGGCTGTCATGCCGAACGTGGCCGAATTCGACAAGTCCATGAAGCTCTCCTTCGAGAAGGAAGTCATGGGCATCTATATCAGCGGCCACCCGCTCGAGGACTACCTGCCCATGCTGAAGAAGAACGCGACAGCCTCCTCCCTGGACTTCATGCTGCCCGACGACGAGGACGCGGAAAAGGCCGACGACGAAGACGCCGTGAAGACGGCCCGGATTCCCGACGGCAAGTACGTGACCATCGGGGGCCTCGTGTCCGAAAAGACACCCCACTTCACGAAGAACAACCAGGCCATGGCCTTCGTGACCATCGAAGACATGACGGGTACCGTGGAAATCATCTTCTTCCCGAAGACCTACGAAAAATACCGGGACCTTCTGAACGAAGACGAAAAGCTCCTGGTCCGGGGCCGGGCCTCGGTGGAAGAGAACAAGCCGGCCAAGCTCATCGCCGAGTCGGTGGTTCCCTTTGAAAAGGTGCCTTCCACCCTCTGGGTGAACTTCCCGGACAAGGCGGCTTACGATACTAATGTAAAGCCCCTGGCGGATACGATTTCCAAGTATCCCGGAGAGACCCACCTTTTCATCTACCTCTCGGCGGAAAAAGCCAGGAAGGATTTCACCCCCCAGGGGGGTGTCCAGCTGTCCCCGGGCCTCATTGAGGACCTGAAGAAGACCTACGGGGAAAGCAAAGTATTTGTGTCTCCCGGCCGGGCGGTTTTCAGTTGAAACCTATTGAATTTGCCTGGGAAAGTGAGTAGAATAAACTCCGTGTGAGTTTTTTTTGAAAGTGAGGACTTATATTATGGCAAATGCTGTAAAAACGATAGGTGTGCTGACCTCAGGCGGTGATGCGCCCGGCATGAACGCAGCCATCCGTGCCGTCGTCCGCGAGGGCCTGGCAAACGGCTGCACCGTCAAGGGTATCCGGAGAGGCTATTCGGGCCTGCTCGAGGAAGAAATCATTGATATGGACGCCCATTCGGTTTCCGATATCATTTCCCGCGGCGGCACGATTCTGCAGACAGCCCGCTGCCCCGAGTTCGTACAGCCCGAGGTACAGAAGAAGGCGGCCGGAATCCTGAAGGCTCACGGCATCGACGGCCTCGTCGTCATCGGCGGCGACGGCTCCTACCGCGGGGCCCAGAAGCTTTCCCACTTCGGAATCAATACCATCGGCCTGCCCGGTACCATCGACCTCGACATTGCCTGCACGGAATACACGATCGGCTTCGACACCGCGGTCAATACGGCCATGGAAGCCATCGACAAGGTCCGTGATACATCGACTTCCCATGAGCGCTGCTCCATCGTAGAGGTCATGGGCCGGGGAGCCGGCTACATCGCCCTCTGGTGCGGCATTGCAAACGGGGCCGAGGATGTCCTCCTTCCCGAGAAATATAATTACGACGAGCAGGAGCTTGTAAACCATATCATTTCCGGCCGTAAGCACGGCAAGCAGCACCACATCATCATCAACGCCGAGGGCATCGGCCATTCGACCTCGATGGCAAAGCGAATCGAGGCGGCTACCGGCATTGAGACCCGGGCCACGATTCTCGGCCACATGCAGCGCGGCGGTTCGCCTACCTGCAAGGACCGGGTTTACGCTTCGACCATGGGCGCCCTGGCTGCGGACCTTCTCTGTGAGGGGAAGACGAACCGCGTTGTCGGCTACCAGCACGGCGAGTTCGTCGACGTCGACATCGATGAAGCGCTTGCCATGACAAAGGGCCTGGACGAGTACCAGGTGAAGATCTGCAAGTCCCTGGGTAACGCTTATTAATGGACTTGATCACAAGTACAAAAAATCCGGCGGTCAGAAAAGTCTCCTCTCTGCTCACTTCCTCTAGGGAGCGGCGCAGGGAGGGGCTTTTCGTCGTTGAAGGACCGCGTATGGCTGGCGAGATACCGTTTACGTACCTTCGCGGCTTGTACATGACCGAAGACTTTGCAGCAGGAGCCGGTGGAAGGGATCTCCTGGAGAAAGCCCCGGCAGCGGATATTGTGACCTTTGTCTCAGATGAAGTCATGCGGCATATGAGCGGGACCGAGCACCCCCAGGGGGTATTGGCCCTGGTGGATATCGGGGCCGTGCGAAGAGAGCCGCTTTCCGGATATCCTGCGATTTTCCTTGAAGACATACAGGACCCGGGAAATCTCGGGACTATTATAAGGACCGCCGAGGCGGCTGGAATTTCGGCGGTCTACATGAGTTCCGGCTGCGCGGACATTCTCTCCCCCAAAGTCGTCCGCTCCACCATGGGCTGCCTCTTTCGGGTGCCATTGATTCGCCTGGACGGAGAAGAGTTTTACGTGGAGATTAAAAGGCAGCAGGAGCAGGGTGTCCGCTTCGTGGCGGCGGCCCTGGGCGGGACCCGGGCCTATGACGAGATTTCCTACGATGAAAAGACGGCCTTTCTGGTCGGGAATGAAGGGAACGGGCTGTCGGCGCGAGCCATCGCGAGCGCCGACGAGAAGACCATTATCCCCATGGAGGGGCACGTGGAGTCTCTGAACGCGGCGGTTGCGGCCAGCATCCTGATGTTTGAAGCGGCAAGGCAGAGAAGAGTATGATATAATGTATGAAGATTTGGTTTAAGCTCTGGAAAAACAGCAAACTTCTGCGCGACGTCACGATTGAGGACACGAGCGACGAGACCCGGACCCACAAGGTGATGAATTCCCTCGGCGAGGCCTGCCGGACCTTCGACCTGGAGCGGCCCATGTGGCTGGACCGGACCGTGGCGGATTTCAAGGAGAGCGCGCGGGCAAGGTTTTATGCCGACAGCTTCATAGAAGAGGTTCCCTTCGACTACCTCGAAATCGAGGTACTGGAAGAGGACGTGATAGGGGAAAAATGAACTACGAAAACATTGAACTGATCGACTACGTCACACAGGCGGGGACCAAGGGCGTGGATGTCTGGGATTCGGCCATGCTGCTTTACAACTCTGCCATGAAGGAGATGCGGACCAAGGTCGACATCCTGAATGACGAATTCAAGCACGTTCACCAGTACAATCCCATCGAGTACGTCAAGAACCGCATCAAGTCGCCGGAGTCGATTGTCAAGAAACTCAAGCGTTACGGCTACACGGACAGCATCGAGAACATGGTGCTCTACTGCAACGACATCGCCGGCATCCGCATCGTCTGTTCCTTCACGTCGGACATCTACGCGATTGCGGACATGATCGGGCGGCAGAACGACATCACGGTCATTTCCATCAAGGACTACATCAGGAATCCCAAGCCCTCGGGCTACCGGTCCTTCCACATGATTGTCTCCGTGCCGATCTTCCTTTCCGACAAGGTCGTGAACACGAAGGTCGAGATTCAGATCCGGACGATTGCCATGGACTTCTGGGCTTCCCTCGAGCACAAGATCCAGTACAAGTTCGAGGGCAATGTCCCCGAGCAGATTTCCACGGACCTGTGGGAGTGCTCGGATATCGTAAACATGCTGGACAATAAGATGCTTTCATTGAACGACGCCGTCATGCAGACGAAAATCGAGATGGACACCCGGGAGCGGATTCAGAAACGGGTGGACGCCCAGAAGGCTGAGCAGAAAGCGGAGATTGCGGAAATGCCGGAAGAAGAGAAGAAGCACACGGCGTAAAAATTAAAGATTTTTGTTTCCGGGCAGGGAGGGCAAAGCCCTCCCTGCCCGGTTTGTTAAAGAACAGTATGAAATATACAGTTACGATACAGCGGAGCAGAAGGAAGACCATGACCATCACCGTGGGGGAGGACGGGAATGTGACCGTCAAGGCTCCCCTTGCGGCTTCGGACGCGGCCATCAAGGCTTTCGTCGATGAGAAGGAAGAGTGGATCATTCATTCTGTCGAATCTGTCCGCAGGAAGCACGAGAAACTGGACTCTGTGGCCAGCCTCAATGCGGACGAAGTTCAGGAGCTTTGCGAGGGGGCAGCGGAGTATTTCCCGGACCGCTGCCGCTACTTCGCCCGCCAGATGGATGTCTCCTTTTGCCGCATCACGATAAGGACCCAGAAGACCCGCTGGGGCTCCTGCAGCGCAAAAGGAAATCTCAGTTTCAATGCCGGCCTCATGCTGGCGCCTCAGGAAATCCGGGACTACGTCGTCGTGCATGAGCTTGCCCACCGGCGACAGATGAATCACTCGCCCGCCTTCTGGAAGGAAGTGGAGCGGGTCCTCCCCGACTACCGGGAGAGGCGCAGGTGGCTCCGCCAGAACGGAGCCGTCATCATGAGGCAGATTGGGTGGTAGAGGGGTTTGGCTCCCTCGCCCAGGGCTCGCTCGCATACCTGGGTCTTGTGGCAGCTCCCTCGCCCGAGGCTCGCTCGCATACAGGGTCCTGGGTCGCTCGCCCAAGGCTCGCCCCCTGCTTCCGGGGGTCAGGAACCACTCCCGAGAATCGCTGCCGGGCGCGCCGGGAGTGGGTTGGAGGGGGACAGGTACCCTGAAATCCGTTCAGGCTCTGGGCTGGAAGGCTGTTTATGTAATGGGGGACAGGTACCACTGTTGATAACTCCTGTCAGCCGCACCGGCATTGGCTCTGAGGGGGTCAGACCCCATCAAAAGCTGAAGGATACTGGCTGAGGGACGGGTGACAACTTGGGGTCAGGTACCATGTTGGTACCATGTTTTGAGAAAGGATAGAAGATGAAGATCGTATTTCTGGACAGGAAAACAATTGGTGAAGACATAGATATCGCCGGCTTCAACCGCTTCGGAGATGTGGTGGTGTACCCCTATTCAAAGCCTGAAGAGGTGCCGGAACGGGTACGGGACGCGGACATTATTATTTTGAACAAGGTGCCGGTCAATGAGCAGACCATTGGGACTGCGGAAAAACTGAAGCTGGTCTGCGTTACGGCGACTGGCATCAACAATCTGGACACGGAATACCTGAAGAAGCGGGACATCGCCTGGCGGAATGTGGCCGGGTATTCGACGGAATCCGTAGCCCAGCACACGTTTGCATTATTATTCTTCCTGGAGGAGCACCTCCGCTACTACGACGACTACGTGAAGAGCGGGGCCTATACCGACGATTTCATGTTCACCCACTTCGACCGGAACTACGGGGAGCTCTGCGGCAAGACCTGGGGCATCATCGGGCTCGGAGCCATCGGCCACCGGGTGGCGGAGATTGCGGAGGCCTTCGGTTTCCACGTCCAGTACTATTCGACTTCGGGGAAGAACCATGACGAGCGATATTCCGAAGTGGACTTCGATACCCTTCTTGCCACATCGGACGTGGTCTCCATCCATGCGCCTCTGAATGAGGCAACCCAGGGCCTGATGAATGCCAAGGCTTTTAAGAAGATGAAAAATTCGGCCATTCTCCTGAATCTCGGCCGGGGCCCCATCATCAACGAAGCCGACCTGGCGGACGCTCTGGAGAGTGGCACTATTGCCGGGGCCGGCCTCGATGTCCTCTGCGTCGAGCCCATGACGAAGGACTGCCCCCTGCTCCGCATCAAGGATAGCTCCCGCCTCATCATCACGCCCCACATCGCCTGGGCCTCCGTCGAAGCCCGGACCCGGCTGATGAAAATCATCGAGGGACAGGTGGAGGAATTTCTGAAAGGCTAATCTATGTATACATTTGACAGCAGGGTCAGGTACTCGGAGTGCGACAGCGATTCGAAGCTGACTTTGACGGGAATCGTAAACTATCTGCAGGACTGCTCGGTGGCCCAGTCGGACGACCTGGGGGTGGGAATAGACTATCTCGTGGGCCATCACTATGGGTGGGTCGTAAACTACTGGCAGATTGATATTGCAAGGCGGCCGAGGCTTTCCGAAACCATTACGGTCGGGACTTCTCCTTACAAGATGGCCGGCTTCTTCGGCATGCGGAATTTCGCTATCGACGCGGCGGACGGGGAGCGCCTGGTCACGGCAAACTCCGTATGGACCCTGATGGATATCGAGCACTACGTCCCGACAAAGCTGCCGGAGGACATGGCTTCCCGCTATGAGCTTTTCCCGAAATTTGATATGGAGTACACGAACCGGAAGATCCGCCTCACCGAGGATGCAGAGCGCGAGCCGGCCGGGAATGTCACGGTGACGCCCTTCGACCTCGATTCCAATCACCACCTCAACAATTCCCGTTATATCGACTGGGCGCTGTCCGCGATGAAGGCCGTCGACAGCGGCTTTGATGAGAATAATATAAAGCGCCTCCGTGTGGAGTACCGTCACCAGGTCCTCCTTGGCCAGACGCTGGAGCTCACCTGCTGCAGGGAAGAGGGGGCCTATACAATAGAAATGACTAATGAAGAAGGGGACGTCTGCTGCGTGCTGCAGGCATGCTCATAAACCATCAAAATAGAACCGATGGTTATCTGAAAAACCATCAAAGAAAAACATACGGTTTTATATAAAACCATCAAAATTAAATTGACGGATTTAATAGAGAGGCAGATGCTGTGGCAGCGGCTTACTACGGCCTGTTTCCGGAAAAAGCAGGAGAGAAAGTCTGGTTTTTCTTTGATGAGATTCAGTATCTCAGCCAGTGGGAACTTTTTGTCAACCGTCTGAAGAATACCCGGAATTGTGAAGTGAATATCACAGGCTCATCAGCGAAACTTCTGGTAAAGGAAATCGCCACGGAGTTCGGCGGCCGGAGTCTCCCCTGGGAGCTCTTTCCTTTTTCCTTCAGGGAATATTTAGGCACAAAGGAGGCCGGCATCGAATTTTCGGATCCGGCGCATTTTACGGCGGACAAAGGGAGATTGTGCAGGAAGTATCTGCGGGAATACTATTCCTGCGGAGGGTTTCCGGATGTCTGCGGAAATGGTTGCTGCCGTGACCGGATACCTGGAGGATGCCTATCTGATCTATACGGTAGAAATATTCAGCCTGAATACTTCCGTGCGGAAGACAAATCCGAAGAAGGTATATTGCGCAGATCATGCGCTGGCGCTTGCCATGTCGGGCAGTATGACGGACGATTACGGAAAAGTTCTGGAAAATATTATTTTCATGCAGCTGAGGAGGGAAACGGACAAAATCTATTATGGGAAGACTCCATCCGGTTATGAAATTGATTTCGTGACGCTTGAGAGGGGACAGCAGATTTCCGGAGACAGGCTGCCGCGGCTGGTTCAGGTATGCGCGGATATGGATGAGCCGGAAACGCGGGAGCGGGAACTGCGAGCCCTGCAGGAGGGGATGTCCTTATACGGGGTGAAAAATGCAGAAATAGTGGCAGAAAATACGGAAGAAACGGTTCAGGGTGCTGAAGGGAAGATTCACATCATTCCTGCATGGAAGTTTCTTCTGCAGGAAGAAGAATAATATAAATCACAGGGGTGGAACGGAAAAACGGGGGCAGCACGCAATGCGTGCCACCCCCCTCTTGCAGCTATTCATATATCGAAATCCGGTACGCTTTCATTTCAAAGGTCCGTTCATCCCTGCTTCGCAAAGAAGGCGTCAATCTGCCCGATGATCTTGTCCGGGGACTCAGTTTTGAGAAGGTACCCTTCGGGCTTGAGGTCGAGGACGGATTTGACAGATTCCGCGTCGGACTTTCCGGTCAGGAAGATGACGGGAATGTTCGCATATTCCGGCTCATCCCGCATCATTCCGAGGACCTGGCGCCCGTCCACAATGGGCATTTCGTAGTCGAGGAGGACCAGGTCGGGGATTTCCAGGGCCAGAGCCTTCATGGCCCGAGCGCCGGAATTTGCGAGAGTAATCTTGTAGCGGTCATCGAGCCAGCCTTTGATTTTCCGCAGCATGGTGCCGGAGTCGTCGACGACCAGAATCTTCTTCCGGTGGGTGACGCCCACGTTCTGCAGAAGGTCATAATTAATCTTGAAGGCGACCTCATCTACCTTCACGGGCCGCAAGAATTCCATGCGGCGGCAGTTGGCCGGGAGCATTTTCTTGAAGACTTCGAGCTCTGTCGAGTCCGCAATGACATAATACGGAGTGTCGTTTTCCTCGATATTGTCGGCCAGATAGGTCAGGACCTTGGCGTCTTCGACGAAGTCGGGGCTGCCGTAGAGAATCATGGCGTTGTAGGCATATTCCTTCGCCGAGGCGATTTCATTCACATTCGCCTGACAGGAGAAGGTCTCGCTTCCGCCCTCCTTCAGGTTCGACAGGAGAGAAGTGGCCAGATAGCTGTTCCCCTTCTGCACGAGCAGAACCCTGTTCATTCCTCTTGTTTCTTCGTCCATATATTCCCGTTCCTCCCGGTACTCTGTACTTCCCGCACAGAGGAATACATATCAAATAAATAATAATAATTCCGGCCCGGTTCAGGCCTTAAATCTTTCACAAGGATACCATTGAAAAAGCCCGGGTGCAAGACAAAGACCGGCAGATTTGTCCCTTGACCATGAATGGCTATACTTCACAAGCAATGTATGCGCTTACATTCAGACCGTATTATTTTGTGCGATTCGCAAAGTAGGATACCTGCTTTGCAAACCGTGATTTTTTTATAGATTCCCTACCGCCTCTTTCGCCATCCGGTCCGCGTCTTCATTTCCGGGAATTCCGGTGTGGGCCTTGACGTGGACGAAGGTCAGATGAATCTTCTCCTGGGCTTTGGTCATGAATTCATAATATGCCTTTGTGTACTTCTTGTTCCGCTTCCAGGCCCCTGTAGCCCAGTATTCGATTCCCGTGTAGTCGTAGAGGATTGTAAGCTCCGGGAGCCCCAGTTCCAATGCCTTCTTCACAGCCAGAGTGGCTCCCAGAATCTCTCCACCCACATTCCGCATCGAAGCCATCTCCGGGTCATCGCCGGAAGCCTGCACAGAGTAGGACTTCCCATCAGCCACGACATAGCCTCCGCAGCCGTAGACCTTCGTAGCCACATTGTATGAGCCATCGACGAAGGCGTAGGGTTCTTTGATTTCTTCCACAGTATTCTCCTTTAATTTTGGGGGTCAGGAACCAAGTCAAAAATCTCCTGAAAGTCAAGCTTTGTAGGGACTGGAGGGTTCCTGTCCCCATCAAAGCCAGTCCCAGTGCGGGTGGGATGCCTCTTTTGAACAGGGGGTCAGGAACCTGGCCTCACAATCTTGGAAACCTAAGCACAGCAATGGATAGACGGTACCTGTCCCTCTCTAATCCAGCACCGGCACGGCTGGCAGGACTTATCAACAGCAACGTCTGTCCCTTGAAGGTGGGCGGCCATTGGAGGGGCAAATACCGCCCATGGAGCATTTCTGAATCCCATCTTGAAAATTCTTGTCTCTTTTTCCTTCATTTTGCGCAAATACCGCCCATGCGCGGTATCTGCGGAAGCTGAAAAATGAAAAGTAAGTCTCTGAGGCAGGTGTTTTGGACAAATGCCGCCCATGGAGCAGGAATTTTCCTCTCGAAAACTGCCAGGTATGGGCGGTATTTGCAGGAAACTTGCCATTCTGAGACTTGATTTCAACCTGTGGGCTCCTGCAAATCTTCGCCATGGGCGGTATTTGCCCCCAAACAGCCTCCCTGCGACTTGATTTCCTTTTGCGAGCTTTCTGCTTGAATAGGGGGGTCAGGGGGGTCAGGAACCCGCCCCAAAAATCCGGGAAACTCAGGCCCCACAAGGATTAGAGAGTACCTGTCCCCCTCCAATCCAGCACCGGTGCGGCAGGCAGGACTTATCAACAGTGGTACCTGTCCCCGCCAAAGCCAGCAGCGGCGCGGCCGACAGAGATTTCCGATGGTGGTTCCTGACCCCCAGTTATAGGGAGCGAGCCTCGGGCGAGCGTTCCCTGACCCTGCGTATGCGAGCGAGCCTTGGGCGAACGAGCTTGTTTTTTCAATTTCGACCGCTTACAGCAATCCCTTCATCTCATCCACCTCCGCCATCATGTCGTCCGTGGCGACGTCGGCGACGAGGGCCTGGAGCCTGGTGAGGTGGGGGGCCAGGGCCTCGGGAAGCTTGATACCGGTGAGTTCCTTGAGGGCCGCGTCGGTGCCGTCCAGGTCGAAGTCGTCGGCTGTGGTTTTGATGGTATCGAGGAGTTCGGTGATTTCTTCCTTCGAAGCTTCCCGCTTGTCGGTGTCGTCGTCCGCAGCGAAGGGAGCCAGTTCTTCCTTCATCCCCTCGTATTCTGCAAGAATATCGGGGGTTTCCGCGTTGATGGCGTCGACATTATTCTCATCCCCCAGCTGCTCGAGCCGGTAGAACTTGTCGCCGAGTTCCATGGCCCCGATGGTGCGGGAGGTGGATTTCAGGGCGTGGACCTCGATTGTGTAGTCTTTGATCAGGCCGTCGTTCAGGCAGTCCCGGATTTTCTGGGCCTTCATGTCGATCAGGCGGTAGTAGTCCCCGAGGAACTCCCGGAACATGTCCGCGGAGCCGGAATTCTTGATACCTTCGGCGATGTCGATGCCGGGCAGGTCGGGAAATTCCGCCGCCGCCTCGTCGAAGTCCGCATTCAGTGCCACCTTCTGCTTCTTCACTTTCTCGCGGGGGAGGAAGGCCTTGATCTTCGCGCAGATGGTCGTCATCTCAATCGGCTTGGGTACGAAGTCGTCCATGCCGGCGGCGAGGAACTCCTCCTTGGCTCCGGCGACGGCGTTGGCGGTCAGGGCGATGACGGGAACAGTCTTCATGTAGTCCGAATCCCTCTCCCGGATATATTTCGTGCACTCGATCCCGTCCATTTCCGGCATCATGTGGTCCATGAAAATAATATCATAGCTGCCGTCGGTAATCATCTCCAGGGCTTCCTTCCCGCTTGTCGCGGTGTCGATTGTCATCTGCAGCGGCGCCAGGAGGCCCCGGGCCACCTTCAGATTCATGTCGTTGTCATCGACGACGAGAATCTTTGCCTCGGGCGCGATGAAGTCGATGGTTTCCGCATGGGTCTCAAAGGCGGTTACGGTGTCGTGGTTCAATACCTGGCAGAAGTTCAGGGAGTAGAGGGGTTTGTTGAGGGAAAATTCCTTTGAGTCGGTCTCCTCGGTCATGGGGTTTTTCAGGATGACGTGGCGCATTTTCGCCGTCCCGTCGGCGGAGCAGAGGAAGCTGTCGTACTGGCGGTGGGTGGTGCTGTCGCAGAAGACGATGTCGGGCACGGCCTTTCCGGCCAGCACGTCGTCGAAGGGAATGTAGGCGATGTCGTACTGGCGGCAGAGGACTTCGAGGTCGTGGGCCGTGTTCCGGGAAGCAAAGACGCCGGAAACCTTCTGCTTTCCATTGTCCCCGCGGACCTCGGCGGCAGCTTCTTCAGAGACGCGGTGCTGGATGATATCAAACTTGAAGATGGAGCCCTCCCCGTAGATGGAAGTGACGGTGATATGGCCGCCCATGCGCTCTACCAGAGACTTTGAAATCGCAAGGCCCAGGCCCGTGCCTTCCTTCTTCCGGTTCTTCTTCGTATCGACCTGGGAGAAGGAGCCAAAGAGCTTGCCCAGGTCCTCTTCTTTGATGCCCTGGCCGGTGTCCTCGATGGCGAAGGTCAGGCGGAGGGCCGTCGGGTCTTCGGGGTTTATATTATTCTCGACCTTCATCGAAAGCCGCACGTACCCTTCGTCCGTGAACTTGATGGCATTGTTTGCGATATTCGTGATGACCTGGCGGACCCGGATATTGTCCCCGTAGAGGGTCTTCGGCAGGGACGGGTCAATGTCGTAGAGGAGCTCGACCGGCTTCTCCCCGATGCGGTTGAGGAAAATCATCGAAAGGTCCGAAAGCATGGACATGGGCTCGTAGTTGTCCTCAATGATTTCGAGCTTGCCCGACTCGATTTTCGAGAAGTCCAGGATGTCATTGATGATCGATAATAATGCAGCCCCCGAGTTTTTGATGTTCGTGAGGTACCCCTTCGTCTCGTCCGGCAGATCCTCCCGCATCATGATTTCGGTCATGCCCACGATGGCGTTCATGGGGGTCCGGATTTCATGGGACATATTCGAAAGGAAGTCGGACTTCGACTTGGCCGCGGAAAGAGCCTTTTCCCGCTCCTCATTGGCCTGCATGAAGAGACGCCGCTGTTCCGTGACGTCGACCAGGAGGAGGCTGTAGCCCGTGATTTTCTTCGCATTTTTCTGAATCTTCGCTATCTTTCTGCCCAGGCTTTCGCCCCGGATGACATCGATTATGATGATGAGGGGGTAAAAGGCTATGCCGAGGATCCTGTGTCGTCTGATAAAATCTTCGGACCGGTTGATTTTTTCAATGGCGTTGTTCTGCAGGCCGGAAATGCAGGCATCGATTTCGTCATCGGAAAGGGCGGCCAGCGGGGTCACATAGGTGCGGAACCACCGGTCCCCAATCTGCCGCGCATGGTCCGCGTTTTCATCCTCCGCCCCCGGTGTCGTGGAGCCCTTGCGGAATTCCCTCATGATGTCTTCCGGAAGGTCGCTTCCGATCTCCATATTCTGAAGCTCGGGGAAGAGTTCTCTCGCGTAGCGGTTGGAGTCCAGGTACTTGTTCTCCGTATCCATCGTGACGAAGCCGTCTTCAATCTGCTCGAAGACCCGGTTCCGGGCCAGGGAGATGATGCTGAAGAAGTCTCCCCGCATGATATTGACGGTCAGGACCAGGATGGAGAGGGAGGCCAGGACCGGCAGAAAATCCGCCACCCGGTCGAAGAAGAGGGCCAGGGGAACGGAGGCTGCGTTCAGAAGGACGGCCGCCATGACAGACCGGAGGTTCCGCCGGACCTTTGCCTGATTTTTTTTCCTGTAAAAGACCAGGGAGGAGAGGAAGAGGGCAATCAGGATCAGGAAGGCCAGGCCGTCGCAGAAGAGAGAGAGGACGCCCGGGTCGTATTCGATATGGGAGTAGCCGTTGTCCGTCGTGGCGTTATATGCCATATTGTCATAGATCAGGGCGGAGTAGCGGTTGTCCCAGAGGATGGCGAGGGCGGCTACCGTCAGAACCCCGTAGACCACAATCGGCCGCGGGGTATGACGGGACTTGAGATAGCCGGCCAGGAAAATCATGAAGGTCAGGGTGAAGAGCATCCGGCACATGAGGGAGAGCTTCAGGGTCAGGATGCCTTCGTCCACGGACCGGGTATTCAGGTGGAGGAAGTAGACGGCGTTGTAGAAGAGGCAGATGATGTCCGCAATGGCCAGAATGGCGGATTCCCGCGTCTGCTCTGCCCGAATCAGGGCCATGACGCCGATGACCGGAATCACGATGCCGACAAGGCAGGTGATGATGAGGTAGGTGGGCAGACTCGTGGATTCACGGACGTCGAAATTGTTCATCCAGAGAAAGGACTTGTTTCCGTCCGGAGCGGTTTTGCTGCCGTCATCGTCTGTCGAAGGCTTCACCGGATAGCCGTTTTTGTCGAGCTTGATGGTCGTCGAGCTTCCGGAATCGGCTGCGGCAGGGGAGACGCCCGCCTCTGTGCTCACATCCGTTGCAAAAACGCTTCCCGCCGGCAGCAGGAGCAGGCTCAAAAGAAGGCATAATAATAGGACGGCAAGGGGCCTCCGCTGCCTGAAAATCCGTTTCATTCGCATGAGAAATACCTCCTTTGCCGCCCTTCCAAAAGACTATATGCAATGCGTGCGGTTTATATTATTCTATTTCCTGTCCCGCTCCTCGATCATCTCATAGATCTGGATTTTGAGGGCGTCCGATTCGTTCATGCCCACGAAGATGGCCCCGTAGGACCAGCCGCCGTCCGTCTCCTTCTCGCGCACAATTTTGAAAATCGAGTGGAGGACTTCTTTGGTCCAGATGGTGAGCTCGGCGTTGTAGATAGCGCCGACCTCCATCTTTTCGGGGGAGATGAAGCCCAGGCCCTCGCGGGAGATGTCCGTCACCTTCACGTCCAGGTAGCGGACCGTCGTCGCGGGCCCTTCGTCGATGCGGCTCGTCTCAATCTTTACGTCCAGGTCCAGTCTCTTGAAGCGTCTTTTTTCGTCCATTGTTTTCCCTTTCTTATGACTAATATAAAACCCCTTGTTCACTTTGTGTCTGCGTGTCCGGCCCGGCCCCCGAATGCGCGGGCTCTCTCCGCTTCGTCCCCGGTGAAGGGAGTCCGGCTCCCGACCAGATAGGCTGTGAAGGCGATGATTCCGTCCTTCCAGTCGACCCGGATGCTGCCGCCGTTTCGGTTTGCGATGGACTCGGCCACGGAAAGCCCGATGCCGTAGCCCTTCTTGCCCCCTTCGGTGTGGTGGGACTGATCTTCCCGGTAGAAGCGGTCGAAGAAGCGCTTGCAGTCGATATTCGCCCCGTCGGCGTAGGAATTGGAAACCGTGAGTATGCAGGTATTCTTCTTCTTCGTCGGAATCAGTGAAATGCCGATCATGCCCTTTTCATCACAGTATTTTATCGCATTGTCGACGAGAGTGGAAGAGAGCATGCGGATGGCGGATTCGTCCGTAATCATTGTGACGCCCGGCGTGATATTTACCGCGATGTCCTTTTCCTCCCGCTTGGCCAGGGCCTCGAAGGGCTCTACGGTCTCCTGCACGGCCTTTGACACATTGCACTCGCTCGAAATCGTGGACTCCTGCTCCGAGGACCGGGAAATCATTACCAGGTTCTGGATCAGCCCGTTCATCCGGTCCACCTGGTTCAATGTCGACTCGGTCCACTCGGATTTTCCGTTCATCATCTCGATGAATTCGGTATTGGCCGAGATGACGGCCAGAGGGGTCTTGAGTTCGTGGGAAGCGTTTGTAATGAACTCCTTCTGCCGCGTCGCGTTTTCAATCGAAGGCTGGATGGCCCGGTAGGACAGGGCCCTGATTATAAAGAAAGTAATGAAAAGCCCGATCATGCATATGCCGGTAATCAGGATGGAAATGGAAAGCTCCATATAGGTGTTTTCCTGATTGTTCAGCATGGCGACCAGGGTGTTGCCGTTCGATAGGGTCGTGATGGCGTAGTAGTAGATTCCGATATTCCCGTAATGGCCGCCCCGCTCTAAGGCCTGCAGGGCCAGGGCGTAGGCATTCGTGTCCTCGAGGCTGTCGAGGTTTACGGTATTGATGCGGATGGAGGTCTTGTCTTCCGTCATCTCCACCGTGAAGAAGCTGGATACGGAAAGGAGGCGGGGGGAGAGGAGGTTGAGGCCATAAAGAGGCTTGTTTTCAAGGGTTTCCGAGGGGTCGATTTCATCGGTGCCCGAGGAAGAATCCGAAGAAGAACTGTCCGCATTGCGGGAGCTGTTTCCTGATTCGCCGGAGCTGTCTGTCCCCTTTTTCTCACCGCCGCCGGAAATGCCGCGCTCGTAGCGGGTCCCGATGGCGTCCAGGGCCGTGTGAATCTGGACGGACGAATAGAGGTGGAGGAGGCCGACGGCCACGCCCCCGATGAAGAGCATGACGATGAGGACGCTTGCCAAAGCAATGGCGATGAACTTCTGCCGCAGGCGGTTGATTTCGCGGGTTTCCATGGGGGCCTCCTTTCTATCTCATGACTAATATAAAACGCCTACATTTCCGCATTCTTCAAAGTATAGCGGCCGCCTTCTTCTCCTTCGATGGTGACGTTTGAGGAGATGGACTCCAGCTTGGCACGGAGGTAGGAGATATATAGAAATACGGACTGGTCGCCCGCGCATTCGTCTTCTTTCCACAGGCGCTCGGCAATGGTGGCGGAGTCCAGGCCCTCCCCGTCGGCGGCGATAAGCTCCCGCATGAGTTCAAATTCCTTGGGGGAGAGGCGGACCGAGTTTGTGGCCGACATGGAAAAGTCCTCGGAGTCCAGGGTGATGTCACAGTAGGAGAGCTCCTTGAGGCGGGGGGCCGTGTTTTCGGTCCGAATCATGGCCCGAAGGCGGGCCAGAAGCTCTTTCATGGCGAAGGGCTTTGAAAGATAGTCATTTGCCCCCATGTCCAGGCCCTTCACCCGGTCGTCGATTTCGGACTTCGCCGTCAGCATCATGACCGGGGTCGGGTCCTGCCGGTCCCGGATTTCCTTCAGGACCGTGAGTCCGTCCTTCTTCGGCATCATGATGTCGAGGACGATGGCGTCGTATTCATTGGCTTTTGCATATTCCGAAGCGGCCTCGCCGTCGAGGGCACTGTCCACCTCGTAGCCTTCGTGGACCAGCATGGCGGTGACGACGCGGTTTAGGTCCGCGGTATCTTCGGCAAAAAGAATTTTTGGCATATAGATCCTTTCTCGGCACATGGGAGACAGGCCCCCTGTTCCTCGCCACAAGGGCTCAGCACAGGTGGGCCAGTCCCCAAGTGCCTCTTTGGGTTTAACTCATTTTCCTTATCATATTGCGAATCGTCTGCATCGAGATGTCGGTCGAGGCCAGTTCGTCGGCGCAGCGCTTGAGTTCACTGGTGATGAGGGCGAGGTTCTGGCCGTCCATGTCCTTCTTGTAGCGGATCTGGTGCTCCAGGGCCGCCCAGGTGTCCATGGAGATGGTGCGGAGCTGAATTTCCACGTAGTGGCCTTCTGTTTCAACAATCATATGGTAGGACCGGTAGCCGTTGGGCTTGGCATTTTTGATGTAGTCCTTCTCCTCGATGACCCGGATATTGTCGCTGTTTGTGATGAGGTCGCGAAGGGTATAGACGTCGTCCCGGAAGGCACAGACGATACGGATGCCGATGGCGTCGTAAACTTGCGTTAAAGCAGCTTCCCGGGTGACCGGCAGGCCCCTTTTTTCCAGCTTTTCCCGCATGGACTTATCGGACTTGATCCGGTAAGCCAGGTGCTCCACCGGGTCCTCCCCGTACATGGCTGTCAGGCCCTGCCGCAGGCCGTTTATGAAAGCCACCGTGTCCTTCATCGTCGCGACGAGGTCCGGCAGCGCGTCTCCGTATATGGTATCTTCCGCTTTTTGCATCAGCATCCTCCAAACAATGCAAAAAGATTATCATATATTGATGTTAAATCTGTGTTAAAATAATGCACGCATTATAAACACACCTTAAATATTATAATTTTTGAGGAGGTAATTCACAAGATGTCCTGCACCACAATTCTCGTCGGCAAAGACGCCACGTACGACGGCTCCACAATGATTGCAAGAAACGACGACTCCGGAAGCGGCCACTTCACGGCAAAGAAGTTCGTCGTCGTGGAGCCGGAGGACATTCCGAAGACTTATAAATCCGTCCTTTCCCATGTCGAGATTCCCCTGCCGCAGAAGGGCCTGCGCTACACATGTGTGCCGAACGCCGAAGAGGGCCAGGGCATCTGGGGGGCCTGCGGGGTCAATGAGAAGAATGTGGGCATGACCGCCACCGAGACAATCACAAGCAATGAGCGGGTTCTCGGGGCCGACCCCCTGGTGGAATATCAGAAGGCGGAAAATGGGAAGCCCGAGAAGGCAGGCGGAATCGGCGAGGAAGACCTGGTGTCCCTCATTATTCCTTTCATCAAGACGGCGCGGGAGGGCGTCGAGCGCCTGGGCAGCCTCCTCGAAAAGTACGGGACCTATGAGATGAACGGCATCGCCTTCTCCGACGAGAAGGAAATCTGGTGGTTGGAGACCATCGGCGGCCACCACTACATCGCCCGCCGGGTGCCCGACGACGCCTATGTCGTCATGCCGAACCAGCTGGGCATTGACTTCTTCGACATGGACGACGCCCTCGGAGATCAGGAAGAGTACATGTGCTCTGCCGACATGGCCGAATTCATCAAGCAGAACCACCTGGACCTCTCCATGGACTTTGAGGAAGACGACGAGGACGCATGGACCATCAATCCCCGGGAGTGCTTCGGCAGCCACGACGACGCAGACCACGTATACAATACCCCCCGGGCCTGGTACATGCTCCGCTACTTCAATCCGAAGACCTTCGACTGGGACGGGCCCGAGGCCGATTTCCGGCCCACCGACGACGACCTGCCCTGGGCCCTGATTCCGGAGCGGAAGGTCACGCCCGAGGATGTTAAGTACGTCCTGTCCAGCCACTACCAGGGCACCCCCTACGACCCTTATCTCACCTACGGGGACAAGTCAATGGCCGGGGCCTACCGGTCCATCGGCATCAACCGGAACGACTTCCTGGGCTTCGTCCAGATTCGCCCCTACATGCCAAACTCCGCAAAGGCTATCGTGTGGCTGGCTTTCGCGTCCAATGCCTTCAACGCGATGGTGCCTTTCTATACTAATGTTGATTCGACACCCAACTACCTGAATTCCACTACCGGAACGGTCTCCACCGACTCCTTCTACTGGACGAGTCGGCTGATCGCCGCCATGGCGGACGCTTCCTATAAGACTTCGCTGAACCTGATCGAGCGCTACCAGCTGGCCGTGCAGAGTAAGGCGCATGAAATCCTCGGCCGAACGGACCGGGCCCTGAATACCCCGGCTCCCTCCGGTCGCCGCCCCGGCAAGGCTGCCGCAGCAAAGCTCTGCACCAAAGCCAATGAGGAGATGGCTGACATGCTCCGCAAAGAAACCGACGACACGCTGAAGAAGGTGCTCAACGCCTGCAGCAATGCGATGAAGAATCAGTATGCCCGCTCTGATGCGTAATAAAAGTTGACTCACTCCCCAACAAGCCCCCGGCACCCGCCGGGGGCTTTTCTATTGACAAATATGGAATGGGGGGGGTATTATCCATAGTTGAAATCTCAGATTTTTGAGCAACTGGAAGGCGAATCAACTATGGAAGAGAAGAAAAGGGACTACGGGCGGGACAAAAGCGCCGTGAGCCGGCGGGCGAGGAAGGAGAAGATTGACTTCCTCTCTATGGGGAAGCGGATCCAGGCCCTGCGCCGGCAGGCGGGCATCACCCAGGCGGAATTTGCCGAGGACCTGGGCGTGTCCTTTCAATATATAAGTGCGATTGAAAACGGAAAAGGGGAACTCTCCCTGGACCTCCTCGTCGCCATCGCAAACCGCCTCCATGTCACCACCGACGAGCTCCTCGGCGGTTCGGTGAAGGCTGTGGCAACGCCCCTGGACCCTGACGTCTATGCTTTGCTCTCTGACTGCGACGAAGAGGAGAAGGAGCTGTACCTCCGAATCGCAAAGGCGGCGAAGGAAGCCGTGAGAGAGAAGCGAAATACATAAAAAATACAATACTTTCAAGCAACACACGAAGTCCGGCGTGCAATTCGCAGAACTGCTTGCTGTTGAAAAACATAAACAGACTGTAGACTTTACGACTGATAGTGGAAGGGACCACAATCAGTCGTATTTTTTGTTCCGAAGTTTTCAGTACTCGATCAAGGACCGGGCCGTCCCTTCCTGTTAACAAAATACTGCGGGCGTATCTTCAGCGCCCGCAGCGGGCCGGTCTTTGGTCGGGGACTGAAAGCACCGCAGAGTTTTCATCAGAAGGAGCGCCCGGGAGGCGCTAGCACGCCGGACATCCGGGCGGATGGAAACTTCAAGAAGCGCCTGAAGGAAATCTTTGAAGAGAGGCGCCAGCGGTCAGGAACCCCGATGCCCAGGAAGGAGGCTTTGAAGAGAAGAATGTAAAAACACGGTTGAGAGCCTTGCAAATGTAGGCTTTCGACTGAAGACGAATGTCACATGAGAACCAAAACTAAGACAATTATTGTTTTACGAAAGGAAAAAGAAGAGATGAAGAATACTTTTCTTAAGAAGGCCGGCGCTGTTGCACTTGCTGCAGTCATGGCTGTCACCTTCGCTCCTGTCGCTTCCCTGAACGTCTTCGCTGCTGGTGACCTTAACGGTGTCGACAGCGATAACAAGCCCCTGAACAGCACAGGACTTGTCGTATCAGACGGTGCATGGGCTCTGACCGGAAGCGGTATTAAAACAGTTACTGCGGCAGGATGCGACATCACCCTTACGCTGAACGGAAATGATGTTGACGACCTTTATGTCGTCAGCGGCGCGACCGTTAAGATCAAGGACGGCGTTGACGCTCACGGCAAGAACGTAGCAGCGACAGTAAAAAACCTTCATATCGGCAATGGCGCCGGAGATAAGCAGTACGGTGCTGTCACCGTTAACGGCGACAAGCTTACGATCTCTGCGATCGAGGGCGTAAAGAATGCCAAGAACAGCCTGGACTTCAAGTCTGTTAAGAAGGTCGACGGGACAGAGAAGAACCTGCAGACCCTTTTCTCCGGCAACTCCGCATCCCTGAAGTTCGAAGCAGGTTCCTATAATTTCAATCCTGCCCAGAAGTTCACGACAGCTACCGGATCCGTAAAAGACACGATCGGCTCCCTTCCTGTAGCCATGGTCGGCGGGACATACTACTATGTTTCCAACGATTCTGTAGATGCAGCTGAGAAGGCTGCCACAGGTGCCAATGCCGGCGACGTTGTCGCTTACAACGGCGCTGTCAAAGTTAAGGCCCTCAAGAGCGGCTATACCGCCATCGTTGATGTCGACAAGGCAAACGCAGGCACGACCCTCACGGCTGCAGCTGATGAGAAGACCTCCCTTGTCACGATGAAGACCACTTATAAGTATACCTTCCTTCTTTCCGACAATGCGACATATGGCACGACAAGCTATGTCGACACTATGTATGCAGCCGGCAAGAAGGGTCTTGCAAACCTCGGCGAGGGCAAGGCTTATGAGGTCATCAGCGGTGCGAACATCAAGACTTACAATAAACCTCTCAGCCGGATCAATAAGACAGGTGTTTCCCGTGGTAACAAGACGGTTTCTAAAATCGTAGCAGACATCTATGATCGTGCGGTCACCCTGACGCAGAACGACAGCGACAAGTTCGATGCTGAGACAGCAGTCATCCCTTATAGGGATACTAATAATTATCAGGCTGACGGCACAAAGGCAGGCGTTCCTTCCGGCACTGTCGGCATCACCTACTTCACCGCTGACTACTCCGCACTTGCTCCTGCAAACAGCGGTATCGCAGTCATCGATGGCAGCAAGTACATCATCAACACTAATGTTAGCCAGCTCTTCCCCGCTACGTATTCTGCAGCAAAGAGCATCGCTGTAAAGACCGGTACATCCCTTACTACCGGCAAGGTCGCAGATGCGATCGATTATGTTCATGTAAATGACGGCGTAGCCGTTTCCGGTCCTGAGGATGAGTCTGTCGTTGAGTGGACTTATAACGAGATCGGCACCAAGAAGACTGAGAGCACAACATCTGCCTGGATCTTCGGTGTAAACCAGGATGAGCAGTTCTTCAACAGAGATTTCAGAGATACCCTTACCTACAGCAACCATGCATTATCCTACAAGCTGACCGTTCCTCAGGTCGCTAAGGATCATGTCGCTTGCGTTGTAGCATTCAATGATTCTGAAGTTGACACGGGAAGCAAGTACACCTATTTCAAGAACCAGATTGCATCTTCTGATCTTGGCGCAGGCCTTGCACATTTCTACTTCGGTACAACCGCAGACGCTAAGGACGGACTTGCTTCCGTTCTTTCCGGAATCACAACTAAGGATCAGTCTATCAGCTTCTATGCAACCGCACAGGCTGGTGACCGTGTCTATGTTGCCAAGGACATCAAGGGTACCTTCAAGGGCGTTAACTCTGGTGTTGAGGTTACCGGTGAAGTTTCTCAGGATTCCACAAAGCAGAACGACGGAAACGTAACCTGGATTATCAACGAAGGTTATGCAACTGAGTCCGTTCCTGCATATCGTATGTATCGTAAGTCCGGTGAACATGTATACACAATCAGCGCAGCTGAGCGCGATATGCTTGTATCCGCAGGTTGGATCAACGAGGGCGTTGCATTCAATGTAAACTCTGTTGCTTCCAAGAAGGGTACTCCTGTATACCGTGTATACAACAAGAACAACGGCGGCATGCACTTCTACACAGCTTCCGCAGCTGAGAAGGATATGCTCCTTGCGAATGGCTGGACCGAGGGCGCAGTAGTATTCTACGGCGCTGACAAGGCTACAGGCATCCCTGTATACCGTACATACAACACAGGCTCCAACAATGGTGAGCACAACTACACCACAAACATTGC
>ONBT01000060.1 GCA_900316075.1 uncultured Lachnospiraceae bacterium | reverse complement strand
GCAGAGCCCGCGAAAAGTAAAATATCTGCAATTTTCAAGGTTCGGTTGAGCCTGTTTTTCTCAGGCTCCGGGTTTTCATAAATCAGTTGACACTATCTCGGCCCGACCCACCTCATGAATAATATGGTGCTCCTCTTCTTCCTTGGCCGGGAGGCGGAACGGGCAGCGGGCCATGTCCGCTATCTTTTCATATATCTACTGGCCGGCCTGACCGGAAGCACGGCTTCCTACTTCACAATGATTCATTCGGGAAATGAAGCTGTGGCCGCAGGGGCCAGCGGGGCCATCTTTGGCATTATGGGTCTTCTTGCCATAGTCCTCCTTGTCCATAAAGGGCATTACGAGCGCTTCACCATGAAGCGCCTGATTCTGATGGTCGCCCTCTCCCTCTACTTCGGCTTCACGAGTGGGGGCATCGACAATGCCGGCCACGTGGGCGGTCTCTGCGGAGGACTGGTCTTCGGATTTCTGCTGTATGGACTGCCGTTCATCATTCGTACTTCTTGCAATCCGCCGGAGTAAAAATTATACTTATTTCCATGAAAATCAACATCTACTATGGCGGGAGAGGGGTCCTCGACGACCCGACCCTATACGTACTCGACAAGATGGCGGCCGTGCTGACGGAGCTCAATTGCGAGACAGCCCGCTACAATATCTATGAGAATAAGTACCGGATTTCCACCCTGCCGGAGACTCTGAACGACGCAGACGGCATTATTCTGGCTACGACCGTGGAATGGCTGGGTATCGGGGGCTTCATGACGGAATTCCTCGACGCCTGCTGGCTCTACGGGGACCGGGACCGGATCCGGAATATCTATATGCAGCCCGTCGTCATGTCCACGACCACCGGGGAGCGGGAAGGGATGCTGACCCTGGAGAATGCCTGGGAGACCCTGGGCGGACCGCTGGCGGCCGGCCTCTGCGGCTATGTGCCGAGCCCTTCCGAGTTTGAGGAGAACCGGGACTACGGCAAAATTATCGAGAAGAAGACGGAAGGCCTCTACCGGGCAGTTTCCCAGAAGACCCGGGACCTGCCCACGTCGAACCAGGCCGTGACGAAGACGGTGCAGAGGTCCCAGCGCATGCAGCTCACTCCCCAGGAGTCCGAGCAGCTGTCCCGCTATGTGGCGGATGACACCTATGTGAAGAAGCAGAAGGAAGACATCATCGAGCTTTCTTCCATGTACCGCAATATGCTGGGCGGAGAAGAGACGGACCCGGGAAGCCTCTATACGGAGGCCTTTGAGAACGTCTTCGCGGCCAGGGACGGCAATGCCGTGGCCTACGCCCTTCAGGTGACGGATCAGGGCAGGACCCTGGCCCTCTTCATCAACGGGAGCGAGTTCTCCTGCCGTTATCTGACGGCTGCGGAAGCCGCTTCGGCCAACGGGCCCGAGAGCAAGTACGACGTCTGCATCGAACTTCCGGAGAAGATTCTCGATGACATTACGAACGGGCGGGAGACCTTCATGCGGGCCTTCAGTACCGGAGATATGACGGCTCGGGGTGATTTTCCCCTGATTCGGACTCTGGATGAGTACTTCCCCTTCGCCTGAAGGAAGCTTTTTTCTGCCTGCAGGTCGGATGCTGCATGACCGGTAAGCCGGGTCAAAAATACTAGCAATAGGCTATTTTGCCAAATATACCCCAAAATCTGGTACGGATTTTTGTACAAGAATTTTGCAAAAATATTTCATTTTGTGAAGATTTTGGGAAGCAAATGAGGTATAATGCACTTGTTCAGTTCCAAAGGGAACGGAGGAAGACATGAAGGACAGTGATTGCATCTTCTGCAAGCTTGCGAATGGCGACATTCCCACGAATGTCATCTATGAGGACGATGATTTCACGGTCATCCTCGATGCAAGCCCCGCGACGAAGGGGCACGCCCTGATACTTCCGAAGGAACACTATGCGAATATCTACGAGCTCCCCGACGACCTGGCCGCGAAGGTCATGCCGCTCGCAAAGAAGCTCGCCAGTCATATGACAGAGGTCCTGCACTGCGACGGCTTCAATATCGTGCAGAACAATGGTGAGGTGGCCGGCCAGACGGTCTTCCACTTCCATGTCCACCTGATTCCGAGATACAAGAACGGGCCGGACATTCTCGGCTGGTCTCATGAGTCCTTCACGGACGAAGAGATTGCCGCTATCCGTGGTTCCCTCAAAATGTGAGTTTTTCTACTTGCATTTTGTGAGAATAGTTTTATAGTGATGCTGTAGAAAAATAGATGACACATGAATGTGCGACCTCCTTCCGTACTTTGTGTGTGAAGTTTTTCTAGGCAATATAAAGAAACGAGGCTCTTTCTCCAGCTGGGAAATCCCCGTTTTCTTTATACCCCAAAAGAGCCCGGAGCTTTTGCTCCGGGTTCTTTTATTAAAGGAGGCTGTATGGCAGATCTTTATGCGGCGGCGGAGAACCGCTACGAAAAAATGAAATATAATCACGTAGGACGGAGCGGCCTGCAGTTTCCGGCGGTCACCCTGGGCTTCTGGCACAATTTCGGCTCCAATGGGAATTTCGAAAATATGCGGGCCATGATGCGGACAGCCTTCGACTGCGGCATCACCCAGTTCGACCTTGCGAACAATTACGGGCCGGAGTACGGCTTCGCAGAGACAAATTGCGGGCGGATTCTCGCAGAGGACTTCCATCCCTACCGGGATGAACTGGTCATTACAAGCAAGGCCGGCTATGATATGTGGCCGGGCCCTTACGGCAACTTCGGCAGCCGCAAGTACCTGATCGCTTCCTGCGACCAGTCCTTAAAGCGTCTCGGACTCGACTACGTCGATATTTTCTACCACCACCGGCCGGACCCGGACACCCCGCTCGAAGAGACCCTGGGCGCCCTGAAGACCCTGGTGGACAGCGGAAAAGCCCTCTATGCAGGCATCTCCAACTACAATGGGGAGCAGACAGCCGCCGCAGTGAAGATCGCCAGGAAAATCAACCTTCCCCTGATCGTGAATCAGCGGCGCTATTCCATCTTTGACCGGAAAATCGAGCGGGACGGGGCTCTTGCTGAGTGCAGAAAGGACGGACTCGGCATCATCGCTTTCAGCCCCTTGGCTCAGGGCCTGCTTACAGACCGCTATCTGCACGGGATTCCGGAAGACAGCCGGATTGCGCGGGACCACCGCTACCTGCATGCGGAGGACCTCACGGAAGAAAAACTGGAAAGAATCAAAGCCTTGAATGAACTGGCCCGGCAGAGAGGCCAGTCCCTGGCCGACATGGCCCTGGCCTGGGTGGTCCGGGACCCGACGGTGTGCTCGGTTCTGATCGGGGCTTCCCGGCCGGAGCAGATCATAGAGAATGTCCGCTTCCTCGAGAATGCGGACTTTTCGGAGGAGGAGTTGGAAAAGATTGAAGGGCTGGCCTTGAACTGAAAAGGCCTGATTCAGGACAAAAGTCCACCACTCTGCCGGCAAGCTTTGGGCCTATAGGCCATGGTAAGACAAAAGTCCGCCAAACCACCCGCCGGGCGCGGGCATATAGCCTGATTCAGGACAAAAGTCCGCCATTCCTCTAGCAAGCCCTGGGCCTATAGGCCGCAGCGGAACAAAAGTCTGCCAAACCACCCGCCGGGTGTGGGCATATAGCTTGATTCAGGACAAAAGTCCGCCAAACCACCCGCCGGGCGCGGGCATATAGCCTGATTCAGGACAAAAGTCCGCCCGATTTCACTCTTCCTGCTCCCCATCCTCCTCAGGCGAAGCAGCTTCGTCATCCTCCTCTTCCTTCGGTTCATACTTCCGGAAGGCGGAACTGTACAGCCAGGCCTTGAGCCAGGCCGGGCCGGCGATGCCCAGGATGAAGAGCCAGGCCAGGGACTTGTAAGGGGCCCGGTAGATGGCCAGGAAGGGCAGAATGCTGATGATCAGCATGGCGATGGTCCGGGGCAGATTGGCAAGAGAAATCAGGATGGCATTGTGGATATAAGTCCCCACGCTGTCGTATGCGAAGTGGCAAAGCAATGGAAATATCCAGACAAGTACCATGCTTATGATGATGAAGCCGGCCCCGAAGACAATCCGCAGAGCCGAAGGGAAGGCGTCCGGATTCGTCCGGATGAGCCAGATATCGAAGATGATGAAGGCCCCCATCAGAAGCATGGGCAGCCACAAAAGGGTCGCCCACTTGAAGTTCGCCTTGAACTGTCGGAAGTAGTCCCGGTAGATATGGCCCTCTTCCCCACGTACGATGTGGAGGACAGAATAATGCAGGGCCGTCAGGGCGGCCCCTCCGGTGATGACCGGAATGCACAGGGCCATCGTGATCAGGTTCAGGGCCACCAGGTGGGCAAAGCCTTCGATGATGGCCACCACCGGCCCGTCGTAGCTGAAAAGTTTTGACATATCTTCCCTCTGAGACCCGCGCAAGGTGCGGCACTAAAAACCGGCCGCCGCGCGGGATATTTGTTGAACGAATTATTTTTTCCGGTACTTCTCCAGCAGGTCCACAATCTTCTTGATGGCCCCGTTGCCCTCGCCGAAGTCTTTCATGGCCTTCGTATATTTTTCTCTGTTGCCGTAGACCTCTTTCAGGGCTTGGTACAGGTCCTCCGCGGTCTTTTCATCCTGATCTATGACTAATGAAAACCCCTGTTTTTCGAACGAAGCCGCATTGAGGAGCTGGTCGCCCCGGGAGGCGGAAGCCGGAAGGGGAACCAGAACGTTGGGTTTGGCCAGGGCCAGGAGCTCACATATAGCGTTCGCTCCGGCTCTCGAAATCACCACATCCGCCGCGGCGAAGAGGTCCGGCAGCTCTTCATTGATGTACTCGAACTGCTTGTAGCCTTCGTATTTGCCGACCAGGGACTCGTCGAGATTCCCCTTGCCGGTCAGGTGGATGATGTCGAATTTTTCAATAAGTTTCGGCAGAATCTCCCGGACCAAGGTGTTGACGGACACACTCCCCAGACTGCCGCAGATGATGAGGAGGACGGGTTTTTCTCCGGAGAGACCGGCAAAGGCGAGCCCGCGGGAGCGCGAGCCGTCGAAAAGCTGTTGACGGATGGGGGTTCCGGTCAGGACGGCCTTGTCCTTCGGCAGGTACTGCATGGTCTCCGGGAAGTTGCAGCAGAAGGCCGTGGCTCCGCGGCCGGCAAGCTTGTTGGCAAGGCCGGGGGTCATGTCCGACTCGTGAATGACGGCCGGAATCTTCAGGCTGTGTGCCGCCAGAACCACGGGCACGCTGACGTAGCCGCCCTTGGAAAAGACGATGTCGGGAGAGAGCTTCTTCAAAAGGCTCTTTGCCTCGAAGTAGCCTTTGATGACCTTGAAGGGGTCGGAAAAATTCTTCACGTCGAAGTAGCGGCGCAGCTTGCCGGAGGAAATCCCGTAATAGGGAATCTTTTCCTTCTCGACAAGTTCTTTTTCAATGCCGGTATAAGAGCCGATATAAGAGACCTCGTAGCCTGCCTTCTCGAGGGCGGGCACCAGGGCCAGGTTCGGGGTCACATGGCCGGCGGTGCCGCCGCCGGTCAGAACGATTTTCTTCAAAATTCTGCCTCCGTTCAGCAAAAAGTAACCGGTCAAATAATAATCAGAACGGCCCGAAAACGCAACTCTTTTTGCCGATTTCGCCTTGTTCCCGTACCCTCATTCTGCTATTATGCAGGTTGTGTGTGAAGTTTTTCACAAGATCAATTTCCCTGCCCTGCGGCAGCGGAAGGAAAGGAAGAAGTACATTATTATGATCGAATGGAAGAATTTCGATGAACTTGCTTCCGTAAAGAAGCTTTCGGCGCTGGCCGGAAAGGTCAAGCTCAAAGAGGTCATGGCCGGAGAGTCCGGTGCGGACCGGGTGAAGAAGTACGCGGTTCCCATGGCGGAGGGCCTATGCTACAGCTATGCTCCCAAGGAGGTGGACGACGACGTCCTCGCTGCTCTTGTGGAACTCGCCAAGGAGGCCCAGCTTTCCGACAAGTTCAAAGCCCTCTACAACGGCGAAGTCATCAACACCGGTGAGAAGCGGATGGTCCTTCACCACCTGACCCGGGGCCAGCTCGGGGAAGACGTCATGGCTGACGGAGTCAACAAGCGCTCATTTTACATCGAGCAGCAAAAGCGCATCGCGGATTTTGCCAACGACGTTCACGCCGGGAAAATCACGAATGAGAAAGGCGAGAAGTTCACGACGGCCGTTCAGATCGGCATCGGTGGCTCCGACCTGGGTCCTCGGGCCATGTACCTGGCCCTCGAGAACTGGGCGAAGAAGAACAATACCTTCCTCATGGACGCGAAATTCATTAGTAATGTAGACCCTGATGATGCCTCCCAGGTTCTGGCGGGTACGGACGTTGCCCATGCCATCTTCATCCTGGTTTCCAAGTCCGGTACCACCCTCGAGACCCTGACCAATCAGTCCTTTGTCATGGACGCCCTGAAGAAGGCCGGCCTGGACCCCGCAAAGCATATGATCGCGGTTACTTCCGAGACTTCTCCTCTGGCCCACAGTGATGACTATCTCGACGCCTTCTACATGGACGACTATATCGGCGGCCGCTATTCCTCGACTTCTACGGTCGGCGGGGCCGTTCTTTCCCTGGCCTTCGGACCGGACGTCTTCGCCCGCTTCCTCGACGGCGCTGCCGCTGAGGACAAGCTGGCAACGGAGACCGACCCCCTGAAGAATCCGGATATGCTCGATGCTCTGATTGGCGTCTATGAGCGGAACTTCTTAGGATATCCCGCAACGGCCGTTCTGCCTTACTCTCAGGCCATGTCCCGCTTCCCTGCCCACCTGCAGCAGCTGGATATGGAAAGTAACGGCAAGAGCGTCAACCGCTTCGGCGAGCCCGTGAACTACAAGACCGGTCCCATCATTTTCGGTGAGCCCGGCACCAACGGCCAGCACTCCTTCTACCAGCTCCTGCACCAGGGCACGGACATCATTCCCCTGCAGTTCATCGGCTTCAAGAAGAGCCAGCTGGAGAACGACGTCACGATTCAGGGCTCGACCTCCCAGAAGAAGCTCGATGCCAATGTCAGCGCCCAGATTCAGGCCTTCGCGACAGGAAAGGACGACGAGAACCGGAACAAATATTTCGCCGGCGGCCGGCCTTCGTCCATCATCATCGGCGACCAGCTGACGCCTGAGACCCTCGGCGCCCTTCTCGCCCACTACGAGAACAAGGTCATGTTCCAGGGCTTCTGCTGGAACGTCAACTCCTTCGACCAGGAAGGTGTACAGCTGGGCAAGACCCTTGCCAAGAAGGTTCTCGCCCACGAGACCGATGGCGCCCTGAAGGCGTATGCGGATATCTTCGGGATCTGATAGCAACGAGCCAAGTGAAAAAAGCGCCGTGGAATGCTTGCATTCCATCGGCGCTTTTTTTTATTTGGCGACTGCCCACAGCGAAACGCCCGAAGGGCGTGAGCTGCGGGCAGACCCGCTCAATGCACCGGTTCTTTCCTTCCGAATTCCTCCAGAAGCTGGTCCATGTACTTCGAATCGTCTGCAGCACGTTTGGCATCCTCGATGCGGCCTGCATTAAGAAGCTGCTTCATCACAAAGGAAATATCCTGTCTTTCCTCAACTCTTCCTTCTATTCTTTCTTCATCGTAATGTTCCTGCAATGTCATATACTTTCGCCTTCCTCTCTCATCTTCCTTTTGATCATGCACGGCCCGGTCTATTGCCTCCGTCAGATCCGACTCCGGCCGGCGTCCATTCAGATATTCCAGAAAAGCCTGCATCTCCGGAGATGCCCCGCCCTTGCTTTTTGAATTAATGAAAATAATCGTGCTGCCGTCCTCAAGTTTCAGATCCGGCAGTTCTTCACATGTTTCCCGGAAGGTATATCGGACAGAATCCCGATGGAACGGGTCTTCCAAACATATGAAGACAATATAAGTATCTGGCAGTTTCGAATATGACACATTCTGCCTGAGGTGGTCCATGTCCAGCATGCTGCTGTAGTAGCGGCTGCGTTTTTTGATAGACGTCCGAACGACCGTCTGCATCTCGATGTCATATACCGTGTTCGCCTCGTCCTCGAAATAGATGTCGAAGCGAACACCACGGCCCTCATAGAGAAACTTCTCCTCTTTCTGCGCCTCCGGGAGCCGGACCTCCCGTACCTTCCGCCCGGTCAAAAGCTCCGCCAGCTCCTGGCAGATTTCCGGGTGGTTCCGCAGCACCTCACAGAACATGAAATCATCCGTAAAGGTGGGCTCGTCATAGGTTTTTCGCTTTGTTTCCAAACGTTTTCTCCTTTCAATTATAGCATCTGCCAAAGTGCTTTTCTATTCCTACCCGTCAGATAGCAGTAGAAGAATAATAATGTGAAATCCGAGCCGTCCGGAAAGGACCGGCCTTGCTGCGATCGCAGCGGACAATGAAACGCTGTCCATGAAGATGTTAAGAAAATATTACATTGCAGGGAGAAAGTCAATAGAAATTTTGGGACAGGACAGAGAAAATTTCCGGCTGCAATTGCATTCCTCTTTTCTTGTAGTACGGCGTTTTCCGTGACGCTTCGCTGCCTTCTTTTCAGGCGGGGCGGCCCTTTCAGTGGCACTTCGCTGCCTTCCTCCCAGAAAGGCCGCGCGGCACTCGCTCCTGCTGGTCCTTCTGCCCGAATTTTCCCGCACCTGGCTGTCGCCTTCGAAAATGTGACTTTAGCAAGAGCCGGCCGTACGAATCCCGCGGAA
>ONBT01000023.1 GCA_900316075.1 uncultured Lachnospiraceae bacterium | reverse complement strand
GGATACCTTCGGTATCCAACTGCGGATCAGCAGTATCATTGTTGCGGAACGATGGTACCGCTGCCGCGGTACCCCGGTCTTTTCAGGCCGGAATATTCAGACAACCTGTCTCTATGGCTCGCAACTACCATTACAGAACTGCTTCCACTGAACCTAACTTGGCTTTAAGTTCACATATCTGCTCGATGCTCTCGTATCCCAGCTCGAACGCATGCTGGATATCCTCCAGTGTAACATCAACCCGTCCACCGCCCGGTAAATAATATTCTTTTGAGGGGAGGCAGCCAATGATCTCTGGATATTCCTCATCATATTTGCACTCATAATCCTTCTCCAGATTGTAATACCTAAGAACGTCGTACGGATTATCATATATGTAATCTAGGTTTTGAATGAGTATCTTCCCGTTTTTTAGACCTTCATACATATCATCTACATTTTTCTGCAAACTTTCAAATGCCCGTTTTCTCATCTGGAGCTTGATAGTATCGTCAGAATAACGGTCTTTATTTGCCAACAGCTGCTCGATTTGCTGCACTGATTCATAAGTCTCTATTGCTTTAGGGATTGATCCACCATAGCAATCTTGAAATGCTTTTTCTGAAAGATACCAAGACATAAAAGCGCTCTCATTATAAACGAACAGTTTATACTTACCCTTTGATAGCCTCATGAGATAATATTCATTCATTTCGGGAAGCGAATAATTAAAGCGCTCTGAGAACACGCAAATTTCATCTTCGATAAGGCGGGCAGATGTCCTAACTTGGTAATTTCGAGTGTCGTTAAGAATGTTCAGAAGGCGTTTTCTTTCGAGCATCACAGCATGCTGCAGCTCCTGAAAAAAGCTCTTATACTCACCCGCTTCGTCAAGATCCTTATAATTTTTGAGATTCCATTCACCGTTTAAATCTTCAGAAAATATGGTTCCATCACTATTAGCAACCAAATGAACATACTTTTTATTCTTGATATCCTTAATCACCATATCACCAGTTCCCTTATAATTATATGGATCATAAAGCGTGCAGAGTGAATCATAAGGATCGCCGTAATAATATTCGGCTACAGGTGTCCTTACTTTCATTTCCATGATTTTACATGTCGCAGGATGCTTTATCGTAACTGAATCCTTTTTCTTATTTCCATTTCTTTTATCCTGAATATCTAATCCAGGAAATCCTGTCTTAATAAGCGCGGCATTCAAGCCGGCTACTGTCACATGTGCCTTTAGTTTTTCCATGATGAACATATCCCTCGGGTTCTGCTCGTCAAGGGCCGGCATATATTGGTATAAATTTAGGGCTTCATCGATTTCACCAGGTAGCAACTGAAGCGCCACGCAGATTGCAATAATACAGTCTCTTTTCTTTGTAGGCTTCTGCTGATTTAATATCTTACGGAACATTTCATAATCGATTCCGACCATCTTTCCAAGCTCTTTAGTTGAGATATTCTTGCCGTTTTCATCATTGAACTCAACTCGCTTCTCTTTGATGTACTTTGAAAAAGCATTCTTATCTCTGGGAGAATATTCAACGTCAAAATCTTTCGTGACCGTAGCACTTTTATTTTTCTGTTTGCTCATTGGCTGTTCCTCCTGCTACGGTACAGTATATCTAAATTATTCTCTGTATTCCATGTTTTCGGGACTTAATAAGTCCCATTAAGTGAACCAAACATCTCAGTCCATTGATATTAAACGTTCACCACTTACGATCACTTGCGCCTAATAACGTCTGTTTTAAAGCATCACTTATATCTTGTTCAGTACTCCCTTCACCGCATAGATTCCATCTCGACCAACGCTAGCCAGAAACGCAGGAATCGCACCGAAGGCAATTCCCAGGAAGAACATCTGCCAAAATTCCTTGCCGGATACAATGCCCATGGGAAGACCGATGAGACTGCCCATGACAAATAGTGTTCCTATAAGGCCACCGGCAAGTTGGAACACTCTACCGCCAAAACTGATGCAGGTTGCCAGGAAGGTCAGCACGATCTGGATGACTCCAATCACCATCTTCAGCGCAATATATAAAATCCATCCGATAATCTTCAAAATGATCATGGTCTTATCTCTCTTCCATCTTCTTCTGATAGTCCATCAAAAGCTTCCTGATCTGCTCCCGGATCTCTGCTCTGTCCGGATTTTCATCCCCGGAATCACAGAAGAGATCCACGCAAAGCTTCAATGCATCTGCATTACTGAGGCTCTGTTTGTCCCCATAGACTAAGTGAGCATAACCGGTTAGTCTGGCTATCGGTTTCATTTCCTCCAGACCCCATTTGATAATCGTCCTAGCAAGAAAAGCTTTCTGTACGCCTCGCGTCATGTTCAGTTGCTGATTAATATCGTTTCTCAATTTTCCATAGGCCTGATCATCTATCGTCAAATGGCTAATCGAGGTGTCATCGTCTCTGAATCCTTCCAGGGAAAATTCATCTTCAATCCGGATCCGACTGATACTCTCCCAATCGATTCCCGGTTTCCGGGCTGCTGTATGCGACGCCCAGCGAAAGCCCGGATTTTTTTCCTGATACACCTCTGGAGCGTTCTGGTTCAAATAGTCAATCGCAGCTTTCTCATAGGCCTTTAACTTTATTGGGATATCCATGGCGCGCCTCATAAAATTGTCTTTCTATTTTACTGTCTGTTACTTAATATTACTATCTCGATTCCCATCATACTCGCTTACTATAGTACTGTCAATTACGTTTTAGTACGCTATGAATTTTCCACTCAGACCACAGGATGCATCATGTCATAATTAACCTCTGCCTGGTAGTAATTCCCAATGGTCGCCGGAGCATTAAAGAGCGCCGCCAGGAGATATTTCTTGATGTTGCACACCCTGGTCGTGTTCTTCTTCATGCTGTCCAGCACATATTCCACATGGTCATACCGGAGCTTCAAGAATCTGGACCTTACCAGCTCTGCCGGATAACTGTCCCTGGCGATATAGATCCGGTCCTTCTGGGACAGAACGGTCTCCAGGATCAGCTCATAGATTTCCTCCACGTTGTCCTGCTCATAAGGGTAACGCTGAAGGAGTGACGAGTAATCGATATTATCCTTGATCAGCTCTGAGTATCCAGCGACATCTGTCTGAGGCGTCTTATCCACATCCACAGATCGGATCAGATATGAGGTCTTATTAGACTCAGTATTATTAATATTATTCTTATTCGGGTCCCCTTTCGGGACTTCTAGAGGTTTACTTTCGGGACTTCCAAAAGTTTGATTTCGGGACTTCTTGAAGTTTGAAATGTAAACTTCTGAACTGCCTTTTCCATCTCCTTTCCAGAAGTTTTTCACATAGATCAGCGCCGGTTTTCCTTGTCCCGGACGCTTTCTCTCGATGAGCCCGATGCCTGTTTTCTCATCCAGCTCGGACATGATCTTCACCGCTTTATTTCTGCCGATTCTCAGAAGACTCATGGTATCTTCAATGGAAAAGTAGATATAGACACGGCTTTCCGCATCTATCCAGCCATTCTTCGCTGACAGGGACATCCGATCCAGCATCAGACCGTAAAGCATCTTGGCATCATTCGAGACCTTTTCGAAATAATCACTCGTGATCAGGAGCTTCGGCACCCGATAGAAAGTGAGCATTTCTGATTCTTTCCCGGTAAAATAACCGAACCTGATTTGATCATCCATTCGTTTATCGCTCCTTTCCGCTTCGATTCAGAAGTGCAGAATCTGCACTTCTGCTACCGGGATTCCACAATGAAATTCTTGACATAAATGCAGTTCGGCTTGCCATTTCCCTGCTTCTTCCGTTCCACCAGACCGACCTTTTCCAATTCGGAGAGATTGTCCATGATCTTCCTCCGGGACAGGTTCAGGTCCTCCTGGATCTCATTGACCGGATAAATGATATAGGCCTTGCCTTCCTCATCGAGCCAGTGATTCTGGAAGGACTTAGACATCCGGTCTAGGAGCATCCCGTAGAGTACCTTGGCCTGCAGTGACAGGCTGTTAAAGTAATCCTCCGTGATCAATGCCCTGGGGATCCGGATAAAGCTGAACTGCTCGGACTGGTTGACCTCGATATAATCAAACATCCGCACCCTCCTGTCTGTTCTTCCAGTCATCTAGCAGAGAGAAGATGATCTCCTGCCGTTTCTGCATGGTGTAATTCTTCGGGAAGTACTGATCCAGCTTCTTCCTCGTGAAGCTGATCCTTCCTGCTTCCTTGATTTCCGGCTGAACGGAATTCAACAGCTGCTTCAATGTGTACTCGGTGGCATTCTCCAGATTGGTCTGCTTCTTCAGGACCTGGATCTGCTCCTTGGTCATGGCTCCCGTTTCCTTGTAATTTACATAGATGACATGCTGAACCTCCTTGCTGAAGTAGGAGATCTCAACTGCCAGAGCAATGGCCAGATGCTTGTTGTCTACCATGTCCAGTAGCTCCGGGATCAGCTCGGTCAGACGGATATAATTCTGAACCTGTCTGCCCTTCAGCCCGAAGGATTCACCGACCTCCTCCCTGGTCTTCTTATTCAGAGTGTCTGCATCCTCTGACTTGTGGCACTCACTGCCACAAGTTCCATTCTCAAGATCTGCCCGGTAGCCCTGCCTCCTCATGGCATCCATCTTCATCTTCAGTGAGAAAGCCCTCTCGCTTGGCAGGATTTCCTCTCGCTGCATATTGGCATCGACCATGGCAATGGTTGCTTCATCATTGGTCATTGGCTTGATGATTGCCGGAATGGTGACCAGGCCTGCCAGCTTTGCCGCATGCATTCTGCGGTGACCGGAGATCATTTCATAGGTTCCTTCATCATCCGGTCTCACCAGCACCGGAACAATCACTCCGTTATCCCTGATGCTCTGGACCAGGTCAGACATCTTGTCGTCATCCACTACCTTGAAGGGATGATTCACAAAGGGATAGATCTGGTCAATCCGGATCTCGGTCGTTGCGTCCTTTGTTACCGGAGCGCCAAGCAGCTCCTCAACGGTCTCAAAATGAATCTTTTCTCTCTTAGAAGCCATGCTTCAATACCTCCTGTGTCAGTGCAGAATATGCGGATGCAGCCTTTCCCTTCGGATCATAGTCATAGATGTTTTTGGCAACCATGCTTGTCTCAGAAGCCCGGACGGAAATCGGAATCTCCGTGGAGAACACCTGAATGCTCTTTCCGTAAGCCTCATTCACTTCCTCAATAATTTCCTTCGCATAAAGAGTCCTGCGGTCCACCATGGTGAAGAGGATCCCCTCGATGGAAAGTCTGCTGTTCAGCCTCCGCTTCACGGTGTAGATGGTCTTGATCAGCTGTTGAAGGCCCTTGACCGGAAGATAGGCAGCCTGGACCGGCACCAGAACGGAATCTGCAGATGCCAGGGCATTGACGGTGAGGATTCCAAGGGACGGCATACAGTCGATTAGGATGAAGTCGTACTTCTCCCTGGCCTGCTCAATGTAATATCGAAGAACCAGCTCCCGGCTCATGGCATTCACCATGGAAACCTCCACAGCGGAAAGCTGTATATTGGAAGGAAGCAGATCCATGTTGTCGGATACATGAATCAGCGCCATACCATCCGGGATATCTTCATCATTTACAATTCCTGAAATAATATCTGCGACAGACGCTTCCAGCTTGTCCGGCTCACGATAGCCGAGGCTTAATGTCAGAGATGCCTGAGGATCCAGGTCCATCAGCAGAACCTTCTTTCCTGCGGAAGCGAGCCCTGCCCCGAGATTCATCACGGATGTAGTTTTCCCTACTCCGCCCTTCTGATTTGCTACTGCGATTACTTTGCTCATATTCTTTTCCTCTCCTCACGCATCACGGAATGAATCAATGTACTTGTCCAGGATCTCCGTATCGATCATGACGACGCGACCAATCCGGATAGTCGCTCCAGCTTCCTTGGCAAGTCTCTGAATGGTATTCATGCCCAGGCAGTAATACGCTCTGGCCTCCCGATATCTCATATACTTGCTCTGCCGGATCTTCGTATGACTGATCCCCTGTACCTTTTCAGAGATTCCGGCGATCTTCTGCTGGTTCTTCGCCAGTCTCTGCTTCTCCTTCTCCTGCTCCTGGATATAGGCCATCACTTCCTGGTAAGTCAGTCTCGCCTTCATCGGCTAGCTCCTTTCTGTACTGCTCTCTCAGATATTCCTCAAAAACATCCCTCCGGATCCTGACGAACCGGGTGCCCATCTTATAGACGGCTCCTGCCTCCTGGGCAAGCCTGGTCATTACCTTCTCTGTCAGATCGTAATAATCACAGCCCTCCCGGTAAGTGATGAAGGATTTCTGGGCAAAGAGGATATCCCAGTCATCCATCCGGTCCGAATACATCCAGATCGTCCCGCTCATTTCTTCCACCTGCTGATCTTCGGTGCTGCCATGCCTTTCGTCTTGGGCGGCTGACGGAACTGCTCCAGGTATTCATCGAAGATATCCCGGTTGATGAGCACGTATCCGTCGATTCGGTAAAGTGCTCCTGCATCATCGGCAAGCTCCAGGAGCTTTTTATGCTGAATGCTGTAAACGATCTCTGCTTCCTTGTATCTCAGGTATTTCTTCCGGAGCTTCCTGGATTCCTCTCGGACCTGCTTTCTCCTTGCTACGCTGTAATAGTCATCTTTCTCTGTTTCCATTGAACTTCCTCCTTGTGTTCTGTCTGTTTACTGATGCAGGTGTGAAACTGGTGAAACCGTGGGTGCTCTACGGCGGTGCATCTCAAAAAGCTTCGCTTTCCTCGATGTCGCGCTGTCGCGCTATAGATCTGTTCGCAGAAGCCGTCTTGCGTGAGCAAGCTCCCGCCGACGTCTCTGCTCCATATCTGCACCGCTCGTAGAACACGCAAAAAGGAGCCGCCCCTCTTAAAATTTCTTTTAAGAAAAGCGACTCCTTGAGAAGTCTAATGACTATTCAATTCTGCAACTTGTTGACACCGCCTGTCACAAAGTGACTTCAGATGGGTTTTTGTGGTCAGATTGTTGTAAATCGGCCACTACAACACATTTTTTGAACTCAATTTGTTGTCAGGCTCAGCGCCAATTCTCAATACAACTTCGCACCTGCCGGGATGTGGTTGTCCACCATCAGAAGGTGAAGCTCCTCATCCTCCGAATCCTTGTAGTTGCTTACTGCGGACAGAAGCATACCACAGGAATTGATGCCCATCATCTTACGAGGGGGCAGATTTACGATTGCAATCAAGGTCTTTCCGATCAGCTCTTCAGGCTCGTAGTATGCGTGAATACCGCTTAAAATCGTGCGGTCTGTGCCTGTTCCGTCGTCCAGTGTGAACTGAAGCAGTTTCTTGGACTTCGGTACTGCCACACAATCCTTTACCTTTACAGCTCTGAAATCAGACTTGGAGAAGGTATCAAAATCAACCTGCTCTTCGAACAGGGGCTCGATCTTTACATTGCTGAAATCGATCTTCTCGTTCGGTGTGAAGAACCCGGTCTTGGACTCCTCTTCCTTGCCTTCTTCCTCATGGCCTACAGTGTTAGCGGCCTTTTGTGACTTGAGTGTCGGGAAAAGGAGCACATCGCGGATGGCTTCGCTTCCCGTCAGCAGCATGCACAGCCGGTCGATGCCGTAGCCGATGCCGCCGGTCGGGGGCATGCCGATTTCGAGGGCGTTCAGGAAGTCCTCGTCGGTGTGATTGGCTTCCTCGTCGCCGGCCGCCAGGCGCTTCTCCTCTTCGGCAAAACGCTGCCGCTGGTCGACGGGGTCATTAAGCTCCGAGTAGGCATTGCACATTTCCCAGCCGTTGATGAAGAGCTCGAAGCGAAGAACGTGCCCCGGATGATCGGGGTCCTTCTTCGTAAGGGGCGAAATTTCAATCGGGTGGCCCGTGATGAAGGTGGGCTGGATCAGATTGTCCTCAACGAACTCGTCGAAGAAGGCGTTCAGGATGTCGCCGATGGCGAAGCGGTCCTCGATTTCGACGTGCTTTTCTTTGGCCGCTGCCCGGGCTTCTTCGAGGGTGTGGATATCATCGAAGTTCACGCCACTGTATTTCGCAACGGCTTCGGTCATGGTCATGCGGGCGAAGGGGGCGTCGAGGTCGATGTCGTTGCCCTTGTACGTCAGAGCCCCGGTCCCGTTCACCTCGTGGGCAACGGTCCGGTACATGTCCTCGGTCAGGCGCATCATGCCTTCGTAATCGGTATAGGCCTGGTAGAGCTCCATCAGGGTGAACTCCGGATTGTGGCGGGTGTCAAGGCCCTCGTTCCGGAAGACTCTGCCGATTTCATAGACCCGCTCGAGGCCGCCGACAATTAGGCGCTTCAGGTAAAGTTCCAGGGAAATGCGCAGCTTCAGGTCCTCGTCGAGGGCGTTGAAGTGGGTCTCGAAAGGCCGTGCCGCAGCCCCACCGGCGTTTGCCACCAGCATGGGGGTCTCGACTTCCATGAAGTCGTGCTCGCCTAAGTATTTCCGGATTGCAGCGATGATCTTCGACCGCTTGATGAAGACTTCCCTGGAGTCCTCATTCATAATGAGGTCGATGTACCGCTGGCGGTAGCGCTGGTCCACGTCGGTCAGGCCGTGGAACTTCTCAGGCAGAATCTGTAAGGATTTCGAGAGTAATGTAATCTCCGACGCATGTACGGAAACCTCACCGGTCATGGTCCGGAAGGCATAACCCTTGACACCGTAGATATCGCCGATGTCGGACTTCTTGAAGTCCGCATAGGCGTCTTCCCCGATGGCGTCGCGGGAGACGTAAATCTGGATGCGGCCCTTCAGGTCCTGAATGTTGGCAAAAGATGCCTTCCCCATGACCCGCTTGAACATCATGCGGCCGGCGATAGATACCTGCACGGGATCCGCGTCGAGCTTTTCCCGGCGGGCGTTGTAGGCTTCCTTCTTCGCCTGGCGAAGGGCGGCTTCTGCTTCCTTGTTGTCCGGGTCGGCAGCAGCGGCCTTCTCAAGTTCGCTCAGGTCAGGCTCGGTGTAGTCCTTCAGGATTTCCGCTTCCTTCTCCTCGTAGAGCCGCTTCACGTCGTCCGTGTGGTGGGTCTGATCGTAGGTCGTGATCTGGAAGGGGTCCTTGCCGGCCTCCTGCAGGGCCTTCAGCTTGTCAAAGCGGACCTTCCGCAGCTGGTTAATGTCCTGCTCTGCATTATTCTGATTCTTGTTCTGTTCTGCCATAATGAAATCTTTCTATTCCTGCCGGGCGCGCCGCCCGTAAAGCGTAAAATATCTCCTTCAGGAAAAATCCGTCCCGAAGGAGATGCTTTACATTATTCCTGTACCAATCAATCCTGCTTGATTTCGAGAATCTTGTAGTCGAAGGAGCCGGCCTCGGTCTCGACCGTCACGGTCTGGCCGACGGTAGCGCCGACAATGGCCTTCCCGACCGGGGACTCGTTGGAAATCTTGCCGGCCAGGGAGTTGGACTCGGACGCACCGACCAGCTGGTACTCCATCTCGTCGCCCAGCTCCACGTCCAGAAGACGGACCGTGCAGCCGACGGAAACCTTGTCCTTCTGCACATCGTCTTCGTCGACGACCTCGACGTGCTTCAGGAGCTCTTCGATCTCGGTAATCCGGCCTTCGATGTGGGCCTGCTCGTCCTTCGCCGCATCGTACTCGGCGTTCTCGGAAAGGTCGCCCTGCTCGCGCGCCTCCTTGATCTTCTCGGCGATGGCCGCCCGCTGATTGACCTTCAGGTCCTCGAGCTCGTCCTGGAGCTTCTTCAGGCCCTTGTAGGTGATGATGCTCTTCTTCACATTTGCCGCTGTCTCGTCCATTTCTATCTCCTATGAATAATATAAAACGCCTTATTAACCCACGTATTATAATTTTCCTCTCAAATTATGTCAAGGAAACGCCTGCTGCCCACTTCTTCAATAAGCCTTCCAATTCGTCCAGACTTTCACATTCATTGATAATTCTGCGCAATGCGGCGGAATCTCTCGTTCCTGCCGTGTAGAAACCGGCCTGTTTCCGCATCTCCCGGACGGCGATGTACTCGTCTTTCACTTCGGCGAGTTTCCGGGCGTGCCAGATGATGGTCTCAGCCACTTCTTCGAGAGACGGCTTCCCGTAAGGGTTTTCAGTGCCTGTGCCTGCCGAAGGATTTTTAGCTTCCCCATCCATTTGAACAGACGTATTCCCTGATACCCCTCCCGGGTATTCTGTTTCCGCACAATATCGGACAATGTTTTCGAAAATCCAGGGATTGCCTCGGGCGGCCCTTCCGATCAGGAAGCCGTCGCAGCCGGTCTCTTCGTACATGGTCCGGACGTCCGCCCCGCAGGAGATGTCCCCGTTTCCGAAAACGGGAATGGACACAGCCTTTTTCACATCAGCAATCACCGACCAGTCGGCGTGGCCGCTGTAGAATTCTTCCCTCGTCCGCCCGTGGACGGCGATGGCGCTGACACCTGCTGCCTCCAGGGCCTTCGCCACTTCGACGGCATTCCTGTGGCAGCCGTCCCAGCCGGCCCGGATTTTCACGGTGACCGGATGTCTCCCTGCCACGCCCTTCACGACCGCTTTTGCGATGCGGGCTGCTTTTTCCGGCTCCTTCATCAGGGCGCTCCCGTCTCCGTTTTTCACGATTTTCGGGACGGGGCAGCCCATATTGATATCGATAATGTCAAAGGGGAGGCTGCTCACGCAGGCGGCCGCCTCTTCCATTGAGGCTTCCTCGCTGCCGAAAAGCTGGACGGAGACGGGCCGCTCGTCGGGCTCCGTTTCAAGAAGCTCCACGGTATTTCGATTGTGGTAGGTGATGGCTTTGGCGCTGACCATTTCGGTCACCACCAGGCCCGCCCCGTATTTCTTCGCAAGCAAACGGAATGGCAGGTCGTTTACGCCTGCCATCGGAGCCAATACAAGATTGTTCTCTAAATGCACATCCCCGATATCTATGGGATGTATGGGGGATGCTGTCATCCGTCCTCCTGAAGTTTTCCGAATTCGCCGAAACTGTGGGCCTTCCACCCTCCGCGCAAATCGCAGGGGAGTTGTTGTTCTACATTATTCGTGGGCTATCTGTCCTGATTCTTCTCGAAAATGAACTGCATGCCCTGCAGGGTCAGGGTCGGGTTGTAGATGTCGATGCAGTCCGTCTCGGAGCTGATCATACCGCCCAGGCCGCCCGTCGCGATGACCTTCATGTCGGTGTAGCCCGACTCCTTCTTCATCATATTCACGATGTACTCGGTCTGGCCGATCTGCCCGTAGACGAGGCCGGCCTGCATGGAGGAAATCGTCTCTTTCGCCAGGATGGACTTGGGCTTCACGATTTCGACTTCGGGCAGCTTCGCCGTATCCTCCCAGAGGGCTTTCGCAGAAATGCGGATGCCGGGCGCCGTGACGGCCGCCATGAACTCCCCTTCCGGGCCCACCAGGTCGTAGGTCGTCGCCGTACCGAAATCGAGAACCAGAACGGGCCCGCCGTAAAGCCCAAAAGCCCCGGCCGCGTCCACGATCCGGTCCGCCCCGATCTGTTTGGGGTTCTCGGTCACAATCTTGATGCCGGTCTTCACCCCGCTCTCGACAATCAGGGGCGTGATGCCGAAGTACTTGATAATGGCGGAAGTCAGGGAATACATGACCGCCGGCACGACGGACGCGATGATGCAGTGGGTAATTTCTTTCCGCCCTTCTTCCGCCCCCTCGCTGTGCTGGGGGTGGTGGTGGATGCCGTTCTGCCTCAGGATGTCCCGGATGACCACGCCGAATTCATCGGAGGTCCGCGGGCTCTTCGTGGTCAGGCGGAAGTCCCCAATCAGATCCTTCCCGTCGAAGACGCCCATGGTGATATTCGTATTTCCCACATCGATTGCTAAAAGCATTTCATTCCTCCGGAAGGGGCTGGCCCAACACTTTCACTTTATAATACGTTTCGATTGCGCTGAAGAGGTCCGCCTTCTCGGACCGGAGCTCCTTGACCTTGAGGTCGGCCCCGATTTCATCATAGGAGGGATCGTAGTCTTCGGCGCTGGTGGCTATGGTCAGGTTCCCCTCGTCGTCGAAGAAGAGGGTGATGATGCCCCCTACGGCTTCCGTGAAAACGACGCAGGCAATCTGCAGTTCTTCTTTAATTCCTTCCGGAAAGGCACTGTAGGCCGGATTCAGATAATATTTTTTGTTGTACGAATTCGCCACACAGAGGATGGCGGATTCCCTGATGTCTGATGTCATAGTTTTCGTTTCTATAGAATCACGGGGAATGCAGGGGCAGGGGCGAGCCTTGCGCGAGCCCCGCCACGCCGTCAGGCGTAGCCGTAGATGCCGCGGACACTGACCTCCCCCGAGTCGATGGCGGCGCAGGTGCCGTCGTCCTTCACGACAAGGAGGCGGCCGCCGTTGTCGATGCCAGTGGCTCTGGCCTCGTACTCTCCCAGCGGATCCAGAACCCGGACCCGCTCGTTGACGTTTACCAGGCGGTCTTCATAAGGCACCCGGATTTCGGACAGGTCCCCGGTTCTGAGGAAGCCTTCGTAGTAGACGAGGAAGCGATCCCAGATTTTTTCCGTGATGGCCTTCCGCGAGAAGGCTTCCGTCGGCTTCCCGGAGGCAAGCATCAGTGATGTGGCCATGTCCGCGATGTCGGGCGGAAAGGTCTGCACGGTCACATTGACCCCGATGCCAACCACCATATAGGGGGCCCGGTTTCGGTCGAAGCAGAGCTCGGTCAGGATGCCGCAGATTTTCCGCTTGTTCAAGAGGACGTCGTTCGGCCACTTGATACCGCACACAAGGCCGGTCACTTCTTCGGCCGCGTCTGAGACGGCCTGGGCAGAAAGGATGGTAATCCGCGGAATCCGCTCCGGGTCTACGCCGGAAGGCCGAAGCAGGATGCTGGTCGCAATCGAAGTTCCGGGAGGGGACTGCCAGACATGGCCGCTTCGGCCTCTTCCGGCGGTCTGCTCTCCGGCGCTTACAACCGTAAACTCCGCCGCCGAGCCGTCCTCCGCCAGGCGCTTGATTTCATTGTTCGTCGAGTCGATGGACTCGTGGTATATGTATATGGGTTTTAACATCTGTTTACTGATTCTACCGGTGGAAAAGGTTTCCTTCCGGCCGGAGAAAAAGCAGGAGGTTTATATTATTCCCGATCGCCGCCGAGGGTCGCGTACATGACGGCCTTGATGGTGTGCATGCGGTTTTCGGCCTCGTCGAAGACCACCGACCGGGGGCTCTCGAAGATTTCGTCCGTGACTTCCATCTCGGACAGACCGAACTTGTCGTGAATCTCCTGGCCGATCTTCGTCTTCAGGTCGTGGAAGGCCGGCAGGCAGTGCATGAAGATGGCGCTGTCCTTTGCATAGGAGAAGGCCTTCGCGTTCACCTGATAGGGGGAGAGCTCCCTGATTCGCTCCGCCCAGACCTCGTCGGGCTCGCCCATGGAAACCCAGACGTCCGTATAGATGACGTCGGCCCCGGTGCAGGCTTCTTCGACGCTCTCGGTCAGGGTGACGGAGCCGCCGGATTCCTTGGCAAAGGCCCGGCACTCTTCGACGAGCTTCGGGTCAGGGAAGTACTTCTTCGACGTGCAGGCCACATAGTCCATGCCGAGCTTCGCGCAGGTGACCATGAGAGAGTTCCCCATATTGTAGCGGGCATCGCCCATGTAGACGAAGCGGACGCCCTTGAGATGTCCCAGCTTCTCCCGGACCGTCAGCATGTCCGCAATCATCTGGGTCGGATGGGCTTCATTTGTCAGGCCGTTCCAGACCGGAACCCCGGCATATTTCGCCAGCTCTTCGACAAGCTCCTGTCCGTAGCCCCGGTACTCGATGCCGTCAAACATGCGGCCCAGGACCCGGGCCGTGTCTGCGATGGATTCCTTCTTCCCGATCTGGGAGCCACCGGCCAGGTAGGTGGTCTGCATCCCCAGGTCATGGGCCGCCACCTCGAAGGAGCAGTAGGTCCGGGTCGAGGTCTTTTCAAAAATCAGGGCGATATTTTTCCCCTTCAGGACGTCGTGGGGGATACCCTTTTTCTTCTTCTCCTTCAGCTCGGCCGAGAGGTCGATGAGATAGGTGATCTCCTCCGCCGAGAAGTCCAGCATTTTCAGAAAGTTCTTTCCATAAAGGTCCGTCATAAGTCACCCCGTTTCAATGCTCCGGCATTCCGGTTCAAAAATCACTTGCTCTTTTTGTCTTCCTTCAGGACTTCGCCGATGGAAGTGGCAAGGCCTGCAATTCCCGAAATGTCCGACGGGATGATGATCTTCGTCGCCTGGCCGTTTGCTGCCTTCCCGAAAGCCTCGAGGGACTTGAGGGTCAGGACGGCTTCATCGGCCCCGGCCTCCTTGATGAGGCGGATTCCTTCGGCATTGGCCTGCTGAATCTTGATCGTGGCTTCTGCCTGACCTTCGGCCTCCTTGATGGCGGCTTCCTTCTTCGCTTCCGCACGGAGAATCTGGGCCTGCTTCTCGGCCTCCGCGTTCAGGATGGCGGATTCCTTGTTTCCTTCGGCAATCAGGATGGCCGACTTCTTCTGGCCTTCCGCAATCGTGACCTGCTCACGCCGCTCCCGCTCGGCCTTCATCTGCTTCTCCATGGCCACCTTGATGGCTTCGGGAGGGATGATATTCTTCAGCTCGACACGGTTGATCTTGATGCCCCAGGGGTCCGTGGCCACGTCCAGGGCCTCCCGCATCTTCGTATTGATGGTCTCTCGGGATGTCAGTGTCTCGTCCAGCTCCAGGTCGCCGATGACGTTTCGAAGGGTGGTGGCCGTCAGGTTCTCAATGGCGACGATGGGATTCTCAACCCCGTAGCAGAACATCTGCGGGTCCGTAATCTGGTAGAAGATGACCGTGTCAATCTGCATCGTGACATTGTCCTTCGTGATCACGGGCTGGGGCGGGAAGTCAACGACCTGCTCCTTCAGATTGACATTCCGGGCCACCCGGTCGATGATGGGAACCTTCACATGAAGGCCGACGTCCCAGGTCGTCATATAGGCGCCCAGCCGCTCGATGACGAAGGCATGGGCCTGGGGCACGATGCGGATATTCGGCACGATCAGAATCAGTGCGATGATGATCAGAATAATGATGACAGCTGCAGTGGTACCCATTGAATCCTCCTTTGGTGTAGAAACGCAAGTTGGGTTCATTATACTACACTTATGAGAGATGGGACAAGGCGGGCGCCCGAAGGGCGCCCGCCTTGTCTATAATGATCATGAAACAGGAATCAAATTCAGAAAAATACGTGGGCCCCGATGACGACCCCGGAGTGACCGGACCGGGTGCTCTTGAAGCCAATCGCTCCATTCGTAGGGTCTGTGCCCGCAAGAGCATCCTGGGCTGCGGAGAGGCACTTCTTATAAGAGCCGTTCGCAATGGCCCGGGCCAGTTTTCCGCTGCCGGCAGGACCGAACTGGGACCTCTGGTAAATGACGTCGTGAATCGTCGAAGGATACCGGCCGGACCGGACCCGGTTCATGACGACCGCTCCGACCGCCACCTGTCCCTCATAGGGCTGGTTCCCGGCCTCGCAGTAGATGATGCCGGCCAGCAGGGTCGTGTCATCCACAGATGCCTCAACTGCCGCGTTCTGCGTGCTGCTTCCATCATAGGCCTTCTGATTCGAAGAAGCCTTCTTCGCTGCGGCAGCCTCTTCAGCAGCTGCCTTTGCCTTCGCTTCTTCCGCGGCCTTCTTCGCTGCGGCGGCATCAATGGCCTGCTGCTCTTCCACGGTGACTGCAACCGGATATTTCCGTTCAACAGTGACATAGTCGGCATTCACATAGCCTTCCTTGCCGTTCACGCTGACCTTGACCCAGCCGCCTGCCATGTCGTAGGAAGCATCCGCCGCAAGGGCTTCGCCGCTGTCCAGCTGGGAGATGACGCCGGCATCCGTCGAGGCATCGCCCCGGACCCGAAGGCCGTCCGTCGTTGAAGTCGCCGTAAGGGGTGTGATGCTGTCCGCCAGTTCTTCAGCTTCTGCCCCGAAGAGCAGATAGGCGTCGCTCACAAACCCGTGTACATTCCCGGAGCGAATCTCCGTCCATCCGTCTGCCCGGCTGACCACTTCAGCGACATCGCCCCTGCGAAGGTAGCCCACGATGGAGCCATCCTCGCCGGCGCTGCCGCGGACATTCATGGAGGTCTCTACATTCGCGACCGTCCGTGATGCCCATTCATCAGCCTTTTCCGCATCTGCCGTCCCTTCCTTTTTGGCCGTATCAGCTGCTTCGGTATCGGAGCCGTCCGCCGCTTCCGCATCATTTTCATCTGCGGCTACGACGGAAAGTCCGGAATCTGCAAGTGTAAGAGATGTGGCATAAGCTTTCGCCTGGAACTCGCCCAGCTCGCCTACGACACCGGCCCGGGCATCCTTCTCGCCTGAATAGACAAAGGCTTCGGCGATTCGCGGTCCCTGGGCCGCCACACCTGTAATCAGGGCGGCTGTCAGGGCCAGGGCGCCTGCCTGGACAAATCTCTTTTTTCTGCTCTGGAAAACTGTCATAAGACCTCGCAAAACGTTTTGTAACTCAATGATTACAATGTTTAAAGCATTCTTTCATTTATTACAAATTTATTGCGAGGGATAATATAGCACCTCTTAACAGATTTGTCAAATCGGGCGGAAGCCGCGCCAATACTGCGTCTCCCGCCCGATCCTCATTGCCGCCCGCAAAGGGCGCGGTTTACATTATTCTGGTGCAACGACTCCATACCAGCTGACGCCCTCGGCCCGCCAGCCATTCGCGGCCAGATAGTCGTTCTCCGCCTTGTTTGCCGTGTAGTTGTGGCTGCCGGCTTTCGCGTGGGGATTGTACTGGCGGTAAACCGGAACGCCGGTCTCGTCAGCCGAGTACCAGCCGATGCCCTCGTACTGCCAGCCCGCGTTCACGAGAAAGTCCCTCTCCGCAGGATTCACCGTGTAGTGGTGGTCGCCGGCGTTTTTATTATACATGCGGTAGACCGGCCGGTCGGAAGTCTCCGGGGCTGTCCAGCCGATGCCTTCGTAGTTCCAGCCGGCCGTGCAGAGGGCCTTGCGCTCCGCCTTCGAGGCCGTGTAGAAGTGCTCGCCGGAATTGGGATTAAAGAGACGGTACATGGAGCCGACCGGGTTGGAAATATTCTTCATATATTCAAAGTAATACTTGGTATATCCCTGCCCGTAGCTGTCGTCCACATCAGGATGGGTTTCCTTGTAGACATGCGGATCGAAGGCGGCGTTTCCCTGGCGGCCTTCGGTCAGGCCGAATTCCAGAAAGTGGCGGAGAAGGGCCGTATAGTCATGCTCCGTAGATTCCTGCACGTCTTCATATTTCGCATAATAATAATCCGCGTCAAATATGAGGGATATGGGCTTTTCCGCAATGCCTTTCCTGTTCAGGTGGATGACGTAGAATTTGGCGTTCGGATTCTTCGCGCCCAGCTTCCAGTTGGCATGCAGGGCATTCGTCGTGTTGGAATCCACCGCCGGCTGGCCGTCGTCGCCTTTTCCCACGCAGAGGGCCGTGTGGTCGATGTGGCCGTCGCCGGTCCAGTCATAGTAGACGAGGTCCCCGCGGTTGATATTCGTCTCATCCGCCGCCTCTGCGGTCCCGTAATTGCTGAAGTAGAGGTAGTTCTCGTTGGCGAAGAACCAGGGGCCCTTGTTATATTTCACCCCCTTCATGTACCACTCGCCGTTCAGGGGAAAACCTGCCGCGTACATGCACTGGGACACGAAGTTGGCGCAGTTGCCCCCGCGGCCGGTGAAATCTTCATACAGGGGGTTCCGGGACAGGGCCCACTGGTCGCCGTATGCAATAGCCTTTTCCATGTCGAGGGTGTAGGAGACAGCACTGGCGCCAGAAGCGTCAGTGGCGGCGGTGGCATCACTGCTTGCGGCGGCCCGGACCGGCACCTGTGGCATAGCCACGGCAATGGCGGCTGCGGCGGCAAAGGCAAGGGTGGCCGCACACAGCAGCGAGGCGGCCCGGCGGGAAAGGGCAGACCTAGCCGGGAACAGCAGGGAAGCTAACCGGTAGACAGGAGCAGGGAAGGCGGAATTTTTGTTCGACATATATGCTTCTTTCTAGAAAAAAGGAGAAAAACAAACCCAAAGGGGCTATTTTTCTCCTTATCAGCTATTTTTGTATAACATCAGTTATTGTGGCAAGAGAAAAATTTGCAAAAACAAACTTGTCTTCTCTTGCCACGGATTTTTGTTCAACGCGCGTGGGCGACAATAGGAGAAGATTTTGCAAAAAGAAGCCTTTCTTCTCCCGCCCGAAGTTTCTGTTCAACAAACGTGGGCGATAATAGGAGAAGATTTTGCAAAAAGAAGCCTTTCTTCTCCCGCCCGAAGTTTCTGTTCAACAAACGTGGGCGATAAAAGGAGAAAATTTCCTGAAACAATCTTTTCTTCTCCCGTCAAGAGTTTTTGTTGAACGGAGCGTGCCCGACTCAGGCCTTCTTTACGAGCAGTGACTTTCCTGTCATCTCCTCCGGGATCGGCATGTCCATGACCTGAAGCAGGGTCGGGGCAATGTCGCAGAGGCGGCCGCCTTCGCGAAGGGTGTAGGCGGGATCGTAGTTGTAGAGGATGAAGGGAACCGGGTTCGTCGTGTGGGCCGTGTGGGGAGCATTCGTCTCCTTGTTCCACATCTGCTCGGCATTGCCGTGGTCCGCGCAGATGAAGAGGACGCCGTTCATCTTCTTGACCGCATCGACTGCGGCGCCGACGCACTGGTCAACGCGCTCAACTGCTTTGATGGCAGCTTCGAGCACACCTGTGTGGCCGACCATATCGGGGTTGGCGAAGTTGATGACGATGACGTCGTACTTGCCGGAAGTGATGGCTGCGTCCAGCTTCTCGCTGACTTCGGGAGCGCTCATCTCGGGCTGCAGGTCATAGGTAGCGACTGCAGGAGAAGGAACCAGGGTCCGGTCCTCATCCTTGTTGGGTTCCTCGATACCGCCGTTGAAGAAGAAGGTGACATGGGCGTACTTCTCGGTCTCGGCAATCCGGAGCTGCTTGAGGCCGTTCTTGGCAAGATATTCGCCCAGGGTATTTTTGATCTCTTCCTTCTTGAAGGCGACGAGCTTGTTCGGAATCGTCTCGTCATAGTCCTTGAAGCAGACATATGTAAGGGGCATGTAGCCGTTTTTGCGCTTTAAGTACTTGATGCACTTGGTGTCGCTGGCATTGCCGGGCTGGGCTGCAATGTCCTTGTCCTCGAAGCAGAAGGCCTTGGTAATTTCCCGGGCCCGGTCGGGACGGAAATTGAAGAAGATGACGGAATCCTTGGGTTTTACGAGGCTCAGAGGTTTGTCATTCTCATCGACAATGACTGTCGGTACGACGAACTCGTCGGTCACCCCGTCGTCATAGGACTTCTGCATGGCTGCGATCGGGTCCGTCGCATGGATGCCCTCGCCGGTAACCAGGGAATCATAGGCCTTCTGGATCCGGTCCCAGTTGTTGTCCCGGTCCATCGCATAATAGCGGCCGGACAGGGAAGCGACCCTGCCGACGCCGATTTCCTTCATCTTGCCGATGAGTTCAGCAAGATAGTCCTTGCCGGAAGCGGGCGGCGTATCGCGGCCGTCGAAGAAGGGATGGACGTAGGCGCGCTCGAAATTCTCCTGTTTGCAGAGCTTGAGCAGGGCATAGAGGTGGGTATTGTGTGAATGTACGCCGCCATCCGAAAGCAGGCCCCAAATGTGGAGGTCTGAATTATTCTCTTTGCAGTTCGAAATCGCCTTGAGGAGTTCTTCGTTTTTGAAGAAAGAGCCGTCCTCGATGTACTTCGTAATCAGGGTCAGGTCCTGATAAATGATGCGGCCGGAACCGATATTCATGTGGCCAACCTCGGAATTGCCCATCTGGCCGTCGGGAAGGCCGACCGCCAGGCCGCTCGCGTAGCCCTTCTGGAAGGGGCACTCCGCCATGAGACGGTCCATGACGGGAGTCTTTGCCATATACACCGCGTTCTTGTCGTGGTCGTCCGAAAGCCCGTATCCGTCGAGCACCATCAGCACTACAGGTCTCTGTTTCATAGAATTCACCTCATAGAAAAATCATGAATAATATTATTTGCCGCGTGCATTATACCTTATTTTTGCAGAAAAGTATTCCTCCCCGCGTCGTAAATATAGCCAACTTTTGCAAGTGTATCCTCGATATTTTTTCCGTCCGCCCCGTTTGCCGCGGCGAGGGCATTGAGATCGGCGTATTTCCCGTCGCGCAGGGCGGTATTGATGACGGACAGCAGCATGTAGGGATCTTTCGGTAACATTTCTTTCTCCTTTTTTATAGTTATCTGCGAAGAAGATTCATTTTTGGGGGACAAATGCAAAATCTCAGCACATAGTTCCAACGCCTGAAAACCACAGCACGCATTGCGTGTGCTTTCCTGCCTGAGGAGTGGCCCGTGTAGGGGACAAATGCAAAATTCTGCAATATGGTTCCATTTCCCCGGACCCGCGAAGCGAAGAAGATTTCAAAATAGAGGACAAATGCAAAATCCCGGCACATAGTTCCATTTTCCCAGGCCGAAAAGTGAAAATCAACCCTCTGCCCGATGCAGGTTCCACCGCCACTTGAAAACCGCGGCGCCGATGATGACGGCGTAGCCGATGAAGCTCAGGGCGTCGGGGATTTCATTGAAGAAGATCACGCCCAGGATGGCCGCGAAAATGACCTGGGTGTAGTCGAAGACGGAAATTTCTTTGGCGGCGGCCTTCTGGTAGGCGGCCGTGATGTTGAACTGACCGGAAGCCGCTGCGAGGCCCGTTCCGAGCAGGCAGAGGAACTGGGCGACAGACATCGGCGCAAAGTCGGCAATCATGAAGGGCAGACAGAGGAGGGTCGTCGACAGGGAAAAGTAGAAGACGATCACAGGCCCCGGCTCGCCGATGCTTCCCATCTTGTGCACGTAGGCGTAGGCCGTTCCGGCTCCAAAGCCTCCGTAGAGGCCGACTAAGGCAGGAATTGCGGCAAGCCCGAAGGAAGGTTTTATAATGAAAAGAGCTCCGGCGAAGGCAACCGCGACGCAGGCCCAGTCCACCTTTGATGCTCTTTCTTTCATTATGAAGTACGAAATAATAATGGCAAAGAAGGGGCTGAGCTTGTTCAGCATATTGGCATCGGCAATGCCCAGATGGTCCACGGCCCAGAAATTTGCAATCATCCCGGTGCCGCCGAAGAAGCAGCGCATAAACATGGGAAGTCCGGCCCCCTTCACGATGACCGGTGCCTGCTTCTGTCTGACAAGGGCCGCCAGAGCAATCCACAGGGCGAAAAAGTTGCGGAAGAAAGTCTTCTGCATGGTCGGCAGGTCCCCGGACAGGCGGATGAAGAGCGTCATCATCGCAAAAGAGAAAGCCGCTCCCAAAATGTGGAGGATGGCCACCTTCTTCTGCCTTTGTGTATCGATTACCTTAGTATCCATACTTTTTTCTCCTCGAAAGCAGGAAATAGAGGGTCACACAGAGGGCGCCAAGGTCGGCGACGAGGTTGGCGAACCAGATGCCATCGAGGCCGAGAAGCAGGGGCAGAAGCAGGACAGCCAGGAGCTGGAAGACCAGGGTCCGCAGGAAGGAGATGGCTGCGGAGATAGCGCCATTGTTCAGGGCCGTAAAGAAGGAGAACGAGTAGATGTTCACACCGGCCACCAGGAAGGAAAAGGAGAAGAGGCGGAAGGCGTGCACCGTCATGGCGTAAAGCTCCGCGTCGTAGCCAACATACATCTTTGAAAGCGGCCCGGCAAGAAGTTCCGCCGCCACCAGCATGCCGATGCCGAAGACGCTCATCAGGGTCAGGGACATGGAAAGGACATTGTGCATCTCCCTGTGATTTCCGGCCCCGTAGTGGTAACCCACGATTGGCGCGGTTCCGACGGAATAGCCGATGAAGATGGCAAGAAAGATGAAGCAGACGTACATCAGGACCCCGTAGGCCGCGACCCCGTTGGCACCGGCGTATTTCAGAAGTTCAAAATTGTAGGCGATGCTGACGATGGAGGTGGAGATATTGCTCATGAGCTCTGAGGACCCGTTGCCGGAGGTTTTCGCGATAATCCTCCACTCGATTTTCGCGGGCTTCAGACGAAGCCGCGAAGAATTCTTTGCTGCGAAATAGAAAATGGGCAGGACGCCGCCGACCACCTGGCTCATGACCGTCGCAATGGCCGCCCCGGCCACGCCCCACTTGAAAATACCGACGAAGAGGAAGTCGAGGACCATATTCGTCACGCCAGAGAAGACCGTGAAGAAGAGGCCCAGATGCGGCTTTTCAGCGACGACAAAGAAGGTCTGGAAGACATTCTGCAGCATGAAGGCCACGTTGCCGGCAACGCAGATGCGGCCGTAGAGGACACAGTAGGGAAGCATGGCCTCGTCTGCCCCCAGGGCAATGGAAACCGGCTCCATCAGGGCGATGCCGATGACGGTGAGAATGGCCCCAAAGAGGATATTCACTTCCACAATCTCTGAAAAATAGCGGTTCGCCCGGTCCGGGTCCCCCTCTCCCATGGTCTTGGAAACAATGGCTGCCCCGCCGGTACCGAACATGAATCCTACAGTGCCGAGAATCATGATGAAAGGCATGATGAGATTGACGGCGGCAAAGGGCTCCTTACCTGCGTAATTGGAGATGAAGAAGCCATCCACGACCGTATAGATGGAAGTGAAGACGAACATCACCATGGACGGCAGGGCGAAGCGCAGAATCCGCCCGTATGTGAAATGGTCTGAAAGGCGTATGGGGTCCTTTTCCCGGTGCTTTACATTATTCATGACTAATATATACCACTTTCTTTTGCTGCAGCTCCAGGGAACTCTTGGGGCCCCGGCAGTTTCTTTCGTATTGAAATAGATCAGACAGAAGTATTATACTCGAAACGATAGGGTTTGGGCAACTTTGCCGGCAGGAGGCTGCCGCTTCGCAGCCCTCGCGGAATCCGTGATCTGTAACGACAGAAGGACATTATAATATGGAAAAGCGGCGGAGAAATGAACAGATCATCTTCATGACCTATGCCCTGCTGACTCTGTTCAGTATTTTGTTCAATATGTATACTTTCATCCGGGGAGGTGCCTACTGGACAACCCTGGCGGGCACCTATTCGGACGTGGCCCTGGACAAGGTCGTTACGAATTCCCTGTACAGCATGCTGACCGGCTTTACCAATCTCCTCCTGGCCCTGGCCATGGTCGTGGCCTCCCACATACGGCCGAAGGAAATCCACAAGCGCCGGGGGTTTCTCTACCTCGGAGCCATGCTGCTGGCAGTCGCCTGCTGGATCATCGCGTCAAATCCCATGGGCATGATCTTTTTTGGAAATACAAAGACCGCCATGAACGCGGCTGTCACCTCCATCCTTGCCATCAACGTCCCCTGGCTCCTCTATGTCAATTATGTCGAGGGCAGCACTTACAGCCGCTTTTTCGACAGTCTCTGCGCCGCCTTCATCGTCATCAACGCAGGCCTGAACTGTCTCTTCTACTACAAGATTCTGAGCCGCCAGGCCTTCATGTACGTCATTTTTACCGAGCAGCTCTTTGTGTTCGCCGTAATAGCTCTTTCCTTCATCTTCTATTTCTCCAACGGGCGGAAACCGGCGCCCGGGCACAAGGCCATCATCGCAGGTTCCACGGTTCTGGCTCTTGCGCAGATTATCGAAGCCTTCTCATCGGCCCGCCTGAGTTCGACCTCCAGCAAGGCCGTCCTCGCGACCGGAGTCAATATCTATACCATCTGCTCCATCATTTCCGTCGTGAATTTCTTCAGCAGCCGGGAGCATGAGACTGCCCTGCGCTCGGTACAGACCGAGGCCCGCAGCCAGTTTGTGAACAATATCGCCAACCAGATTCGCCTTCCCCTCCACACGGTGGAAGGGCTCCTGGGCCTGATTGCCGAAAACAAGGAAAGCGAAGACGGGACGAGCCTTTCCCTCGAAGCGAAACAGACCTCCGAGAATCTCCTGTCCAGCATTGAGAACCTGCTCGACTTCTCCAAGACGGAAGGGGCCGATATGGAGCTGACCCGGGCGAAATATTATTCTGCCGACCTCCTCTTCGACATCATCAGCATCGCGGACATCCTCTCCTATCAGTCGGACGTCAAAATTTCCGTCACAGCGGATGTCACCATTCCCCGCCTCCTCTTCGGCGACCGCAAACATATCCGCCAGCTGATTATCAATCTCATATTCACCAGCCTGGACCATAAGCCGGAGAGCGCCGTCGCGGTGGAAATCACTTTTGTGACCGAAAAGGAGCTGGGTCTGTGCCTGGCTGTCCAGCTGACCGACGACGGGGCACCTCTGGCTCCGGCGCAGATTTCAGCAGCCCGGGAGGTCATCGATGCCGGCAACAGCATGCTGGAAGCTGAAAACCAGAACCAGACCATCGGGCTGGCCATCGCCGCAGGTCTCGTCAATCAGATGGGCGGCGGCATAGAGATTTCGGTCAACGGAAAGAAGCGAAATGTCATGACCCTGGCCATCCCCCAGGAGGTCCTGGACGGACACCCGGTCGGAAACATCAAGGAAGCCATACGGGAGCGGCAGGGACTGCAGGAGGGTGCCGGACCTGTTGACCGGACGGAAAGCACGGTCCGGTCCGATGCGGAGATTCTCCTGGCCGATGACAACAGCGTCAACCGCCGGATCCTGATCCGCCTCCTGAACAGCTTCGGCATCGATCCCATGGTCGTGACCGACGGGGAGGCAGCCGTCCGCCTGGCCTCCAAGCGGACCTTCGACATGGTCTTTCTGGACGAGGACCTGTCCGGGCTGAACGGGAAAAACTGTCTCGCCGCCATGCGGTCCAACGATGCCGCCTATGAGGACATCCCCGCCGTCCTCCTCTCTTCCACGGTCGGGCCTGCGGACACGAACACGCTGAAGGCCATGGATTTCGAAGAGGCCTTAATCCGGCCCTACAACCGGGAGGCCCTGCACGAGATTCTGCTGAAATACCTCCACGCCATCTGAAGGGGCCGGGGCCTCGCACAAGGCTCGGCCCGGCAGTTTATAGAAATTTTATCTTTATAAACAAAATTTAATTTGACATCCTTCGGAATGCAGGCTCATAATGAACCTGCATTTCTTTTTTTGTACCTCCTTTTTAAGTGAAAAAAGGAGACTACATGTTCAGACAAGTTCATACTTCACCGCATCTCAAGCGGGCAGCAGCCTTCGCGGCCGCCTGCCTGATTGGCGCCACATCCGTCCCCGCCACCGTCCTGCCCCTTTATGCCCGGGCGGAAGAGACGGCGGATTCGACGGCAAATGACGCTTCTTCCTCCACTGCATCCACCCGCAAGGCAAAGGATACGACCATCATTGAAGTCCGGGAGGCCCTGCCCGAGAATTATTCCTGGATCAATGACTACGCCTATACCGTGAACCTTTCGGAGGACGGAACAGGAACCATTACCCTGCTCCGCTGCGCGGCCGTCGGAGACGAGACCGTCTACGGCTGCGCCCTGATCGACAATATCCCCTATCAGATTGTGATTGCCAAGCGCTGCTTCACGGAGTGCCCGGGCCTTACGTCCCTTACATTTGAAGCCGGCTGCGGCCTCTCCGAGTGTCCGGAGGAAGCCAAGACCATGAAGGCCGTGGCCCCGGCGGATTCCTCCCGCCTCTTCGCAGGCAACACATCCCTCGCTTCCCTGGACGTAAGCGGCCTCGACTTCTCCGCAACGGAAGACATCTCTTCCCTGGCGGAAGGCGATGAGGCCCTCGTAAGCTTCACCAGCGGGAACATGGCTCCCGGCAGCGCCATCCCCGGCGCTTCCGTCAGTGCAGCCGCCATGTTCAAAAACTGCAAAAGCCTGCCTGTAATCAATCTCGCTTTCATGGACGCCTCGAATCTCACTTCCATGGCTTCCATGTTTTTAGGCTGCTCAGCCGCTTCAAAAATCAAGTTCGGCGAGACCTTCAACACGTCCCGCGTGACCGATATGTCGAATATGTTCGCCGGAGACCGGACCGTGAAGGAGTTTTCCTTCGGCCCGGCTTTCGACACGTCTTCAGTCACCGACATGTCCGGTATGTTTGCCGGAACGACCTGCGCCCTGAGCCTGAAGGACTTCGATACATCGAACGTCGTTTCCATGGCAAATATGTTCCGGGACCGCATGGGCAGCGAGGACATCGACCTCCGCTCCTTCAACACGGCAAACGTAGAGGACATGTCCTATATGTTCGCCGTGAAATACGGCAATCCGGTAATTTCCTTCAGTGAAAACTGGTCCGTCGCCAATGTCACAAACGCCGAAGGCATGTTCTCCGGCTTCGGGCGGACAGAGGACGGAGAGGCACCCGGGGTAGACATCACATTCGAGCCCTTCGCATCCCGCTTCCGCTTCGCCAGGCCCATTTCACTGAAGAACTTCTTCCAGAACAGCGGGTTTACCGCCATAGACTTAAGGCCCTGGGCCGGCGTCAACATCACGGACTGCGCCTATATGTTTGAAAACAGCAAATATCTGAAGAGCGTCAGCCTCCAGGACGTCAATATGGGCAACGTACAGAGCATGTCCCACATGTTTGCGGAATGCCCTCTTCTCGAAAAGGTCACGGCCCTGGAGAAATTCACCTCACAGAGCTGCCGCCGCTTCGACTACATGTTCTACAACTGCTCGTCCATCAAGGATCTCACGATGCACGAGAAGAACTTCTCGAAGGCCCTGTACATGGACCACATGTTTTACGGCTGCGACAAGGCCGAAATCGTCAACATTTCCGACATTAACACCATAGACTTCAACCGCCTGATCACGGCGGAAGACTTCGACGGGCCCAACGGCTATCTCTCCCTGAACAGGAACATCATGTACTATTCCGGCGCCAGATATCCGGACCGGGCCGCATCCATCAAGAAGAGTGCCTGCAACGGCCTTCCCGACGCTCAGGTATCGGTCTATCCCTACTACCATGTGACCGACTCCCGGGGCCTGGACCAGTACGAGCCCGTCTATGAAGAAACCCCCATGACCGCGCACATTCTCTGCCAGGTCGACTACCAGGATGACCGGGAGGGCTACAAGACCGAGAACTTCGTCGGTCCCCTGGCCTTGTGCAACAAGGAAATCCTGACCACCTGCATCAACCACGTGAGCGCGGAAGATGCCACGGACGAGATCCGGGCCACCTGGTTCTGCCCCAACGACCACATCAACCCCAAGACGAAAAAGCCCTATACCACGAACAACAACGTCGACACGAATTATTATGAAATCTACGGAGGCTCGAACGACGACAAGGTCTTCGTATATAACCCCACCCAGGACGAGTGGAACAAGACCTACAACGCCTGCACCTTCGCTTCCATTCCCACGACCGAAACCGTGAAAGATGCATCCGGCAACCCGAAGATCATCGTCAAGGCCCCGGACCGCTTCCTGATCTACGGCATGGACATCTCTGCAAATCCCGGCCACTCGGTCACCCTGAACGCCCCGGCCTACAACATGACCGGCGACTCCGGGATCTCCCACATAGAAGACACGAACCCTTCCGATTACCCCGTATTTCCGGCCATCAGCGAGCGGTCCTTCGTATACGGAAACGGCCATGAAGGAGAGCACAAAATTCCCGCCCTCAAGCAGAAGGGCTTCCGCTTCCTCGGCTGGTACGATCAGAATAATAAAAAAGTGTCCGGTTCCGACGGCTCCTGCATTCCCGACGGAAAGACGAATCAGGTCCTGACTCCCCGCTTTCAGATCCGGGAGTCAAAGATTCTCCTCAGTGCAGGAACGATACCGGAAGGCTTCGACGAAAAGCGGACCGGCATCCGGGTCAAGCCCGGCCAGGAAAAGCTCTGGCACGGCAAGAACGGAACATACTATGCAGTCACCACGGTGGGCGACGGCCTCTTTGCCCTGCCGGAAGCCATTATTCCACCAGTAAAATCCGATGAAACCCTTGCAAACATGGAGGCCTGGCACGACGACAACGGCTTCCTTTCGGACGGGGTCCAGGGAACGGCCGTCCTGAAAAATTACGTATTCGACCACGAGCAGATCTTCCCCAACTTCTCGGCCAGCTGGACGACGGAAGTCATGACCGAAAAAGAAAGGGCCGGCCTCTCGGACGAGCTTCCCGAAAATCAGGCATCCGGCCTTGTAGACAATATAGACCCCGAAAACCCCGATCCCGCCGCAGTGGAGCGGGCAGAACAGCGCTATAAAAACATGACGGAAGAGGAAAAAGCCTCCGTCACCGAAGAGGAACTGACCATCCTGAACCAGGCCAGAGCCCTGGTGGACCAGAAGAAACTGACAGACGATGCCAACCAGCGGGCGGACGATGCCGAACAGGAAAAAGCGGCCGCTGAAGATGAGGCAAAGACAGCCAAAGACGAAGCCGAACAGGCAAAGAACGACGCAATAGCCGCCCGGGCCGAGGCTGAAAAGGCCCATGAAGAAGCCATGGCCAGCAAGGCCGAGGCCGAACTGAAAGTAGCCGAAGCCGAAGCAAAAGCCGAACAGGCAAGAAAAGAAGCGGAAGAGGCAAAAGCCGCTGCCGCCATGGGAGACAATGAAGCCGCCGCAAAGCTGATTGCCGCGGAAAGCTCCCGGCAGGAGGCCATTGAGAAACAAAAAGAAGCAGAAGCAGCTCTTGCAAAAGCAGAAGCAGACCTGGAAAATGCCCAGAAGGAAAAGGAGGCCGCAGAAGCCGCAAACAAGACCCTTTCAGACACAAATGCAAATCTTACCGATGACAACGCCGCATTGAAAGCGGAGAACGAAGAACTGAAGGAGGAAAACGAATCGCTCCTGACCGCCAACGGCCACGAGCTCAAAGACGCCAAGGATGAAATCGCAGACCTGAAGAAACAGTTAAGCGATGCAAACGCCGCCCTGGATGCATTAAAGAAAGAAGGAGAAAACACAGGCACCACTTCCCAGGAAACCGAGGAACTTCAGAAGGAACTGGCCCAGGCCAAGGCCGATCTGGCCGCAGCCAAAGAAGAAGCAGCCAAAAACAAAGCAGAAGCTGAAACAGCAAAGCAGGAACTCGTGAAAGCCCA
>ONBT01000014.1 GCA_900316075.1 uncultured Lachnospiraceae bacterium | reverse complement strand
GAAACCAAATTCGTTCCATGCCCGGTCTGTGTCCTGATGAAAATTCATAAGGAGAGATCCGAGCGGAGCCGTCCGGTCATAAAAAATATTATCCTCTTCAGAACCACGGAGCCGAAGCTCGATATAATTTTCATTTCCTATCAGGATTCTTTCTTTTTTCCGTTTCATATCCAAAATCAGCACGAAAACTATGCTGCCCGGTATCGGGTCATGCCTGTTAAAGGTATATTTCATGGTCATATCACTCCATATTGTTATGGTAATTATGAAAAACACACCATAAATTACACACAGGATACATCAAAAGTCTTGATTATGCAAGTGCTATGCCGATATAATGGGCGAAAATGGTAATGCGAAGAGTAAATACCGCAAAGCCGTTTGAGGACATTGAAAACTGAATATCAGTTCCTGCGGGACGTAAGAAGCGGTCGAGCAAAAATGCAGATACGCCATGAGCCACCTGAACCTGATCCTGATGAAGAAACAGACGGGGATGATGAAAATGATTCATATGATGAAGAATCATAGACCGTATATCTATGTGAAAATCATAAGCGACATATCGATTTATATCCATGAGCGTCATGGATATATAAAAAGCTATCGGCGGCGAATGCACCAAAATAACACAGCGAGAAGGCAGAAAGGAGGCGATATGAACATGTCAACACCAAAGAAAAAAATAGATGTTCCTATTAAAGACAGATATTTGCTTACATATTATGAGGCGGCAGCTTATTTTGGAATTGGCATCAACCGTCTTCGGGAGATCTGCAAGGACCCTGCCTGCAGCTTTGTTATCACCACTGGAGAAAAGAAAACTATGGTGATACGTAAGAAATTGGAAGAGTACATCACGGAACACCGTTACATATGATTTTGGGTGAAATTACATGCAGGTAACATTTGAAAATACATTGAAAAATGTTACCTGCTGTGGTATTATTATTAGCTATTTGAATCTCGGGAAAGGAGAGCTGTTGGGTAAAGATTTAAAAGGTAAAGATCTGGGAAAAGGTTTGACGCAACGGAAGTCGGATAAGAGATATGTGGCCAACTATACGAGACGGGATGGCACGCGCGCGATGCGGACGTTTGTCGAATTAAAAGATGCAAAGCAGTGGCTGTCTGATACGATCCATGATGATTCTCATGGAGCAGTCATTGTCTCGGAGGGGATGACGGTTAATGAATGGTTCGAACAGTGGCAGGAACAGCGTGGAAAGCTTGTACGAGCCAATACGATCAGAAACTACAGGGAGAGGTATCTGTCTGATGTGAAGCCCGTTTTAGGGCGTATGCGAATGATGGATGTGAAACCAATCCACTGCCAGAAGGTTCTGAACGATATGGCTACAGCAGGATATGCTGAAGGGACCATTAAACAAACGCTTCTGACTATGGTCACCATGTTTTATGCTGCATATGAGAACGACATTATCCGAAAATCTCCTGTTACGAAAAGCGGTGTCAAAATGCCACCTGTGGCAGAAAGAAAACCTATAGATTTCTTTACCATAGAAGAGGAAAAGCGATTTATCGAGGTTGCAAAAGATTACAGTTACTATGAGCAGTTCCGCTTGATTCTGGAAACCGGTCTTCGTACCGGAGAACTGATCGGATTGGAGTGGAAGAATGTTGATCTTGAGAATCGCATCATTAAGGTTGAAAAGACACTGGAGTTCCGTTATAGTACGCAGGAGTGGCGCTGGGGACCACCTAAGACCAGACATGGGATCAGGGAGGTTCCGTTGACAAAGACGGCGTATGAGCTCCTTAGAGGGATAAAAGAGCGTGGCGGCTACGCAGGCGATAATACTCCGGATGAGTTTAAAGACCTTGTGTTCATTAACCGAACAGGCTACCCGACGAAGAACAGTACTTATGATGCTGCGCTTCAGAAAAGGTGTGAGCAGGCCGGTGTGAAAAGATTGTCGATGCATGATCTAAGGCACACGATGGCTACAAGTTTTTGTGAGAACAGCACAAATTATAAGTTTTTAAGCCGGATGCTGGGGCATTCAAGCATTAAGATAACGGTCGATACCTATGTGCATCAGACGGGCAAAAGCCAGACTGATGAAGCAGAGAGATTTTCGGAGTATCTTGATGGTCTGTTCTTATAAAAGGTAACGGGAATTAACGAAAAGTAACATTAAAATGTTACGCGATTGTTACGTAACGAGATGTTACGAGACTGAAAAGCCTGAAAATAAAGGAAAGAGGTATACATTTATGAAACTGGGAATCGTGGGGCTTCCGAACGTCGGCAAGTCAACCCTTTTTAACTCTCTGACCAAGGCCGGGGCCCTGGCGGCCAACTATCCTTTCGCGACGATTGACCCGAATGTCGGCGTCGTCGCCGTGCCGGACGCGCGCCTGAAGAAGCTGGGCGAGATGTACCACTCGAAGAAGGTGACGCCGGCGACGATTGATTTCGTCGACATCGCGGGCCTGGTCAAGGGGGCGTCGAAGGGCGAGGGCCTCGGCAACCAGTTTCTGGCCAATATCCGCGAGTGCGACGCCATCGTGCACGTCGTCCGCTGCTTCGAGAACGAGAATATTGTTCACGTCGACGGTTCCATCAATCCGGTGCGGGACATCGAGACCATCAATATGGAGCTTTTGTTCGCGGACATGGAAGTGCTGGAGCGCCGCTGGGGCAAGGTCGGTAAGCAGGCGAAGATGGTGAAGGAGTACCGCAAGGAGGGTGACCTCCTCGAGCGCCTTCGCCCCTTCCTGGAGGACGGCAACCCGGCGAAGAAGTTCGAGTGCAAAGACGAGGACGAGCAGAAGCTCTTCGACGGCTACAATCTCCTGACCGCAAAGCCCGTGATCTATGCGGCAAATGTCGATGAGGATTCGATTGCAGATGACGGGGCTTCAAATCCCTTCGTCCAGCAGGTCCGGGAGTATGCCGAGAAGGAAGGTTCCGCGGTCTATGTGGTCTGCGCCGAGATGGAAGCCGAAATTTCCGAGCTGGATTCCGACGAAGACCGGCAGGCCTTCCTGGAGGACTTAGGGCTCAAGGAGTCCGGCCTCGACAAGCTGATCAAGGCTTCCTACGACCTCCTCGGCCTCATTTCCTTCCTGACCTGCGGGGAGGACGAGTCCCGGGCCTGGACCATCAGGAAGGGAACCCTGGCTCCCCAGGCGGCCGGCAAGATTCATACCGACTTCGAGCGGGGCTTCATCTGCGCCGAGACCGTGCCTTTCGAGACCCTTGTGGAGTGCGGCGGGACGGCCGAGGCCAAGGAGAAGGGCCTTGTTGCCACGAACGGGAAGGACTACGAGGTCAAGGACGGGGATGTCATCCTCTTCCGCTTCAATGTCTGAGGCCCTCCGCACTGCGTATATTTTTCTTGCAAAATGCCCGGAATTTCCGTATACTAGGTTTTGTGACTTGTAGAAAATATACGCCAAGATATTGGCTGTAGGGAGGCATCCTATGAAGTGTCCCTTCTGTGGGAGCGACAACAACCGCGTCATCGATTCAAGACCTGCGGACGACGACAATTCCATTCGTCGTCGGCGGCTCTGTGACGACTGCGGGAAGCGGTTCACGACCTATGAGAAGATTGAGACGATTCCCCTGATTGTCATCAAGAAGGACAATACGCGGGAGCAGTTCGACCGGGCGAAGATCGAGTCCGGCGTCCTGCGGGCCTGCCACAAACGGCCGGTATCTGCCGGGCAGATTACGAAGCTCGTGGACGAGGTCGAGACGGCGGTCTTCAACAGCGAGGACAAGGAAGTGCCTTCGGCGAAGATCGGCGAGCTGGTCATGGACAAGCTCAAGGATGTGGACCCCGTCGCCTATGTCCGCTTTGCTTCGGTTTACCGCGAGTTTAAGGATGTGAACACATTCATGAACGAGCTCAAGACCATGCTGGATAAGGATTCCAAGGCAGAAACTTGAGACTTCTCCGGCAGCAGTATCAGCGGAAGCCTTGTAAACAGGGCCTCGCAGGAATTTTGTGAATGTCCTGTGAACTGCCCGCAATGCGTATAAAGATTCTTTGAAACACCTCCGATATATCCGGTGTAACGAAAAAGTAAAGGCTTTCCAAACAGAGCCGTTTCAATATTTCCTTTCACGGATTTTGAGGACATACCTATGAACGTTTCCGGTATCCGGCCCGTTGGCGGCTACTACAATATATCCTCTGCCCAGCGGGTGGACAGCGCATCGAAAGCCGCTGCCACTACTGGAGCTGAGAGCGTCGGCTCATCGACCTCCGGCCAGTCCCCTGCGGACACCGCCGCCCAAATCGAGAAGGCCAAGTCGAAGCAGACCTTCAAGGCCGCGAACTTCGACGCCATGTACAAGCCCGAGTCCCAGGGCCGCATCGACAACACCCTGCGGACCGCCGACGTCGAGAAGGCGGTTTCCGACATGCAGAAGGACGAGGTCCTGCACCAGTACCAGTACTTCGTAGGCGAGGCGGGCGCGAGCGGAGCGGGCACCGGACAGACGGATGCCCAGCAGCAGGCGGCCACCATCCGCGGTGCCGAGGACTTCACATTCTAAGATTCCTTTTCGGGTCAGGAGTGCCGATGATTGGCCTTGCTCCTGACCCGATTTTTTTTGTTTCAGCACGAACGAAAGCGGTTTCACATATTCTGGCATATTGCTGATCCTCTTTTGTGACTGCCCGGTGAGAAAAATCCAAATGGCAAAGCTTTTTCCTGATGACTACATAGAAAGCACCTATGTGATCGATTTCAGGGCCCTGTACAGCGAAGGCTATAGGGCCCTGCTTTTTGATGTCGACAACACCCTGGTCCCCCACAACGCCCCGGCGGATGAGCGCGCAAAAGCCTTCTTTTCCTATGTGAAGGGTCTGGGCTACAAGTGCATGTTTTTATCGAATAATAAAGAGCCCCGGGTCAAAACTTTCTGCGAAGCTGTGGGCGGAGACGGCTATATCTACAAGGCCGGAAAGCCGAAAGCGGCAGGCTATCTCGAGGCCTGCCGGCGTCTGGACGTGGCTCCTGAACACACCCTTTTTGTTGGCGACCAGATCCTCACCGACATCTGGGGGGCCAACAATGCGGGCATCCGCTCGGTCCTCGTGAAGCCCGTGAAAAAATGGCACGAAGAGCCGCAGATTGTCTTGAAACGATTCCTCGAGGCGGCTATACTACTCGGGTATCGTATTTATACAGCAGACGGGCGGCATGTGAAGAAGGTGCCCCTCAAAAAAGAAGGAGAGAATTTACAATGATTGCAATCGGTGCGGACCACGCAGGATTTGCATTGAAGGAAAAGGTGAAGCAGCATCTCATTGATGCGGGCTATGAGGTCAAGGACTACGGGACCTATTCCGAAGACCGCTGCAATTACCCCGTTTTCGGGAAGAAGGTAGCGGACGCCGTTGCCTCCGGCGAGTGCGAGCAGGGGGTTCTGGTCTGCGGGACCGGGGTCGGCATTTCCCTTGCGGCAAACAAGGTAAAGGGCATCCGGGCCGGGGTCTGCTCCGATGCCACGACGGCGCGGCTCATAAAGCAGCATAATAATGCAAACATCGTAGCCTTCGGGGCCCGTATTGTGGGCGAAGAACTGGCCTATGACATTGTGGACGCCTTTTTACATGCCGAGTTCCTCGGAGGCCGGCACGCAGAGCGTGTAGCCCTGATCGAGCAGATTGAGGAAGAGAACTTCAAATAAATATTGAAAAGAGCATTTCTTTCGTGTAAAATATCATAGGCTGTTTTTGCAGGCACTTGCGAATGGCCGCGGAAACAGTTGTTTTTCCATGTATATTAAGGAGGATTTTTTCCATGATTTCAGCAGGTGATTTCAGAAACGGGATTACGATTGAATACGAGTCCAGCATCTATCAGATCATCGAGTTCCAGCACGTAAAACCCGGTAAGGGCGCGGCTTTCGTCCGCACCAAGCTCAAGGACATCAAGAACGGTGGCGTTATTGAGCGTACCTTCCGCCCGACCGAGAAGGTGCCTCAGGCCCGCATCGACCGCAAGGATATGCAGTACCTTTACAACGACGGCGACATGTACTACTTCATGGACACCGAGTCCTATGAGCAGATTCAGCTGCCCGCAGCCGACATCGCCGACGAGATGAAGTTCGTCAAGGACAACGAGATGGTGAAGATTGTTTCTTCCGACGGAGACATCTTCGCAGTTGAGCCCCCTCTCTTCGTAGAGCTTGAGATTACCGCTACCGAGCCCGGCGTTAAGGGCAACACGGCCACCGGCGCTACGAAGCCTGCTACCGTTGAGACCGGAGCCGAGATCATGGTTCCCCTTTTCGTAAACCTTGGCGACAAGGTGAAGATTGATACCCGGACCGGCGAGTACCTCTCCCGCGTCTGATTTACCGGTCGGTGGCTATCCGAATCACCGGATTTCTGTTTTCGGGATGGGAATGGCGCCGCAATACTTTGAATCGAGGCAGCAAGGCTGATGGAAATTCTGAACAAACCACTGAAAGAGCTTCTGTCCGACAGAACGGTCTTCTCGGTATTTGACGACGAATTCCGGGAGGCCGGCTGGCTGGATGTGACGGTGCTCCTGAAATCGGAGTCCTCCCTGAGTGATTTGTACCGCGACGGTACGGTCCCGAAGGAGGTCCTGGACCGGATTCAGATGCGCCTGTCCGGAGAAGTGCAATAGAACTTCATATTATTTTTTTATGACTAATATAGCCCGTGCCGTATGGCGCGGGCTTTTTTGTGCAGAAAAATACAAAATAAATACACAGAAATACAATATGCCCTTAATTATTTTCGGGGGGGGTCGATACATATACTGAAAAGGCATAATTGGGTCTGAAATGCAGTTTTTTCAATGGAATGACCGGAGTTTCGGACTTATGAAAAGATGAAATAAGGACTGGAAAGGAGGGGAGACCTATGCTGGCGGTAGCGTTCAATTATGCAGCAGTGAATGCAAGACGCCAGTACGGCATTACGACGGACCGGCAGAAAAAGAACGTCGAGAAACTCTCCTCCGGTTTCCGCATCAACAGGGCCGCGGACGACGCGGCCGGCCTTTCCATTTCCGAAAAGATGCGAAAACAGGTCCGGGGCCTTTCCCGGGGCACGGTCAACGCCCAGGATGGGATTTCCCTCCTGCAGATTGCGGACGGGTCCCTGGCTGAAATGACGACCATGATGCACCGGATGACCGAGCTTTCGATTCAGTCCGCCAACGGGACCTATTCCGACGATGACCGCAAGGCCATGCAGGATGAGATCAAACAGCTGCAGATGGAGATCAACGGGGAAGTCGACCGGACGAAGTTCAATGACCGGAAAATTTTTGCGGAAGACACTTCCCTTGAAGTGCCGGAAGAGCAGAATTTCCCCGGGCTGACCTTCGGTAATGTTACGGGAACTCCGACCGACGATACCGTTTCCGAGTACAAGCTTTCCGCCGACGAGACCGGGATTACCGTCAATGGCGATGCGGCGAACACCATCCCCTGGTCATCTGTCACCGCGGCTGACGGGACATCTATCGCTTCCCTGAAGGCAGGGACATACAGTTTTATATATAACGGTCTGACTTTTCCGGTGACGACGCCCGATGTCTCATCGGTGAGCGACCTGGCAAATACTTTCAGTACTTATGCAATCAAGAAGGTTTCGGTTCCGGATCGGCCCATCACGCAGGCGGTTTCTTCAGCAACATTCGCAGTCAGCGAGGCCAGTCTTTCCGGTATTTCAGCCGGAACGGAATTTCCCGTCACTGTGACGGACTCCGGCATCAACAATACAAGCTGGGCAGATATCGATCCAGGCCTTGAGTCGGGCGGAGACCTGTCCGCCGATTCTGTTCAGGCGGAAGTGGATATCGGCTCCGGCATCAAGCTGAACCTTACCATCAATCAGGGCGCCACAAAGGATTCCATCAAAAAAGCCCTTTCCGGTATGAGCGTCAAAGTAGAAGAGGGAAAGGATTTAAAGATTGTAGACGGCTCGATGAATGTAGCCGTGGAAAATCTCAAGTCCGGCAAGTACCCCTCCGTCATGGTCCGCTCTAATGCATCTATGAAGCGCTTCGACTGGAGCGTGGCGGACAACCCGACCGGGGATACAGCCCTGAAAGATATCGCGGACAGTCTGGGCTGTGATACAGACCGGCTTTTCAATATCCGCCTTCTGATTGATTTCTCCAATCAGAAAAACGGGAATACGTCCCCAATCGCCCGACTTTATGCGGCCGGGACGGATACAGACGGAAACTCTCTGGGCGAGAGCTACGTCGATTATTCCATGAGCGACGAGGACCTGGCGAAGCTGAAGAGCGCATTAAGTGACGGTAAGCCCCACAGTGAGAATGACCCGGTGGCGGATGCCACCTTTACCTATAAGGACAGTACATTTACGGCCCATCTGGTGGCCACCCACGACCTGACCGGGGCCAATGATTCGCCGGATCCCCTAGCCATACTTGATCCGACCCAGTTTCCCGGTTATTCCGTCCGGGTTCATGCGGCCGTGGAACATCAGAAATCCCTTGTCACCACCGGCTCCCTGGCTTCCATGGAAGACGGAAATGTGACGACGACGACCTACCACGACGAGTACCAGGCCACGAGTACTATTCCGAAGAAGGATGAAAATTCCTACCCCCGCCAGTCCTGGTGGATTCAGACCGGGGCGGATACCCTTTCCGGGATGGTGGTTTCCGTGGGTTCCATCAGCCTCCGCCTCTTGGGCCTGGACGATATGGATATCTCCACCGAGGACGGGGCGACGAACGGCATCACAAAAGCCGGGAAGGCTCTTGACTATGTGAGCCGGATCCGGTCCTCCATCGGGGCCCAGCAGAACCGCCTGGAGCACACGATCGCAAACAATGAAAACGCGACGGAAAACACCACCGCTTCCGAGTCCCGCATCCGGGATGCCGATATGGCGGACGAAATGGTGGAGTTCCATCGGAACAATATATTGGAACTGGTCGGGGAGAGCGTCATTGCCCAGGCCAACAGTCAGCAGGAAGACCTTTTGAGCCTGCTGGGGAATTCGTAAAAATACATTCGCCTGCCGGGAAATTCGTGAAATGAGCAGGGCAGTTTATGGGCCTGCAGGAAAATTCGTGATGTACCCCGGCGGTTTACATTAGTCATGGAACAATAGGATGAGCGGGAAGGACGAGGCCCGGATGACAGCGACAACCTTGAAGGAAATCAGTGACCACATCAACCACATGACCTTTCGCCGCAAGCTTTTCGGCGGGGTGGACGAGCGGGACGTCTGGCGGCAGATTCAGATGCTGGACGACGACTACCGGAACCTTTTCAAGATCATGAGCCAGTACTATCAGGGCAAGATGAAAAGCATGAAACAGGAAGCGAATGCGGCAATCAGCGAAAAGTAAGCAGGCTGCGGAGCCCCGGAACATCTGGGAAAACTGGCTGACGGAAAGGACCATCAAAAAGCGCTACGAGCGGGCCGTCATGCGGGAGGAGATTGTGAACTTCCTCCTCCGCCTCCTGCTTCTGATCCTGATTCTGGTCATCACGTTTTTCATCATCTTCGGGGCCTACACCCAGGACGACATGGCCATGGCTCCGGCCGTGAATTCGGGCGACCTGGTCATCTACCAGCGGGGGCTCAAGGGCTACCAGCTCGGGGATGTGGTCGTCTACGAGGCTGGCGGAAAGGCTTATTGCGGGCGGGTCGTGGCCCGGCCGGACGACACGGTGGAAATCACCGAAGCCGGCGAGCTCAAGGTCAACGGCTACGTCCAGATTGAGGACCGGATCACGAACGGCACCCCTCCGGGTACGACAGTGGCCTATCCCCTGGTTCTGGACACGGACGAATACTTTCTCCTGGCGGATGCCCGGGGAAACGCCAGGGACTGCCGGGACTTCGGCCCCGTGAAACTCAGTCAGATGAAGGGCCGGGCGGCTTTTCTGATCCGCATGAATGATTTTTGAGCATGACTAATATAAAACCCCGGCTATCCCGGCGGCCGCAGATCGTGCGGCAGACAGAAGAATAGCTATTTTACATTATTCTGATTCATCGCGCTGAAACCCGGTGCTATGAATATATGACGGAACGAAAATACAATCCCCAGGATGGAAAGGATAGAAGGGAGGAAATTTCAAATGAAACGAAACAGAGCCATAAAAATCGGCTCGGCAGTGCTCGCTGCAGCCCTGGTCATGGCCTCCATGAACGGTCTGACCCTGCATCGGGCACGGGCCGCGGATTCAACGGCCATGAGCTTCACCCAGCAGGTGCTGGTCGTGGACAAGTCGGACGGGGCCCATACGTCGGGTGTATATACGCCGGACCTGAGGATTACATACCGCCTGACCCCGGTGGTCGGGGTGACTTCGAACGACAGCCGCTATGCGGAGACCCTGGCTTCGTTCCCCAAGGGAACCCTTGAGGACGGGACCGGCGTCATTGAAAAATCCCAGGATTTCAACTCTGGGACCACAAACGCCAGCGGGGTGGTTTCCTACAGCGTGCCGATTGGCAATATCTTCGTCGGCGACCAGGCCAAGTTCGTGGAGAACAGCAAGGTCTACCGCTACACCATCGCCATCGTCGGGGTCTACCTGCAGAAAAACGACGGGTCGTGGAGCACGGAGAACATCCTGAATTCTTCGGACAGCGGGATTGAGGTGCCGACCTCGATTCCCCTCATGGACGTAAACGTGGACACGGACGGGAAGATTTCCGGCATCGCCATGTGGGATTCTTCCGGCAGCACCAAGCTGGACGGCTTCACGGCTTCGTCCTCTTCGACTACGGCAAAGCTGGACAGTCCTTTTGTCATGACAGCCAGCGCGGCGGCGGATTCCTATGCCATCGAGGTTGCTGCCTACGACGTGACGGTTTCTTCCGACTACATCGGAAACAACTGGTCGTCGATCCATGGGGGCATTTCCTACAGAATCACGTTTGAAAACCTGCCCAAATATATCACGGATAAGGACCTGACGGCACTGATTTCCGACGGCAACTCCAGGTCCTGGAAAGATACGACAGCAAGCAGGGCAACGGGCAAGACCGTTTCCGGAACCCTGGACATGCAGGACGAGCTGGTCTTCCACGGAATTCCGGCCACGGATACTGAGGGAAACAAGGTGACCTATTCCGCTACCCTGGACTTCGCCGGACTGGAAAATGCCAAGGATGCGGCTGGAAAACCTAAGGACCTGCGGCCTACCTACGCGCCCGGTATCTTCTACGGGGTGACGGCGGACCGGGTTTCCGGTGTGACCGGCATGAGTGATTTCTCGTCATCGGCCTATGCGCCTTCCTATAAGTACGACGCATACGATTCAACCGTAAACACCAGAACGACGGAAGCAGCCAATGTCGGAGAGGGGCTTGCCAATGCGGCCCGCTTCCTGATCTTCGATCCCGACCAGCTGGTCGTCGTCGGAGTGGCCGAGCATACGAAACCGGCCATGCTGCTGATCCTGGCAGCCTGCATGATACTGGCCCTGCTGGCGGTGAGCCGCAGGAAGGAAAAGGATATTTCGGATTTTACATGGAGGTAATAATTATGATGAAGAAATTTGTGAAAGGCCTGACGGCCGCGGCGGCAGCAGCAGTACTTGCCGTCGGTATGATTCCGGCAATCCCGGCTATGCCTGTGAAGGCAGCCGCCCTCAGCTCCTTTGACCAGGAGATTATCATCAACGATGTGACGGACGGGTCCCATACGAGTAATGTAATGACGCCTAAGATCACGGTTGAATACCTGCTGACCCCGGTCACGGATTCATCCGCCCTTCCGGCCAATGATTCCCGTTACGTCAAGTCTCTGGCGGATTTCCCTCAGGGAAATGTACTGGGGGCTACCTCAGTTCTGGATAAAAAAGTGACAATTGCAGCGGACACAACCGATACGACAGGGAAGATTACCTATGCGGTTGCCGCTTCGACGATTCTGCCTCAAACTGACGGAACGTCTGCTCCTACATATGGCGCCAGCAAGGTCTACCGTTATCGGATTATTATTTCCGGTATTTTTGTGGGTTCCGATACAACGAACCTTCTGAATTCCACCCAGACCGATTTCACCCTGCCTTCGGATACTACCAGACTGCTTGACGTTTCCACGGACTCGAAACAGCAAATCACCGGCATTGCCTTCTGGGATGCAGCCGGGACCAACAAGCTGGATGGTTATGTGGGCGATGACGGCGGCATCAAGTACAATGTCTCCGACATCGTTGTATCCTCCGACTACATCGGCAAGAACTGGGACAGCTTGCACGGCGGATTTGCATATTCTATCAAGCTTACGAACTTCCCTTCCTATTTCACATCGGCAGCTGATATTCTGAAGTCCGTTGACGACAAGGGCCGGTCATGGAAGGAAGATACTGCTGTGACAGGTGCGTACCAGATGGCCGATGACAAAGATAATGTATGCGGATTGACTGGTACCTTCGATCAGAATTCCAGTCTGGTAATTTTCGGGATGCCGGCCGGAGTCAAGTATTCTGCGACCATTGACTTTTCGCAGCTGAAGAAGGCTGGAGTCGGCGACTCGGATATCCGCTCCCAGTACGGACCTGCCATCTTCTATGGTCTCGATGCCGACCAGGTCACCGATGTGGAGGATATGACGGCCTTCTTCTCCAGCTCCTATGCCGACAAGTACAAGTACAAGGCGTACGAAGAAAATAAGGATACCCGTACGACTGCGGATATCGATTACGGCGTCACATCCAACACGGCGGCAGCCGTTCAGACAGCCCGCTTCGTCATCTTCGATCCCAACCAGCTGATCGTCGTCGGTGTCATCCGGCGGACAGCTCCCGCGGCTCTGATGGTAGCTGTAGCAGCTGCTATTCTGGCTGCCCTTGCTGCATCGAAGAAGAGAGCCTTAGCGGACACCCGCTATGATTTTCGTTAAACATTGATGAATTGCCCTGCGGGGCCGACCCCGCTGGGTCTCCCCGTCCGGTCGGTCTATATGGCCAGCTCGAATGGGGCTTTGCTTCCGCCGCTGTCACAGGCGGCGGAAGTGTTTTTGTAGGCAACGAGCCAAGGAGCTCGATACATGCTTGCATGTAAATCGAGCTCCTTGACGACTGCAATCAGCGAAACAGCCGCAGGCTATGAGCTGACTGCAGCGTTGCTGGATCGAGTAGGGGATGAAATCCTCCTACTCGATTAGAAAGGAGGAAGATCATGGATACGATGCGCTTCTGGGCCGGATTCTCAAAGGCCGGAAACAAGGCCATCCGGCTGACCCTGGAGATTGTCTGCGTCATGTTCTTCCTTCTGGGAGGCTATACCCTGTGGCACACCTGGATGATCTATAGCTCCGCCTTTGACAAGACCGGAATTGAGGACTACCATCCGACGCCGGGGCAGAAAGGGATGAATCTCTCTGAGCTGCAGGCCATCAATCCGGACATCATCGGCTGGATTCAGATTGACGGGACCCACATCGACTATCCCCTCCTGCAGGGCAGCGACAATATGGAATACCTGAATACCGACATATACGGAAACTATGCCCTGCATGGCTGTATCTATCTGGACAGCGCGGATTCCCCTGATCTTTCAGACGAGTACAATATCATCTACGGCCACCACATGGACAATGGAGGCATGTTCGGCGACATCGCCAAATACAAGGACAAAAGCTACTTCGACCAGCATCTGACCGGGACTATCTGGCTTGCCGATGAAACCTACCATCTGGATATCGTGGCCCTGATGAAGGAAGACGCCTACGACGACACCTTCACCGGCCCCAAACGGACCATCTCCGACAAGACTGCTTTCGCATCAGATATGAAGACCCGGGCCGTCTATTCACAAAATTATGTCCCTGCGGCCGACGACCGCTATGCGGCCCTTATCACCTGTGACTCCGCCTTCACGAACGGCCGCAATGTCCTCGTCACCCGCATGACTCCGATGGGAGCAGAGAGCGGGGAGGAGCACTACCTGGGAAATTGACATGTCGGTAAGAAATTGCAAAAAATGAAAGGAAATGAGTTCTGTCCGGGGCGCCCGCGAATGCGGGCGCCCCGATTTTTTGCAAGAACAGGGATGTCATTTGCGGAGATGGAAAAAGAATTGCCCCACATGGCGTCGGTTGGGGATGCCGTTTGCGAGCAGCAGGCAAGAATTGCCCCACGCGAGACCTAGCGGGGATGTCATTTGCATGGAGCGAGTAAGAATTGCCCCACACGGGGCTTGGTGGGGATGTCATTTGCGAGAAGGAGACAAGAAATGCCCCAGGCGAAGCCTGCCGGGAATGTCATTTGTGGGAAGAAGGCAAGAATTGCCCCGCGCAAGGCTTACTGGGGATGTCGTTTGCATGCATTGGACAATTTTTGCCCCATGCGAAGCCTGCTGGGGATGTCATTTGCGGGATGAAGGCAAGAATTGCCCCGCGCGCCGTCTGTCGGAGCTGTCGTTTGTAAAAAGCAGGCAACAATTGTTCCAAGCGGAGTCTTGCAGGTAAGCCGTTTTCCAGTTTTTAACTTTTTTTGCATCAGGTATTTACATGGCCGCTAAAATATGATATAGATATTGCAGAAACATTACATAAATATGTACCATATCAAATCTCTCTTTTGCAATTCTTTATCTCATTTCAATTTTCAATTCTATTTTCAAGTCAGGAGGCAAATCTATTATGTCAAGAGTTCAGCAGGTGGAGCAGGATCTGCGAGCGCTTCTTCGCGAGCAGAAGAAACTGGAGAAGGCAATCTCAGCAGACAAAAACGGCGAAAAGAGGCTTGTGATCTATTCCAGTGGCCACAAAAACAAGTGGTATGTCATTGAAGGTGAAGAACGAAAATATCTTTCGAAAAGTCAGCGCGAGCTTGCTGTCAAGCTTGCCACACTTGGCTGGCGAAAGGCGAGACTTGCAGAGGTACGGGCAGAAATTCTAGCCTGCCAGCAATATTTGAATGCTTTTCGCAGCAAGACAAGCCATATGGAGAAGCTGCTTTCAAACAGGGAGTACTGTGACCTCTTGGGTGTCCATGACAAAAGTGTGGAGCAGTGGAAAAAAGAGCCTTTTTCTACAAATCCTTCTTACCCGGAGAATTTGAAATTCAAGACAAACGCCGGCACTCTAGTGCGTTCAAAATCTGAACTGCTGATTGCGATGACACTGGAGAAATACGGAGTTCCATATCGCTATGAATGCTTGTTGGAAACTCCTTCCGGCCCCTGTTTCCCTGACTTTACAATTATGCACCCTAGGACTCACAAGATATTCCTTTGGGAACATTTCGGTCTGATGGATAATTCATCATATGCTGCAAATGCCGGGACCAAGGTCTGTACATATTTGCAAATGGGATATGTACCTGGTGATACATTGCTTATGACATATGAAACATCCAATCGCCCGTTAGATTTGCAGGAAGTGGAGAATCTGATCCGGGGGAAATTTACCTGATTTTTAGGATGTCATTTGTGAGAAGGGAGCAAGAATTGCCCCGCGCGGGACTTGGCGGGGATGTCGTTTGCGGGAGAAGGGCAAGAATTGCCCCGCGCAGAGCCTGTCGGGGATGTCGTTTGCGGGAAAAGGGCAAGAATTGCCCCGCGCAGAGCCTGTCGGGGATGTCGTTTGCGGGAGAAATCCAATCGCCCGTTAGATTTGCAGGAAGTGGAGAATCTGATCCGGGGGAACTTTACCTGATTTTTAGGATGTCATTTGTGAGAAGGGAGCAAGAATTGCCCCGCTCGGAGCTTGCCGGGGATGTCGTTTGCGGGAGAAGGACAAGAATTGCCCCGGGCGAGACCTAGCGGGGATGCCGTTTGCGAGATGATACCAAGAATTGCCTCCCTTACCCACTAGCTTCATACTTTCCGCAGAAAAGACGGGGCGCCGGGCCACTATGTGGCCCGGCGCCCCGGAACGTTTCAGAAAAGTTTGCGGTTTATATTATTCATGCTCTTTCAGCGTCGCCATGACCCGCTTCTCGTTGTAGAAGGAGAGAACGACGGCGGCGGCGAAGCAGAGGATGGCCGCGATGATGGCGGAGAGCCGGTAGCCCGTGCCGCCGGTCGCGTTGTGGCGGCCGATGGTGGCGAGGGAGGTGAAGATGACCGTCGCAATGGCCTGGCCCAGCTTCATCGAGAAGGTGCGGGCCGCGAAGAACATGCCGTCGCGGTTCTCGCCGGTCTTGATTTCGTCTTCTTTCGCGACGTCGGCGACGATGGTCTGAGGCAGGATGCCCAGGATGGCCATGGGAATGGCCGCGAAGACGACGACGAGGACGCCGAAGATCAGGCCCTGGTTCGTGTCCGCAGTGCCGCGGGAGAAGGCCGTCAGAATGTAGACACAGGCGAACTGGACGAAGGCGAACATGATCATGTGCTTCTTCTGAATTTTTCCGGTGCCGTAAATCTTGTTGACAGGCACATAGCAGGCGACGGACAGGAGGGTCATCGCGATGTAAAGGGTCGTGTTCATGGCCTCCGGCAGCTTCATCAGGCTTGTGACGAAGAAGGGAAGGCCGGTTTGGAACATCGTGATGGCAACCCAGTAGCAGACGTCGGAAGCAACGAAAACGTCGAAATCCTTGTTTTTGAAGGTCTTGCCCAGGGACTGGAAGACGTTCGACTTCGCATCGATGGCCGTTTCCTGAACGCGGACGTATTCTTTTTCATTGATTCCGAAGACGGGCACCAGCAGGCAGACAAGGCCGATGGCCGCGAGAATAATGAAGGTCACCCGGATGGCCATGACCCGGCCGAGGGCGGGCGTGAAGGCTCCCCAGATATAAGGTGCTGCATAACCTAAGGCCGAGCCGAAAATGAAGGTGAAGGAAATGGCTGTCGAGATGTCGGTGAGTTCCTTCTGGGTGCCGGAAAGCTCGGCAATCAGCGAATTATAAGGCGTGCAGTAGATCGTCATGAAGAGGTAGAAAAGAATCATCATGACGAAGACCCAGATTCCGTTTACGGGCGACTCGTGGTCAATCGGGCACCAGTAGATGAGAACTGCGGAAATCGCGAAGGGAATCGCGGCCTTTGCCATGAAGGGAATCCGGCGGCCCTTGGGGTTTTTCGACCGGTCGGAAAGGTTTGCAATCAGCGGGTCCGTGATGGCGTCCCAGATGCGGCCGAATGCGAAGATGCCGCCGAGAATAGTCAGGGCCCCGAAGATGACCCGGTCCTGGGTGAAGAAAATGGTCTGCCCGGAGGCAATCATCTCATCGGACGGCTGATAGAAAGTCGTGACCCAGTTCGTAATCAGGGCGGACAGCAGGCTCCAGCCCAGCTGCCCGATGGCAAAGAGCCAGATGATTTTTTTCGTGAGTGGTTTTTTCTGCATGGAATTTTCCCCCAATAGAAATGTAAGTGCTTACAAAGAAGTGAACCGTTTGCTGCACAGCCCCCTGAAAATGTATAGCGGACTGAAAAATGGTGTCCACTTCCCCTTTGTTACATGGTATTATAGCATAAAGAAGAAAAGAGGGAAACTATTTTTTAATTTTTAGTTTCCCGTTTTCTGACGGGCTGTCAGCATATGCTTCAGACACCGGCAGTCGGATTTCGTTTTTTGAAAGGATTATGACTAATATGAAAGGCAAGCTTGGATTCGGCCTCATGCGCCTGCCCAAGAGGGGCTTAGGAATTGACATCAAAAAGACCAGCGAGATGGTCGATATGTTTCTCGACCGGGGGTACACCTATTTCGATACGGCCTTTGTCTACCCCGGCTCGGAGGCTGCTGCGAAGAAGGCCCTTGTAGACAGGCACCCCAGAGATTCCTACACCCTGGCCACAAAGCTCATGGCCGGCGTCTCGCTTAATGAGAAATCCGCGAAAGAAGAATTCTTCACTTCACTGAAAAGAACCGGAGCAGAGTATTTCGACTACTATCTCCTGCATTCGATTCAGGCGGACAATTACGAGCGCTATGAAAAGTTTCATCTGTGGGACTTCGTCCAGGAGCAGAAAAAGGCCGGCACCATAAGGCATATCGGCTTTTCCTTCCATGACAAGCCCGAGCTTCTGGAGAAGCTTCTGAAGGAACACCCGGAAGTGGAATTCGTCCAGCTGCAGATTAATTACGCCGACTGGGAAAGCCCGGCGGTCTGCGCCCGGCAGAACTACGAACTTGTCCGGAAGTACGGGAAACAGCTCGTCATCATGGAGCCGGTTAAGGGCGGCAAGCTGGCCAATCCCCCGGCCGGAGTTAAGAAGATTTTTGATGAAGTGAATCCGGGCGCTTCTTATGCTTCCTGGGCCATCCGCTTTGCGGCTTCCCTCGACGGCCTCCTGGCCTGCCTTTCCGGCATGTCGACACTGGAACAGGTGGATGACAATACTTCTTTCATGAATGATTTCAAGCCTCTTTCCGAGGAAGAGATGGAAGCAATCAGGAAGGCCCAGAAAGCCTACAACGCCTCGCCGGAAATCCCCTGCACGGCGTGCCACTACTGCACGGAAGGCTGTCCGAAGCAGATTCCGATTCCGGAAATCTTCTCCGCCGAAAACCTAAGGCTTACGACAGGGCATATCGGGGAGGCGCGCGAGCTCTATGCGAGCGCGGTCGGCGCCGGGAACGGCGCCGCGGACTGCATCGCCTGCAAAAAGTGTGAGAACATCTGTCCCCAGCACATCAAGGTCTCAGAGCACATGAAGAGTATCGCGGAAGCAATGAAGTAAAGGAATTGCCGGGGGTAAGAAAAGCTTGCTTCCAGCAAATGACATCCCCAGGGAGGCTTGATGGGGGCAGAAAAAGCTTGTTTTTCGCAAATGACATCCCCTGTAAGGCTTGCCAGGGGTGGGAAATGGCAGATTTCTACAAATGACATCCCCAGGGAGGCTTGATGGGGGCAGAAAAAGCTTGTTTTTCGCAAATGACATCCCCATATTCTAGAAATTGGAGGCACATCCATGTACAATCTTTTATCCAAACTCGTCGTCTACCGGGAGGCGGGGGAGCATCCGATTCTGAAGAAGCTCTCCGACATCACCCGCCGGTTTGATGCCTTCACGGACCAGGCTCCGGACGAGTCCTCTCTCAATGAAAATTTCTCAGGCACAGGCAGCCGGGGAAAGAAGGCGGAGCGGGAGAGCCTGATCAGCGACATTCATGAAGTCGTGCACGAGCTTCTCGACCTGGCCACGGACTGCGGCTTTGACGGCAACCTCTGGCACAATTATATTGCTTATCTCATTGCCATGACGGAGACGCCTTTCACGCTGGTGTCCGAAAAGGTCGGCCCTGTCGGCGGCTCGGTCAATGAGTTTGCCAAGGCGGACCTTGCAGTGCTCCGCCAGCTTTTCAATTATGATTTTTCTTCGATGGAGAAGGAACTCGACATAGATGCATTTTCTGTTATACAGAATTACAAGGCTGTGGAGAAGGCCGAGAGGATTTACAATAAGAATGTCAGTGACAAGGTCCGCGAGCTCTCCGCGGCGATGGAAGAAGCGGACAAAGCAGATGCCGCCAAGGGGACGGAATGCGTGGACGCCCTTTATGAAGCAGTGACAGCCTTCTACAAGAATTACGGGGTCGGCAAGTTCGGCCTGAATCAGGCCTTCCGGATTGATGACGACCTGGCCGACATTCTGTCCGGCCGTCTGGATCGGACCGGAAAGATCGATTCAAGCGACTTTCTGATTCCGATTACGACGCGGGGCCATGAGACCCTGGATGACCTCGTAGGCTACGAAGAGCAGAAGAGAGAGCTCATTGAAAATACTGAAGCCTTCGTCCACGGCAAGGCCGCGAACAATTGTCTACTTTACGGCGATGCCGGCACCGGCAAGTCCACATCCATCAAGGCCATCCTGAACCAGTACTACCCGGAAGGCCTGCGGATGATCGAGGTATATAAGCACGAGTTCAAGTACCTGAACAGAATCATATCGGAGATCAAGAACCGCAACTACCGCTTCATTATCTACATGGACGACCTCTCCTTCGAGGAGTTTGAAATCGAGTACAAGTACTTAAAGGCGGTCATCGAGGGCGGCCTCGAGCCCAAGCCGGACAATGTGGTAATCTACGCGACAAGCAACCGCCGCCACCTCATCCGGGAGACCTGGTCGGACCGGAACGATGCATCTGCAGACGACCTTCACCGGAACGATACGGTGCAGGAGAAACTTTCCCTTTCTGCCCGCTTCGGCGTGACCATCGGTTTCTTCAAGCCGGACCCCAAGGAGTTCAAGAATATCGTTCTGACCCTGGCCCGCAGGCATCCGGAAATCACCCTTTCGGACGAAGAAATCCTCGCCCAGGCCAATGCATGGGAACTTTCGCATGGCGGAATATCCGGCCGCACGGCAACGCAGTTCATCACCTATCTCTGCGACAAGGCATGAAAAAACAGCCGCCACTCAGGCAAGTGACGGCTGTTATGAAAATAATAGTCTAGTCTGAGACCACCGCCTACCGCAGTGCTCTCTTCTTAGGCCAAATTATAGAGGGGCATTTTGGATTTGTCAACCGCGAAATCGGAGGCTTCCTGCTTTCCCTTAAGCTCGTCGATGTAGGCAGAGCCGTATTTGGAGAAGGAAGTCTGGCGGATATTGAGGCGGGAGAAGGTTCGGGCGAGAGCGAGGGGGATGGCCCCGGCCGCCTTCACTTCCATTAGACAAAAGCCTTCGTCAAGAAGCTCTTTGCCCCAGGGGCCGTCTGCCAGGTCGAGATCCGTCGACCGGTAGCGGATATGGCTGTCGAAGGTAATCCGCAGGTCTTCGTCATTTCTTGTCAGGTAGGACTTCCGGTCGTAGGAGATGACCATGCGGGGGGCAAGGCCCTCGTAGCGGGCCTTAAATGCATCTATCTCCCGTTTGATCTGGCTGTCTTTCAGTAGTGACTTCGAACCGGCTGCGCAATATCGGTCAGCCGTTACTTTGGGATCCGGAGATATGGAAGCCCGGCCATCAGCTCCGGCTGCAGAGGGCGTACACATATACTCAAGAGCCGCCTCGTAGGGGACTTCAATTCTGCGCTTATAGACGATGCCGTCGTATTTCTTCTTGATTTCGAGAAAGGCCGGGGAGGCGGAATTCGGCACCCCGTAGGTCCGGAGGCGGAGCTTCTCCTTATAGACGGGCTTTTCGAGCGAGGTCCGGATCAGGTAGTCCGTAGGTGTGTCGTAATAGATGTTCTCAATGTGAGATTCCGGATAGTCGTCGGGTTTTATATTATTCTCAATCTCCCGCATGAGGGCCGCGTACTGGTAGGGGGTCAGGAGAAACTTCATTTCCGTGCGCTTGAAGGAGTATATCGTATCTTTCATGGTGCTCACCGCCTTTACATGTTCTTTACTTTAGAAGCAGTATAGGGGAGCAACCTTAAGTGAAATTTAAAAATCTGCACAAAAGAGCAGCGGAAAATTCTGCATTTTCGCGCCGGTGACAGGAAACGCTGCGAAGGCTATAATAGGCTCATGCATACCTATTATGAAAACACGGAAATCGAATTTCGCATTGACAAGCGGGACGTCGTCCACAAGGGGCCTCATGTCATCGACGCAGTAGAGCTCGTCCTCGTGACCGAGGGAGCGTACGCGGCGGGCGTCGGAACCAGTCTTTTCGCGGCTTCCGAGGGGGACCTGGTCGTCGTCTTCCCCGACCTCATCCGCCACGCCCAGGTTTTCGGCGGGAAAACGACCGGCATCTACCTGACCGCCAGCCCCGACATCGTGCCGGCCTTCCAGAAGCGCATGGCGACCCAGGCACCTGAGAACCCCGTGATTGACAAGAATAATGTGCACGCCGACATTGGATACGCAATGCGTGCCCTCTTGCAGGAGGGGAAGAGCGCCTCGGCCCCCCTGGTCCAGGGCTACCTCGAGGTCATCCTGACCCGGGCCTTTGACGCCCTGACCTTCACGGACAAGGACGCCTTCATCTCGAACGACATCATCGACCGGGTGGTTTCCTACATCGCGAAGAATTTTCAGGAGCCCGTGTCTCTGACGAAGATGGCGGCGGACCTCTATGTGTCGCCCTACACGGTTTCCCGGATTTTTTCTTCGACCTTTCACACGAATTTCAACGGTTACCTGAACCATGCCCGGGTCGAGTATGCGGCCCGCCTGCTGGCCCTCGACGACGTGAATGTGACCGAGGCCTGGACCGAGGCCGGCTTCGAGAGCCAGCGGACCTTCAACCGGGTCTTCCGGGAGACCTACCATATGGCTCCGTCGGAATTCAAGAAGCAGGCCCGCGCTTCCGAAAATGTGTGACAGGGCTTGACACATGTGCTATATTTATAAGGCTTGTCTGCCGACAGAAAACGGCGGACAGGTCTTTATTTTTGCGCTTTTTTGAGAAAAATTATGGCAGACAGAACGGAAAATATTAGTAATAAATCAAATTGCACGGCAGCAGGCGCTGCAAGTGAGAACCATCACGGCATCGTGACGAAGCTTCGGGTGCGGGACGCTTTCATTATTCTCTTGGGGGCGACGATTCTGACTCTGGACGTCAAGTACATCTTCGACCCGTCCGGCCTGGTCACCGGAGGCGTTTCCGGCCTTTCCATCGTCATCAAATATATTTCTGACCAGTCCTTTGCCTTTGAGATTCCCCTCTGGGTTACGAACGTGGTCGTGAACATCCCGATTTTCCTCTACGCCATGGCGGTAGACGGGAAGAGGAGCCTCCTTCGGACCTTCCTCTGCTTCGTCTTCAACTCGGCGGAGCTCTATATTTTCCCGGATGCCAATATTTTCCCGACGGACAATCTCTTCCTGGTATCTTTGTTCGGCGGCGTCCTGTTCGGACTTTCTTCCGGCCTCCTGCTCACGGTCCGGGCCACGTCCGGCGGTACGGACCTTCTCGGAAAGGCCCTGCACCGGACTTTCCGCAGTTTTTCCATGGGGACTATCATCCAGATTCTCGACGGAATCATCGTCGTCGTCGGTCTTCTGACCTTCGGTATGGAAAAGACTCTGTATGCGATTTTCTCCGTCTTCGTCATGGGGGCCGTGACGGACTATGTCATTGACAAGGGCAAGAAGGCAAAGATGTGCCTGATTTTCTCGAAGGCCACGGACGACATCTCATCGGCCATCCTGGAAGAATTGAACCGGGGCTGCACGGGGCTCAAAGGTACCGGCATGTACTCGAAGGAAGATAAGACCGTCCTCATGTGCGTCTGCAGTAAAAACGACCTGCCCGACGTCAAGGACATCGTGAAGGAGTACGACAAGAAGGCCTTCTTCATCGTCGCCAATATCAGCGAGGCCATGGGAGAGGGTTTCGTCGAGCACTGGAGCGGGAATTCTCTGTAATGATGTGAAAGAGGGCGGGCACGCAACGCGTGCTCGCCCTCTTTGCTATTCCATAGTCTTGTAGGTCTGCTCCTGGTTCTTGATGGTGACTCTTGTGTTCTTCGGAATCGAATGGGTGATGAAGGCGTTGGAGCCGATCACGCAGTTTTCGCCGATGACGGTCTGCCCGCCCAGAATCGAGGCGCCGGAGTAGATGGTGACATTGTCCTCGATGGTGGGGTGCCGCTTATGGCCGTGCAGGGCGTGGCCCTCGCTTGTCGAAAGGGCGCCCAGGGTGACTCCCTGGTAGACCTTCACGTGGTTTCCGATGGTCGTGGTCGAGCCCACAACGACGCCGGTTCCGTGGTCGATGAAGAAGTATTCTCCGATCGTGGCGCCGGGATGGATGTCGATACCGGTCCGCGAATGGGCGTATTCCGTCATAATCCGCGGAATCAGGGGAACATTCAAAAGGAATAATTCATGGGCCAGGCGGTTGATGGTTGTGGCCAGAAGACCCGGATAGGATAGTACGATTTCGTCCTTATTGTAGGCGGCCGGGTCCCCGTCGTAGGTGGCTTCGATGTCGGTGTCGACAAGGGCTCTCACGTGGGGAATCTTGTGGCAGAAGGTCAGGGCCAGGCAGTAGGCCTGGGCGTCAATCTTGTCCCGGTCGGGATTGGGGTCCTCCGAGAGGTAGGTCAGGACCTTGCCGATCTGCTTCGAAAGATTGTAGAGGACGTCTTCGATCAGGACGGTCAGGTTCCCGTAAGCGTTGTAGGACTTGAAGGTCCGGTCCCGGTAGTAGCCCGGGTACATGATCTTCAAGAGGCTGTCCGTAATCTTCCGCACCTCTTCCCGCTCGGGCCGGTCGTAAAAGTCCGTCTTGTCAATGTCCCGCCCCTTGTCGTAGTCCGCGAGGATTTCGGTGACGAGGGCGTCCACCTCTTCGTTTTCACGAGTTCCCATTTCTTTCTCTCCTTGGATACATCGTAATTACGCCCTATTCTAGCAGTATCGCGCGCGTGAGGCAAGTTCTGTCCATCTGTCAAAAAAGTTGTCAAAAATGCGTGAACATTTGGCACATCTTGTCGTTTGAAAAATCCCGGAAAAGCACTATAGTAACCTACGGCAAGAAGTTGCTTGTACTGTTTCCGCGGTTTGTATCCCGCGGACGGACAGCAGAAAAATGGAGGCAAAAGTATGTCACTGGCACAGATTGCTGCCCTGGTGATCTTCATTGCCATGTTCGCACTCATCATTACGGACAAGTTCGAACGGCAGTGGGTTACCCTGGTCAGCGGCGGACTCATGCTTGCAGTCGTCTTCGGGGCGATCATGCATTCCGGGTCAGCCATCATTGAAACACTGAATCTGCGCGCAATCGGAACTCCTGTCTTCTGGTACGCGAAGGCGGAGGGAGAGAGCGGCAGCACCGGCATCAACTGGTCCACGATTATCTTCGTGGCCGGCATGATGATCATGGTGGCCGGCATGTCGAAGGCAGGCTTCTTCCGCTGGCTCTGCCTGCAGATTGCAAAACTCGTTCACTACCGGGTCATCCCGATCCTGATCACCTTCATGATCATGAGTTTTGTCCTGTCGATGTTCATCGACTCGATTACGGTCATCCTCTTCCTGGCGGCGGTCACGATTGAGCTGGCGGAGCTCCTTGAGTTCCAGCCGGTTCCGCTTATCCTGGCAGAAGTCTTCTGCGCGAACCTGGGCGGCAGCGCCACCATGTGCGGGGACCCGCCCAACATCATCATCGGCACCTCCCTGGGCCTGACCTTCTTCGACTTCCTTGGCAACACCGGCATTATCGCCCTGATCTGCCTCGTCGTGGTCATCCCCTACTTCTACCTGATTTTCAGGAAGCAGCTGGCACCCGCCTCAGGCAAGTCCGTCGAGGAGCTGGCCGCGAAGGTGCCGGACCCCAAGTCCGCCATCACGGACATGAAGCACTTCTACCTCTCCTGGTGCATCTTCGGCTTGGCTGTAGTTCTTCTCGTCACCCACGCCCAGACGGGTCTTACGGTAGCCTTCATCGGCTGTCTGATTGCGGGCATTACATTAGTATCCTACGGGAAACGGATTCCGGAAATCCTGAAGGATGTAGACTACAAGACTCTGCTCTTCTTCATCGGCCTCTTCATCGTGGTCGGCGGCCTGGAGCAGACCGGCGTCCTGACATTGATTGCGAACTGGATTGAGAAGGTCTCCGGCGGCGACGCAAAGATTATGGTCGCCATCATCATCTGGGTATCGGCGGTGGCTTCGGCCTTCATCGACAATATCCCCTTCTCAGCAACCATGGTGCCCGTCATCCAGTCCCTTGCGGCTACGTCGGGCGTTGACCTTTCCGTCCTCGCCTGGGCCCTGTCCATGGGCACGGATATCGGCGGCAGCGGGACCCCCATCGGGGCTTCGGCGAACGTCGTCGGCATATCGACGGCCGAGCGGAACGGCTACGCTGTCACCTGGGGCAAGTACCTGAAGGCGAACGCCCCTGCGACGGTTCTCGTCATCGCCCTGGCCATGGTCATCATCTTCGTCCGCTACGGTTTGACGTGAGCCCTATAGCAGATATTTCATGAGAATAATGTAAACCCCGTCGGGTGCGGCAGACTGTCGTGTCCGGCGGGGATTTTTCATGCCTGTTTCCTTTTTGTTGAAGGATAATTCATGGGCGAAAATATTTCGTTATGCTATAATACAGGCAAAAGAGTGTAAAGTGGGAATGCGAGGGGTAACAGCATGAATTTTTCAGACAAGGACGAACTGGAACGGGAACGCTATATCGTGACCCATTTCGACGAAGCCTTAGAGGACGGGTGGATTGAGGTTTACTTCCAGCCGGTGGTGCGGACCATGACGGCCAATCTCTGCGGCATGGAGGGGCTGGCCCGGTGGAACGACCCGGAGTGGGGCATGATCGGTCCCTATCTCTTCATACCGGTTCTCGAGGACCACGACCTGATAGCCCGCCTGGACCTCTACATGCTGGAGCAGATCTGCGCGCTCTACCGGAAACGGACTGATGCCGGGGAGGGCTTCGTTCCTGTGTCCGTGAACTTCTCCCGCAGGGATTTCAATATCATGGACATGGTGCCGGCCATCGATGAAGTTGTGATCCGCTACCATATGCCCCGGGAGTTTCTTCATATTGAGATTACAGAGTCGGTCTTTGCCCAGTCGGCGAAAATCCGGGAATACATGGACCAGTTCAAGGACTTGGGCTATGCGGTCTGGATGGACGACTTCGGGTCCGGGTATTCGTCCCTCAATATTCTGAAGAATCTCGACTTCGACACCATCAAGATTGATATGGAGTTCTTCCGCAACTTTACGGACAAGTCGAAAATCATTATCACCGGCCTTGTGGCGATGGCAAAGGACCTGGGTACGGCCACCGTGGCGGAGGGAGTCGAGACCGAGGACCAGTACCTCTTCCTCAAGGAAGTCGGCTGCAACAAGATACAAGGGTATTTCTTTGGCAAGCCGGAACCCTTCGACGATATGCTTTCCCACTTCATGGCCCAGGGCTACGGGGTGGAGCAGTTTTCGGATGCTTCCTTCATGGATGTGACCGGCATGGTCAGCCCCGTTTCTCCGTTTCCTTTCGGCAAGCAGGACCAGCAGACCAACGATCAGGCCCTGGCCATTGCCATTTTTGACGGGGAACATTACAGGTTTGTCTACCGGAATGAGCCCTTCAAGCTCTATATGAAGTCTCTGGGCGTGGAAATCGACGTCGACGGACTCGAGGGCCCGGCATATCCGGACAATCCCATCGAGGTCGGCCTCATGCGCATGCTGGAAAGCGCCTATGAAATGGGGGAGTTCCGGACCAATTTCGCCCTGAACCTCAACTACTACGGGGGCCGTCTCAAGGTCATCGACCGGAAGGACAAAAAAGCCTCTATTCTCATGCGTTTCACGGACCTCTCGGACGGGACCGTAGTGGCCGGTCAGCAGAAGCTCGATGCCTACCTGCGCTATATTTATAATATTTTCGGCGGCCTCTATATCCTTGACCTGAAGACGGACCAGCTGGAGACCATCTATCAGGACATGCCCATGACCTCGAAAAAGAGGGAGCCATACACCATCGCGGCCATGGAAACGGCAGACAAGGGAGTCTATGCGGAGGACCGGGAGCGGTATCTCGCCTTCTTCTCAAAGGAGCATCTCGAGGAAGTTTCAAAGAGCTACGGCGCCGATGGAGCCTTCATTCGCCTGAAAACCACGAACGGGCAGTATGAGTGGAAGTATTATATTATTCTCAGCATTCCTGACCGCCGCCTCATGATTGTCTACCGGTCTGCGGACCGCAATGTGCCGGAGCAGTGGCTTCTGGGCATGCAGCAGGAGGAACGCGAGGCAAATCCCGATCTGGACCGGCTCAGGGACGCGGACATGTGGCGGGCCTACGTCAACTTCACGGATCAGAAGATTTTCTGGAAGGACAGGGACCTGCGCTTTCAGGGGTCGAATGTGAACTTCCTCAAGTATTACGGCTTCGAGTCCCAGCAGGCCATTCTGGGCAAGACCGATATCGACATGGGCTGGCACGTGAATCCGGCCATCTATTTCCGGGATGAGGAAGATGTCATCAACAAGGGCAAGGTTGTCCGGAATGTGCCCGGGACCTGCATCATCCGCGGTAGGAACCACAATATCACCTGTTCGAAGTACCCTGTTTATAAAGACGGGCAGATTGTGGGCCTGGTCGGCATGTTCAAGGATATGGACGCCGGGGAGGAGGAGGACCTGCCGGAATTCTTAAAGCGGGTCGACCCGATGACGGGGCTTCTTTCTCTGCCCGGCATGACCGGAGCCTTCGCCTATTACCTCGATGAGTATAATGTAGCCCACCGGGATTTTGCGGGAATTCTCATATCCATCGAAAACTTCAGTGACCTGACGGCCGCCTATGAGGAAAAGGTTGTGACGGCCATTCTGAAGGAGGTCGGCGCTATGCTCCTGAAGGAGTACGGGGCCTATTCCGTCATCGGCCGGGAGAGCCTGGGCAACTTCCTGATTCTGAGTCAGCTGCCCGCCGGTACGGGGCCGGACGACGCGGCAGACCACATCCGGGAGATGTTTTCAAAGGACATCACGGTGGACGGAAAGCCCATTTCCGTATATATAAGCGTGAAGACCTACTGCACCAGGTGCATGGGAAGCCCGGAGCAGCTGGCGGAACTCTTCACCAACGGACTTATGGGGAAGGATATGCAGGGGACCGAAGAACTGCAGAAAAAAGAAAACTGAAATAATTTGTCATCTGCTGACATGAAAAGGGACGCCCGTCATGGGCGTCCAAGTTAGAGCGAGAAGCGACACGAAAAGGCGCCAATGGCGCCTTTTCCCGTTGCGTTGACTGCCTGCACTCAAAGGTGCCTTCGGCACCTTTTTCGTGATTGCAGTCGCCGCAACTTCAAAAAGAAAAAGGACTGTCCAGATGCAGATAAATCTGCCCCGGCCAGTCCTCTTTCTTTTTGTGTCGCTTCTCGTTGCTAAGCAGATGACGGGAATCGAACCCGCCTCTCAACCTTGGGAAGGTCGCATTCTACCAATGAACTACATCTGCAAAGGTATCTGCCGGAGATTTTTCCGACCGAAATAATATAGCAGTTTGGGCGCTTTATTGCAAGCCCGAAAATCGTGGCGGCAGGGGAGCAGATGAATGGCGGAAGTCTCTGCAAAAAAGGCTTGCATTCCTTACGGAGAAGGCTATACTGTAATTAATTAAACGAGTTAAAAAATACGCAAGGGGTTTGTGACATAGGATTATTCTTTGAGGGGTTATCTATGGAGATACGAATCGAGGCGGCCCGGGGAGAAGACCGCTTTTCCATGTCCCACGGGAGCTTCCGCTACCGGAGGAAGACGGGAAGGAAGCGCAGGCTTTCTATTGAGGAAGCGGGGCTCCTGGTGGAACGGCTGCGGGCAGTGGAAGGGGAACAGAGTACTGAATCCGTCGGGGCGGTCGACCTTGAGGAAGCCCTGAAGGACGGAGGAACTGGTCTCTTCCGAATTTCAATGAAAGGGCTTTCAGACAGGGGCTTCAATCGCTATTTCATAACCCTGCCGACTGCGGCGAAGCACTTCTACGGCTGTGGGGAGACCTATTCGGCTTTGGACCTGGCCGGGGAGAAGGTCCGGATCTGGGTGGCCGAGCACCAGAACAGCCGACGGATCGGGAAGAAACTGATCCGGCAGAAACTGACCGGCGTCCATCCCGACCATGTGGGGAAGTTTTCCGAGTACGAGTCCTACTTTGCAATGCCGGTATTTGTCACGGATGCGAAGGAGTTTGTCTATGTGAAGACCGACCGCTTCGCCGTATTCGACTTCTCGGTGAGCGGACAGGTGACGGTTGAAACAGAGGAGGCGCCTTATATTATTCTCGGGAGGGGGGAGACGTATCGGGAACTCTCGGAGCTGCTCTCCTCCCTGCTGGGGCGGCCGCCGGTCCTGCCGGACTGGGCCAATGAGGGGGCCATCCTTGCGGTCCAGGAGGGGCCGGAGCGGATTGAGGAGAAGCTTGCTGCGGCGGAGAAGGCCGGGGCGAAGGTCGTCGGCGTCTGGTCCCAGGACTGGTGCGGGTGCCGGCGGACAGGTTTCGGCTACCAGGTCATGTGGAACTGGGAGTATGACCGGGAGCTGTATCACGACCTGCCGGACTATATCGCGAAGTGGTGGGAGCGGGGAATCCGCTTTCTCGGTTACATCAATCCATTCATCGCGCTGGAGAAGGACTTATACAGGGAGGCCCATGCCAGGGGCTATTGCGTGAAGAACGCGAAAGGCGAGGACTATCAGGTCACGATTACGACCTTCCCGGCCGCCATGGTGGACTTCACGAACCCGGCGGCCTATGCCTGGTACAAGAATCTCATCAAGCAGAACATGATTGGCATCGGCATGGGAGGCTGGATGGCGGATTTCGGCGAGTATCTGCCGACGGACTGCGTGCTGTTTTCCGGGGAGGACCCGGCCGTCATGCACAACCGCTGGCCGTCCATCTGGGCAAAGCTCAACCGGGAGGCCGTGGAAGAGAGCGGGAAACTGGGGGAGGTCTTCTTTTTCACAAGGGCCGGCTTTACCGGGACCGTGAAGGATTCCCTTCTCATGTGGACCGGGGACCAGCATGTGGACTGGTCCGTAGACGACGGGCTGCCGTCGGTCATTCCGGCTACTCTGTCTCTTGCCATGAGCGGGTACCCGATCGCTCATTCGGATGTGGGCGGGTATACGACCGTTATGGATATGACCCGGTCGAAGGAGCTGCTGCAGCGGTGGGAGGAGATGAATACCTTCTCGCCCCTCTTTCGCTTCCACGAGGGGAACCAGCCTTCCCGGAATGTCCAGTTCGACGGGGACGAAGAACTCCTGCGCTCGCTCGCGCTCGCGTCAAACCGGCATGCGGCGCTCGCCCCCTATTTAAGGGTGGCGCAGGCCGAGGCCGCTCGCGCCGGTACTCCGGTCATGCGGCCCCTCTTCTACGAGTATCCTGACGGGGACTTCTGGGGGGAGGCGACCGAGTACCTGCTCGGGCGCGACCTATTGGTCGCGCCTGTGCTCCGCGAGGGAGCCGTCTCCCGGACGGTCCGCCTGCCGGACGACGCCTGGCTCCACCTGTGGACCGGACGAGAGTATTCCGGCGGCTCGCACGAAATCGCCGCCCCGATTGGCTTGCCGCCGGTCTTCGTCCGGAAGGGGGCGGACATGTTCACCGAACTGATGGAGATAGGAAATATCTAAAGGAGAAAACGACTATGAAGTATTTTCTGGACAGCGCAAAAATGGATGAAATCGAAGAGGCCTACGGGACCTTCGGCATCGACGGGGTGACGACAAATCCCAACCACATCATGAACAGCGGCAAGCCTTTCATGACGGCGATTAACGACCTTGCGGCCTTCGTGAAGAGGGAAGGCCTGGACGGCTATGAAAAGTTCCCGATTTCCGTCGAAGTAAATCCCCATATCAGCGACGCCGACACCCTCGTGACGGAAGCCGAGAAGATTGCAAAAATTTCCCCCAACTTTGTCATCAAGATTCCCTGCACTCTGGGCGGAATTACGGCGGCCCGCCGCCTCGAGGCCGAAGGCATCCGGACGAATGTGACCCTCGTCTTTTCCGCGGCCCAGGCCATCCTGCCCGGAAAAATCGGTTCGAAATTCGTTTCCCCCTTCATCGGTTGGAAGGAAAGTAACGGCGAGGACTGCCGGGAATATATAGACGACATCGTGTCGATTTACCAGAACTACGGCTTCTACGGGAAGACCGAAATCATCTGTGCCGCGGTCCGCACGGCGAAGCAGTTCGTCGACTGCGCGGTTTCCGGGGCTGACATCGTGACCGCCGGTCTGGCCGTCTACAAGGATTCCATCTACCACCCCTACACGGACTTCGGAATCGAGAAGTTCTGCAGGGCCTGGGACAACACCGTTACGGAATGAGAATAATGTAAGGGCTTACAAAGGAGAATATTCGTCATGAAAATCGGTTTCATCGGACTCGGCATCATGGGAGAGTCCATGTGCGAAAACATCGTAAAAAAGCACGACGACACGGTCTACTGCTTTGACTTCGTGAAGGAAAAGATTGAAAAGCTCGTGGGGGTCGGGGCCGTCGGCTGTGCCTCTTCGCTGGAACTGGCCGGAAAGTCCGACGTCATCATTTCCATGGTGCCGAAGAGCGAGCACTCCATGAGCGTCTATAAGGAGATCCTGCCGGCTCTTGACTCAAGCAAGTTCTGCATCGACATGTCGACCATCGACCCTTCCGTGTCCGTCGAGATTTCGAAGATGGTGAAGGAAAAGGGGGCTGAGTTCATCGACGCTCCAGTCGTGAAGAGTAAGCCCGCGGCCATCGCCGGCAAGCTGGGCATCCTGGTGGGCGGCAGTGTAAGCGCTTACAATCGAGCCCTGCCCATTCTTCAATACATGGGCGAGAACGTCATCCGCATGGGGGACAACGGGAAGGGCCTTGTCATGAAGATCTGCCACAACGCCCTCGTTTCCCAGATTCAGAACGGGGTCAACGAGACCCTGACTCTGGCGGCGGCCAACGGCATCGGCATCGATGACTTCTGCACGGCGGTTTCCTACGGGGGCGCCTTCAACTGGTACCTCGATTCCAAGAAGGAGGCCCTGAAGGCTGAAGACTACACGACGGCCTTTTCGATTGCGAACGAGCACAAGGATGTACACATCTGCCTGGGTCTGGCCAAGGAGTGCGGGGTAAAAATGCCCGGCGAAGAGAACGCGGCCCGGGTCTACGACAAGGCCATGGAAGAAGGCATCGGAAACGAGGACTTCTGCGCCACCATCAAAGTCGTGCGGGAAGGAAAGTAATGCGGCCATCTTTCGGCGGTTTTTCTTACAGATCATTCATGATATTAATGTATACATTTTCAGGCGGAACGGGGCGGCAGTGAGATGAATCAGCTTCTTTTCTACCTCGTCATCCTGCTTACAAACATCATCCAGGGAATCACGGGCTTTGCTGGAACAATCCTTGCCATGCCGGTTTCCATCGACCTCGTGGGGTATAATACCGCCCAGCCCATCTTGAATTTCCTGGGCCTCCTGGCTGGAGTCTACGTGGCTATAGGCCACCGCAAGTCCATCTGCTTCCGGGAGGTGGGGAAAATCATCCTCTTCATGGCGGCCGGCATCTTTGCCGGATTTGGCCTGAAGCACCTGGTCGTCGGCCATGAGAAGATTCTCTATGTCGCCTTCGGCTGCTTCATTCTCTTCATCGCGGTGAAGGGGCTGGTGAAGACGGCTGGAGTGAAAATTCTGGAAAAGAAGCAGCTTCCCTCCTGGGAGTCCGACGCCGTTTTGGCCGGGGCCGGAGTCATCCACGGCATTTTCGTGAGCGGCGGGCCCCTGGTCGTGTCCTACCTCTCCGGCCGCGTGCTGGACAAAGAGGCCTTCCGCTCCACCATTTCGACTGTGTGGATTGTTCTGAACGGAATCATCCTGGCAAGCGACATTGCAGCCGGCCTCTACACCGCCCCGGTCGTCCGGGAGCAGCTGATCTCCATTCCCTTCCTCCTGGGTGGAATGGTCATCGGCGGCGCTCTCTTCAGGCGTATGCAGCAGAGGACCTTCATGCTTCTGACCTACGTCCTCCTGATTGCCAGCGGAATTCTGATGCTTTTCAAATAAAAGGAAGAAACTATGAAGAAAAATTTTCAGGCAGCCTACCTGCCGATCGGAGTCGGAACATTTCACCTAGAGAGTGCGCAGAAACTCTTCGAGGCGTCAAAAGAATTGATATCGGGTCTTACGGATGATTGCGCCTTCCCGGACGAGATGCTGCTTTCCCTCGACAAGCTTTCAAACTTCCTTGACACCATCGAGCCGGATTTCATTATTCTGCAAAATATTACCTTCGCAAATGCCGCCTATACGGCGGAAGTCATGCGCCGATTCCCCGACGTCCCGGTCCTCCTGTGGACCCTGCGGGAGCCGGCCATCGACGGCGGGAGACTGCGCCTCAACTCCCTGACCGGGGCCTACAGCGCCGCCAACACTCTGCGCCGCTTTTCACAAAAGCCCGTGAACTACGTTTTCGGCAGCCCTGATGAGAATAATGTAAAGCAGACTCTGAGATCGGCCCTTGCGGCAGCCCGGCTGCGCTATGATATGCGGCACTTAAATCTTCTGGCTGTCGGCCATACCCCCGAAGGTTTCGGCTTCGGCAGGGCCGACGACAATGAGATGATGAGCGTCTTCGGGACAAAACTTCTTTCCATAGAAGCCCGGGAACTCATCGATACGGCAAAGTCCTATAGCGATTCGGAGATTGCTGATTTCCTCGCCGATGCTGAAAACCGAACCGTAGGTCTTCAGAATACGCCTGAAAAGAATCGGACAGACTTCGCCCGCCTCTACAAGGCATATAAAGATTATTGTATCACAAATAATATCGGTGCCCTGGCTTCCCGCTGCTGGCCTGACTTTTTCACGGCCTTCGGGACTCCGGTCTGCCTGGTCCTTGCCATGTTAAACGACCTCCACATTCCCGCGGCCTGCGAGGCCGATACCTATGGGGCCCTGTCCATGTATGCGGCATCCGAGCTGACCGGCAGCCCCTGCTTCTTCGGGGATCCGGTTTCCATGGATGAAGATGAAAACACCATCACCTTCTGGCACTGCGGCACCGCTGCCTGCTCCCTGGCGAGAGAGGATACCGGGGCAGTTATCGGGGAGCACTGCAACCGCCACATTGGCCCCACCTGCGAGTTTGGCTGCAGAGCCTCTGACGAAGCCACGATCTTCCGCATCGGAAAGGCCCCGGACGGGCACTTCCGCTTCTTCATCGAAGAAGGAAGAATTCTCGACAAGCCGAAGCAGTTCCTCGGCACCTCCCTCGTTGTTGAAACGAGGAATTCCGCCAGAGACATCGTCTACCGTACCGTAGAAGATGGGTGGGAGCCCCACTACGTCGTCGCCTACGGCGCTATCGGCCAGTCCCTGGCCTTCCTCGCCAACTATTTGGGGGTCAGGTACCCTGAAATGGCCAGTTCACAGTAGGGGACAGGTACCACTGTTGATAACTCCTGCCACCCGCACCGGCACTGGCTGAGAGGGGGTCAGACCCCTTCCGGACCGCACCACAGAAGGCTGAACGAAGATTCCCTGATGGGGGGTCAGGAACCGCAGGAAGAAGCGGCGGAAAACCGCGTCGCTGCTGAATTCCTTGGTTCCTGTCCCCCCCCTATGTAGAAGAAAATGACTGAATCGCGATATTCCGGCCTAAATATGACCGGCATCAAAAGTGCAAACCGGGCCATGCTCCTGCAGTATATCTTCGAGCACGGAGGGGCTTCCCGCAAGACCCTTGCCGAGACGCTGGGCCTCACGCCTGCCGCCATCACGCAGATCACCCGCCCCATGCTGGAAGAAGGTCTTCTGGTGGAGGCCGGCAGCCCGGCAGCAGGAGAGGGGCAGATGTCCGCCGGACCGGCAGAGCAGCCGGAAAGTAATGAGGCTCCGAAGCGGGCCGGCCGGCACCAGGTGCAGCTGGCCCTGAATCCGGCCTATGGTCTGGTTCTCTGCGTGAATGTCGGAGTGGATACGACGGATATTTCCGTCTGTAGCCTGTGGGGAGAACTGCATCGGACAGTCTCCGTCGAGACGGATTCCCACGCGGCTCCGGGGGATTTTCTGGACCGGATTATCGGCCTGGGCAGGCAGCTATTGGCTGATGAAGAGCACGGCATCCCCCTCCGCGCTGTTTCTATCGGCATTGTCGGGGAAGTTGATCGGGCACGGGGCATTAGCCGCCACGCCTACGGCATCTGGGATAAAGAAGTTGACCCGGCATCTGCTTTTAAGGAGGCCTTTGGCGTTCCCGTCATCGTAGAAAATAATGTCCGCTCCTTCGCCATGGCGGAGCTCCTCTTTGACGACTGCAAGGCCTATGACTCCCTGCTTGTGGTGAAATGGGGGCCGGGCGTGGGCTCCACTATTATTCTCAAAAAAGAAATCTACGAAGGCAGCCTTTCTGCGGCCGGGGAAATAGGTCACATGATTGCGGAACCCGGCGGGAAGAAGTGCACCTGCGGGCGGCGCGGCTGCCTTGAAACCGTGGTCGGGGCGGCGGCCTTGAAGGAGCATGAAAGCGCTTACATTGACTACGCCTTTGACACCCTGGCCCGGGCCATCGTAAATGAGATGACAATTCTTGACCCGGACCGTGTCGTCCTCTACGGAGATTTCTTCGGGGACAAAAAAATGAGAGAGGGGGTCCTCTCTCTCATCGCGTCCTACGACGAGTCCTATCTTTCCCGGATTGCCAGCACCGGCCTTTCCGACCGGGAAGCCTATATCGGCCCGGCCGCCGAAGCTGTAAGCGCTTTCATCCGCGGGGATGTTGAAGCATAATAAAAAGCATCTCCAAAATTGGGGATGCTTTTTTTCTGGCTATGTTTTTTGGAGCCCCAAGAAAGCCAGGCCCGCTGTCTTGTCAATGGAGAAGCGAGTTTATTTCTCGGCCTTCTTGTTCTTGGTCTTGGGAAGAGCGCCGGACTTTGCGTGCTTGCAAAGGGCGTCGAACGTCTCGTCCGAGAGGTCGTGCTCGACCTCGCAGGCGTCCTTTAAAGCGGTTTCCGGGCTGACGCCGAGACTTATGAAAAATTTCGTCAAAGTCTTGTGCCTTGTGTAAATCTTCTCTGCAATCGCAGAACCAGTATCGGTCAGTGTAATAAACCCTGACTTGTCCATTGTGATGTATCCGTTCTCTCTGAGGAGCTTGACCGCGTGGCTGACGGACGGTTTCGTGACCTTGAGCTCGTCCGCGATGTCGACCGACCGGATATAGCCCTTCTCCTCCTTCAGCATCAGCATGGATTCGAGGTAGTCCTCCGCCGATTTCCCTACCATCATTTCGCTCATATCTTTTCCCCGTTTTCTCTTACATGAATAATATAAGGCACCGGCTTTTCCCGCCTGCGGGAGTCGTCCGGTCGCCGGAAGTATATCCTTCTTGCGGTTGCACTGAATACTCTGGCAGTACCATTTGATATACCGCCGCCTTGAATTCCCTATATATTAACACAAGAATCAGTCTGGTTGAAGAAAAATTTTCCTTTACCAACAGGAGTTAACTGCCACATTCTAAAATTTGAAATGACAAATTAGAATTAATAAAAACTTTCTAAAGTTTATACTTGACAATATTAGTTAGAGGAAGTAAACTACGTGCCGGATGGGACAAAGAAAGTGTTTTGGATTATTTCAGATGGAAAGGTACAGCTCCGTCGGATGAAAGGCAGGCCGGACCGGTCATTTGTCCCTGAAATTTCATGAAAGAAGGTAGGATGGATGATGCCTCTTGCATTTGCGGCCCCCGGTGAAGAACTGATGGTGGGCCAGGTCCACGGAAACGATGAGACGAAGCAGCACCTTTCGGACCTGGGCTTCGTGCCCGGCGCCCGCCTCTCGGTCCTTTCCCAGACCGGCGGGGACGTAATACTCACGCTGATGAGCAGCAAGCTCTGCCTGACCCGGCAGCTGGCTGAGAAAATATTGTGTGTACCTTCGGAAGGAAAATGAAAGGAAGAAAGAATGAAACTTCGTGATGTGAAAATGGGCGAAACGGTCCGCGTGGTGAAGATTGCCGGCGAGGGTGCGACAAAGCGGCGGATCATGGACATGGGAATTACGAAGGGGACGGACATCTTCGTACGGAAGGTAGCGCCTCTCGGCGATCCCGTTGAAGTGACGGTGCGGAACTTCGAGCTGTCTCTCCGGAAGGCTGATGCGGATATCCTTGAGGTCGAGCCGGTATAATTTTTTTGAAACGTAGTTAGAAATCTCTAACAAACATTAAACATAATTATCAACACGGCCGTTTGGGTCTACATAGGATTTTGTAACCAAAGCCCTCCAAAACTGAACCAATCGCTGGGCTTATTTTGAAGAATATTACAGAAGCCCACCAAAGATAGTCTGGTGCCTGGGCCTATGATGCAGCTTGCTGCAAAAGTCCGCCAAGGCCAGGCCAGTGTCTGGGCCTATGATGCAGCTTACTGCAAAAGTCCGCCAAAGCCAGGCTAGTTCCTGGGCCTATGAAGCAGTCTGCTGCAAAAGTCCGCCAAGGCCAGGCCAGTGTCTGGGCCTATGATGCAGCTTGCTGCAAAAGTTCTCCAAAGTCAGGCCTGGAAAGCAGCATCATTGGGCCGCAGAGCAAGTTCAGTACAAAAGTCCACCAAAGTATAGCAAAAATATTAGTCATAAGAAGGAAAGAAGAGAAGAGAGGAGCGTACGATGGCAGAGATCAAGATCGCCCTTGCCGGCAACCCCAACTGCGGCAAGACGACAATGTTCAATGACCTGACAGGAAGCAATCAGTACGTCGGCAACTGGCCCGGCGTCACTGTCGAGAAGAAGGAGGGCCGGCTCAAGGGCCACAAGGATGTGATCATCCAGGACCTGCCCGGCATCTATTCGTTGTCCCCCTATACACTGGAGGAGGTCGTTTCGCGAAAATACTTGGTCGAGGAGAAGCCCGACGCCATCATCGACATCGTCGACGGGACCAATATCGAGCGAAACCTCTACCTCACGACTCAGCTCCTCGAGATGGGCATTCCCACGGTCATCGCGGTCAACATGATGGACCTGGTCACGAAGAACGGCGACACGATTGATTTCGCGGCCCTTTCGAAAGAACTCGGCTGCAAGGTCATTCCCATGACGGCCCTGAAGGGCGACGCCACAGTGAAAGTTGCGGAAACCGCCATCGGCGAAGCAGCTAAGGGTGGCCGGGGCGAGGAGCCCCATGTTTTCACGGGCTCTGTCGAGCACGCCATTGCCCACATCGAAGAGACCATCGAGTCCAAGGTCGATAAGAAGTCCCTCCGCTGGTTCGCTGTCAAGGTCTTCGAGCGCGACGAAAAGGCCATCGAAGGCATCGGGCTTACCGCGGATGAGAAGGCCCATATTGAAGAGCACATCAGGGACTGCGAGAAGGAGATGGACGACGACGCGGAGTCCATCATCACGAACCAGCGCTATCACTACATCACGGACCTTGTGAAGAAGTCCGTCAAGAAGAAGGAGCGGGCAAGTCACCTGACCGTATCCGACAAGATCGATAAGGTCGTTACAAACCGTATCCTCGGTCTCCCGATCTTCGCCGGCATCATGTTCCTCGTATATGCCATCGCCATGGGCGGCTGGACGATTTCCATCGGTACTGCCGCGACGGACTTCACGAACGATGTCATCTTCGGCGAGTGGGTTCCGAACTTCTTCAACTGGATGCTGACAGGCCTCGGTCTCTCTGAAAGTTCCTGGCTCTACGGTCTGATTCAGGACGGTATCGTAGCCGGCGTCGGTGCGGTCTTAGGTTTCGTTCCCCAGATGCTGGTCCTCTTCGTCATGCTGGCCATCCTTGAGGACATCGGGTATATGTCCCGTGTCGCCTTCATCATGGACCGGATCTTCCGCCAGTTCGGCCTTTCGGGCAAGTCCTTCATTCCTGCCCTGGTCGCAACGGGCTGCGGCGTTCCCGGTGTTATGTCGACCCGTACCATCGAGTCCGACCGTGACCGCAAGCTCACCGTCATGACGACGACCTTCATGCCCTGCGGGGCCAAGCTCCCCATCATCGGCCTCATCGCCGGTGCGATTTTCGGCAACTCGCCCCTCATCGCTGTAAGCGCTTACTTCATCGGAATTCTTTCCATTATTCTTTCAGGAATAATATTAAAGAAGACGAAACCGCTGGCGTCCGAGCCTGCTCCCTTCGTCATGGAGCTTCCTGCCTACCACGTACCTTCCGCAGGAAACGTCCTCCGGGCAACCTGGGAGCGCGGCTGGTCCTTCATCAAGCGGGCCGGCTCCGTCATTCTGATTTCCACGATTATCATCTGGTTCCTGTCGAACTTCGGCTCTGTCAATGGCAGCTTTGGTATGGTGGCCAACCAGTGGGAAGAGCAGGGAATCGAGGAGAATCAGGAATACCTCGAGAACCTCGCGGCCAAGCGCCATGTATCGGTCGATCAGGTCAACTCCATGGATGACTCCATCCTCGCTTCCGTAGGCCAGGCCATCAGCCCGATCTTCCGTCCCCTCGGCTTCGGCAAGTGGAAGCCGGCCGTTGCAACCATCACCGGTCTCGTTGCCAAGGAAAATGTTGTCGCTACCTTCGGAACGCTTTATAATTACCAGGGTGATGACCTCGGAGACAACGGCGAGTCCATCTGGCCCCTCGTTGCTGCGGACTACACGGCAGCTGCCGGCTTTGCCTTCATGGTCTTCAATCTCCTGTGCGCTCCCTGCTTTGCGGCCATCGGCGCCATCAAGCGGGAGATGAACAATCGCAAGTGGACCTGGGCAGCCATCGGCTGGATGTGCCTGTGGGCTTACTGCATGGCCCTGATGTTCTATCAGTTCGGCGGTCTCATCACCGGCGAGCTCACCTTCGGCCCCGGCACATTTGCAGCAATCCTTGTTGCTGCCGCCATCATTTATGGCCTCTTCCGGAAAGGGTGGACGCCTGCTGAAGAGGGCGCGAAGGCCGCGGCCTAAATACAAGAGAGGAGGCATCTTATGTCCCCGATAGTAGGAAATATTATAATAATAGCCCTCCTTGCGGTCGTGATTTTTTTCGCGGCGCGGGCAGCGTACCGGGAACTGAAGAAGGAAGTCTCCGGGCAGGGCTGCTCCGGCTGTGCCGGGGGAAGCTGCAGCTCCTGCGCTTCGGCCCCGAAGAATATAGATAAGAAGAAACTCCGGGAAGTGCAGAAATGGCAGAAGGAGTATGAAAAAGACCACCGGAACTGATCAGCCGGTGGGCCTCAGAAAATATGTATACAAACCCCGGTCGAATCGGCCGGGGTTTCCTATAAGGAGAAAGCTATGTATGAGACGAAAGTGAATGTCGGCGGCATGATGTGCTCCATGTGCGAGACCCACATTAAGGAGGCCATACGGAAGGCCTATCCCGCTGCAAAGAAGCTGAAGGCAAGCCATGTGAAGAATCTTGCTTCCTTCGAAAGTGAAGAGAAGCCGGACGAGGGGGCCATCCAAAAGGCCATCGAAGATACCGGTTACGACTTCGTCGGAATTGAGACGAACGAAACGGTAGCAAAGAAAGGTTTTCACCTCTTCGGTTGAACTTACATATATTCATCTGCCAGTACCGGCTTTCCTGCCTTCAGGGAGGCTGGTACTTTGATGATGCGCTGGTTTTCGGAGCCTCGGAACTTGAGGGAAATATTTTTCTTTTCAAGCTCAAAGCGGCCGTCCACCAGGATGTCCACGAGGGGGAGGATTTCATCGGTCCACTCGGTCCGGCAGCGGGCGTCCGGGACCTGCCCGGTCAGCTCTTCCCAGGTGAAGCCGGAGTATAGCCAGACGGTCTTCGCGGGGCAGGCAGTCTTCACGTCCTTAAGGAAGGGAAGCAGGGCTTCCTGGTTTTCGGGTTCCATGGGCTCACCGCCCAGGATGGAGAGGCCTTCTATATAAGGAGGCTTGATGGAAGAGATGACCTTGTCCTGGACGGATACGTCGAAGGGCGTTCCGTAGTCGAAGTCCCAGGTCTCGGGGTTGAAGCATTCCTTGCAGTGGTTGCGGCAGCCGGAGAGGAAGAGGCTGGTCCGGCAGCCGACCCCGTTGGCGATGTCCGCATAGTAGATTCTTCCGTAATTCATGTCAAAAATAAACTTCTCTTTCTAGCTTTTTTGTCCCCCTGAGAATTTTTGTGGAGAAATTGTGAAATTCCCTCTTCACATTTCCGGGCGACTAGTGTATTATAACACTTGCCCACAAGATATGGTAGTTGAAATCTTGTTTAACACCTAAATCTTGTGAAACGTTTGTGAAACAAAGGATAGCACGATTTGCAAAGTTTGATATAAGCTTTGGAAATCGTGCAGGTCACTGTTTATATGGCCTTCAGAGTGATGCACGCATTGCGTGCGTTTTTCGCGCTATAGAGCTTGTCGGCAATTCGTGTCGGCACGCGGAAGACGGGACAGACGAGAGGCCTTATATTAGTCATATCCTATATGAAGGGAAGGAAAGTGCACCATGGATCAGAACTTGCTTGAGGTTCGCACCAATATCATCAAGCGGAACGGGGCGGAAGTCTCATTTGATGAGATGAAGATTATCAATGCCATCAAGGCGGCCAACCACGAGGTCGACGACATTCACAAGATGTCCGACGCCCAGATTCGTGCCGTTGCGGACGGAATCGCAAAGCAGGTGGCCGACAGCCCCCACGCCGTGAACGTCGAGGACATTCAGGATATGGTGGAAAAGGGCATCATGGAGATGCGGGGCTATGAGGTCGCGCGCCTTTATGTCCGCTACCGCTACCAGCGGGAGCTCTCCCGCAAGACCAATACCACCGACGACGGCATCCTTTCGCTCATCGACCAGATGAACGAGGAGGTCAAGCAGGAAAATAGTAATAAAAACCCGGTCATCAACTCGACCCAGCGGGACTACATGGCAGGCGAGGTAAGTAAGGACCTCACCAAGCGGATTCTGCTTCCGGCCGAAATCGTCAAGGCGCATGAAGAGGGCATTATCCACTTCCACGACTCCGACTACTTCGCCCAGCGGGAGCACAACTGTGACCTCATCAACCTCGAGGACATGCTGCAGAACGGAACGGTCATTTCTGAGACCATGATTGAAAAGCCCCACAGCTTTTTCACCGCCTGCAACGTCACAACCCAGATCGTGGCTCAGGTGGCTTCGAATCAGTACGGAGGGCAGAGTTTTACATTATCCCATCTGGCCCCCTTCGTCGACATTTCCCGGCAGAAGCTTCGGAAGAAGGTCGTCGCTGAAATGGAGGCCGTCGGCGAGCCCCTTGACGACGAGAAAATCGACAAGGTCACCGAGATGCGTCTGAAGGAAGAAATCAAGGACGGGGTCCAGACGATTCAGTACCAGCTCATCACCCTCATGACCTGCAACGGCCAGGCGCCTTTCGTCACGGTCTTCATGTACCTCGACGAAGTGCCCGAGGGACGGACCCGCGACGACCTTGCCATGGTCATCGAAGAAGTCATGCGCCAGCGTATGCAGGGCGTCAAGAACGAGAAGGGGGTCTGGATCACTCCCGCGTTCCCCAAGCTGATTTACGTGCTTGATGAGGATAATATAAACCCCGACAGCAAGTATTATTATTTGACAGAGCTGGCCGCCGAATGTACGGCCAAGCGCATGGTGCCGGATTACATTTCGGCCAAGATTATGAAGCGGGACAAGGGCGACGTATATCCCTGCATGGGCTGCCGGTCCTTCCTGACTCCGGACAATGAATCCCAGCCCGAGGGTCTCTGCGATGCGGACAATAAGTCCGGCGAACTGAACTTCGAGAAGGGCCGCCACAAGTATTACGGCCGCTTCAACCAGGGCGTCTGCACCATCAATCTCGTCGACGTGGCCTGCTCCTCCTACGGGGATATGGACAAGTTCTGGGAAATTCTGGACGAGCGCCTGGAGCTCTGCCACCGGGCTCTGCAGTGCCGCCACGAGCGCTTGATGGGCACGGCTTCCGACGTGGCTCCCATCCTCTGGCAGTACGGGGCTCTGGCCCGCCTGAAGAAGGGGGAGAAGATCGACAAGCTCCTCTTCGGAAACTATTCGACGATTTCGTTGGGGTATGCGGGTCTCAATGAGATGACCTACCGGATGCTGGGCGTTTCCCATACGGACCCCCAGGGTAAGGAATTCGCCCTTTCCGTCATGCAGCACCTGAATGACAAGTGCAAGGAGTGGCGGGAAGCTGAGAACATCTCCTACTCCCTCTACGGAACCCCCATGGAGTCCACGACCTACAAGTTTGCCAAGTGCCTGCAGAAGCGCTTCGGCATCATCAAGGGCGTGACGGACAAGAACTACATCACGAATTCCTACCACGTCCATGTGACCGAGGACATCGACGCCTTTTCGAAGCTCACCTTCGAGTCCGAGTTCCAGAAACTCTCACCCGGCGGAGCAGTTTCCTACGTCGAGGTTCCGAACATGCAGAATAATATTCCCGCCGTCCTTGCCATCATGCACCATATCTATGACAACATCATGTATGCGGAGCTGAACACCAAGTCGGACTACTGCGAGGTCTGCGGCTACGACGGGGAAATCAAGATCGTGACCGACGACAATGGCAAGCTGGTCTGGGAATGCCCCAACTGCGGCAACCGCGACCAGTCGAAGATGTCTGTCGCCCGCCGCACCTGCGGTTACATAGGGACCCAGTTCTGGAACCAGGGCCGGACCCAGGAGATCAAGGACAGGGTCCTGCATCTTGCGACAGAAGATTTCAAGCCGGAGATTCAGACACCGAAAACGGCCTGAGGCAAAATTTGACAATTGTGAACCGGACAAGACAATTTACGACCGAACAAGCGAAAAGGCCTCTTAATTAAGTCCCAATTTTATATCGAACAAATGGGCGATACGCAATGCGTGTTAACCGTTTCCTTAGACACAAGGGTATTGGAACCAGGGCCGGAAAAGAATGTATTTACGGGCGGCACGCAATGCGTGCTGCCTTTTTCGGCTACAGGAGATTATTGATGACAGACGAACTGAAGAAAAAATATGACTCCCTTCTGGCGGCGCTTCGGCCCTTGGGCCGCGCCGCCATCGCCTACTCCGGAGGGGTGGATTCGACCCTTTTGCTCGTGGCGGCGGTGGAGGCGCTCGGCAGGGAGAACGTACTTGCCGTGACGGCATACGACCAGGGCTCCCCCTCGCGCGAGAAAGCCGGACCGGAGGCCTTCTGTAAAGAGCGAGGCATCCGTCATATCATATTGCAGCACGACATCTTTGCAGTGGAGGGGCTTTCCGCCAATCCTCCAGACCGGTGCTATCTCTGCAAGAAGGCCCTCTTTTCCGAAATTATTGAAGAAGCAAAGAAGCAGGGCATTGACGCGGTCTGCGAGGGAACGAACGCGGACGACACCTTCGATTTCCGGCCCGGCATGCGGGCAATTGCGGAGCTCGGGGTGGCAAGCCCCCTGAAGGCAGCCGGCCTCACCAAGGCAGATATCCGCGCCATTTCCGGGGGCCTCGGGCTGCCTACGGCCTCGGCCCCCTCCCTGGCCTGCCTGGCCAGCCGCTTTTCCTATGGCGAAGCCATCACTGAAAAGCGGCTCCATATGGTGGATGAGGCCGAGAACTTCCTGATTGAAAAGGGATTCAAGCAGGTCCGCGTGCGGATTCAGGACGAAGGGCGCCTGGCCCGGATTGAAGTGCCGGCTCCGGATATCGGGCGCCTTATTGAGGCGCCCATGCGCGAGGCCGTTGCCGAGCGCCTTCGTACCCTGGGCTTTACCTATGTGACCCTGGACCTCCTTGGCTTCCGGTCCGGCTCCATGAATGAAACATTATCTCCCGAGGAGAAGAAGGAAGCCTTGGGCAAATAACCAAACTACACATCTCTATATTAGTATGAAAAGCAAAATACGGGCTTTACCGGATAATACTGCGGGTGTATACTCTCACTGTTTTATAAGAAAAAAACAAGGAGAACACCGATATGGACGAACTGCTTGAGATATTGAATGACCTGCATCCGGAGATTGATTACGAGAGCGAAGAGGCCCTGCTGGACGACGGCATTCTCGACGATGACGACATCGACACGATTGTGACGGAAGTGCAGGAGAATTTTGACGTGACCATCGACCTGGACGACGTGACGCCGGCGAACTTCAATTCCGCCCGGTCCATCTATGCCCTGATCGAGAGTCTCTCCGAGTGAATTGCCTTGCGCTGCGGGTTAAAAATGTTATAATTTTAACAATTACATTTCAACTGATTCTTTCAGGAGGCAGCAGATGGATTTTCAGAAGGAATATGAAAAGAAGCTTGTGTCAGCCGACGAAGCCGTGAAGTGCGTGAAGTCCGGTGACTGGATTGATTACGGCTGGTGCTGCAACACCCCCGAGGCCTGCGACAAGGCCCTGGCCAAGCGGACGGACGAGCTTTTTGACGTCAAGGTCCGCGGCGGCATTCTCTACCACGTGCCCGCGATTTTCGAGCGGGAGGACGCCGGAGAGCATTTCAGCTGGAACTCCTGGCACATGTCCGGCATCGAGCGCCACATGATCAACCGCGGCGTGGCCTATTACGCCCCCATCAAGTATTCCGAGCTGCCCCGCTATTACAGGGATAATGTAAAGCACCTCAATGTGGCTATGATCCAGGCTACCCCTATGGACAGCCACGGCTACTTCAACCTGGGCATTTCGGCCTCCCACATGATGGCCATGATTGAATGTGCCGACACCGTCATCATCGAGGTCAACAAAAATATGCCCCGCTGCCTGGGTGGTTTCGAAACCGATATCAATATCAAGGACGTCACCTATGTCGTAGAGGGCGACAACCCGCCCATCGGCACTCTTCCCGAGGCCGGCGAACCTTCGGAAGTCGACCGGAAGGTGGCTGAGCAGATTGTGAAGGAAATCCCCAATGGGGCCTGCCTGCAGCTGGGAATCGGCGGCATGCCGAACGCGGTCGGGAAAATGATTGCGGAGTCTGACCTTAAGGACCTGGGCGTCCACACGGAAATGTACGTCGACGCCTTCGTGGACCTGGCCGAGGCCGGGAAGATTACGGGCGCCCGGAAGAATATCGACCGCTTCCGCCAGGTATATGCTTTCGCGTCCGGCTCCAAGAAGCTCTATGACTACGCGGACAACAACCCCGCCATGATGGCCGCCCCCGTTGACTACACGAACTCTGCGGCGACGGTTTCGAAAATCGACAACTTCATTTCCATAAATAATGCAGTTAATATAGATCTCTACGGGCAGGTCAACGCCGAGTCCGCCGGCACGAGGGCCATTTCCGGGGCGGGCGGCCAGCTGGACTTCGTAATCGGCGCCTACCTTTCCCACGGTGGCAAGTCCTTCATCTGCCTGTCTTCTACATTTAAGACCAAGGACGGGCAGCTTAAGTCCAGAATTCTCCCGACCCTGGACAACGGCTCGATTGTCACCGACACCCGGTCCAACACCATGTACGTCGTCACCGAGTACGGCATGGTGAACTTGAAGGGCATGTCCAGCTGGCAGAGGGCCGAAGCCCTCATCTCCATCGCTCACCCCGACTTCCGCGACGAGCTCATCAAGAACGCCGAGAAGCAGATGATCTGGCGTCAGTCCAATAAGCGGTGAGAGTCCCGAATGTTTCGCACTCTCCGAAATCTGTTTAGTGAAAATTGACGGGAGTGCCGCGGCATTGTGCCGCGGCACTCCCGTTTTTCGCGGAAAATTCTGCACAAGGTTTTTATATGGAACCGGTTTCACCGGGCATTTTGGAGGCCTGATCCGGGAAATTGCCGATTGCAAAGGGAAAAGTGGCATGCTATTATTCAGACAACGAAAACGATTTCGGAGATATCTTCAAAAAATCCATTGACAAATGAGGCAAATCGTAGTTTACTAGCATTCGTGTGTGCTATTCGAGCGACTGCTCACAAAATCTTATGGTTCCGCGGTAGCAGGGTAAAGCATTGCTCTTTCGGAGATACGCACTTGAAATAGTTTCCAATGGAGAGTATTATTGGAAACTGTCGTGAAAATATTAGTTTCCATATTGATTTGAGAAGAGGCGACGGGGCCGAGTACATTGTGTTTATGTATTCGGTCCCTTCTTGATTTTTGATCAGTCTGCCGGTGTCAGACAGGGCAGAAAGCCTGGAACGGACGGCCGGACGGGTTTTTTAAATCAGGTTTTTGGACGAAGGCTTTTTTGCTATGCGTGAGATGGAATTCAAAATGGAGCGGCCTGGGCTGGTTGAGGTCGGCCAGCACCTGATGGTGACGGAGAACCGGGTTTCCACATATTATTATTATACTGTGGAACACGCCATCGCCATGAGTGCCAACTTCACTGTCACCGAGCGACTGAAAACGAATTCGGACGGCAGGGCCGAGGGCGTCGTGAAGGCCGTCGAAGAGAAGCCCCGCGGCTATTACGTGCTGATGGAATTTGAAGAATGATAGAAAGCAAACGCTGAATGCATTACGTATCTGTTGACAATCTGAAACCCGGAATGGTCCTGGGTCAGGAAATATATGACGCGGAGGGGAGGACGCTGATTATGGCGGAGGCCCCCCTGACTGAGGAGAATATCGGTTTCCTGTCCTTTCTGGGGATTCTCGGCGTCTATATCAACGATGAGGCCGGGAAGGATGTGAAGTCCGGCGGCATTGTCAACACCCGGGTCCGCAAGGATGCGGTTTCCGTCGTAACGAAGTTCTTCAACCGGGCCAAGGGAGACGCCATCAAGGAGAAGTACGGGGTTGAGGTCTCCCGGGAAGAGGAGGACATTCAGAATTCTGTCAGCCAGGTGGTGAACGAGGTCCTTTCCGACGAGCAGGTCATGAATACGATTATCGAGGTCCGGACCTACGACGGGTATACATTTTTCCATTCGGCGGATGTGGCCATTCTGGCCGGCGTCATCGGGGAGAAGTGCCACCTGAAGGATACCGAGATTCGGGACCTGGTCACGGCCGGCTTCCTGCACGATGTGGGGAAAGTCTTCATCGACCCGGACATTATCAATGCCCCCCGCCGCCTGACCGATGAGGAGCGGGAGAAGATGATGGCCCATCCCGACAAGGGCTTCGAGTACCTTCGCGTGAACTTTTCCTTCAATGAAAATGTCCTCCGGGCTGTCCATGAACACCACGAGTGGTACAACGGGGGCGGCTATCCCTCGAAGAAGGGCGGCAATGCCCTGGCTTTCATTTCCAGGGTTCTGAAGTGCGCCGATGTTTACGACGCCATGACCGGTCGCCGGGTCTATCATGAGCCCTATCTGCCCGGGGAAGTTATGGAATATTTCATGGGCCGGTCCGGCATGGAGTTTGATCCTTCTATAGTCAAGACGATGACACGCACGCTCTGCGTATATCCTGCCGGCTGTGACATCGAGCTTTCCGACGGCCGCAGGGGAATTGTGGTTGAAAACCACGTCGGCGCTGTCCTGCGCCCCACGGTCTTCATTCCCGAAACCGGCGAGTCCGTCGACCTCCTGCACGACCGGGATACCATGAATCTCACGATTACGAAGCTTGCCATATGAAAGCGCCTTGAGGAAGCCCTGCGGGGCTTCTTTTTTGCACCTGCCAGGGGCCAAATGCAAAAAGGCGGCTTATATTTCCAAATACACGCCCCCGGAAGGAAGAATCTTTTTCCTGCCAGGGGCCAAATGCAAAAAGCCGGCTTATATTTCCCAAAAACACGCCCCTGGAAAGGTGAATCTTCTTCCTGCCAGGGGCTAAATGCAAAAAGCCGGCTTATATTTCCAAATATACGCTCCTGGAAGGAAGAATCTTTTTCCTGTCAGGGGCCAAATGCAAAATAGGCGGGTTCTGTTTCCTGGATGCTTTTGGGTGTCTGCCTCCGCTTTTTTCGGGAATGCGGATATGATATAATTTCACAGGTAACAAGGTGTTTTATATTATTCATGTAAGAATGCCATGACGAATCAGGGAAAGAACGCCATTGATACCCTCCTGGCCGAGTCCTTCAAGGAAATCGCCTCGTCGAAGCCGATTGAGAAGATTACCATCAAGGAAATCACGGACAAGGCGGGAGTCATCCGGCCCACATTCTACAACCATTTCCAGGACAAGTACGAGCTGCTCGAATGGATTGTCCGCCGGGAGCTCATGGACGGAATCCGGGAGGGCATCGCCGACGGGAAGTTCCGGGAGAGCGTCATTACAGCCCTTTCGACGATGACGGAAGAGAAGAGTTTCTATACGAATGCAGAGAAGCTCACCGGGCAGAACTCCTTCAAAGAGATTCTCTTCGCCGCGGTAAAGGACCTGATTGTGTCCTATTTCGACGTCGAGTCCTTCAAGAAGCGCATGCCTTATGCCTGGCTGACCCCTTCGGTCGCCGCTTCCTTCATCAGCGCTTCGGTCTGCTACGCTATCATGTCCTGGATTGAGACCGGCATGAAGATTCCGGTTGAGGAACTGGTGGATACCTTCATCTATATGAGCTACCACTCGACGCTGGAGCTCATGAATCCTGGCGAGTGAGGCTGTCAATGTTTCTGCCCTTACAATTTCTGGAAAATGTATACACGACGGACAACAAAGCGGATATGCATATTTCATTGCCGTCTGTTTCATTTATAATCTGTATGCTTTGAAAACGGCACGCTGATTGGATTTTGAAATTATGAATTATTTACAGGGAATATTGATTGTTGCGGGCATCAGCCTGGACCTCCTGGCGACGATGGAGGTTGAAGGGGCGAAGCTGGGAGAGATCAGACGCAAGACCCTGCTCCTGAACTCGCTTCTGATTACGGGCCTGCAGCTCGGCTTCTTCTTCGGCGGATATTACATCTGCCACTACATCGACCAGATTGAGGTCTTTGCAAATGAAAAAACGGCCTGGCTGGGCGAGGTCATCGCCTTCCTGGTATTCGCCCTCCTGGGCGTCCGTCTCTTTGTGAAGGCCATCAGGCATGAATTCGTGGACGAGCGGCGGGAGACGATTTCCCGGAAGACCTACGTCCGCATCATTCTGGTGACGACGATATATACCCTCTTCGCGGGCTGCGCCACGGGCTTCCTCGAATTCCCGCCCCTCTTCCTGCTGATTACCATCATCATTTGCAGCATCATAGTCGTCTTCGCGGGCGTCTACATGGGCTACATGTTCGGCTTCCGGGCCAAGACCGTCTTCTACGCCATCGGGGCCGCGGTCCTCTGGGCCGCAGGGGTGAATATCCTCTATCATCTGATTACGCGTACTTATTGAAATTGTGGCCATGGGAACGCTCTTTTGTTCCCATGGCCTTTTTTCTTGGTGAGGTTTGATGTACGGAGGGAGAAGAAGGGGAGAAAATTCGAGTTTTTCCTCTCTTTGCAGTGATTTGCAGGCCGGCCGATTTGCCAGAAAGGAGAAGAATAGGCGGAGATTCAAGATTTTTCTCTCTTTGCAGTGGTAGGCATGCCGGTCGATGTGCCAGAAGGGAGAAGAATAGGCGGAGATTCAAGATTTTTCTCTCTTTGCAGTGGTAGGCATGCCGGCCGATTTGCCAGAAGAAGAGAAGAATGGGCGGAAAATCAAGATTTTTCTCTTTTTGAAGCGGTCAATCGATTGCGCGAAGAGCCGGATGGGAGAAAAATTTGAAAAAACACAAAGGTCTTCTCTTTTTTTGCAAAAGGCAGCTGAGTTGAGAATGTCAAAAGGGAGAAAGATTTGTGAAAATGACAGTTTTTTCTCTCTTGCTAATGAATTAGAGGCAGAAATGGTGAAGAAAAGAACAAAAGAAATTCTTGCAATCCTCGACGAGCGCTACGGGACGGATGCCGGGGCGACGCTGGACTATGGCAACGCCTGGCAGCTTCTGTTTGCGACGATTCTCTCGGCCCAGTGTACGGACGCCCGGGTGAACCTGGTGACGAAGGACCTCTACAAAAAGTATACAAATCTTGAAGCTTTTGCCAACGCAGACCTGCACGAAATGGAGCAGGATATCAAGTCCACGGGCTTCTACCACAACAAGGCAAAGAACATCATCGCCTGCGCCCGGGCCCTTCTTGACCGCTTCGACGGGGAGGTTCCTTCGGACATTGACGAGCTTACCAGCCTGCCCGGCGTGGGGCGGAAGACCGCAAACGTGGTCCGTGGGAATGTATACAATATTCCGTCTATAGTTGTCGACACCCACGTCAAGCGGATTTCCAAGAAGCTGGGCCTGACGGAAAATACCGACCCTGTGAAAATCGAAGAAGATTTGATGAAGGAACTGCCGCAGGACCATTGGATTCTCTGGAACCTCCACATCATCACCTTCGGCCGGGAAATCTGCTTCGCCCGGAACCCCAAGTGTGCGGAGTGCCCGCTGAGGAAGTACTGCAATGCCGTAGAAGAATAGGCTTGTTCAAGAAAAGACCCATCAATTTTGTTTGCCATAAATGTCACCTCGTTAAGGTGAATTGAAAGGACTGCCGCGGCGGTCCTTTTTGTGTGCGCTGAATGCAAAAATCACCTACGAATGTACATGTCTTAAAAAATGTCGGACCGGGGGAAAAACGCTACATGGTCTCGGCGGGGCTGCGCGAGTATAATGCAGGGCAGATAGTGAAATAGAAGTCGCTTCAGGAGGCTGCCATGCTGATTTCAAATATGAAAATTGACGGGGGGAAAGAGCCGCTTGGCTTTTCGGCGAAGGGTCCGGGTCCGGAGAGTGCGGGTCATTCCTTTGCAGCGCAGGGCCGGGCTCCGTTCACTGCAGCGCAGGGCCCGACGCCTTCTTCTACTGCGCAAGGTCCATCCCTGTCCTTAACGGTGGAAGGGACGGAGAGCAGGGATTTTGCTGCCGGAGAAATCATAGTCGCAAGGGATGAAAATTTCTCGGATATCGTATATGAAAAGAAGGCTCCTGCCCTGAACCTGGCGGAGGAGATTCTGAACTTTGAGATGAGTCCCCGTACCCGTTATTTCGTCCGGGTGGCTGTCACCGGGGATGCCGGGGACTCCTGCACAGGGAAGACCTTTTTTGAGACCGGGAAAATGGATGAGCCCTGGAAGGCGGTTTGGATCGGACCGGAAAAGGGAGAGGACATTCATCCCCTGATTTCAAAGACTTTTTCCGTGAACGGTCCCGTGAAGCGGGCCCGTCTCTATGCGGCCGGTGTCGGCCTTTTCGAAGCCTATATGAACGGGGAGAAGCTGGGAGACGAGTATTTGCTTCCCGGCTGCACTTCTTATGAAGACTATATTCAGGTCATCACATTTGCTGCAGAAAACCTGAAGGAGGGGGAGAACACCCTGTCCTTCCTCCTCGGCAAAGGCTGGTACATGGGGACCTTCGGTCTGGAGGGACAAAAGGAAAACTTCGGGGACCGGATGGCTGTCATCGGGGAACTTCATATCGACTACGAAGACGGCCGGCACGAGGTCATTGCGACAGATGACTCCTTCACATATACTCCTTCCGCCATCACGGAATCCGGCATCTATTTCGGAGAAGTAATTGACCGGGCAGCCGGCCTATGCCTGCCAACCGATTTTCCTGCCGGGGCCGCTGAGATTGCAGAAAATGGCAGAGGGGCATTGGACCAGAAGTCTGCTGTAAACAAGGGAGATAAGGCGGGGCAGCAGGCGGCTGAAAATGTGACTGAAGGTGTGAGAAAGCCTGCAGTTGTCATTCCCCCTGAGCAGGAGCCCGGCACAGCAGCCCTTGCCCTTTCGCATCTTCAGGACCGGGTGTCTCCCTATATCCGGACGCATGAAGTATTGAATGTACGGGAAGTCATTACGACGCCCGCTGGCGAGACGGTCCTGGACTTCGGACAGAACCACGCGGGCCTTCTGGAGGTCGACATTCCGGCTGGAATGAAAGCCGGGACCGTCCTTACATTCGAGTTCGGAGAAATTCTGCAGGAAGGAAATTTCTACCGGGACAATTACCGGGAGGCCGAGTCGAAATTTGTATACATTTCTGACGGCCGGGCGGAGACTGTTTCCCAGCACTTCACCTACTATGGATTCCGCTATGTCCGGGCGACGGGCTGGCCGGGAAAGGTCTCTCCGGAGGCCTTCCGGGCCCCGGTCCTCTACTCGGACCTCACGCAGACGGGTTTCCTCAAGACGAATAATGCCAAGGTAAACCGCCTGATTGAAAACACCCTCTGGGGCCAGAAGTCGAACTTCATCGATCTGCCGACGGACTGCCCCCAGCGGAATGAGCGCCTGGGCTGGACCGGCGATGCCAATGTCTTTGCCCCGACGGCTTCCTATCATATGGATACCCGGGCCTTCTTCCGGAAGTTTTTATGCGACCTCTCCTGGGAGCAGAAGAAGCTCGACGGCGGAATTCCCAACTACATTCCGAATATCGGGCACAAGAAGGATTGCACGGCGGTCTGGGGAGATGTGGCGACCATGATGCCGGATACCCTTTACCGCATGTTTGCGTCGCAAAAGGACCTGGCCCGGTATTATCCCATGATGAAGGCCTGGGTCGACTACATCGACCGGGCGGACGGGGAAAACCACGGAGGGAAGAAGACCCGTCTCTGGGACTTCGGCTTCCAGTTCGGGGATTGGCTGGGCCTTGACGGGGCGACGGAAAACTCCTTCAAGGGAGGGACCGAAGACGCCTTCGTGGCCAGCGTATACTATTATCATTCGGCAGCCCTTGTAGCCGAGGCGGTTCGAATTCTTGCGCACAGCAGGGGAAGCGGCAGAAATGATGTGAAAACTGCAGGGCAGAGGGCTGGCGGGCCCGTCCCGGAAAATGGAGATATATCTGCAAGAGAAACGCCCGATTACGAGGCGGAGGCCTTACATTATTCTCAACTGGCGGAGGCCATAAAGGACGCGGTCCTGTCCGAGTACGTGACGCCGAACGGGCGGCTCGCGGCGGACACCCAGGCCTCCTACATCATTGCCCTGAAATACGGGATTTTCCGCGACAGGGAAAAGCTCATCAGGGGTTTCCGGGACCGCCTCAAAAAGGACCGGATGAAGATTCGCTGCGGTTTTGCGGGCGCTCCGATTTTCCTCACGGTTCTGGGCGAGAACGGGATGTTCCGGGAGGCCTACGACCTGCTTTTGAACGAGGACTACCCGGGCTGGCTCTACGCCGTGAATATGGGGGCCACGACGGTCTGGGAGCGGTGGAATTCCGTCATGCCCGACGGCTCCATGAGCCCGACCGGGATGAACTCCCTGAACCACTATTCCTACGGCTCAGTCATGGAGTTTGTCTACGCCTATGCCGCAGGCCTTCGGCCGAAGACGGCGGGCTTTGCGGAAGCAGTTATCGCGCCCCATCTGGACATCCGCCTGCCTGAGGTTTTTTGCACATACGACTCGGTCAGCGGCCGCTACGTTGTGAATACGAGAATAATGAAAAACGGGAAGCTTTCCGTCCACATCGAGGTTCCCTTCGGGGCCAGGGCCTTTGTGACCCTGCCGGAAAGCGGGAAAGAAGAATTCATCCTGACGGCCGGAACCTATGATTATGAGTACGAGCCGGTCCGCGATTACCGGAAGGTTCTTTCAGAAGGCACCACCCTTCATGACCTGAAGGCTTTCCCGGAAGCCCTGGAAATCCTGCAGAAGCAACTGCCTTCCCTCTACGGGATCGCGCTGGCGGAGGACCCGGAGTTTTCTTTCGTTCCCCTGCCTGTCCTGAAGAATTTCGGCTTCCTGGGTATCGAACCGGCGGCCTTTGAAAAGGCAATGCAGGAGCTCGGAGAGTTGACCTGGTATCCGGAAGGCTGAGCCGAAGGACAATGCTGCGAAGTGAATAGCATGAAGCTACACGACAATACATAAACGTATCACGCAAAAATGTATACAAAAACGCTGCCTCTTATGGCAGCCGATAGAACAGGACGATTTTCATGAAAGCAGAAAACTTCAACAAGGACTGGAAATTCTGGGAGGACAGGGACTCCTTCGCCCTGGTCTGGTCGGTGCCGGAAAACGCGAAGAGTGTGGACCTGCCCCACGACGCCATGATGGAGCGCCTTCCCCATGAGGACAGCGCAAACGGGACGAATACAGGCTTCTACGACGGGGGAAACTACGTCTATGAAAAGAAGCTTTTTGTCTCGGAAGAACAGCGAAACGAGCACCTGGTCCTGGCTTTCGGCGGGGTTTACATGAACGCCCTGGTCTACGTGAACGAGCAGGAGGCCGGGCGTGAACTGAACGGCTACACGGAGTTTTTTGTATCGCTGGATGACTATCTCCGGTACGGGGAAGAAAACTCGATTCGGGTCGAGGTCCGAAACTGTACGCCAAAGAACAGCCGCTGGTATCCGGGTTCGGGCATCTATCGGAATGTATACATTCTTTCCTCCGGCAAGACCTATATCCCGCCCCGGGGCGTACGGACCTTTACCGAAGCCATCGACGGCGGCCGGGCCACGGTCCGCGTGGAAACGGATATTACTAATGCAGAGCCCCTCCGTCGTCCTCTCCTTCTTTTGACTACGGTCACCGATGGGAAGGGGAAGACCGTCGGCCGGGAAGTTACCCGCCTTGTCCTTTTCGGAGGGGAAGAGCGGATGGTAAGCCAGCGGATCCGCCTTTCAGATATCCAGGCCTGGTCGGCAGAAAATCCGGCTCTTTACACCTGTGAGACTGTACTAAAAGAGGATGAGACCCTTGTGGATTCTACCGAAGGCATTTTCGGCGTCCGGACCCTTTCCGTGGACAGCGAAAATGGCCTGCGGGTGAACGGGGAGACAGTCAAGCTCCGGGGAGCCTGCATCCACCACGACAACGGCCCCATCGGGGCGGCGGAATATTATGACGCTGCCTATCGGAAGGTGAAGAGACTGAAGGCGGCCGGTTTTAACGCCATCCGCATGGCCCATAATCCTGCTTCCGGGGAACTCTTAAGGGCCTGCGACGAGCTTGGCATGTATGTGATGGACGAGTTTTCCGACATGTGGACCCGGCTCAAGGGGGACTTTGACTATGGCGTTTCATTCGAGGACTCCTGGAAGGGCGACCTTGCTGCCATGGTAAAGAAGGACATCAATCACCCGTCCGTCATCCTCTATTCCATCGGAAATGAGATCCCTGAAATCGGAACTCCGGCCGGGGCGAAGACCGGGGCGGCCCTCAGCGCCCTGGTAAGAAGCCTCGACCCGACCAGGCCCGTGACGGCCGGAATCAACGGGGTCTTCGCCGCCGGGGACCGGATGGGCGAAATCATGAGAGACGTTCTGGCCGCGGCAAATAGTGCCCCCGAGGGTGGCAACGTCAATGATTTCATGGGGGCCATGGATGCCCACATGGGTGAAATCGTCCGCCACCCGGCCATTTCGGAGCGGCTGGAGATGGCGGATTCCTTCCTGGATGTCGTCGGTTATAACTACATGGATTCCCGCTATGAGGAAGACCGGGTGACTTATCCCAACCGGGTCATCGTCGGCAGCGAGACCTACCCGCCGGCCATAGCAAAGAACTGGAAGACCATCCTTCATTGCCCTAATGTCATCGGGGATTTCACCTGGACCGGCTGGGACTATATCGGAGAGGCCGGTCTTGGCATTGTCGGCCATACGCCGACCGAGGGCGGTTTCGACGCAGCCTGGCCCGCCATGCTTTCCTATGATGGAGATATCGATATCACAGGCTTCCGCCGGCCTATGTCCTATCTCAGGGAGCTCGTTTTCGGGCAGACGACGGAAACCTATATCGGGGTGCAGAATCCTGCCTTTCACGGGGCGCAGGTCTTTAAGACCCCCTGGCCCCTTTCTGATGCCGTCTCCTCCTGGACTTGGCCGGGGCAGGAAGGAAAGCCCGTGACTGTGGAAGTCTATACGGCAGGCGATGAAGTCATCCTCTATGCCAATGGAAAAGAGATTGGCCGGCAGGCAGCAGGAGATGAGCACCGGGTTCTCTTTGAAACGGTATACACGCCGGGAGAACTCAAAGCCGTGTCCATGCATGACGGACAGGCCATTTCCGAGGCGGTTCTCAAAACATCAGCCGGTCCGGAGAAAATTTTTCTCACGAATGAGGACAGCGGAAAAGAACTGGTCTTCATATCGGCAGAGGTCATGGATGGAGACGGGAATATTTTTACGGCCTACGACGGGACCCTGAGAGTGTCCGTCACAGGCGGACAGCTCCTGGGCTTCACCACGGGCAATCCCAGATACGAGGAGCCCTTCTTCACGGACCATTCAAAGACCTGGAACGGCCGGGCCCTGGCCGTGATCCGGCGGACGGAAGGGCAGCAGGTGAAGGTCAGCGTGCAGAGCGACGACGGACTTTCTGCAGAAATTACCGTCTGAGAAGTGGGCCTGGGAAAGGAAGAAATTCCGGAACAAAGTTTTTGCGTATGGCGTGGAAGCAGTATTAAGAAGGAACGTGCAGCATGATTGCAGATATTGATATTACAAAAAAGCCGTTTAACCTGACGGCAGGGCAGGCAGAGAAGGTGGAAGAGCGGCTGTCCGCTATGAATACGGAGGAGAAGGTGGGCCAGGTCTTCTGCCCCATAGTAAATGACTTCGAGGAGGACAAGCTTTCAGCCTTTGCGGGGAAGTATATGCCCGGCGGAATCATGTACCGGCCGGGACCTTCAAAGGAGATTCGAAAGGCCATCGGAGCCCTGCAGGAAGCGAGCCCGATTCCCCTTCTTACGGCGGCAAATCTCGAGTCCGGCGGCAATGGCATCGTTTCGGACGGAACCTACTATGCAAGGCCCATGGAGGTCGGAGCAACCGGGGATACGAAGTATGCCTACCGCCTGGGCGTCATCTCCGGCCGGGAGGCGGCGGCCGTCGGCTGCAACTGGTCCTTTGCCCCCATCTGCGACCCGGACATCAATTTCAAAAATCCCATCATCAATGTCCGCTCCTTCGGAAGAAATCCGGACAGGGTGATTGCCAATGTGAAGGAGCAGCTTAAAGGCCTTTCTGAATACGGCATCGCCGCAGCGGCCAAGCACTTCCCCGGGGACGGGGTGGATGACCGGGACCAGCATCTCCTTCCTTCCGTCAACACCCTGTCCGTCGAAGAGTATGACGGGACCTACGGAAAAATCTGGAAAGAGGTCATCGAATCCGGTGTCCTTTCCATCATGGTGGGCCACATCCTGCAGCCGGCCTATACCCGGTATTTCAACCCGGAAATCAAGGACCAGGACATCCGGCCGGCCACCCTTTCTCCGGAAATCCTGCAGGGGCTCCTTCGGAAGAAACTGGGCTTCAACGGGATGATTGTCACGGACGCGACTCCCATGATCGGCTTCAATGCAGTCCTTCCGAGAAAGCAGGCCGTTCCCGCCGCAATCGCTTCCGGCTGTGACATGATACTCTTTAACAAGAATATTGATGAGGACTACGAGGCAGTGCATGAGGCCCTGGAAAACGGGACCCTAGCTATGGAGCGCCTGGACGAGGCCGTCTATCGGATTCTGGCCATGAAGGAAGCCATGGGCCTCTTCGAAAAGAAGGAAGAAGGAACGCTGGTGCCCGGGCCGGAGGACATGGATGTAATCAGCTGCAAAGAGCACCGGGAATGGACGAGAGAGTGTGCAGATCAGGCCGTGACCCTGGTCAAAAGCAAGGAAAATATCCTTCCCATCTCGCCCGAAAAGACCAGGCGGGTCCGCCTCTACTATATGGAGGACCGGACGGGAGGAGCCATGACGGACGCGGAATCGGCTGTCCACTCCCTGCAGGTCCTGCTCGAAAAAGAGGGCTTTGAAGTCACGGTCTATGACCAGAACAAGCCCGACTTTCATGAGATGTTTGAAGAGGGAGTAAGTGACCTCAAAGCAAAGTTTGACCTGGCTATCTATGCGGCCAACTACGACACGGCTTCGAACCATGTCGTCCGTCGGGTGGACTTCATGCCCCTGATGGCGGCCGATGCCCCCTGGTTTTTAAACGACATTCCGGCAATTTTCATTTCCTTCGCCAACCCCTACCACCTCTATGACGTGCCCATGGTGAAGACTTATATCAATGCCTACACCCCGAATGCGGAGACAGTGGAAGCCGTGGTGGAGAAGCTTGTCGGAAGGAGCGAGTTCAAGGGAGTCAGCCCGGTGGACCCCTTCTGCGGGACCTTCGGAACGGACCTCTGAAAAAGAAAATGGAAAGCAGCCAGAAAAAGCTGCTGCTTCGTAACGATACGGATTCACTGAAAAAGCCCGGAAGCGCGCTGCTTCCGGGCTTTTTCCGGCAGAGGAACAGGCCGGCGGTTTATATTATTCTGTTGAAAAAGGTATGAAGGCCTGGGCGGCCTTGTTCTTTTCCCGGTAGGCCCGGGGGGACATGTGGTATTCGCTGCGGAAGACCCGGGAGAAGTGGTCGGAGGAATTATATCCGACGATTTCCGCAATCTCGCTGACCTTGATGTCCGTATCGATGAGGTAGTGGACGGCGTCCCGCATGCGGAGGCGGCGGACCAGGTCCGTGAGGTTGCTGCCGGTGTTCTCCTTGATGAGGCTGCAGAGATGGGGCTCGCTGTAGTGGAAGAATTCCGCCAGGGACTTCAGAGTCAGGGTCTGGTAGTTGTGCTGGACGTACTGGAGAATCAGGGTGAAGTCAGCGTCCCCCTCGTAATTATAATAGCGGATGGTCTTCGAGTAGCCTCTGAGGAGCTCTGAGAAAAAGAGGTTCACATAGGAGACGGCGCAGGTTGAGGAATAGGGGTCCGCCTTCTGGCTTTCAATCAAAAGGCTGCGGCAGTAGTAGATGAGCTTTTTGTTTCCTCCGGTGTAGAAGAGGAGGTAGTTGGCCTTGTCGCTGCCGCCCCTTAAGGTCTGGCGGAAGAAGAAGGACAGGAGGTCCTGTCTTGCCATCAGGGAGAAGAAAGACGTATCAAATGTGGAGGCCCGGATGCAGATACAGAAGACGATGGAGTCGTCATCTAGCAGAAAGTCGTGGGTGGAGTCCGGGGCCACAATGACAATTTCTCCTTCCTTCAGTTCCCGGGGCGCCTCCTCTTCGAAGTAGAAAAGGCCGTGGCCCTTTACCACCACATCCACCTCGAAATAATTGTGCCGGTGGGTGTAGGCCCGGGTATATCGGGGATGACGGATGGTGAAGACGTCAGTCCGGTAGGGAATCATCTTGTCCTCGGCCACCTCCCGGCTCATTTCGGGCTGATAGAGGCTGGGCCCCAAAGTCATGGGGAAACTGTCCACGGCTTTATCGAATTCCACATCGGAAAGGCTGTAGTAATCGAGACCGGGGTCGAAGGGAGGCTCCTCCTCGGAAAGCTTTCCGGCTGCCGCCATGCGCTCGGCGGCCTCGTTGAACTGGAGGCCGGAGCCGGTCCTCTTGTAGTAGTTCGCCATGAATTTCTGTATATCGCCGTAGGTCGTGTAGAGAGCCATAGTGCCAGTCTCCTTTCACCCCCACTATACCACAAATATGAAAAAATGTCGGGTTTTGAAAAATGCCCTACATTGTTTAGAAACTCTTTAGAAAGTAATATAAGGACAGTTAAGGGCGGCAGGGGAGCCGCCCCGGGTATTTTTGATTTTCCGGATGTCTTTTCAAAAGGGGGTATCCGGGGGAGTATTTTTGGAGGTAAAAAATATTATGGCAGATGTAACGGCGGCTGCAGCAATGAAAGCCCAGCCCAAGGAAGAGACCAGCCGGGCCTTTAAGTGGTTCCACGCCACATCCGTAAACGGCGGGGCCATGGCCATCGCTGCGACGATTTCAAGCTATTATTCCATTTTCGTTCAGGAGAACCTGGGGCTTACAGCGGCCTCCCTCTCCGTCATCATGCTGATCTGCTCCCTCTGGGACGCAATCAATGACCCCCTGATGGGCGTCCTCGCGGACAATACGAGGTCCAAGTGGGGTCGCTACCGGATTTACTTCACATTCACCCCGATCCTGCTGTTTTTTGACGCGATTCTATTGTTCACGAATCCGGGCCTTTCGTCCTACGGGGCCACATTCGCTTACGTCCTCATTACCTATATGCTTTACGGCATGATTGTGACGGCCTACACGATGCCCCAGATGGCGATTCTGCCGGCCGCTACATTGAACGACCAGGAGCGGAACAAGATCATCGCCATGGGCGCCGGCGTCTGCGCGGTAGCCTTCACAGTGGCTTCGACATGGACCCCCCAGCTGGTAGCGGTCTTCGGCAATTACCGGAACCTGATGATCCTCTACGGCGTCCTGGCCATCATCTCTTTCTGGGGCCTTTTCAAGACCGGCAAGGAGAAGTACCTGCAGGAAGTTTCGAGAGAGAATCCTTTCAAGCAGCTCAAGTACGTCTTCCGTCACCCTCAGGTTTATCCTGTCATGATTGTCTGGGTTCTGGCTTCCGTTTCCTATGGCTTCATGTTTGCATCAAGCGTTTACTATGCCCAGTACATCTGGTGCGCGAAGCGGGTTGACCTGACGGCCGGAGAGGACGCCATCGGCGCCGGTATCCAGGGGACGATTTCCACCTACATGGGAGCCGTTTCCTTCGGAGCCCTCTTCTCCATGGTGGTCTTCATGCCCGTCTTCCTCAAGGTCTTCAAGACCGGCTACCGGGCCCTGCTCGTATCCCAGGTTCTGACCGTGGCCTGCTACCTCGTCCTCTTCTTCTTCGGAAGAAACAACTGGATCTTCTGCCTGGTACTGTCCTTCATTGCGACCCTGGTCGGCGCCATGGTAAATGCTCTGGTGAACGTCCTGGTCAACGACACCATCGACTTCATTATGCTGAAGGAAGGAAAGCAGTTAAACGGCATTATCTCTTCCGTCAAGGGCTTTGCCCAGAAGTGCGGCAACACGGTCGTAAACTCAGGCCTTCTCGCCATCCTCGCAATCTTCGGCTTCAATGCGCAAAACGGCCCCTTCGGCCAGACGGCGGAGACCGTCGAAGCCGTGAATGCGGTCCGCTTCCTGGTGCCCGCTCTGGTTTCCATCGCGATTATTATTCTCATCGTCTTCTATCCCCTGAAGAAGTATGCGCCTGAAATCGCAGCCATGAAAGAGAAGATGGCAGCTGAGCATGCGGCAAAAGAAGCACAGGAATAATGTAAAACAATAATGAGCGTACGGGGCTGTGGTCTTCACAGCCCCATTTTTCAAAAGGAGAATTCCATGGCCCGGATTTTCTGCAATCCCTTAAACGTACCCTATAAGTACCAGTTCATCCGAAACTTTCTGGACGGCAGCCACCATATCTCAAGGGAGGCGGCGGATCCTTCTCTGATTTCTTTTCAGGGAAAGTACTATATGTTTGCTTCCATGACCCGGGCCGTCTGGGTCTCGGAGGACCTCTGTGAATGGGAGGAGTATCCGCTTCCGGACGACCTGCCGCTTTACGACTACGCTCCGGACGTACGGGTCCTGGGGGACTATATTATTTTCTCTGCGTCCAAGCGGGGAGAGATATGTGACTTTTACCGGACCAAAGACCCGATAAATGGCCCATACGAGCGGATTCCCGGGACCTTCGACTTCTGGGACCCGAATTTCTTCGTGGACGACGACGGAAGATGCTACTTCTACTGGGGCTGCTCGAATGCCACTCCCATCTGGGGCGTGGAGCTGGACCCGGAGACTTTTCATCAGATTGGAGAGAAGAAGGTCCTGATTTCCGGGAATCCCAAGGTCAATGGCTACGAGCGCATCGGGGAGGATAATTCCATCGAGCCCCGGACGCCCGGAGAGATTGACGCGGCCGTCGACGCCTTCCTGGCCCTGCAGGGGAAGAAGGCGGAAGACCTTCCGGAGGCGGAGCTTGCACTCTTAAGGCAGTTCCAGTCGGCCATGCCCTTCATCGAAGGGGCCTGGATGACCAAGCACGCAGGGAAGTACTACCTGCAGCACGCATTTCCTGCCGCTGAGATCAATGTTTATGGGGATGCTGTGTACGTCTCAGATTCCCCCCTCGGTCCCTTCGCACCGGCGGAAAACGCGCCCTATTCTTATAAGCCGGGCGGCTTCATTCCGGGAGCCGGCCACGGGTCGACCCTGGAGGACTCCGAAGGGGCCTGGTGGCATACGGCGACCATGCGGATTTCCTTAAACGACTCCATGGAACGGCGGGTCGGTCTCTGGCCCGCGGGCTTCGACGAGGCGGGAAACATCTTCTGCAATCAGCGCTACGGAGACTGGCCGCAGGATCTCGATGATTTGCGTCAGGACCCTTTTGCTAAGCCCAAGTGGATGCTTTTGAGCCCCCTGGCGAAGTACAGGGCTTCTTCGACGGCAGCAGGAGAGTCCGACTATGCGGATTTCATCAGGCAGGAGACACCGTCTCTGCGGGGCCGGAAGGATGTGACAATCGACTATGCTCCTTCCCGTGCGGGCGAGGAAAATGTCCGGACCTGGTGGAAGGCGGGAAGCAGGGAGCCCGGAGAGTGGCTCGAGGCCGAACTTCCGGAGGGCTCTACGGTAAATGCCGTCCAGATCAACTTCGCGGATGACAAGCCCGACATACCCTTCCCAGCAGAGGATACCCTGATTGAAAACCGCCACATCGATACGGAGCGCCACTTCACCCGCTGGAGCCTGCTCGGGTCCCGGGACGGGAAGGAGTTTTTCACCATCTGCGACAAGAGCCAGGCGGAGACCAGCCTGCCCCATGACTTTGTTCTTGTAAATGAGGGAAATGGAGAGGAGCTTCGCTTTCTGAAGCTCATCATCCATGAACTGCCCTTCGGGCAGGCGGCCTGTGTCAGCGGACTTCGGATTTTCGGGCACCGGCCCGAGCCGCTCCCTGCGAGGGCCGAAGGGACCTTCGAGCGGGTCGGAGACCGGGACGTCCTCTGCCGGATTGCAGACCGTGGAGACGCTGTAGGGTACAACATCCTCTGGGGAAATGCTCCGGACAAGCTCTATCACTCCTACATGATTTTTTCGAAGGACATCCGCTATACGGACGGGCAGCAGCTGGTCCAGAAAATCGGGGCTCTCGTGAAGGGAAAGAAATACTGCTTCCGTATTGACGCCTTTAATGGCGCCGGAATCACGGAAGGGGAAGTCGTGGAAGGAATCTAAGATGAAAGCATTCATATTTGACCTGGACGGGGTCCTGGTCTTTACGGACAAGTTTCACTATCAGGCCTGGAAGGCCATGGCCGACCGCATGGGCATCTACTTTGACGAGACCATCAATAACCGCCTCCGGGGAGTGAGCCGGGCAGACAGCCTGGAAATCATCCTTGAGCGCTATGAAGGCGTTCCCCTCACGCAGGAAGATAAAGATGCCCTGATGGAGGAGAAGAACAATACCTATCGGGAGCTGCTGGCTACGATGGGACCTTCCGACATGAGCGATGAAGTTCGTTCGACCCTGGATGAACTCCGCCTGCGGGGTCATAAGCTTGCCATCGGTTCCTCTTCGAAGAATACGAAGTTCATCCTGGAGCAGGTCGGCATGGGGGACTACTTCGACGCTGTTTCCGACGGGACCAATATCACAAGGTCCAAGCCGGATCCGGAGGTCTTTTTGAAGGCCGCGGAATTCCTGGGGGAATCCCCGGAAAACTGCATTGTAGTCGAGGACGCCCACGCCGGCATTGATGCGGCCAGGTCCGGCGGCATGACTGCCGTCGGCATCGGCGAGGCCGCTGGGTACGGGAAGACGGATTTTCCGATAAAGACGTTTTCCGACCTCCTCAAGGTGCCGGCAGTTTAAATAGCTGTAGAACAAAAATGACAGGGCCCGCGC
>ONBT01000010.1 GCA_900316075.1 uncultured Lachnospiraceae bacterium | reverse complement strand
CGAAGGCACATCAGCATGAGGGTGATGGCGTAGTTCGCCACGGCCTCCGGAGGATAGGATGCATTCGAGACCCGCATGCCCAGCCGCTTTGCTGCGGCCAGATCTATGTGGTCGTAGCCGATGGAACGGCCGCAGATATATTTCACCCCGGCCGCATGCATCTTTTCAAGGACCGGAGCCGACATGTCCGAAGGATTGACCGACACCGCATCATAGCCTCTGCACAGATCCGCCGTTTCCACCGAAGGGTAGAGGGGCGTCGTCCCGTACTCGATTCCGTATGCCTTGCTGTACTTCTCGCAAAATTCCAGTTCCTCATAGTCCCGGAACTGATAGAAGAATAATTTCATTCATGCACCTGATTCCTGAAGATTTCTTCCGGCGGCCCGCCTTACTTTGAAAAAACAGGAGGACTTCCGGCCTTACATTATTCATACGACATCAGGATAAGCCTTTCGGACGTAGGAATCAATACGGCGGATGGCTTCTTTGAGATCCTCTGCCGATGTCGTCAGGGCCAGACGGATATAGCCTTCGCCCGAATCCCCGAAGGCCGTCCCGGGAACCGTCGATACCCGGGCATTCTTGCAAAGCTCCCAGGCGAAGTCGCTCGAGGACTTACCGAAGGCTTTGATATTCAGGAAGGCATAGAAGCTGCCCGTGAAATTCTTGCAGGAGATTCCGGGAATGGCATTGAAGCCGGCCACGGCAATATCCCTCCGCTTTTCATATTCGGCTACCATGGCCTTCTGTTCGTTCCGCGGGCCCTTAAGGGCGGCCAGAGCCGCATACTGGATGAAGGTGTTGACACAGGAAACCATGCCTTCCTGGATGTGGCTGATGTAGGATTCGAACTTTGCGTCGAAGATACAATAGCCCAGGCGCCAGCCCGTCATGGCATAGGCCTTGGAAAAACTGTTAAACAAAAATAATCGGTCCCGGACCTCTTCCACATTGGCAAAGGAAAAGAAGTCGTCGCCGAAGACAATCTTGTCATAGGGCTCGTCCGAAAAGATGAAGAGGTCGTGCTTTTTGGCAAAATCCGCGACCGCCAGAATATCTTCCTTCTTCATCACGCTGCCGACGGGATTGTTCGGGGAATTAATAATGATGACCTTGGTCCGGTCCGAAAGGGCCTTTTCCAGGTCCTCCACCTGCACGATGTAGTCCTTCTCCTCACTGACCGGCACCGTGACCGGAACGCCTCCGGCGATCATAATCTGGCCCAGGTAGTTGGTGAAATAGGGTTCCGGAAGCAGGACCTCATCCCCCTTGTCCAAAACGGCCAAAAGGGCCAGGGTCATGGATTCAAGGGCTCCGACTCCGATGGCCACATTGTGCATCTGAAGACCGGGCCAGAGGGGGGAATACATGTCGGCGATGGCTGACCGAAGCTCCGGGATGCCCAGGGTCGGGCAGTAATGGGTGTAGCCCTCATCTATGGCCTTTTTTGCCGCCTCTTTCACATACTGGGGCGTCTCAAAGTTCGGATCCCCGGCACTCATATTGATGATGTCCGGATTCTCCCGGGCGTATTCAAACATCTTCCGGATATCCGATTCCGGATAATTCTTTGCAAGCTCTGAAACCTCGAGTTTTCTTGTCATAAAAAGGATACCTCGATTCGCAGCTTTCCGCGGAAGGGCTGCGCTTTGCCCTCTCCCCGCGGTTTTCATTAGTCATAAGTCTTCACAAACGACCCCTGCAAGGATCATGCCCCTTTCCCTGTGAACATGGGGAGGAGCTTTTCAATGTACTTTGCCGTCTCGTCAACGCCCAGGATGGAGGTATCCAGGGAGACGTCGAAGTGACGGGCATCGAACCAGTTGTCGCCGGTATAGTACTTGTAGTAATCCCCTCTCCGCTTGTCGCAGTCGTGAATCCGCTTCATGACCTCCCGGTCGGAAAAGGTCTCGTTGTCCGCCTTGACCCGGGCCTTCCGAAATTCCAGCGGAGCATGGAGAAAGACCCGAAAGACATTGGGATAGTCGGAAAGGAGGAAGTCGGCACAGCGGCCGATGATAATGCAGGACTCGGTTTTCGCCATCTCCTTGATGACCTTGGCCTGGAAGGCAAAGAGGTTCTTCGTCGAAACGAAGTCGTTGGAATCCGGTGGAAGGACTTCGCCCGTATAGACGTTCTGAGCCGCGCTCATCATCTCCCGGAAACCGATTCGCTCATCGGCCCGGCCGAAGAGGGTCTCGTTGATGCCGGACACCTCGGAAGCCCGCCTCAGAAGGTCCCGGTCGTAGTAGGGAATCTGCAGGTCATCCGAAAGAACCCTGGCAATATGATTGCCTCCGCTGCCCTTCTCCCGGGCAATCGTAATCACAAAATTTGCTGCAGCCATAATACTCTCCTCTCTCAGGCTCCCAGATAGGCCTTCTTGACCCGTTCATCGTTCAGGAGGTCTTTTGCCGTGCCCTCCATGGATATCTTTCCGGTCTCCAGCACGTAGGCCCGGTCCGCGACACCCAGGGCCATCTTGGCATTCTGCTCGACCAGAAGTATCGTGCTGCCGTTTTCATGCAGGGTCCTTATGATGTCGAAAATCTCCTTTACCAGCAGGGGGGACAGGCCCATGGAGGGCTCATCCATGAGGACGATCTTCGGGTCCGTCATCAGGGCCCGAGCCGTGGCCAGCATCTGCTGCTCGCCGCCGGACATGGTGCCGGCCAGCTGTTTTTTCCGCTCCTTCAGGCGGGGGAAGAGCTTATATACCTTGTCAAGGTTCTCCTGAATCTTCTTCTGGTTCGACATGGTGTAGGCCCCCATCTTCAGGTTCTCTTCCACGCTCATGCGGGCAAAGACATGCCGGCCTTCAGGCACATGGGCTATGCCCAGATCGATCAGGGTATGGGGCGGTACCTTCTGGATATTCTTTCCGTCGAGAAGGATTTCCCCGCTCTTGGCCTTTATGAGGCCGGAAATCGTATGCAGGGTCGTGGTCTTCCCGGCCCCGTTGGCCCCGATCAGGGAAATCAGTTCCCCGTCGTTGACCGTGAAGGAAATGCCCTTGATGGCGTGAATGGCGCCGTAAAAAACATTCAGATTTTTCACTTCCAGCATAAGTCTCTCCTCCTTATGTGCCGAGATAGGCTGCAATGACCCGCTTGTCGTTGGCTATCTCTTCCGGAAGTCCGTAGGCGATGGTCTGTCCGTAGTCGATGACCTTGATGCGCTCGCACACCTTCATGACCAGGGACATGTCGTGCTCTATTAATAGTATGGCAATGCCAAACTTCTCCCGGATCGTATTGATGCAGGACAAAAGCTCATCGGTCTCGGTGGGGTTCATGCCGGCCGCCGGCTCGTCGAGAAGAAGAATCTTCATATTGGTTCCGAGGGCTCTCGCTATCTCCAGCTTCCGCTGGGCCCCGTAGGGGAGGTTTGAAGCCTTCCAGGAGGCTTTGTCATCGAGGTTTACGATCTTCAGGAGTTCATGAGCCCTGTCTTCCACTGCCTGCTCGGCCTCCCAGTACTTTTTCGTCTGGAAGGTGGCGTCGAAGAGGTTATAGGTAATGTCTTTGGTGCAGGCCGCTTTGACATTGTCAATGACGGACATGTCCTTGAAAAGGCGGATATTCTGGAAGGTCCGGGCCACCCCGGCCGAGACGAACTCGTAGGGCTTCTTCCCGTTCAGGGCGTTGCCATCGAGATATACGGTGCCTTCCGTTGGCTTATATACCCCGGTCAGCATGTTGAAGACCGTGGTCTTCCCGGCCCCGTTGGGTCCGATCAGGCCGATGAGCTCACCCTTATAAATTTTGATGTCGAAGTCCGATACGGCCTGCAGGCCACCAAAGGAAATGCCCAGGCCCCTGGTTTCAAGAACGGGAGTTTCATTTCTTTCTTTTTCCGTCATGCCTTACACTCCCTTCATTTCTGCCTTTTCCTGAGCCTTCAGGGCCCGGTGCTTTGCAAGGTCCTCCCGCACGTGAACAAGGGAGAACTCATAATCACCGAAAATTCCCTTGGGCCGGAAGAGGATGACGACGATCAGGACGAAGGCGTAGACCAGCATGGGGTACTTGAAAATGCCCTGGATGCCGGAGGGCAGCATGGCTACCCAGGCCCCGTTCTTGATCTCGTAGTTGACGAAGAACATGAGGACGGCCGCGACGATGGAGCCTGTCAGGGAGCCCATGCCGCCGAGGACGACCATGACGACGACGAAGGTCGAGTTCAATATGCCGCCGTTCGTGAAAGCGAAGGAACTGGTGGAAATGGACCCGTTGGCGCAGGCATAGAGGCCTCCGGCAATCCCGGCGAAGAAAGCAGAATAGGCAAAGGTCAGGACCTTGTAGTGGGCCGTATTGATTCCGCTCGCCGCTGCTGCGATTTCATCATCCCGGATAGCCTGAATGGCCCGCCCGAACTTAGAGCGCACGTACTTAAACATCATGACAACGGCCAGAATCGTAAGGAGGATGGCCACCCAGAGATAGGTGACCTTGGTCTTCATGCCGAAGCCGAGACCGTTCTTATAGAGGGAAGAGCCGGCCGAGCCTTCTGCGAGGCCGTTCTGCCCGCAGAAAGGAAGGTTGTTGATGACGTTTACGATGATCATGCCGAAGCCCAGGGTGATGATGGCGAGGTAGTCGCCTTTCAGCCGCAGGGCCGGAATTCCGACGATAAAGCCGAAAGCCGCCGCCAGCAGGCCCCCGCAGAGAATGGACAGAAACATGATTAGGATGAAGACCGCTCCCTTGGGACTCTTAAATACACCCGCCCGCTGGAAGGCCAGGGACATCAGGGCTGCCGTATATGCCCCGATGGCCATGAAAGCGCAGTGGCAGAGGGACAGCTGGCCCATGAAGCCGAGGACCATGTTCAATGAAGTCGCCAGGATAATCAGGTACCCGCACTGCCACAGGGAAGGCGTCAGGACCAGGCGGAAGAAGTTTCCCTTTCCCGCTCCCGTATTGGAAAGCAGGGCGAGGAGGAAGAAGAGGCAGGCAAGTACAATAGTATTTACCACGAAGCCCTTCTGATTCATTTTTTTCAGTGTCATAACGGCCTCCCCTCTCAGACTTTCTCACCGACGTTCTTTCCCAGCAGGCCGGCGGGCTTGATGAGAAGAACGACGATCAGGATCAGGAACACGAAGGCATCGGACAGGCTCGAAGAAATGTAGCTCATTGTGAAGGACTCAACGAGTCCGATCACGATTCCGCCCAGCATGGCGCCTGGGATGATGCCGATGCCTCCCAGCACGGCCGCAACGAAAGCCTTAAGGCCGAGCATGACACCGAGCGTCGTGAAGACCTTGGGGTAAGCGGATATGTACATGAGCGAGGCCACAGCGGCGAGGCCGGACCCGATACCGAAGGTAATCAGAATCGTCCTGTTTACGTTGATTCCCATCAGGGTAGCCGCTTCCTTATCCTCGGACACGCATCGCATGGCCCGGCCGATCTTCGTCTTCTGGATGAAGAAGTAGAGACCCAGCATGACCGCGAGGCCGATGATGATGGTAAGGATTGTAGAGGAATCCAGGGTTACCTTCCCGATTTTGATACCGGAGGAAGGGAAAATCTGGGTTGCCACCTTGGGGTTGGGGCCGATGGCCGGAATGGCCTGGGCCAGGTTCTCGAGGAATAGGCTCATGGCAATGGCCGTAATCAATGCCGACATGGCCGTCCCGTTTTTCCGGACGGGCCGGTAGGCAACGAGCTCAGTGCCCATGCCGACCAGGGCGCATACGATGATGGCCGGAAAGACCGCCACCCAGATGGGAAGTCCCATGGCCTTTACCGCCGGGACCGAAAAAATAATGGCGTACCCGCCGACCATGATGAAATCGCCGTGGGCGAAGTTCAAAAGTCGGATAATACCGTAAACCATGGTGTAGCCAAGGGCTACGAGTGCGTACATGCTGCCCAGCCGCAGGCCTACGATCAAGGTCTGAATGAAAGTCGTCATTCGGTTCACCTCCTTTAAGCACAACTTGAAAATTTCCTCTTTCCCCCGCAGGAATCTTCCTGCGGGAGTCTGAGGAAAAAACGGCTGACAACAGGGACTTTTCTCAGCCTTATCACTTATGAATTTCAGCTGTCGGGAAGCTCATCTACGGTATCCTTCAGCTTGGTGGAAATCTTGTCGCCATCGGCATAGAACTCGATGATGACGGCGCCCTTGACAGGAGTACCGGTCTCATCCAGGCTGAACTTGCCGGTGACGCAGTCATAAACCTCGGAGGTATCGGCCAGGGCATCCCGGACGGCGGAAGCCTCTTCGGAGCCGGCCTTTTCCATGGCCTGCTTCAGCATGTAGATGCAGTCATAGCCGAGAGCCGCATAGGAAATGGGGTCTTCACCGAACTTATCCTGATATGCCTTTGTGAATGCCGGAACCTTTCCTTCGGTTCCTGAAGGATCGAAGTGGTTGGTCCAGAGGACGTTGTTGTATACGGAAAGGTCCGTGCCTTCTGCTACGTACCCCTGGGTTCCGTCGTAGCCATCCTCGCCCATGATGATTCCGGTGTAGCCGGCTGCTCTGGCCTGAGGGATGACATACGGTCCTACGGAATCATAGTAGAAAGGTGCATATACGAACTCGACACCGGCATTGACCATGGATGTGAACTGGTTCGTGTAATCCTGAACGTCCATCGTAGCTACGGATTCCTCGGCCGCGATATTGATGCCGTACTTCTCGCAGGCCGTCTTGAAGGAGTCATAGAGGCCCTTGGAGTAGGTATCGGCTGCACAGTAGACAACGCCGACATCGGTGTAGCCCTGCTGCTTGGCATAAGCTGCTGCAATAGCTCCCTGGAAGGAGTCCGCATAGCAGGCCCGGAATACATAGTCATCTTCAGTCGTGATAGAGTCTGCTGTAGATGCAGGAGTAATGAGGACGGTCTCCTCCTCGTTTGCCGCGTCCGTGATGGCGGAAGTGTTCGAGGAAGCCAGGGAACCGACGATACAGGAGACCCCGTCAGCCACCAGGGAGTTGAAAGCGTTCAGACACTCGGTGGAATCCATCTGGTCATCCATATGCTTCATCTCAACCTGTTTGCCGTTGATGCCGCCGGCCGCATTGATTTCTTCAACGGCCAGATCCATGCCGTTGACACATGCAAGACCGGCTGTGGCGAATCCGCCGGTATTGGGAGTGATGGAGCCGATGACTATGGTGTCTCCCGATGAGGAAGACGAGGAATCACTCCCCGAACTGTCCGAGCTTGCCGAGCTGCCCGAGCCGGATGACCCGCAGGCGGCCATGGCGAAGGCCATGATACCTGCAAGAAGTACGCTTAGAACTTTCTTCTTCATAGTGAAATTCTCCTTTCTTCCACTCCCATTCAAAGAGAAAAGGCGCAAAGCCCGAAACCGGACCCTGCGCCTTTGCAATCGATGAATGTATGCTTTTTTCGTCAGGCATGCGGCCTGTCGGTCAATACCTCAGAATAATAAAAAAGAAAGCACTGGCGGGTTCTGCCCGTTCAATGCCTCCTCGTATTGACAACACAAATTATAAAGATTTTCTAAACTTTTACAATAGTGAAAATGTACACAATTTTTATCCGACATATTTTACAAATTTCGTAAAACATTCCGAATTTTCTGCCGGCTTGAAAGGGCTTATGAATAATGTTAAACTGGCCCGGTAAAAGGAAGGAAGAATACTATGACAAACGATGAAAAGGCCCTGGAACTTCATAAAGAGTGGAAGGGAAAAATCGATACAACGGCGAAATGTCAGGTAAAGACCCGTGAGGACTTGGCCCTGGCCTACACTCCCGGTGTGGCAGCCCCCTGCCGGGTCATCGCCAAGGACAAGTCCGCTGCCTACACCTATACAATCAAGCAGAACACCATCGCGGTCGTCTCCGACGGGTCTGCCGTCCTCGGTCTCGGCAATATCGGCCCCTACGCCGCCATGCCGGTCATGGAAGGAAAATGTGTACTTTTTAAGGAGTTCGGCGGCGTCAATGCCTTCCCCATCTGCCTGGACACCCAGGACCCGGACGAGATTGTGAAGACAGTGAAGATGATTGCTCCCGGCCTCGGGGGCATCAACCTCGAGGATATCTCCGCCCCCCGCTGCTTTGAAATCGAGCGCAGGCTCAAGGAAGAACTCGACATCCCGGTCTTCCACGATGACCAGCACGGGACGGCCATCATAGTCCTGGCCGGCATCATCAATGCCCTGAAAGTGGTCGGCAAGAAAAAGGAAGACGTGAAAGTCGTCATGTCCGGTGCCGGCGCAGCGGGTATCGCCATTGCAAAGTTGCTTCTGACCTACGGCTTCAAAAATATCATCATGTCTGATAAGGACGGGGTCATCTGCTCAAAACACCCGGCACTGAACTGGGCCACAAAAGAAATGCTCCAGTGGACGAATAAGGAAGACATCTCCGGGACCCTTTCCGATATCATAAAAGGCGCGGACATCTTCGTCGGCGTCTCCGCCCCCGGCCTCGTCACGGAGGACATGGTCCGCTCCATGAACCGGGATGCCATTCTTTTTGCCATGGCAAACCCGACTCCCGAGATCATGCCGGACGTTGCCAAAGCTGCCGGCGCAAAGGTCGTCGGCACCGGCCGGTCCGACTTCCCCAATCAGGTCAATAACGTCCTCGTCTTCCCCGGCATCTTCAAGGGCGCCCTCGAGGGCCATGCAAAAGCCATCACGGAAGAGATGAAGCTGACCGCCGCCGAAGCCATCGCTTCCCTCGTTTCAAATGATGAACTCGATGCCGACCACGTCCTGCCGGAAGCCTTCGACCCCCGGGTAGCCGACGTCGTATCGAAAGCCGTCATGGAGCATATCAATGGCTGAGCCCAATATCATCTACAAAATCACTATCCTTGCCATGCTGGACATCGCGGAGACTTCCCTGAAGACAGCCGAAATCACGGACTTCTTCACGGAGGAGAAGCTGACGGACTACTGGGAGGTCAATCCCGTCATCCTCTCCCTTCTGGATTCAGGCCTTGTCTCTGCGAAGAAGGAAGACAGCGAGACAGCCTACGCCATCACGACGGATGGGGAAAAGACCTTCGCCGCCCTCTCCGACCGCCTCTCTTCCGAGATGGAGAAGGATATACGAAACTACCTGAAACGCCTCAATATCCGGGTCAAGGCCGAGTGCACCTGGTTTGCTGATACCGTGCCCGCCCGGGACGGGGGCTTCTTCGTCCGCCTGAAGAAAAACGAGGGCGGCATCGACACTGTCGACCTCTCATTTCCCGTTCCCACGAAGGATATGGCCGACCTCATCTGCTTCAACTGGAAGAGCCACTCGGACGCCAGCCTGGCCGCCCTCCTCGACAGCCTGACTCAGTGATATTTATGAATAATTCAGTGCGCCATACAAAGCAGCCGACTGTGCCTTTTCCGCACAGCCGGCTGTTTTTCTGTTCAAAATTATACTCAATAGAAAAGCAATTACTTTTTGCTCCCCATGTAGGTTTTAATCGCCATGTCCGGCACGGGGCTCTTCCGCATCGCGAAGAAAATGACTGCCATAAGAAGGGCTGCGGCGATGGTCGACAGGAGGGCGATTGCGATAGAGCCGCCCAGAGAAAATGCAAAGGGTATCTGAATGGCATTCTGAGCAAGGGACTCTCCGGTATTGTAGCCAAGGAAATAGCCGCTCGTTCCACAGACGGCAAAGAGGATGATGTAGGCGATAATCGGGTGCTTGTAGAAAATCGGCACATAGATTCCGCAGAGAATATTGTAGAAGGACAGGCAGAGAAGGGAGTAGGCGATCTCCTGCTCTTCCACTCCGACCGCCAGCCAGACGAAGCGGGTTCCGATGATGATGGCCATACCCATAAGGTCCGTCAGCCCGTAGAGTATCGGGTAGGTCTTCGTAAAGATGTCCTGCGCTTTCCGGGAAGAGGCGGCCAGGCCAGGCGTCGCCATAGGCGGCAGGAGGCTCACCACCATGGACGGAATGATGGAAATCATGAGGGGGCCGGGCCAAAAGGCCCCCTTCCACCCGATGTCCATCAAAATGCCAAGGCCCAGAAAGCACAGGGACGTGATCCATAGGTTCTTCCACTGTGGGCAGTAGCGGATGAGCTGAAAACAGTCCTTCCAGGATAATATATTATTCTTTCTCATTTCTCCTCCTCAGCCGAAAATCCGGCGTCATATATGCTTTCCGCCTTCCGGATGTCTGTCCGCAGAAAGGCAGCAAACAAAGCGACAATCGCAATCCCTGCAAAGAAAACCATCCACCCGTCCGTATCGAGGCGGGTGACTGCGAGAACAGTGAAACCGGCAAGCGAAAGCATTGCCATGAGATATACCACCATGATCGGCAGGCCGGCCAGGGACATATTCGTGATGTGCCGGAGCCAGAAAACAGCAGCCTCAACGGCAGCCAGGGTCACAGCAAGAAACCCAATGGCAAGAATTACAAATTTTTCCAGATCTTCCTGCATCGACAGGGCCGGACCGATGATGTCGCTCACAAAGAAAAGGACTGTCATGAAAATACTCCGTGCCAAATCCCCTTTGACAGTTCCGACCATCACTTTCTTCCCCCACAGGGAAGTCCGGGGAAGGGCCGCAAATCCTGTGTCCTTCGAATAGACGCCTGGAAAGAGCCAGATATCACTGAGCGCTTCAAATAGGAAGATGGTCAGGGCTCCAAAGCCCTCCATCATAGGAAAAATCAGATACGGATTGAAATCCGGATCACCGGCGTTCATGGTCATCATGGCAATGCTGATCAGGCGCTGAGCCAGAAGAACCAACGGATAGACGATGAACATCACAATCCGGTAGGACTTCCATGTAGAAGCCCGATAGGCTTTGAGACTCGTTTTCATGCTGTCTTCTCCCTCTCGTGCTTCATTACCGCAACGGCGATCCGGGACAGGGTCGGCCGTTCGATCTCTACATCAAAACCGGCGAGAGCATCTGCATTTTCTGCAAGGACAATGCCTTCGAATCCGAACTCCCCTGCGCTCTCCGTAAAGAGGAAGGGACGTACCTTTTCTGCTGCTGCAGCCTCGCCTTTCACGACGATGTACTTCTCCTTCAGGTCCTCGACCCAGCCCTCTTCCACGATCTTTCCTTCGTCCATAATGATCGCATAGTCGGTCACGGATTCCATGTCGGAGATATTGTGGGTAGAGAAGAAAACAGACCGCTTTCCATTTCCTTCGTTTATATACTTCTGAATGGCGCTGCAGAGCTCGTCTCTTGCCAGCGGATCCAGGGGAGATGCCGGTTCATCCATGATCAGAAGCTCCGTATCCCGCGCCAGGACGCCCGCTATTTCCAGCTTCATCCGGTTGCCGTCAGACAGAGTCGATACCTTGGGACTTTTCCCGGGGATCATCGGGTCGATCCGCATGGACCGCACCAGATTGTAGAAACGATCCTTGTGGAAACTGTCAAAGAGAAGCTCGGAAATCTCTCCGACTCCCTCGATGGTCCAGGAAGGCATATAGTAGTAGCCGGATCCCGTGTATCCGATCATCTCCCGCACGGGACAGTCCGCCTTGTCCCGGTCTTTGTCCGAATACTTTCCGAAGAACTCCATCTCGCCTTCGTAATCCTCGCGGATGCCGGAGAGGAAGTTTAAGAGGGTCGTCTTCCCGGCCCCGTTCTCCCCGATCAGGGCCGTGGCAAAGCCCTGCGGAATCATGAGCTTCGGGATGTCCAGTGTAAACTTTTTCTTATATGACTTTTTCAGATTGCGCGTCATCAGGCAATACGAAACGTCTCTCATTTCAAAATCCTTTCACATCCATACTTCATTGCATCAGGCGCTGCGCCAAAAACTGCCGCAGCCCTTCGCTAAAAATTATTCTTCTGTCTCTTCGTTCCAGAAGACATCGATGGTCTCCTTGAGCTCGGTCTTTGTGATGCCGGCGGTCTTGGCCTTCTTCACGGCAACGGAGAGATTCTTCTCGATCTCCCGCCGGTACTGCTCCATCACCATATCGCTGTTTCTCGCGTTCACGACAAAACCCTTGCCCTGCACCGCCGTGACAAGGCCCTCCTCTTCAAGGGTCTCATAGGCCTTCATGGTTGTGATGACGGAGACCTTGAGGTCTGCCGCCAGGGACCTGATGGAGGGAAGATAGTCCCCCTCCTTCATTTTTCCCGAGAGGATGTCCTCCTGAAAGGCAGCTGCAATCTGCCGGTAGATAGGCACCCCGCTTGTCTGCAGTATTTTCATATCGTCACTCTTCTTTCCATTTCATATTTCGCATCTGTCCTTCCTGTTCCTTCTGTTCTTTCTGTTTATATTGTATATATACAGTATATGAACAGTTCTGTCAAGGGGAATTTGAAAAAAAAGAAAGCAGGGGGGGGCACGTCGCAATGCGGCGGGCTTCCTGCTTCATTACCTGCTCAGATGCATTTCTTCAACTTTTTATCCGGCGAAATATGTCATTTCTTCAAAGTTTTATTTCATGCTGTCTGATAGTACTGCGCCTGGGTATTGAAGAGGTCGGCGTAGAGGCCATTCTCCTGCATGAGCTCTTCGTGCGTGCCCTCTTCGGCTATTCCTCCGTCGGAAAGAACGATGATGCGGTCGCAGAAGCGGCAGCTCGACATGCGGTGGGAAATATAGATGGAGGTCTTGTCCCCGGCCAGCTCGCGGAAGTTCTCGTAGATCTCTGCTTCGGCAAGCGGGTCGAGAGCCGCCGTCGGTTCGTCGAGGATGACGAACGGGGCGTCCTTGTAAAGGGCTCTTGCAATGGCCACCTTCTGAGCTTCCCCGCCGGACAGGTTTTCTCCCTCTTCCGCTGTCTCGTGGGAGAGGACGGTATGGACCCCGTTCTTCATCTTGGAAACCCGCTCGGTCAGGCCAACCTTTTCAAGTACCTCGGCGATTCTCTTCTCATCCGGTTCTTCAGAGCAGGCGATATTCTCATCCAGAGGAAAATCAAAAAGCTGGTAGTCCTGAAAGACAACCCCGAAGATGGTCATATACTCCCGGTAGTCGTAGAGGCGGATGTCAATTCCGTTTAAAAGGATCTGCCCCTCTGTCGGTTCATAGAGCCGCAGGAGGAGCTTTATCAGCGTCGTCTTCCCCGCCCCGTTTAAGCCGACAAGCGCAAGTTTTTCACCAATCCTGAATTTTATATTAATATTTTTCAGCACATAATCCTCTGCCCCGGGATATCTGAAGGAGACATTCTGAAACTCGAGGCGGTATTCATTGTCCGTCCGCTTCTCCACCGGCAGGGTCCCGTCGTAGTCCATGTCCCTGTCGTTTATGAATTCCTCGTAGGTCTTTAAGTACTCATTGCTGTAGTTGATATTGATCCGGCTCGCGGAAGCCTTCCGGATGGCCTCCATCATCGTGATGACGGCTCCGGCATACATGAGGACATCTCCGGGAGAAACGGACCCGGTCATGGCCTTTAAGGCAATGACGACGTAGGTCACCCCGGCCAGGAGCTCGAAGGAAAAGGTGGTAAGACCTGAATATTTCCCCCTGAAGATTCCGAACGCCCCATAGCCTATGGACATTTTCTCGATGACGACATACTTTTTCCCGAAGTAGTCCGCCAGATGGTAGAGGACCTTGTCCGGTGCGGACGCTTCATCCAGCGTCAGGTCCGTGAGGTAGAGGGCAAGCGTATTGTTCTTTTCATTCCGCCGGAACATAGCCACAGACTCCTCTCCGGTTTTCTTTGAAGCCCATCTCTGAACCCGCAGTACCAGGGCAAAGGCAAAAAGGAGCACCGCCGTGGAAATGAGGAAGGCGGAAATCTTTTCCTTTGAAAAATCAGACTTTACGACAAGGAGAATGAGGAAGCCGCAGGCGCAGAGGATGGAGACCAGGCTGCCGAAGAACTGATAGATTTCATCCATCTGCTCTGGGATGCTGCCATGGCCGTTTTCCCCGTTCTTGATCCGCTGTATTTTCTGTATGGTCGCCTCATCCTCCAGTTTTGCGAAGCTGATGGTATAGGACTTTTCATTTGTCCGTCCCTTGGTGTCAAAGTTGCTGCCAAGGGACGCAGACCGATAGAGGAATTTGGAAAGCGTCGACAGGAGCCCCAGCAGCAGGACGGTTCCGACCAGAAGAAGGGCTGTCCGCTTGGCAGCATCATAGTCTTTTGTAAGGAGGGCATTCAGAATTCCGGCATAGAGGAAGCTGTTCACATAGGCGGTAATGCCCCCGCTCACGGCACCCAGAAAGAGGAAAATCCGCACCTGGGGGAAGTGCTTTGCCTGAAAAGAAACGAAATGCAGCATCTCCCGGATGGACATCTGCTCTTCACGCTTTTCATTATTCATGCCCGGACCTCCTCTGCTGCTTCCTGATAATATTTCGCCTGCACATTGAAAAGAGCCGCGTACTCTCCGTTCTTTTGCATCAGTTCCTCATGGGTTCCTTCCTCGGCAATCCGTCCACCGGAAAGCAGCAGAATCCGGTCGCAGAACTTCGTGGAGGCCAGACGGTGGGAAATGAAAACGGCCGTCCGCCCCTTCATATTTTCCGAATAGGTTTCATAGACGGCGGTTTCTGCCAGGGCATCGAGGGCGGCCGTCGGCTCGTCCAGAAGGACAAGGGAGGGATTGCGGTAGAGAGCCCGGGCCAGAAGGAGCTTCTGGGCCTCGCCGCCGGAGAGGCTGATGCCGGCCTCGTCCACATGCTTTCCGAGACAGGTGTGAATTCCATCCGGAAGGGAAGCGGCCTTTTCGGAAAGGCCGGCCTGCTTCAGAACGTCAAGGACTTTCTTTTCCTCATAGGTTTCCGAAAAGGTCACATTTTCACCTATGGAATAGTCCGTGAGATAGGGCTGCTGAAAGATGGCTGCCTCATGAGCCATGAGCTCCCGCCGGTTCATATCCTTCGTATCAATTCCATTGATCCGGACTGCCCCGGAGGTCGGCAGATAGAGGCCGGACATGAGCTTCACCAGAGTGCTCTTCCCGGCCCCGTTGATCCCGACCAGGGCAATCTTTTCACCGGCGGAAACGGAAAAAGAGACATCGTCCAGTACCTTCTTCTCTTCCATTCCCGGATAGGCGAAAGAGACATGGTCGAATTCAATCGAAATTTTTTCAAAGCCTTCTTCCGGAACTTTTCCGGCATCCGCCATATCGGCCTTCAGTTCCTGATAGTCCCGGTAGCTGTCCACCATATCGGAATCGATGCGAAACTCGGCATAGCAGCCACCCAGCTCCGTAAACCAGGCAGCGAAGCCGGAAATCAGGCCCAGGTAGAAGACAAAGCTCTCGACCGACATACCGGCCTGCATACGGCCAATGAGGTAGAGGTAGCAGACCAGGTCCCGCAGAGCGGCCAGAATGACCCCGGCCGCATCGGAGCAGAGAAAGCGGACGAAGAGATACATGCCCCTGGCATGGGTCATATCCTTTGTTACCTTGTCGAATTTTTTGGAAAGATAGGGGGAAAGATCAAAAACCCGTATGTCTTTTCCTGCCACAATATTGGCTGCCGTCCTGTCGAGATAGGCTTTCTGCCCGTAAAGTTCGAAATAGCGCTTCATTGCCTTGCGATAGTATTGCTCGGTAACCAGGGAAAGAAAGGCTGTGGCCAGGCCGACCAGGATGATCAGCAGCATGAGCCGGATATCCAGAAAACCGAAGAACCCGATGTAGACGAGAAGACCGAGGGCATCCGCAGCGAAAACGATGGTATCCCGCATAAGGTCTTCAAATCCCACGTCATTATTCTCAGTCGCCTCTACCGCGGCCTCTACCTTTTTCCGCACGGCATGATCTTCCATCCGGGAGAGAGACAGGGAAAGCCACTTCTGCATCGCGCGCGGGAAGAAGACGGCAAGGCGTCCCTCCATATAGCGCATCTGATTCATCTGGTTGAAGAAGGAAGAAAGCCCGTTTACGAGGCCGTAGATCAGAAAGATGGTCCCGATGGAAAGAATGACGGTAAGTACCGGCTGCCTGCCGGAAGAAACCGCAACAACCCGGGCGCTGGCGTAAGAGCCCAGAATCGGTACAGCTACTTTCAGAAAAATCTCGAAAAGAAATCCCGGCAGGAAGGAGGGATTCCTCTGTACCACCGGTTTGAAAGCATAGATAATATTGCTGACGACGCTGTGCCGCTTTGGTTTCGGCGTCTCCTTCATTTTTTCTGTTTCTTCTCTCATACCTGTTCTCTCCTCCGTTCAGAAAACTCTTCTCTTCATCTGAGCCTATACTAGCAGAGTTTTCCCCGCGGGCACAAAAAATGCACGAATGGATTCCATCCGTGCACGAACTGCATGACGAATATAAAGCGCGCCGTATCCTCGGCCGGTTCATTGGGCGGCTGCCCCGGAAAGCGGCAGCATGATTTCCGTCACGAAGACGCCCGGTTCATTCTTGCGGTTGATATACCCTGAGTTCTTTTCCACTGCGTCATTGATCCGCTTGAGGCCGTGCCCGTGGTCGCCCCGTTTCGTGGAAATGTATTCGGCGTCAAGTTTCCGCACGACTTCATTCGTTGCATTGGAAACCGAGATGTAGAGCTGCTTTTTGAGGGGGCCGATGTAAAGCCGAAGGAACTGCTTCTCCTTCGGGACCTTGCGGCAGGACTCGACCGCATTGTCGATGAGGTTTCCGAGAATGACGCAGAGGTCCAGGTCGCTGACGGAAAGATTCTTCGGAATCACGGCCTTGTAATCACAGGGGATGCCGTTCTCCAGGGCCAGAGAAATCTTGGCGTTCAGTATTGCGTCCGCATTGAGGTTTCCGGTGTCGAAAAGGAGGCGGATGTCGTCGAGGTCCGTTTCCAGCTTATTGAGATACTCCCTCGCTTCTTCGATATTGTCTTTGGCAAGGTAGGCCTTGATGGACTGCATGTGGTTGTGGTAGTCGTGCCGCCAGCCCCGCATGGTGAGGTAGATGTGCTGAACCTCTGCCATCTCCTGAGAAAGGAGCTTGTTCTGATAGTCGACGACCGCCTTCTCATAGGCCTTTTTCAGAATCTGCCGGATAACGAGAACGGAAAGAAGAATAATGAGAAGGATTGCTGCAATGACCAGACAGATGAATACAGGAGTCGTCAAAACATGCCCTCCTTCCGGTTTGCTTCTATGAAGGCGGAATTCACCTGCTTCACACAGCCCCGGCTCACCGGAAGGCGCGTCCCGTCATCGAGGCAAAGCTCCTCTTTTCCGATGGAGTCGACCCGGGAAATATTGACGGACATGCCCCGGTGGCATTCGACAAACGCGATATTCTCAGCTCCGGAACCATCCGCCCCGCCTGCGGATTCGGTTTCTGTCTTTCTTCCTGCTGAGATGAACTGCGTCAGAACATCTCTATAATTCCGGTGCAGACGCAGGGTCTCCGTATCCGTCACAACATCGACATAGTGGCCGTCCGCCTCGATATATTTGACGGCAGAAAGAAGTACCTTCACATTCTCTCCGCCGGATTCCAGGAGGACATAGGCTTCATCCTCTTCCCGGTCGACAAGAAAGGCCGCCATCATCTCAGCGATTTTTTCTTTCGTCACCGGCTTTAAGAGATAGCGGAAGGCGCCTACCTCATAGCCATCGAAAACCCGGGAGGGGTCCGAGGTCAGGAAGGCGAGTCTGACTGACTTGTCCTTTTCCCGAATCTTTTCCGCCAGGGAAAAGCCGTCCATCTCCCCCATTGAAATGTCGAGAAGGAGGAGGTCGTAGGGGACCTGCTCTTTTCCATCCAGTTCAAAGAGGAACTGTTCCGCGCTCAGGTAGAGGTCGACCCGGAGCTTTATATTATTCTCATCCCCGAAAGAAAGCAGGTTCTCTTTCAAAGCCTCCGCCTGGGGAGTTTCGTCTTCCAGGCAGGCGATACGAATTGACATCTCTCTCTCCTCTTTTTTATCTCAGAGTGACATTGTACCCCCTATCCAAAATTTCAGCAACGGAAAAAGCCCTTCTTCTCAGGTAATGCCTGAGCCTGAAGAGCTTTTATATCTTTTTATATCCTTTTATATCTTTTATATCCTTTATATCTTTTTATATCTTTGCAACAATAGCTTCAGTATCCCCACGTCATCAGGTGCCACTCGCCCCCGTCGGTCCGGGCCAGGTACCAGGACCAGCCGGCATAGGCGGAGTCCGGGTTCCACACGCCGGGGGATATATTATCATCCGTAATGAAGGTGGAAGTGAAGGCAATGCACTGGGTGAAGGGCTCGTCGGAAACCTTCTGGCCCTCGTTCAGGTCGTTCATCCACTGGACATTTTCCACCGTGTTGCAGGAGTCGCCCATGTAGTGAAGTTCCAGATTCTTCACCCCGTTCCAGCTTTCAAACTCTTTTCGAATGAGTTCCTCCGCAGCGGCGATATCTTCATCTGAATAGATTGCCGAAGCCGATTCTTCTCCGGTCGTTCCCGGTACATATTCGAGGGATTCCACAATCTGCTTCATCTCGGGAATGGTCACCCGGCCTGACAGGATGTACTTGACCCCGTCGGACACCATCTCGGCAATGACCTCCGGATGCTCGGCCCCGGTTGTATCCGAGATCAAGTTGACTCGGTCTCCGTTTTGGGTAGTGAAGGAGCCCTGGTAGGTATAGGCCCCCATATAGTCCTTGTCCAGACCCGTGGCCAGCTGGTCTTCGCTCAGGATCATGTCGATTTCCAAGGAGACAGGCTTGTCCTCATAGGAAAAATAGGGGTCCATTTTTGCAAAGAGGTAATTCGTCCGGTCCGTATCAATGGAAACTTTGATGTCCTCAGGGGCTTCTGTAACGGTTTCCGAAAGAATTTTGACCCCCACCTGCTTACGGAAGGTCAGGTAGTCCAGTTCTGATTTTCCTTCGGCAAAACTCTGTATGCCCTGAGAATCCACGACTTCCATGTGGCCAAGTTTCTTCGTCTGTTTCTGGTTCACATAGCTCAAAATTTCGGGATAAGCAGCATAGGTGGCCGTTCCGCCGGCAAGGAGGCAGACAACAAGCACTGCGGCGGCCACTGTCCTTTTGCGTCGGGCCTTATTCTTTGTCCTCCTGTAGTCGGTTTTTCTGGATTCATCAATCTTCAGTTCTTCCGCTTCAATATCCGGTTTTAGGGCCTTTTTCAGCAGATCATCCATTTTTTCATCAGTCATCGAATTCACCCTCCAATGCGTCTTTCAGTAGGAGCTTCGCCCGCCGGAGCCTGGTCTTCACTGTTGAAAGCGGAATCTTCAGAACTTCTGCGATTTCCTGCAGGGAAGCATCAGCAGAATAATATAATTCCACCGGGTACCTGTATTTTTCAGGAAGGGCCAAAACCGCCTCCCGGACCTTTTCTGCCTCCCGGGCCTTCAAAAGAGCTTCTTCCGGGGAAGGACTGCTGTCGGGAATCATGTCCTCTCCGGCTGCTTCCCACATGCCTTCCAGACTCTCTTCCGGAGCCAGGCGCCGGTGGACGGCATACTTCTTCTTCGCATTCTTCCAGAGAAAGATGGTTATAGACAGGGCGTATGCCTTCTGCTTTTCATTCGTCTCAAATTTCTTTTTCTTTTCGAGCAGGGTCAGCATCGTGTCCTGATAGAGATCATTTCCCCGCTCCCGGTTTTCCGTCAGAATAATGCAGAATCGCAGAACGTCCGCCCCGTGCTCTTCCAGAAAATTTTGAAAGCCTTCCGACTCTGTACTTTTCTCCATAGCTTTTCCCTATTATTTCTTTGAAGAGATCTCCTACACTATGACTATATCCTGAAAGCGGAAAAGGTTTCAATATTTATCTGAAAACAGAAAAATCCCCTTCCGGAGTGGAAGGGGAAAAATCCCTAATTCATAAAAAAACGAGCTGCTTTACTCTTGAGATGGAAATCACTGGGCATTGATATAGTTGACAAGACCGCCGGCATCGATAAGGTTCTGCATGAAGGGCGGGAAGGACTGGCCCTGAAAAGTCTTTCCTGTCGTCTCGTCCGTGATGACGCCGCTGGCGAAATCTACGGATACGGTATCTCCTGCCTTGATCTCCTTCGAGGCATCGGAGCATTCGATGATAGGGAGGCCGATATTGATGGAATTCCGGTAGAAGATCCGGGCGAAGGTCTCTGCGATGACGCATGAGATGCCGGAAGCCTTGATGGCAATGGGGGCATGCTCTCTGGAAGAGCCACAGCCGAAGTTCTTTCCGGCCACGATGATATCGCCTTTTTTGACCTTCTTCGTGAAGTCCTTGTCGATATCCTCCATGCAGTGCTCCGCCAGCTCCTCGGGCTTGGAGGAGTTCAGGTAGCGGGCCGGAATGATGACGTCGGTATCCACATTGTCTTCATAGCGAAAAACTATTCCTTTTGCGTTTTCCATTGACTCTCTCCTCCTTTCAGACCTTGGCGGGATCCGTGATGTATCCGGTGACGGCGCTCGCAGCGGCTACCGCCGGGCTTGCGAGGTAGATCTCTGATGTGACGTCTCCCATTCGGCCGACGAAGTTGCGGTTCGTGGTGGAAACGCAGCGCTCTCCGGCCGCCAGGATGCCCATATAACCGCCCAGGCAGGGCCCGCAGGTGGGTGTCGAAACGACTGCCCCGGCCTCAACAAAGGTTTTGAGATACCCCTTCTCCATGGCTTCGAGATAGACGGCCTGGGTCGCAGGAATGACGATGACGCGGAGGCCCTTTGCCACGTGCTTCCCTTCGAGAATCTTCGCTGCAATTTCAAGGTCTGAAATCCGTCCGTTCGTGCAGGAGCCGATGACGACCTGATCGATCTTCACTTCCCCGGCCTCATCCACGGTCTTTGTGTTGGAAGGCAGGTGGGGGAAGGAAACGGTGGGACGAAGCTTTGAAAGATCAATCGTATACTCCGCCGTGTACTCCGCATCCGGGTCCGCCTCATAGACGGTCGGCGTCTTCTTCGAATGCTCCTTCATGTACGCTTCGGCTTTTTCATCGACCGGGAAAATGCCGTTCTTGCCGCCGGCCTCAATGGCCATATTGGCTATCGTAAAGCGGTCGTCCATGGAGAGGTACTGTATGCCGTCACCGACAAATTCCATGGACTGATAAAGGGCCCCATCCACCCCGATCATGCCGATGATGTGAAGGATTACGTCCTTGCCGGATATATAGGGAGCCGGCTTACCGGTGAGATTGAATTTGATAGCCGAAGGGACCTTGAACCAGGCCTTTCCGGTCTTCATGCCGGCCGCCATGTCGGTGGAGCCGACACCGGTGGAAAAGGCGCCCAGGGCCCCGTAGGTACAGGTATGGGAATCGGCCCCGATGATGAGATCCCCGGCCACGGTCAGGCCTTTCTCGGGAAGGAGGGCGTGCTCAATGCCCATCTCACCGACATCGAAGTAGTTGACGATCCCGTATTCCGCGGCAAACTCCCGGACCTGCTTGGTGTGCTCGGCAGACTTGATGTCCTTGTTCGGAACGAAGTGGTCCATGACCAGGGCAATCTTTTCTTTATCGAAAACGCCCTTCCCGTGCATCTTTTCGCAGACGTCAATGGCGACGGGGGTTGTGATGTCGTTGCCGAGGACCAGGTCGAGATTTGCCTCGATCAGCTGTCCGGCCTTAACTTCCGGAAGGCCCGCGTGGGCCGCCAGAATCTTCTGCGACATTGTCATTCCCATACGCTTTCTCCTTTCGATATTTCGTGGATTTACCGCCCTGCTTCGCTGCTTCGCAGCTCTCGCAGGGCTCCCCGTATTGCTCGCGCTCTCGCCTACCGGCGTCACGCTCGCGATACGTGGCGCGGGTCGTTAACGCAAGCCGCCGGGCAAATAAATTTGCCCGGCGGCTCACGTTTCGACCCTGTAAATCCACTATCAGTTGTTAATAAGCTTATCGGACTCGTTGTTCCAGGAGTAGAGCTTCCGGATCTCAGCTCCGATCTTCTCTGAAGGATGCTCAGAAGCGCGCTTCCGCATAGCAAGGAAGTGAGCCTTGCGGCCGGAGGACATCTCCTGCATGAATTCGGATGCGAACTTTCCGGACTGGATGTCGTCGAGAATCTCACGCATGGCCTTCTTCGTATCCTCGGTGACAATCTTCGGTCCGGTAATGTAGTCACCATACTCGGCGGTGTTGGAGATGGAATACCGCATGCCGGCGAATCCGGACTGATAGATGAGGTCGACGATCAGCTTCATCTCGTGGATGCACTCGAAGTATGCGTTCCGGGGATCGTAGCCTGCCTCGCAGAGAGTCTCAAAGCCTGCCTGCATCAGGGCGCATACACCGCCGCAGAGGACAGCCTGCTCACCGAAGAGGTCGGTTTCGGTCTCGGTACGGAAGGTGGTCTCAAGAAGTCCTGCACGGGCGCCGCCGATGCCTGCGCCGTAAGCTAATGCGATGTCCCAGGCCTTTCCGGTGGCATCCTGCTCTACTGCGATGAGACAGGGCGTTCCTTTGCCTTCCTGGTATTCGCTGCGGACGGTGTGGCCGGGGGCCTTGGGAGCGATCATGGCAACATCGACATCAGCGGGAGGCACAATGCACTTGTAGTTGATATTGAAGCCGTGGGCGAACATCAGCATATTGCCGGGCTCGAGGTTGGGCTCGATGTCCTTCTTGTACATATCCGCCTGCAGCTCGTCATTGATCAGGATCATGATAATGTCGGCCTGCTTGGCAGCCTCTGCTGCCGTGTAAACCTTGAGACCCTGGTCCTCCGCCTTCTTCCAGGACTTACTTCCCTTATAAAGGCCGACGATGACGTCACAGCCTGAATCCTTGAGGTTCAGCGCATGGGCGTGGCCCTGGCTGCCGTAGCCGATGATGGCAATCTTCTTGCCCTGAAGGTTCTTGAGGTCACAGTCTTCCTGATAGAAAATTCTTGCCTGATCCGACATTCTTCTTTCCTCCTGCTAAGTAAATAAGTAATCTCTTTTCTTTTGTCTATCAATACCCGCTCCTGCCAGACGCAAAAACGGAATATCAATCCAGATCTGCCGGCGGGGTGGAAACCGCTCCCCCGCGCGTGAGGCCGGTCACCCCGGTCCGGGCCAGCTCGAGGATGTCGTAGTCGGAAAGCATATCGAGGAAGCTCTCAAGCTTCTCCGTATGTCCGGTCACCTCGATGACCATGGTGTCGTGGGTCACATCCACGACCTTGCCCTTGAAGATTTCCGTGATGGAAAGGACGCCAGTCCTCTCCTCCGCCGTAGCCGCGATTTTCACCAGCATGAGCTCCCGGGTGACGGAAGATTCCGGCGGCAGGACGTAGACATCGATGACGTCTTCGAGCTTGGCAATCTGCTTTTCAATCTGCTCGAGAATCTGCTCGTCCCCGCTGGTCGTAATCGTAATGCGGGTGATTTTCGGGTCTGACGTGATGTTGGCCGAAAAGGAGTCGATATTGTAGCCCCGCCGGGAAAAGAGACCGGAAATATGGCTCGTGACCCCGGATGTATTTTCGACCAGGATGGAAAAGACCTGTCTCATGTGGAAAAATCCGTACCTTTCTTCTTAAGCAACAGGGACATCATAACACTTACCCGGCCCATTTCAAGGAAACTCAGCCAAGTTTCAACTCAGCAGAGTCGGGGGTGAACTTTCTCTCAAGGCAGGTCCGGCCACTGTATAGATAGAGCCTCCCGCCCTCTTCGTGATGGAAACGGCTGCCGCTTCTTCTTCCCATTTTTCATTCGTCAAAAGCTCCGCAAGGGGAATGTCCGAGCGCTTGGCAAAGGCCTCAGCCCGGGTGAAATAGGATAGAAAAGACACGAAGTCACCCTTCTGGGCCCACTCTTCCCCGCGGACGGAGCCGAAGCGGCTTCTCGCGACGGCCTTCCACCCCTTCCGCTTTACTTCGTCGAGGCACTCGATGTCAATGCCGACGGGCTCACCTGCCACAGCCGCCGCCACGAAGGGGAAAGAATGGCTGATGGAAAGATAAAGCCCGCCTTCTATATAGGGCTTTCCCCGTTTTGTATATGAATAATATAAAGCCCCGGCGTACCCGGCCTCTCTCAGAAGGGCCTCACAAAGATACGACGAAAAGAGGCGCTCCCTTCTGACCGTCTCCGCGGAGGCGGCAAGCACATGTGCCTGCCGGTCCGGGGAAATGGCCTGAAAAAGCGCCTCTTCATCTTCAGTTCCTTTGATTTCGTATATGCAGAATAAATCACTCATTACGGCTGGCCATGGCCTCCATCAGGTTCGGGATGAACTGCTTCTTTCTCGACACCACCCCGGGCAGAAGGGCACGGCTTTCATCCTCCTTTAGGCATTCGGTTCCGAAGGCCCTGCTCAGAGTCTCCCCGGCTTCTCTTCCGTCGAAGATGACAGCGGACTCCTGCTTAATGATATTGGTCAGAAGCATATAGACCATGGAGAGGTTCTGGTCGGCAAGGACATTTTTCAGGTACCCCTGCAGGCGGTCTCCGACCTTCGAAAGCTCCTGGGCGGAAACGGCCGAGACCTGGGCCACCCCGAAGGAGATGTCCCCGTCGTGGAAGACCTTGAAATCCTGGTAGAAAATCTCCTCGTCGCTCTTTCCGGCAAAGTCCGAGCCGGCTTCAAAGATGCCATTGGCCAGGTCCTCAATCTCCACGCCCGCGATGGCAGCGAGGGCATGCCCCGCTTCCACGTCAAATTCCGTGCAGGTTGGAGACCGGAACATGAGGGTATCGGAAATGATGGCGGAAAGCATAAGGCCTGCAATCTGCCCCGGGATCTCTACATTATTCTCGAGGAACATGCGATAGATGATGGTGGACGAGCACCCGAGGGGCTGGTTGCGAAAGTAGATAGGCTGGATGGTTTCCAGCGAGCCGATCCGGTGGTGGTCGATGATCTCGAGGATGTCGGCTTCGTCAATGCCCTCCACGGCCTGACTCTTCTCATTGTGGTCCACGAGAATCAGCTTCTTCCGCTCCATATTGAGGAGGTTCCGGCGGGAAAACATGCCCATGTAGTGGCCGTCCCCGTCGAGGACCGGGAAGTCCCGGTGGCGGATTTTCGCCATCCGCTCCCGCACGTCGTCCACCGTATCGTCGAGTTCGAAGGTCTCGAGGCCCTTCTTCGTCATGAAATACTTGATAGGCATGGACTGGTTGATGAGGCGGGCCACCGTGAAGGAGTCATACTCCGTGGCAATGAGGACGCAGTCGATGGCGGCTGCCTCTTCCACTATATCCGGAGACACCGTCTTCACCCCGGTCACAATCATGCAGGAAGGCTTCTTTTCGAGGGCAATCTCCTGCCGCTCTTTGACATTCCCTAGAATGACCAGGTCGTCCGCTTCGATTTCATTTCGGATGGCCTCCCGGTTGCCGGAAGCCACAACGACCTTCCCGGTCACGAAGTAGCCGTGAATATTGCCGGTCAGGAGGTTCCCGTCCAGGGTCTCCACGATGTTCTTGTACTGGGTCCGGGCCCGGCCCAGGACGCGGTTGTCGTAGACGTCCATATAGGAGTAGGCGATGTCCCCGTTTACGATAATGCCCTCGAGGCGGTTGTCTGTGTCCACGATGGGAAGGGTGACCACGTCCTGCTCCTTCATCAGGGCCCAGGCCTTCTTCAATGAATAATGAGAAGAAATACCCGGCGTGTGGCGGAACTTAAGGTCCCGAATCTGCGTCTTCACATCGAGGACCGTTCCGGGCTCCGGGCAGGAAAAGCGGCGTAAAACATAGCGGGTCTCCCCGTTGAGGGGACCCGCTTTCTTGGCTATATACTCCGTGCTGTCATCCAGCTGATTCTTCAGGTAGGCATAGGAAATCGCCGCGCAGACGGAATCCGTATCGGGATTCCGGTGGCCGATGACCCAGACCCGGTCTTTTTCTTTCGTTTCGCTCATAGGCTATTCTTGTGAAACAAAAATAATGAAAAGGTACAGTTTCCCCTTCAGGCAGCGGGACCGCCGCCTTCAGAATACACCCAGAATATGGAGCAGCATGCAGACCAGCATGCCCATATTGATGACGGAAATGACGCCGACGAAAGTGACCGCCCCTTTGAGTTTCTCGATAGAGGTCAGGATGGACAGGCGGTTCTCGTCGCTGTGGTCGTTCTCCTTGATGAATTCCTGCAGATTCTTGTAGGATTGGATGCTCTCGGTATGGACCTTGTCGAAAATCTGCTCCTTCATGCCGGAGACGGACTTGTTGACAGCGGCTGTCGTTTCCTTCACTTCGGAAAGCTCGGTGCTGACATTTCCGACGGTCTCCCTGACCGGTTCGAGAGCTTCCCGGTTCTGCTCCAACATATCGCCGGTCGTCTTCGAAAGGTCATTCGTCAGGGACTCCTTCATGGCGTCGAAGCGGGCGTCCAGCTTGTCTTCGAGCTCCTTGTACTGCTTCCGGGTCAGTTCCAGCTCGGCCTTGAGTTTCTCATTCTGCTGCTCCCGGGAGCTGACCAGATTTTCCAGGTCCGCCACCTTGGCCTGCTTGTTTGCAATCAGGCCGGACAGTTCCTTGGCCTTGGCCTTGAAGGCGTCGATCTGGGCGAAGAGGGCATCGTCCGACTCCTCTTCCGTTTTCATGAGGTCGGCTTCCCCAGTGGAGGCCGTCTCTCCGATGGCTTCTTCCGCCCGCTCAATCACGGACTTTTCCGTACTTTCCTCTTTCACTTCTTCGCTCATTTCCTTCTCCTTGGACTTTTTCCCAGATTCCCGGACAGGCGCTTTCTCTGCCGCCCCTTTGCGAAGCACAGAAGTATCATACGCCATGGACGGATAATCCATGCCGAAAAACCGCTCTATGCTTTTCACGATTCCGTCAAACATAGCTCTATTGTAATTAAAAACAGCCTGCCCCGCAAGGGGCAGGCTGTTAAAACCGTCAAACAGTTTTTAATTTAATCACTGCTGAGCCGGATCGTACAGCTTCTCAAGACGCTGCAGATAATTCAGATGATCCTTTGCGTTCTGAGCGTTTGCTGCGTACATCTCCTCTGCGTGTGCAGGGTTCGACTTCTTCAGGGACAGGTACCGAACCTCGCCGTTCAGGAAGTCCTGATACTCCTCGGGCTTGGTAGCCGTGAAGTCTACGGTAAGCTTCTTGCCCTCGGCTGCAGGGTTGAAACGGAAGATGTTGAAGTAACCGCAGTCAACGGCTCTCTTCTCCTCTGTCATAACGCCCTTCATACCGCCGTTGACCTTGATGCCATGGTTGATGCAGGGTGCATAAGCGATGACAAGTGAAGGTCCGTGGTAAGCCTCAGCCTCACGAAGAGCCTGAAGAGTCTGGTTCATATTGGCACCCATAGCGATCTGTGCTACGTATACATAGCCGTAGGACATAGCCATAGCTGCGAGGTCCTTCTGCTTAACGGCCTTGCCGCCTGCAGCGAACTGGGCAACTGCGCCGATAGGAGTAGCCTTGGAAGACTGTCCGCCTGTGTTGGAGTAAACCTCGGTGTTTACAACGAGGACGTTGACATCCTTGCCGGAAGCGAGGACGTGATCCAGTCCGCCGTAGCCGATATCGAAGCCCCAGCCGTCGCCGCCGACAATCCACTGTGACTTCTTGGAAGCGAAGTCCTTGTTCTCCTTGATGAAGGCAGCATCCTCGGAATTATCGGAAGCAATGGAAGCAAGGAGCTTCTCGGTAGCTGCAGTATTGGTTGCGCCGTCGATGAAGGTGTCAAGGTATTCCTTGGCAGCAGCGTTGCCTGCTTCTGCGAGGTGCTCTGCCTTCTCCTTGATCTCGTCACGAAGGGCATTCTGAGCCAGAACCATACCGAAACCGAACTCGGCGTTGTCTTCGAACAGGGAGTTGTCCCAAGCTACGCCGTGGCCGTTGTCTGCCTTGGTGTAAGGAGTCGAAGGTGAAGAGTTGCCCCAGATGGAGGTGCAGCCGGTAGCGTTTGCGATGTACATCCGGTCACCGAAGAGCTGGGTAGCAAGCTTCAGGTAAGGAGTCTCGCCGCAGCCAGCGCATGCGCCGGAGAACTCGAGCAGAGGCTTCTTGAACTGGGAACCCTTGATGGTGGATTCCTTGAACTTCTCTACAACGTCGGTCTTCGTAGGAAGAGATACGGCATAGTCGAAGCCTTCCTGCTCCCACATATTGTCAGCAATAGCGGAAAGCTTGAGGGTCTCGCCCTTCTTGTTGCCGGGGCAGACATTGGTGCAAGAGCCGCAGCCCGTGCAGTCCAGAGCGGAGATAACGATGGCGAACTTGTAGCCGTCCATCTGCTTCATATCCGTGGTCTTAAGAGAAGCAGGTGCCTTGGCTGCCTCATCTGCTGTAAGAGCTACCGGACGGATAGCTGCGTGAGGGCAGACAAGGGAGCAGAATGTACACTGGATGCAGGATGTAGGATCCCATGCGGGAACGTTGACTGCAATACCACGCTTCTCGTAAGCAGCGGTGCCGGAAGGTGTGGAGCCGTCCTGATAAGGAAGGACATCGGAAACCTTCAGGGTGTTGCCTTCCTGAGCGGAAACCTTGATCTGGATATTGTTTACAAAGTCGATGGCATCCTTTGCGCCCTTGGTGGCCTTCGGGAAGTCAAGGCCTTCATCCTTTGCGTCCTTCCAGGACTCGGGGATCTCTACCTTGATGAGGTTCTTGGGATCTGCGCCGGCATCGATTGCGGCCCAGTTCTTCTCAACGACATCCTGCCCCTTACGGCCGTATGTCTTCTGAGCAGCGTCCTTCATGAACTTGATGGCATCCTCTTCAGGAATGATCTTCGTGATGGAGAAGAATGCGGACTGAAGGATGGTGTTGATACGGGTAGGGCCCATACCTACTTCTACGCCGATCTTGGAGCCGTTCATGATGTAGAAGTTGATCTTGTGATCATACATGAACTTCTTGACCTGGCCGGGGATTTCCTCCTCGAGCTGGTCAACGGTCCAAGGGCAGTTCAGCAGGAAGGAACCGCCGTCAACAAGCTCCTGAACCATATTGAACTTCCGGATATAGGAAGGATTGTGGCAGGCAACGAAGTTTGCCTTGTGGATCAGGTAGGTGGACTTAATGGGCTTCTTGCCGAAACGGAGGTGAGACATGGTGACACCGCCGGACTTCTTGGAGTCATAATCGAAGTAAGCCTGTGCGTACATATCGGTGTTGTCGCCGATGATCTTGATGGAGTTCTTGTTCGCACCTACGGTACCGTCAGCGCCGAGGCCCCAGAACTTGCAGTTCGTGGTGCCCTCGGGAGTGGTAACGATGGGCTCGCCGGCATCCAGAGAGAGGTTTGTGACATCATCATGGATGGAAAGGGTGAACTCGGGCTTCGTCGTATTGTGGAAAGTAGCGACGATGTCGGCAGGAGTCGTATCCTTGGAACCAAGACCATAGCGGCCGCACATTACGGGAACGGACTCAAACTTGGAACCCTTGAGGGCAGCGATGACATCGAGAGCGAGAGGCTCATGCAGAGAGCCGGGCTCCTTTGTACGGTCGAGAACCTCGATGCGCTTTACGGAAGCAGGAAGGGCCTCGATGAGCTTTTCGGGAACGAAAGGACGATACAGACGAACCTTGACAACGCCGACCTTCTCACCCTTTGCAGCAAGGTAATCGATGGTCTCTTCGATTGTATCGTTGACAGAACCCATGGCGATGATGACGGTCTCGGCATCGGGTGCGCCATAGTAGTTGAAAAGCTTATAGTCGGTGCCGATCATGGCATTGACCTTGTCCATGTACTTCTCAACGATGGCAGGGATCTCGTCATAAGCCGTGTTGCAGGCCTCACGGGTCTGGAAGAAGATATCGGGGTTCTGAGCGGAGCCCATTTCACGGGGATGGTTGGGGTTCAGGGCGTTGGCCTTGAAAGCACGAACGGCATCCATATTGATGAGGCTCTTCTCCTGCTCGTCATCCCATACTTCGATCTTCTGAATCTCGTGGGAGGTCCGGAAACCGTCGAAGAAGTTGATGAAAGGAAGACGGCCTTCGATGGCTGCGCAGTAAGCTACGGGCGTCAGGTCCATAACTTCCTGTACGGAAGACTCGCAGAGCATTGCAGCGCCGGTCTGGCGGCATGCATAGATATCGGAGTGGTCACCGAAGATGTTCAGGGCGTGGGTAGCGACGCAGCGGGCAGATACGTTGAATACGCCCGGGAGACGCTCACCAGCGACCTTGTACAGATCGGGGATCATAAGAAGAAGACCCTGGGAAGCGGTATAGGTAGAGGTCAGGGCGCCTGCTACGAGGGAGCCGTGAACCGCACCTGCTGCGCCACCCTCGGACTGCATTTCCGTAATCTGTACGGTGCGGCCGAAGATGTTCTTCTTACCCTGATTTGCCCACTCATCGACATGCTCAGGCATGACAGATGAAGGAGTGATCGGGTACATGGCGGCAACTTCAGTGTAGGCATACGATGCGTATGCTGCAGCTTCGTTACCATCCATGGTTTTCATTTTTCTTGCCATGTTGATAATCCTCCTAAACCTGAAAAAATTGCATCAACACAAGCGAAGTCAGGTCCTTCTGCCGCAGATTCTCCCTGCCGGAAATGCAGGCAGGAAAAAGGCCGCAAAAATCCCCTGTTCGCTAATGCCTCTGACTAGATAATATAGGTTTTCCCCGGCAAAAAATCAACATGAAAGGCTCTCTTACACTGTACAAAACAAGAGACAAAGCGGACGCAGTCTCCGAAAGAAACCTGCGTCCGCAAATGTAAAATTCATGTAAAGTTTTCATGCCGCCAGCTGACCCGGCAAAAATATTATTCTCCTGCTCAGTCGTCCTGGTCCTCGTCCTCGGAAACGGCGAAAACGGTCCGCTTTCTGGCATCGGCATCGGCCTCGAGGTACTCGTCGTAGGTCGTAACCTTGTCGATCATACTGCCATCCGGCAGGAATTCGATGATGCGGTTAGCCGTGGTCTCCACGATTTCGTGGTCTCGGGATGAGAATAATATAACACCCGGGAACTTCTGCATGCCTTTATTGAGGGCGGTAATCGATTCCATGTCCAGGTGGTCCGTCGGCTCGTCGAAGATCAGAACATTGGAGCCCTCGATCATCATGCGGGAAAGAAGGACTCTTACCCGCTCGCCTCCGGAGAGGACCCGCATCTTCTTCACTCCGTCGTCGCCGGCGAAGAGCATGCGGCCGAGGAAGCCCCGGACATAGGTCGCGTCCTTGATCTCGGAATAGGTCGTGAGGTAGTCCGCAATCGTGTCGTCGGAATCAAAGATTTTCGAATTGTCCTTGGGGAAGTAGGACTGACTTGTCGTCACGCCCCACTTGAAGTCCCCGGAATCCGCCTCTTCCTCTCCGGTCAGAATCTTAAAGAGGGTGGACTTTGCAAGCTCGTTTCCGCCGACGAAACCAATCTTGTCCTCCCGGCCGACGACGAAGGAAATATTGTCGAGGACCTTCTTCCCGTCGATGGTCTTGGTCAGGCCTTCTACGGTCAGGACTTCATTTCCGATTTCCCGCTGGGGACGGAAGTCGATATACGGATATTTTCTCGAAGAAGGGCGGATGTCGTCGAGCTCGATCTTTTCAAGGGCGCGCTTTCTGGATGTCGCCTGCTTGGACTTACTTGCATTGGCGGAGAAACGGGCGATGAACTCTTTTAACTCCTTGATCTGCTCTTCCTTCTTCCGGTTCTCTTCCTTCCGCTGTTTCTGGATGAGCTGTGAAGACTCGTACCAGAAGTCATAGTTTCCGGCATAGGCCTGAATCTTTCCGTAGTCGATGTCGCAGGTGTCCGTGCAGACCTTGTTCAGGAAGTAGCGGTCGTGGGATACGACAATGACCGTGTTCTCAAAGTTGATCAGGAACTCCTCCAGCCACTCGATGGCATCGAGGTCCAGGTGGTTGGTGGGCTCGTCGAGAAGGAGGACATCCGGATTTCCGAAAAGGGCCCGGGCCAGGAGGACCTTGACCTTCACGGCCGAAGGGATGTCTCCCATGATCTCGTGATGGAACTCCTCTCCCACGCCGAGACCGTTCAGAAGGGTCTCCGCATCGGCTTCCGCATTCCATCCGTCCATCTCGGCAAACTCGGCCTCCAGCTCGGAAGCCCTTATGCCGTCCTCATCGGAGAAATCCTCCTTGGCATACAGGGCATCCTTTTCCTTGCTGATGTCGTAAAGACGCTGGTTTCCCATGATGACGGTGTCGATGACCGGAAACTCATCGTACTTGGACTGGTCCTGCTCCAGGACGGAAAGCCGCTGGCCCGGGTCCATGCTGATGGTCCCGCTGGTGGGCTCCAGCTTACCGGAGAGGATCTTTAAAAAAGTGGACTTCCCGGCCCCGTTGGCCCCGATGATGCCGTAGCAGCGGCCTTCGGTGAACTTGATATTCACGTCCTCGAAGAGGGCCTTCTTGCCGAACCGCAGGGAAATATTTGATGCCTGTATCATTGGTTAGAAACCTCCAATTGCTGTTAACTCTCTCTTACATGAAACATCGGATGCGGGCTTGCCACATCCGATGACAACTGACATTATTAGTTTTTAAAACTATGAATTGGTGCCGGAATCCGTCCCTTCCGGTTGACGAAGCCCGCGCAGGAAGCGGTGTTGACCGGCATGACCGGAGCCCGTCCGAAGAGGCCGCCGAACTCCAGGGACTCCCCGACTTTCTTCCCGATGGCCGGGATGACCCGGACCGCCGTGGTCTTCTGGTTCACCATGCCGATGGCCATCTCGTCGGCAATGATGCCGGAAATGGTCGTGGCCGGCGTGTCGCCGGGAATCGCAATCATATCAAGACCCACGGAGCAGACGCAGGTCATGGCCTCGAGCTTTTCAATCGTCAGGGCTCCGGCTTCCGCTGCCTTAATCATCCCCGCATCCTCGGACACCGGAATGAAGGCGCCGGAAAGACCGCCGACCGAACTTGATGCCATGATGCCGCCCTTCTTCACCTGGTCATTTAAGAGGGCAAGGGCCGCCGTGGTTCCGGGTGCTCCGGCGTATTCAAGGCCCATCTCGCAGAGGACATCGGCCACGGAATCGCCCACAGCCGGAGTCGGCGCCAGGGAAAGATCGATAATGCCGAAGGGAATGCCCAGTTCTTTCGAGGCTTCCTTCGCCACCAGCTGGCCCACTCTGGTAATCTTGAAGGCCGTCTTCTTCACGGTCTCGCACAGGGTCTCGAAGTCGGAATCCCGGCAGGACTCTAAGGCCTTTCGCATGACGCCGGGGCCGGAAACACCGACATTGATGCAGGCGTCTCCTTCGGTTACCCCGTGGAAAGCGCCGGCCATGAAGGGGTTGTCATCGGGGGCATTGCAGAAGACCACAATCTTCGAAGGGCCCACGCAGTCCATGTCCTTCGTATCCTTGGCTGAATCCAGGATGACGTCGCCCATCATGCGGACCGCGTCCATATTGATTCCGGTCTTGGTGGAACCCACGTTTACAGAGGAGCAGACCCGCTCGGTCACATAGAGGGCTTCCGGGATGGACTGAATCAGAAGCTCGTCGGCCGCCGTCATTGCCTTGCTCACAAGGGCCGAATAGCCACCGATGTAGTTGACCCCCAGGGTCTTGGCTGCCCGGTCCAGGGTCCGCGCGAACTTGACAAAGTCGCTCATGATGTGGCAGGAGGCCCCGCCCACCAGGGATATCGGTGTAACAGAAATTCGTTTGTTGACGATGGGGATGCCGTACTCCCGCTCGATTTTCTCTCCGGTCGGCACAAGGTTTTCGGCCGTCCGGGTAATCTTCTCATAGATCCGGTCGCAGGAGGCGTCCGGGTCGGAATCGATGCAGTCGAGAAGGCTGATGCCGATTGTGATTGTCCGCACGTCCAGGTTCTGCTCCCCGATCATGCGGTTGGTTTCCATGACTTCCTTGCTGGTAATCACGCTTTTCTCCTTTGTACGGGCCTTACATTAATCATGAATAATAGAAAGCCCCTTTGACTGTACGAATTCTCAGACCTGGTGCATCATGTCGAAGATATCTTCCCGCTGGCAATGGATTTCGACCCCGATGTCCTTTCCGGCAGCAGCGAGCTCCTTCTGGCAGTCCGAAAAGCTGATGTCGGAATTTGTCATATCCACAATCATCATCATATTGAAGAAGCCCGAGACGATGGTCTGGGAGATGTCCAGAATGTTGATTCCATGGCCGGCCAGGGTCGTGCAGACCTTCCCGATGATGCCGACCGTGTCCTTGCCGACGACCGTGATGACGACTTTTTCTTTTTTCTCAGCCATTGTGCTCTCCCTGCCCTGCGGGCTCTGCTTCCCAAAAGTCACTCGTACCTTTTTACAATATTTATGAGAATAATGCAACCCACGCCCTATGAAAAAGCCGGACCGCCTGCAGGCAGACCGGCAAAAAATGTAAGAGCTTTCAGATTTCGACCCTTTCGGAGGGCTCGTTCCGCCGGGCCACCGTGATGTTGAAGTCCGAGGCCTTGTAAGGGTTCTCCCCCAGGGTCACCTCCTGACGGACCGTCTCGTAGGCCAGCTCCGGGTAGTTGTTCTGGGCCGAAAGGTGGCCCAGGAATATATGTTCTACATAATCATTGAGGATACAGCCCAGTAGGTCCCCGCTCGTTTCATTCGAAAGGTGGCCGGAATCGGACAGAATCCGCTGCTTCAGCGGGTAAGGGTAAGGGCCCACCTGAAGCATATTGACGTCGTGATTGGCCTCGAGAAAGATTACCGAGAGGTCCTGGAGATTTCCTATCGTATAGTCATCATACTTGCCCAGGTCCGTGATGACCCCGATCTTCTTCCTTCCGTCGGTGCAGATATAGGCCACCGGATCTGCCGCGTCGTGGGAGACGTGAATCGGGTGAACCGTCAGGTCCCCTACCGTGAAATCCACATCCCTCTCCACCACGTGAAAGAGGCTGTCGTCGATTTCCCCCAGGGAAGAGTTCCTCCGGATGGCCCGGATGGTGCCGGCGGTCCCGTAGATGGGAAGGCCGTAGCGGCGGGCCATGACCCCGAGGCCGGACACGTGGTCCGCGTGCTCATGGGTGATGAGGATGCCCGAGAGTTCTTCGGGTTTTAAGTCCTTCCCGTTCAGGCCCTCCCTGATCCGCTTGCCCGAAAGGCCGGCGTCAATCAGGATGTGGCTGTTGTCCCCGCCCACGCAGATGGAGTTTCCACTGGAGCCGGAGCCTATGCTGAATATGTCCATGTAAGTCTTTCTATAAATCTGCTGCAATACTGAGAAGTCATTCCCAGTAGATCTTCACGATATCCCCGTCGTGCAGGGGGTCGGAGAAGCCGCACTTTGCCCCGTTGATGGTCGTCACAATGGCCCGGCCGCCGCCCGAATGGGTATCGAAGGGATAGACGTTCCAGATATCCACGAAGATATAGGAATCCTTCCCGGTCAGGGTCACCGGCGTATCGTTTACGGTGATGCTGATGGCGGTCCCGGCCTTGGGCAGGGGCTCTGTCCGCTTGGTGTTGGGCCGGGTGGGACCCAGGTTGGAGTCCGCAGAAAATACGGCTCCGGTGCCCGCCGCCTTTTCATCGCCTTCATCTGTCTCAGAAGCCTCAGCGTCTGCCTCTGTCTCCGCTTCTTCCGGCTCTTCTGCTTCGCCGGCCGCAGGGACGGAAGGCGAAAGGTCCGTATCCGCTTCGGCTTCTTCATTATTCTCATCCCCGTAGCCGGAAATGGTCCACTCGACATTGAAGTTCTCGTAAACCAGGGTGTTCATGTCGGCCGGCATGCGGTTGACGAGGATTTCGTGGTCCTTTGAAATCGTCACGTCCATGAACTCGGCAATCTGGGAAACCGTATAGAAGGACCGGGTTTCCACCTTGTCCCCGTCCTTGATTTCATAGGTGGCGGGCTCAAGGACCCCGTTTACCTCGAAGAACTTGGGGCAGCGGACCGTGACGGCATTGATGATGAAGGAAAGGGTCGAGGTCTTGAATTCGTCGATATCCCCGAGGTGCAGGACCGCAGCGCTTCCGGCCGTCGAAGCCTCAATCGTGATGTCCGCGTTCTGCCGCAGCTTCGTGTTCAGGGCAGCAGACTCCCCGTTCATGGTAATCCGGGCCCCTTCGCCTGCCCCGCCGACCGCCATGCGCTCCTCTCCGTCCACGGTGTAGCGGATTTCCTTCCCCCGTCTGGGGAAGAGCTCGTCCGTGGAAAGGCCGGCCTGCAGGGCCGCGTCCACGATACGAAGCTTGCCGTTGTCGTAGAGCTTCATCCGCTCCCCGTTGAAGTGGATCATGATGAAGTTGTTCTTCTGCTCGTAGTAGTTGAGGCAGATACCGATGGGGGTGACGAGCAGGGGATCTTTGGCGATGTCCGTCTGCTCGAAGTCGATGTTCTTCATGACTTCTTCCCCGCGAAGGGCAACCCGCTCCTTGGCGATACCCAGTTTTTTCGACAGAGCCAGGCAGAAGTTATGGACCTTTCCGCCGCCGCCGACCACGAAGGTGGCGGCCACGGCCTTGTCCCCGTTCAGTTCGATGATCTTTGCCGAGACCTCGTCGGTGATCTTTTCCATGACCGGGTCCGTCAGAGCCCAGACGTCCTTGGCCGGCACCGTGTGCTCGATGCCCATGATGTCGGAATAGGTGACGGTGTCCGAAATCGTCGAATCGATCTTCACCTTCTCCGCCGTATCGAAGTCGCAGAGGAAGGCCTGGACGATGACCTCGGTCAGTTCGTCCCCGGCATGGGGAATCATCCCGTAGGCGATGATGGAGCCGTCTCTCGTGATGCAGATATCGGAAGTGCCGGCGCCGACATCGACTAAGGCGATATTCAGCATACGGAAGTTTTCCGGAATGGCCAGATTGATGGCGGCAATGGGCTCGAGGGTGAGATTGGCAACGGAAAGGCCTGCTCTCTCCACTGAAGAGTAGAGGCCGTCCACGACGTCCTCGGGCAGGAAGGTCACGATGATGACCTCTTCAATCCGGGTCGCCTTGTGGCCCTCCAGGTGGGAGAAGAGCTCCCCGTTCAGGTAGTACTTCATCACGGAATAGCCCACGCAGTAGAAGTGATAGCGGGGGTTGTCCTCAGAGATGTCCCGCTGGGCCTGGTCGACGCCGAGGAGGTCGAGATTATTGAGGTCCTCCCCGGTAACCACGGTCTCCTCATCGAAATTCATCTCCACCCGGGTCGTGACGGTCCGGAGGACACGGCCTGCGGCTGCGATGCAGACATCCTTCAGGGGAAACTGCATACGGTCCTCGAGTTCCTCCTTCACGACTTTGACTGTGTCGGCCACCCGCTGGATGTCGTGAATCTGCCCGTCCAGCATGGCCCGGGTCTTGTGTGGAATCGAGACTTCAGCCGAGACGTGGAAGCCGTCCTCGGTCTTGTACCCGACGGTGCCGACCACATTCCGGGTCCCGATGTCGAGGCCGAAGACAAAGTCATGGGCGTCCGGGGCTTCAATGGCCCGGATGTCCGTCACCTTGTCGTGCTTTTTCTCTTCTTCCCTGGTCTTTTCTTCCGCGATTTCAATCATGGTCTTTCTCCCGAGATAACGCCGTTACGTATGTTGCAGTGCATAAGCATTTTTATTCTGAATCCGGTGAAAGCTCAGCCAGAAACCTGTCCACCTGGGCATAGGCTTCCTCCGGGCTCCCGTCATTATGAATGACCCGGTCCGCCCGGCTTAAGAAGACTTCGTCGCTCTCCTGCCGGCTCAGAATACTGTCAATTTTTTCGCTGCTGTAGCCCCGGCTCTCCGAAAGGCGCCTGCGTCTCGTATCAATGGAGGCGCTGACGACCCAGAGCTCGTCGCAGATCCGGTCGTAGCCCCCTTCGATGAGGAGGGCCGCTTCGAGAAAGTAGAAGTCGTACTCCCCGCTTTCCCGCTTTTCGGCCACATCGAAATGAATGGCCTCCCGGATGGCCGGATGAACGATGGAGTTTAAAGTGTCGAGGGCCGCGGGTTTCTTGAAAACCAATGCGGCAAAGGCCGGCCGGTTCATGGTACCGTCGGCGTTATATAATGCCGGATCCGGAAAGGCCTTTTTGATGAACTGGTAGCAGGCCTGTCCCGGCTGCTCGAGTTCCCCGGCGAAACGATCGGAGTAGAGGACTGCCGTCCGCGGCTTCTTGCTCAGATAGTCCATGATCAGGCTCTTTCCGGCCCCGACCCCGCCGGTGATTCCGATAAAACGCATAAACCTCACCAAATCGAATCTTTGCTGTTTGCGCAAAAAACAGGTACCTTCCTGCACTATTCGTCAATCACTTGGCGTCGTACCAGTTCGTTCCTGTTTCAATGTCAATTTCCAGAGGGACGGAAAGTTCTACTGCGTGCTCCATCTCATCGATGAGGACCTCACGCACGGCCTCTTCCTCTCCCGGAGCTGTTTCAATCAGGACCTCGTCGTGGACCTGCAGAAGGAGGCGGGACTTCAGTCCCCTTTCCCGGAGGGCCCTGAAAATCCCCACCATGGCCTTCTTCATGATGTCAGCCGCAGTCCCCTGAATCGGGGAATTCATGGCCACCCGCTCCCCGAACTGCCGCTGCATGTAGTTCTTCTGGGCAAGCTCGGGAATGGGCCGCCGCCGGCCGAACATGGTCAGGGCATAGCCGGCCTTCTTCGCGTCAGCCACCAGGCGGTCCAGGTATTCCTTCAGCTTGGGATAGGCCAGATAGTAGTTTTCAATATACTGCTCGGCTTCGGAGCGGCTGATGTGGAGGTTCTCCCCCAGGCCGAATGAGGAGATGCCGTAGACAATGCCGAAATTTACAGCCTTTGCCCGCCGCCGGTCGAGGTCGGTGACGTCCTTGGGGTCCTTATGAAAGACCAATGCCGCCGTGGCCCGATGAATATCGGCGTCGGACTTATAGGCGTTTATAAGGTTCTCATCCCCGGACATATGGGCCAGGACCCGGAGCTCGATCTGGGAGTAGTCGGCGTCAGTGAAGGTCCATCCCTCTTCAGGGAGAAAAGCCCTTCGGATTTCCTTGCCCAGGGCCATGCGGATCGGGATGTTCTGCAGGTTGGGATCCGTGGAGGAAAGCCGGCCCGTTGCCGTCACGGTCTGCTGGTAGGTCGTATGGATGCGGCCGTCTTCTGCAATGCAGGACAAAAGCCCTTCGGCGTAGGTAGACTTCAGCTTCGTGTACTGGCGGTAGTCGAGGATGTCCTTCACAATCGGGGCCTCAGCGGAAAGTTTTTCCAGCACGTCCGCCGCCGTCGAGTAGCCGGTCTTCGTCTTCTTGCCGCCGGGCAGGCCCAGCTTCTCAAAGAGAATGACCCCCAGCTGCTTGGGGGAATTGATATTGAACTCTTCCCCGGCCGCCTCGTAGATGGTCTTTTCAAGGCGGGCGATTTCCGTATCAAGCTTTGCCCCGTATTCCTTCAGGACCGCCGGGTCTGCGTAGATGCCCTGCTTTTCCATTGAGAATAATGTAAAACACAAAGGCCGTTCGATATTTCTATAGAGGTCGGACATGCCCTGCTCCTCCACCACTTTGAGGAGGACAGGCAGGAGACGGCGGTTGGTCTCGGCCCGGCTGCAGGCAAGCTTCATGGCCTTTTCGGTGTCCGCAAAAGGCTCCTTCAGGCCCCGGGTATTCCCCCATATTTCTTCAAAGGAGGGAAGACTCATATGAAGATAGGTCTGGGCCAAGGCATCGAAGGGATACTCCTTGGGCAGGGGGTCGATGAGGTAGGCAAGTATCGTCACGTCCTCTGCCCCCACCGGGTCGGCCTGTGGCAGGGTGAAATGGAAGTCCCGCTTCAGGTCATCGCTTGCATACTTTCCGCCGGAAGCAAAGAGGTCCGAAAGGGCCTCCGCTGCTGTCTCCGCTGAAAAGTCGAAAAAGACGGGCAGATAGACCGCCCTCTTCCCGTCGGAAAGGGCAAAGCCATAGGTGCCTTTGGCGTCGGAAACCAGGGTGAGACCCACTGTTTCCTTCGCAGCAGACTCCCGGAAATAGGAAAGGACTTCCCTGGCTGCAGAAAGACCCTCGGCCTTTTCAGGGGCCGGGAAATCCGGGCTGACTTCCTGTTTTACATTATTCTCATCCTTTGTGTCTGAAAAATAATGGAGCAGGCGGCGGAAACCCAGTTTCTTGTAGAGTTCCAAGGCTTCTTCGGTAAAGATATTGCCGAGGACCGCCTTCTCCTCCTCCACCTCAATCGGGGCGTCCGTCCGGATGGTGGCAAGATCCTTAGAAAGCAGGGCCTGGTCGTAATAGTCGACGAGGTTTTTCGCAGCCCGGGGCGGCTTCACCTCTGCCGCGTGCTCGTGGGCGTTTTCGACGGAATGGTACTGCTGAATGATGGCCTGGGCCGTCTTTTCCCCGATGCCGGGCACGCCGGGGATATTGTCCGCCGTGTCCCCCTGCAGGGCCTTGACGTCGATGAACTCCTGAGGCGTCACCCCGTAGGCAGCCTTCACGTCCTCGGCATAATAGAGCTCCGTCACCGTATGGCCGCCCTTGGTCCTGGGCATGTAGATTTTGACCTTGTCAGTGGCCAGCTGCAGATTGTCCCGGTCGCCGGACACAATCGTGACGTCATAGCCCTTCTCTTCGGCCCGGCGGGACAGGGTCCCGAGGATATCGTCCCCCTCCCAGCCCGGCTTTTCACACATACAGATTCCCATGGCGTCGAGAACCTCCCGAATCAGGGGAAACTGGCTCTTGAGTTCCTCGGGCGTGGCCTTCCTGGTCCCCTTATAGTCCGCAAACTTCTCATGGCGGAAGGTGGGGGCATTCGAGTCCAGGGCCACGATCAGGGCATCCGGCTCCTCTTCTTTGAGCATAGGAAAGAGCATGGTGAGGAAGCCGTAGACAGCCCCGGTCGGATGGCCTTCTGAGTCCGTCAGATTCGAAGGCATTCCGTAGAAGGCCCGGAAAAGCATGGAATATCCGTCAATCAGTACAAGTTTCATGAAAAATCCTTATATTGCCTTCGTCGCTTCCTTGAGCCACTTGGCCTCATTGGCAGTGAGCTTCGGAGCGATGGTCTCGTAAACCCTTGCGTGATAGGTGTTGAGTTCTTTTCTTTCGTCTTCCGTCAGCATGGAAACATCGATGCCGTCGAGGTCGATGGGAACCAGGGTGATGTTCTCGAAATGATAAAACTGGCCGTATTCGGTCTTCTCATCCTCGACGCAGAGGAGCTCGTTTTCGGTCCGGATGCCGTACTCCCCGTCATAGTAGAGGCCGGGCTCGTCCGTCGTGATGACGTCGGCCGTCAGAGGGAATACAGCCGACATGCTGTTGATTTTCGGCCGGAAGGCATTCGGCCCCTCGTGGACGGAAAGGATGTGGCCGACTCCGTGGCCGGTTCCGCACCGGTAGTCAAGGCCGTAGTCCCACATGATGCCCCGGGACAGGACATCGAGAATCTGGGCCGTCGTGCCGCCCGGGAACTTGGCCATCTTGAGCCGCATGGCGGCTTTGAGCACCAGAGTGAAGTCCCGCTTCTGATGGTCGCTGATGGGACCTAAAACAATGGTCCGGGTGATGTCCGTCGTGCCCCACTTGTAGGTGCCGCCGGAGTCAACGAGGAGGAAGCCCACCCTGTGCAGGGGACTCTTCTTTTCCTTGGTCGGGGCATAGTGCATCATGGCCGCATTGGGGCCATAGGCCGCAATGGTGCCGAAGGAAGGCTCGATATAGTCCTCCCCCTGCTCCCGGAGACTGTAGAGAATCTCAGCCACCGAATACTCGTCTTCGTTTTCAACGTCGATGACCCCGGTCTTCAGCTGATAGATAAACTTGCACATGGCCACGGCGTCGATGACGTGGGCCTTCTTCGTGTTCTCCACCTCGACCGGATTCTTGACGGCCTTCATGCGCTCGGTTACGTTCGGCTCCTCGATCAGGGTCACATCGGCTCCCAGCTTTTCGATGAGCTCGGCGTTCACAATCTCGGGGTCCACGGCCACGGTCTTTGCCGTGAAGCTTCCCAGATTGCTGTAGATTTCGTTATAGGGTTTTACAATAATATGGTGGTCCGAGAGATACTTCTCCACCTCCGGATCCAGCTCCTTCAGCTGGACATAGAGAATGGCCACATCCTGCGTAATCCATACATAGGAATAGAATACCGGGGTGCACTCGATGTCATTGCCCCGGAGGTTCATGAGCCAGGCGATATCGGTGAGATTCGAAAGAAGGAAGCCGTCGGCCCCCTCCTCCTTCATGTGTTCCCGGACGGCAGAAATCTTCTCGTCCACGGACACGCCGGAGAAACGGTCTTCGAGAACCCAGACCGGCTGACAGGACTTAGCCGGCCGGTCTGCCCACAGGCGGCTCACGAGGTCGAAGTCGGGACGGATGGTCACGCCTTTCCCCTTCAGGGCCTTTTCATATTCTCTGGCCAAAGACAGGGTAACCTTCCTGCCGTTATAGGCAAAGACCGCCCCGTCGAAGGCGACGCTCTTCAAATATTCATTGACCGTGGGAACCCCGTCGACCCCCATCTTCATCAGGTCAGTCCCGGAGCCCTCGATTTCGTGCTCGGCCTGCAGGAAGTAGCGGCCGTCGGCCCAGACCCTCGACTCGTCCTTTGTGATGACGACGGTCGTATTCTCCCCCGTGAAACCGCAGGCAAAGGCGATGTCGTGGTCTGCGTCCCCGACGTATTCGGAATTGTGCTCGTCCGAATGGGGAATCAGATAGATATCAATCCCCTCTTCCCGCATCTCTTCCCGGATTCCCGCCAGGTGCTTTGCATAAATGTTTTCCATTACTGATGTCACTTCTTTCTATTATCTGTCCCACTTGTCGGACAGGGCATTGATCTGGTCGGCAAACTTGCCTAAATCTTTGTTCGCCATGCCTTCGCACTTTTCGATGACATGCATGAGGCGCTTGCCCGCAGCCACAAGACGTTCGAAGACATTGGAGGAAGCCTTGGAGGACTTCTTCTTCTTTTCCGCCGGTTTCGGCGTCACCTTCACGAGCTGCTCACCCGTGACAAGGTCAAAGGCATCCCCGGAGTAGGGAGCATAGGCCTGGGAGCCGGTCTCCTTCGCCACTTCGGCAGCAAAGGCATCCACGACGTCATTGTCCCCGTGGACGATGAAGAACTTCTTCGGGGGCTCCTCAAAGGCATTGGCCCACTTCAGAAGGCCGGTCCGGTCTGCGTGGCCGCTGATACCGGGCAGGTTCTCAATCCGGGCGTTGACCGCCACGTCCTCCCCGAAAAGACGGACTTCCCTGGCCCCGTTCAGGAGGGAATAGCCCAGGGTCCCGGGCACCTGGTAGCCGACGAAGACGATGGTCGACTCCTTCCGCCAGAGGTTGTGCTTCAGGTGGTGGCGGATCCGGCCAGCCTCGCACATGCCGGAGGCTGAGATGATGACCTTGGGGGTCTTGTCGATATTGATCATGCGGGACTCGTCGGAGGTGACGGCCACCTTGAGACCGGCAAAGCCAATGGGGTTCTTTCCCGCGTCCACCAGGGCCTTGGCCTCGTCGGAGAAGCAGTCGCGGACATTTTCGTTGAACACATGCGTGGCTTCCACAGCCAGAGGAGAATCCATGTAGACCGGGAAGTTCTCATGCTTCCTCATCAGGCCCTCTTCCTTGATTCGGCGGATGAAGTAGAGGATTTCCTGGGTCCGGCCGACAGAAAAGGCCGGGATCACAACGTTCCCGCCCAGTTCCATGGTCTGCTCGATGATGCGGGCCAGGGCCTTGGCAAAGTCCCCCTCATCCGGCGACCCGTGGTCCCGGTCCCCGTAGGTGGACTCCATGATGACGTAGTCGGCATTGTGGATGTATTCCGGCTTCTTGATCAGAGGCTTCGTCGCATTTCCGATATCCCCGGAGAAGACCACCTTGCGCTCGGTCCCGTCCTCGTTCAGCCAGAACTCGATGGAGGAAGACCCGAGAAGGTGGCCGGCATCGATGAAGCGGACGTCGATGCCGTCACAGATGGTAATCCGCTCATGATAGGCGCAGGAGACGAAGAGCTCCATGGCCTTCACCGCATCGTCCGTCGTATACATGGGCTCCACGGCCTGGCCGCCGGCCCGGATGGCCTTCCGGCTCCGCCACTCGGCCTCGTATTCCTGGATGTGGGCCGAATCCCGAAGCATGATGTCGCAGAGCTCCCTCGTAGCCTCGGTCGCAAATACACTTCCCCGGAAGCCTCTCGAATAAAGGAGGGGAATCAGGCCCGAGTGGTCGATGTGGGCGTGGGTCACAAATACATAGTCGATCTCAGACGCATTGACCGGGAGGTCCTGGTTTTCATAGGTATCGGCCCCCTGCTCCATACCGCAATCAACAAGGAAAGTCTTCCCGCAGGCTTCCACATAGTGACAGGAACCGGTGACCTCATGGTCGGCTCCTAAGAATTCAATCTTCATATGTCCCCCTTTTTATAATATAAAAAGGGAACTGATAAAAATGTATCAGTTCCCCCTTAAGGTTCATTTCTCTGAACTCATTTCTTTCCCACATTCTTCAGAAAATCGGGAATCTGAATATCCTTTTCCTGAACGGAGCTCGTCGGCCGGGGCTTTACCAGGCCCTCGAAGCCGTCTGCCCCTGCTCCCGTACCGGCCGCCTGCCCGGTAAAGGCGGAAGCCCCTGTCCCAGCCGCCTTGGTCTGGGGCCGGGAAGCGCCAGTGGTCGGCCGGGCTCCGAAGCCTGCTGTAGTCGCCGTAGGCTTGATGGAAGCCGTGCTGCCGTTGTACTTGAGACCCGGGAAAGGACTCCGGTCATTGTCCGTGTCCTCAAGACCGGTGGCAATGACGGTGACGGTGACTTCGTCCGGATTGTCGGTCTTGTCGTTCGCGCCGAAGATGATATTCGCATCCTCTCCTACGAGGTCGTGAACGTAGTTCGAAGCGTCGTTTACGTCCTGCAGGGAGATGTCACCGGAGATATTGATGATGACATCGGATGCACCCTTGATATTCGTTTCCAGAAGGGGAGATTCAACAGCCTGCTTGACTGCTTCGGCCGCCTTCTCGTCGCCCTTGCTCGTTCCAATTCCGATATGGGCCAGACCCTTGTCCTTCATAACGGAGGAGACATCGGCAAAGTCGAGATTGATGAGGCCGGGCACATTGATGAGGTCCGTGATTCCCTGAACGGCCTGCTGAAGGACCTGATCGGCAATCTTCAGGGCATCCTGGAATGTCGTCCCCCGGTTCGTAAGCTGCAGAAGACGCTCATTGGGAATGACGATCAGGGTATCGACCGCTGCCTTCATCTTCTCGATGCCGGACAGGGCCTTGTTCATCTTCGTCTTGCCCTCCCAGCTGAAGGGCTTCGTAACGACGCCGACGGTCAGAATTCCCTGCTCCTTGGCAATCTTTCCGATGACAGGAGCTGCTCCGGTACCGGTGCCGCCGCCCATACCGCAGGTGACGAAGACCATGTCGGCCCCCTTCACGGCGCTCTGGATGGCTTCCGCTGACTCCTCAGCAGCCTTCTCTCCTACTTCGGGATTGCCGCCGGCCCCGAGGCCCTTGGTCAGCTTCTCGCCGATCTGAATCGGAGTAGGCGCCTTGCAGAGCTGCAGGTCCTGCTTGTCGGTATTGACGCCAATGAGTTCGACGCCGCCTATATTCTCGTCCACCATGCGGTTGACCGCATTGTTTCCGCCGCCGCCGACTCCGATGACTATGATTTTTGCGGCAGCGTCTTCCGGCTGAACTATTTCGAGCACGGTGGTTCCTCCTTGTATATCAGCATACTAATATTCGTACGTACAAATCCGTGAAACGCCCGTCTGAATCGGCTGGGCACGGTTTCACCTGAAAAATCAAAGATTATTTTATTAGTTTCGGTCCTATTTATCAAGCCTTTTTGTCATTTATCCGGCCTTCTCAAACACAATATCTGTATTTTCTTTTCCGAAGCGGATTTCCACCCCTCCGATATGCATGACGATGGTTCCGTCCCCGTTGATGACCGTATTATCATAAGCGATTCCCCGGTCCGAAGTCTCCTTGATGACAACACCCATGATTTTCTTGTTGGCACTGCCCGTGGGAAGGGCCTCACCGGCTTTGGCCTCCTTATCAAGGGAAGAAAGCATGAAAAGCGGAGTCCCAGCAATGTAATGGTCCGAGCACTCTACGACCTTATAGGCAGAGTCGAAATAGTCAAACTCCGTGTCCGACATCTGCACGACCCCGTAGCGCTCCTTTTCCTGTATGGTCACCTTGAGGGAGGTAAGGGACGTCGGCGTGATGGTCACCTTTTCGACGAAAGGAATTCCCTTCTTGGGGCGGAAAAGGCTCATGAACCAGGAGGAGACCACATTATCATCGTACTTTTCCGTGAAAAGGAGGTCGGAAAGCTCCTCATCCGTATAGATGGTCGAGCCCTCGTATTCTCTGGTCTTCACCCCGCAGCACATGTAGATGAAGAGAAAGGCCGCCACCCCTAGAATGACGATGAAAAGGATGATATTCAGGATATAAAAACGGATCTTCCTCTTCATCTCAGGCCTCCAGTTCTTCGCTGCCCAGGGGAATCCGGTGGGAAACTGAAAGGACGAGGCCCATTTCCATCAAAAGAATAATGAGGGCGGACCCCCCGTAGCTGATGAAAGGCAGAGTAACGCCGGTATTTGGAATCGTATTTGTCACGACTGCGATATTCAGAAGGACCTGCAGGGAAATGTGGGTCATGACCCCGATTACCAGGAAGGAACCGAACTGATCATGGGCATTCATAGCCACGATGACACAGCGCCACAGGAGAAGAATATAGAGAATAATGAGGCCTACGGCCCCGAAGATTCCCAGCTCCTCGCAGATGATGGAAAAGATCATGTCGTTCTGGGCCTCGGGCACGAAGCCCAGTTTCTGCATGGAAGCCCCGAGTCCCCGGCCGAAGAGACCGCCGGAGCCTATGGCATAGAGGGCCTGCATGGTCTGATAGCCCTTGTCGTAGTTCTCCGGGTGCAGCCATATGGCAATCCGGTCCGACCGGTAGCCGGCCGTCATGATGAAAATCACGACGCCGAACAGACCCACAAAGAGGATACCGGCAAAGACCCCGGTCCGGCGGCTTGCAATGAAGAGCATGATGAAGGCAATGCCGGCCACGATGACGGCGGTCGAAAGGTTGTTATACGCAATGGCCGCCAGGCAGGGAACCAGAATCAGAAAAACCTTGATGATATTCTTCGTGTCGTTCAGGCTGGCATTGGACCTCGAGATCAGGGCCGCCAGGAAGATGATGACGGCCGCCTTGGCAATCTCCGAGGGCTGAATCGTAATGGGGCCCACCTTGAACCAGCGGGTAGAGCCGTTTCCGTTTGTCCCGACGAAATTGACCGCGATGCAGAGAAACATGGCCAGGGCATAGAAGAAACCGCCGAACTTTCTGAGCCTCCGGTAGTCGTAATAGGACTCGATAAGGAGGAAGAAAAAACCCACTGCCGCAAAGGCCGCCTGCCGCTTAAGAAAGTGGGCCGGGTCATTATACTTGAGATTGCCCTGGTAGGCAGAGACCGAGTACAGCATGACCATGCCGAAAGCCACGAGGAGAATCAGGATCAGAAGCAGACTGTAGTCGAAATAATACAGCTTCTTCTTTTTCATTTGTCATCTCCGGGCAGGGAACGGACGTATTCCTTGAAAATCTGTCCCCGCACTTCGTAATTCTTGAACATGTCCCAGGAGGCGCAGGCCGGGGAAAGGAGGATATTGTCCCCGGGAACGGCGGACTCCACGCAGATATCCACCGCCTCTTCAAGGGTATCCGCGGTTTCAAAGCTCATGAAGCCGTTCTTCCGACAGCACTCCGCAATCTTGTCCCGGGTCTGGCCGATGAGGACCAGCTTCTTGATCCGGCCCTTGAAGGAGGCAATCCACTCGTCATAGGTAGAGCCCTTGTCAAAGCCCCCGCCGATGAGGCAGGTGGGCGCGTCCATGGACTCGACAGCCTTGATGGCTGCGTCGGGGTTGGTTCCCTTGGAATCGTTATAGAACTTCACCCCGTTCTTGGTGCATACATATTCAATCCGGTGCTCAACGGCATGGAAGTTTTTGCAGCCTTCCTTGATGACGGCTTTCGGAACACCCATGGCTTCTGAGACCGCCATGGCTGCCATGGCATTCTCCCAGTTGTGGGGACCGATGATGAGGAGGTCGGAAACCGGCATGAACTCTTTGACCTTGCCTCCGATGGCCCGGTAGATGACCCGGTCTTTCACAAAGTAGCCGTTTTCCAGCTCCCGCTTGGAGGAAAACCAGGTGACACTGGCCTTGACATGGGCCCCGAAGGAACGGAGGATATCGTCCTCATAGTTAAGTACCAGCACGTCGTCCGCGTTCTGGTTCATCGTGATCATTTCCTTGACCCGGCTGTACTCCTCCATCGTGTGGTGGCGGTTCATGTGGTCCGGAGTGATATTCAGGATGGCAGCCACATTGGGATGGAAGGTGTCGGCTGTCTCCAGCTGGAAGGAAGAGATCTCCGCATCGGTGACCGTGGCTTCCGTCATCGAAAGGACTTCCGCCGTGTAGGGATTTCCGATATTGCCGACCACCCGGACGTCCTTGTAGAAACGCTTCAGAATCTCCCCGATCAGGGAAACCGTCGTCGTCTTTCCGTTCGTCCCGGTAACCGCACAGAGCCGGCCCTTGGCGTTTTCAAAGGCCAGCTCAATCTCGCCGGAAATTTTCGTCTTCCGTTTTTTCAGCTCCTGCACCAGCGGCTGGTCCAGAGGCACCCCGGGGGAAAGGACAGCTGTCCCGAAGGAAGCCATCTCCTCTTCCGGCAGAGACCCGGTAATCAAAGGAATGTCCGCAAGGGTCGGGTTCTTGGCATAGAAGGCGTTCTTGTCCAGTTCTTCATTGCTGTCGAAAAGCACGACTTCTTTGCCCTTGGCTTTCAGAAGTTCCGCGGCGCATACCCCGCTGATGCCGGTTCCGATTACGAGATACCTGTCCTCATTCATTGCAGCACTCTCCTTGTTTCTTCACAAATATTAGTCATAAAACTACATCAAAGCCGCCATGGCAACAATGGCCAGCATCAGGGTGATTCCCGAAAATACCGCTACCACCTTGGGCTCCGACCAGCCTCCGAGCTCGAAATGGTGGTGAATCGGGGCCATGCGGAAAATCCGCTTTTTCCCGTGAGTTAGCTTAAAAGAAGCCACCTGCAGGATGACTGAAACGACTTCCAGCAGATAGATGAAGCCAAAAATCACAATAAATAAGGGCATGTTCAGCACGTAGGCGCAAGACGCTACAAAGCCGCCCAGGGCCAAAGAACCCGTATCCCCCATGAAGATCTTTGCGGGATTGACGTTGAAAAAGAGGAAGGTCAGAAGGGCCCCGCACATGGCCGTCGCCGCAGGTCCCATGGACCGGCCCAGATATTCGGAAGCGAAAAAGAGGAAGGCACTCGTCACAATCGTAACCGTCGTGGCCAGGCCGTCGATGCCGTCCGTGAAATTGACTCCGTTTACGGTGCCGAGGACCGCCAGATAGAAAAGAGGGACGGCCCAGAAGCCGATTTCCACCTCATTTCCGTGCAGGAAGGGGACGGTCAAAGACAGGGTAATGTCTGAATAGAAGCGGATGTAGACAAGAAGCAGGGTGGCCGCCACAAACTGCAGCAAAAACTTCTGCCAGGCCAGGAGGCCGTCCGACCGCTTCAGGATAACTTTGAGGAAGTCGTCGAGGAAGCCGATGAGGCCGAAGGCGATGGTCCCGATCAGGACCGGAATGATGTGGGGATTGTTCCCGGAGCAGGCGATGGAAACCGCGATGAAGGGCAGGAGAAAAATGAAGCCCCCCATGGTCGGGGTCCCGTTCTTCTTCACGTGGGACTCCATAATATTGCGCTCGGTCTGGTCCACTTTCTTCTTCGTGAGATAGGGCACCAGAAACTCGCCCAGGACCAGGGCCAGGGCAAAGGATGCAAAGAAAGGAATCAAAAGTTCATGCGTAATGTCGGAAACCATTTTTCTCTTCCTCCCTGAAGGGATTAATTATGCTCTGTAACGACTTCCTGTCCGGCTGCCGCTGCTGCCGCCTGGTCTGCCGCCGTTTTTGCTGCCGCGTCCGCCGCTGCCTGGGCCGCCTGCCCCTCCGTCGAGTTGGGGTCCAGTTTCTCCACGTTCAGGTAGGGCAGAATCTGGGACATGATGTTCTTGCATATGAGCTGGGCGTAGGTCGAATGGGCCTGGTCAGCCACGTTCGGCTCGTCTACAACCACATATACTACCACTTCCGGGTCCGAAACCGGAGCGAAACCGATGAAGGAAACCAGATATTTGTGATCGGCCCGGGGCAGCTTCTGGGCTGTACCGGTCTTGCCCCCGATGTCGTAGCCCGGAACAGCTGCGGTCTTTGCCGTGCCTTCCGTGACGACCGACCGGAGCATGTCCCGCATTGTAGCCGAGGTCTCGGCGGAGATGGTCTTCTTGACCACGGTGGGACTGATGTCCCTCACGATATTGCCGGAAGCGTCTTCAATGCCGGTCACGATATGGGGCTGATAGAGGGTGCCCCCGTTGATGATGGAGGAAAAGCCCGCAGCGAGCTGAACCATGGTCACATTGAAGTTCTGCCCGAAGGAGTTCGTGGCGAGATTGATGGTGTGGCCCAGGTCGTCCTCCGAATAGAGGAGGGAATCTGTCCGGGCCTCGGCAGGCAGATCAATGCCCGTCTTCTGCCCGAAGCCGAACAGGTGCTGGTAGGTGTAGAAATTATGAGCGCCCACCAGGCCGGAAATCTGCATCAGGGCGTCGTTGCAGGAGTGCTGCAGGGCCCCGTACAGAGTCAGCTGCCCGTGGTGGGAGGTACAGCGAACGTAGTTGGGCCCGATCTGCTCGCCCCCGTCGCAGAAGAAGGTCTCCCCTCCCGAAAGAGTCCCGGTATCGAGACCCGCGGAAATTGTAAAGGGCTTGAAGGTAGAACCGGGCTCGTAGGTCTGGGACACCGGGTAGCACTGCCAGAGACGGTTCAGGAAGTTCAGCTGGTCCTCCACCGGCATGGCTTCGAGCTCTTCCGGAGTATAGAAGGCCGAGAGATTTCTCGGGTCGTTTAAGTCAAAGGTCGGATAGGTTGCCATGGCCAGGATTTCCCCGTTCTTCGGGTTCATGACCAGGGCCGCCGTATTCTTGGAGCCTGTCGTGCTTCCGTTCAGATTCTGATTGTTCCAGTCCAGGATGCACTGCTCCACGATGGACTGGACATTCGTATCGATGGCCGTGATCAGGGTATTCCCGTTCTCCGGCTCAATCACGGTCTGTTCGACGGAGCTCTCGCTCTCGAGATAGCCGTATGAACGCCCGTTCACCCCGTTTAAGGTGGAGTTGTATTCGCTTTCGAGGCCGATGACCCCGTTCGTCCCGTCGGTGGCATAGCCGATCATCTGGGCCGCCAGAGACCCGTATGGATAGGAACGCTTGTATTCCTTCTCAAACCAGATGCCGTTTTTGACGATTTCGTTTTTCGTATCCTTGTCCGAGGTGATGTCGGAATAGGCCTTCATCTCCTCATAGGAGACGTCTTTGGCCAGGATCTTGTACTGGCTGTCCGGATCTGAAGCAAGATAGGCCTTCGCCGCTTCGATGTCGATTTCGGGAAAGCACTCCGCAAGGTGAGTGAACGTAGAGTCGACTTTTGCCTGGGCAGCCGCCCTCTTCTCGTCATTCTCCGCATCGGACACCGTTTCATTCATGAGCCGGGCATCGAGAATGACATTGTAGACGTCGACGGAAGTGGCCAGAACCGTACCTTTGCGGTCCGTGATATCTCCCCGCTGGTAGGGGATGATCTGGCTGTCATAGCGCTGCTGGGCCAGGACGATCTTCTCGTACTTGTCCCCGGAAGTGTACTCGATATACATGAGACGCCCTATTAAGACGCCAAAAAGAACGCAGACGGCTCCGAACACAAGCCAGAGCCTTCTCTGCATTCTTTGTAAAATTCTGGGACGTATATTCTTTTTTCGATCCAAACGGGGTCTCACGGCATCTCTTCGTACTGGTTCATGTAGTCTTCGGATTCCATATTATAATACACAATCTGGTCCGTGTCAGCATATACCATTCCGAGCTGGTTTACCGCCGTGTCCTTGATGGCGTTGAGGTTTAAGGATGTGGCAATCCGGTTCTTCGCCGCCGCATTGTCAGCCTTCAGGGTCGTGACCTCCTCCTGCAGGGAGCTGATATTGTTCCGCGAGCGGGTGATGGAATTCTGCAGGTGGACGTAGCCCGTGAAAAGGGCCCCGATCAGGATGATGACTCCCGTGAAAAGAACGGCCTGCATCTTCATGGCCCGCAGCTGTCTCGCCTGCCGACGGGCTTCTTTCCGCCTCCGGAGGGCTTCCTGCCGCCTCCGTTCCTGCCGTAAGGCTTCCCGGTCGGGCAGGACTTCTTCATTTTCCAGGGCGGCATTGCCGTCATAGTACGAGTAGGTCCTGAATTCCATTTCACACACCATCCTTTTCCTGCTTGTCCGTTCGGCAACTTTTTTCAGGACTGTGACTGAGTCGCTGAAAAAAGGCACTTCTTACCTCCCCGGACGACTGGCCGGCATATCGAGGTGTCTTTCGAAGATTCGAAGCTTGGCACTCTTTGACCGGCTGTTTGCTGCCTCCTCTTCCTGGCCGGGAAGAATCGGCTTTCTGGTAATCACTCTGCCCTTGGGACGTTTGCCGCACACACATACGGGGAAGTCCGGAGGACAGGTGCAGGGATTTTCATTTCTCCGGAAGGCTTCCTTCACAATCCGGTCCTCAAGGGAATGGAATGTGATGATACAGAGCCTGCCGCCTTCCGAAAGCAGGTCGATCATTTCATCTATGTGATCTGAAAGAACGGAAAGTTCTCCGTTTACCTCGATTCGCAGCGCCTGGAAGGTCCGCTTGGAGGGGTTGCCTCCGGTCCTTCTCGCCTTTTCGGGAATGGACTCCCGGATGATGACATTCAGCTGTCCCACATTGACGATCGGGGCTTTTTCCCGTTCATGAATAATATTTGCCGCTATACGGGATGCGAATTTTTCCTCTCCGTAATCCCGAAGAATCCGGGTCAGGTCATCTCCGGTATACGAATTAACGATGGTCTCTGCCGTCAGGGAGGACCGCCGGTCCATCCGCATGTCGAGCGGGGCGTCCTCTTCCATATAGGAAAAGCCCCTCTCTCCGGTATCAATCTGGTGGGAGGAAACTCCCAGATCCAGGAGAATCCCGTCCACATGTTCATATCCTGAGTCTTTCACCACCGGAACCATGTTTCCATAATTGTCCCGGATGATGGTGACCCGGTCTCCATAGGGGGAAAGTCGGTCCGACGCTGCCGCTATGGCTTCGTCATCCCGGTCAATTCCGATGAGATGTCCCTGGGGCCCAAGCCTTTTTGCAATCTCCGAAGAGTGCCCGGCCCCGCCCAGTGTTCCGTCCACATAGATTCCGTCGTCTTTGATCTGAAGTCCTTCCAAAACTTCATTCAAAAGCACGGGGATGTGGGAAAATGAGGCGCTCATAGGACAAGTCCCAGATCGGCCATGTCTTCGGCCATCTCATCCATGTCTCCGTCCCCGGTCGTCTCTTCAAAACGATCCCGGCTCCAGATTTCGACTTTGTTCAGGATACCCACAAGGACCACGTCCTTTTCAATTCCGGCAAACTCCCTCAGGTCCTGGGGAACAAGCGCCCTTCCCTGCTTGTCCACTTCCAGCTCCCGGGCCGAACCGATGAAGGTCCGTTCCAGCTGCCGGGCTTCCTTCTTCGAGGGGATAGAGCGGAACTGTTCCGCAATCCGCTCCCACTCGCTTTCCGGATAGAGGTAAAGGCATCGGTCAAAGCCTTTCGTGACGACGAAGTGCATTCCAAGGCCTTCACGGAGTTTCGCGGGGATGATGAGCCTGCCCTTTTCATCAATACTGTGACTGTACTGACCCATGAACATAGGGCGCTCCCTCCTTTCCGCAAACTCAGCAACTGTCTTCAAATGGTCTCTTCAGCGACGGGCGGGGCGGGAAAAGGGGACGCATTGTTGATAAAATAACTTATCAACAGGTTTATCAACAATATCCACTTTTCACCACTTCGTACCACTTCACGCCACTTTTGTCCTAAATATACCCCCTTTTTGTCGGCAACGCAAGAAGAAAATGCCCGAAAATAAAGGCTCCCCGCCGTGTGGAGCACGGTGGGGAGCCTTCCCAGACTATATATAGACGTTTTTGGTCTTCGCGGACCCATATCTTGTGTTTTAGCCTTCTCTAAAAAAGTTTCTGTGCAAATTGTACAAATTTTTATGCTTGAAATTGGGCAAATTCACGAGGAGAAGACAGGGCACAAAAAGAGTCCTGTCCTCCCCTTACCTCCACCCTGCATGTGTGGAGACAGTTATTTTTCGGAGTTGGAATCCTTCACCTCTGCTGTATCGGCCGCCGGTTCTTCAGAAACCCTCTCCACTTTCCGGAACATGGCCGGCATCTTCCCGAACCAGTACACGAGATTGAGGGCCAATATGATGGCGCAGGAGGCAAAAAAGAGGACCATGCCCAGAACCTGGGAAATGGCCACGCCGGAAGTACCGACCTGCAGCTGGTCTGTCCGAAGGCCCTCGATCCAGTATCTTCCCAGTCCGTAGAGACCCATGTAGGTGAAGAAGAGCATGCCCTCAAACTTCTTCCGGTCCCGGATCAGAAGCAGGAGGATGAAGACGCCCAGATTCCACAGGGATTCATAGAGGAAAGTCGGATGGACGCTGATGCAGTCGATGCCGTTCACTGTCACGATGTGGGCCATCATGGTCTCCGTGATGTCCTGGGGGCGGTTCACGGCGCTGACCGGGATCAGCATGGCAAAGAGGCTGTCCGTATATTCCCCGAAGGCCTCCCGGTTCATGAAATTCCCCCAGCGGCCGAAAATCTGCCCGATGAGAAGGCCCATGCAGGCCGTGTCGCAGACCTGCCAGAAACGCAGTTTCTTGACCCGGCAGAGGACGAAGCAGGTGAGAATTGCTGCGATGACGCTTCCGTAAATGGCCATGCCCCCGCTATGAATTTTCACAATTTCACTTAAGTGCTTACTATAGTAGTCCCAGGAAAAGGCCACGTAGTAGATCCGGGCTCCGATGATGCCGAAAATAACGCCCCAGATAGTGAGGTCCAGATAAGTGTCCTGGCTCTGCCCCGTCCGCTTGGCCTCGTGGAGAACGAAGAGCTCCGCCACGATGATGCCGACGGCGATGATGATTCCATAGAAGGCAATGCGGTAGTTCCCGATCAGGAAAGACTTGGGAACATACTTGAAGAGGATGTGCAGGTGGGGAAAATAGATGGAATTCTCAGTCATATTCTTGTTTTACATGAATAATATAAACCGCTTCACGCGGTCTGCTTCTTTACGTATCTGCTCTAGCCTTTGGTATCCGTTATAAACATGGCGTCGCCAAAGGAGAAGAAACGGTACTTCTCCTTCACGGCTTCATTGTAGGCCGCCAGGATGTGCTCTCTTCCGGCCAGGGCGCTTACCAGCATGATCAGAGTCGACTTGGGCAGATGGAAATTCGTAATGAGCCCGTCCACCACCTTGAAGCGGTAGCCCGGGTAGATGAAGATACTTGTCCAGTCTTCCTTGGCCGGGACGTGGCCATTCTCATCCGCCGCCGATTCCAGGGTCCGGGTGGAGGTGGTGCCGACCGCAATGACCCGGCCCCCGTTTTCCTTCGTCCGGTTGATGAGATCAGCGGTCTCCTGATTGATCCGGTACCACTCGGTATGCATGTGGTGGTCTTCAACGTTTTCTACCTTGACCGGCCGGAAGGTCCCGAGGCCCACGTGAAGGGTGACCTCCGCCACACTCACTCCCATGGCCTTCACTTCTTCGAGGAGTTCCCTCGTGAAGTGGAGGCCGGCCGTAGGCGCTGCGGCGCTTCCCTCGTACTTGGCATAGACTGTATTGTAGCGGTCCCGGTCCTTGAGTTTATGGTGGATATAGGGAGGAAGCGGCATTTCGCCCAGACGGTCCAGGACCTCCTCAAAAATTCCCTCATAGTGGAAACGGACCAGCCGGTCCCCGTCGTCGACGATATCCTCTATCGTGGCCGTCAGAGATCCGTCCCCGAAGACGACCTCCGTTCCGGGTCGAAGCTTCTTGCCGGGCCGGACAAGGGTTTCCCAGACATCAGCCTCCACCCGCTTTAAAAGCAGGATTTCCACATGGGCCCCGGTATCCTTCTTCGTCCCGTAGAGGCGGGCCGGGATGACCTTTGTATTGTTGACGACCAGGCAGTCCCCGGGGTGCAGATACTCCTTGATATCGTCAAAGGTCCTGTGAAAAAACTCGCCCGTATTCTTGTCGAGGACCATGAGGCGGGAGGCGTCCCGCTTCTCCAGAGGGTCCTGGGCAATCAGCTCTTCGGGCAGGTCATAGTCAAAATCTTCTACATTCATTTTTCGTATACACACGTCCTGCCGCTGCCCCGAAGGGGCAGCGGCAGGACCAATCGTTTCATTTATTTTCGAAGCTCTACTTTCAGGTCTCCGAGGGCGTTTACAATCTTCTCCATGATAGGGTTCACGTCGTCATCCGTAATGGACCGGTCCTTGGCCCGGAAGGTCAGGGAGTAGGCCATGGACTTTCGTCCCAGTCCCACCTGGGCCCCCTCGTAGATATCGAAGAGACGGTAGCTCTCGAGCAGCTTTCCGCCCTGCTTCTCGAAGACTTCCTCGATCTGCCCGGCCGTGATTCCGGTCGGAACGATCATGGAAATATCGCGGCTCGACGCCGGGAAGTTCTGAATACCTTCGTACTTGCGGTCGAAGCTTGCGTAGGAAACAACGGTCGGCAGGTCGATGTCCAGATAGTAAGCCCTGTCCTTAATGCCGTAGGAAGCCGCCACCGTGGGATGGATTTCCCCGAGAAAACCGAGGACCTTTCCGTCATAGATGATGTTCGCCTGCCGACCAGGATGAAGATATGGAATATTCGAATTCGGGTCGCAGGTGATCTTGCCCTTGAGGCCGGCCTGCTCCAAGAATTCCTCGGCTACCCCCTTCATGGTGTAGAAATCCCCTTCCCCGTAGAAGGCCGCCGTGAACTGTTCCCGCTCGTCGGGCTGCTCGGTCACGGGCACGGCTTTCGGCAGGTAAATCTTTGCAATCTCAAAGAGCCGTGCGTCGGGATTTCTCCGTCCGTAGTTCGTGGCCAGGGATGTAAGGATGCCGTTTACAGCCAGGGTCCGCATGATGGAGAAATCTTCTCCAAGCGGGTTTGAAATCGTAACGGTCTTTCTTGCCGGATCATCGGCGGAAAGCAGGAGCTTGTCGAAGACCTTGGGGCTCTCAAAAGAAAAGGTCATCGCCTCTGAGAAACCGGAGAAGCGGGCGACTTCTCTTGCGAGGTTCGCCACCCGTTCCTTCTTTGCAATGCCGCCCATGGCTGCACCGCCATTGGGCAGGGTCGTGGGAATCCTGTCATAGCCGTAGAAACGGGCCGCTTCCTCAGCCAGGTCTGCAAACTCTTCGAGGTCCTGACGGAAGGTGGGAATCGTGACGTCGTTCCCTTCCACCTTCAGTTCTTCCCGCTCGAAATATTCTTTAATCGTGTCGGCCGGAATGTCCGTGCCCAGGAAAGCATTGTACTTGTCGGGTTCGAAGGGGATGTGCTTCTCCTTCACGGGGTTCTCGTAGATATCGACCACGCCCTTGACCACCGTGCCGGCTCCCAGCTCTTCGACCAGCTGGCAGGCCCGGTTCATGGCCAGAATCGCATTGTTGGGATCGAGGCCCTTTTCAAAGATGCCGGAAGCCTCTGTCCGCATGCCCAGACGCTTAGAGGAAAGGCGGATATTCGTTCCGTCGAAGGTCGCTGCTTCAAAGAGAACAGTCTTCACGCCGTCCGTGATCATGGAGTTTTCACCGCCCATGATGCCGGCGATGCCGACGGCCTTTTCCCCGTCGCAGATCATCAGCATCTTCTCGTCGAGAGTCCGCTCCTGCCCGTCGAGGGTCGTAAACTTCTCTCCCGCGGCGGCATTCCGGACGACAATCTTCTTGCCGGCAATCTTGTCATAGTCATAGGAGTGCATGGGCTGGCCGTACTCCACCATAACGTAGTTGGTGATGTCCACGATATTGTTGATGGGACGGATGCCCTGGGAACGAAGGCGCCGCTGCATCCACTCGGGGGAGGGAGCGATATGGACGTCCTTCACCTCTCTTGCCGTATAGCGGGAGCAGAGCTCCTTGTTCTGAATCTCAACGGTGATGTCGTCGGCTACATTTCCGACCGTTCCGGTTTCTGTAACTGTATCCGGTTTGAATGGCAGATTGAAGGCGCAGGCCGCTTCTCTTGCAATTCCAAGGAGGGCGAAGCAGTCGACGCGGTTACTGGTAATCTCATAGTCAACTACGACATCATCAAGGCCCAGATAGTGGACGCAGTCCTCTCCGACCGGAGCGTCGGCCGACAGGGGATAGAGACCGGACTCGGGAGCGTCCGGGAAGAGGTCTCTGGAAGAGCCCAGCTCTTCTATCGAGCACATCATGCCGTCGGACTCCACGCCCCGGAGCTTGCCCTTCTTGATCTTGATGCCGCCTTCGGTCTTTGTTCCGTCATGGCCGCCGGCAACGCGTCCGCCATCTAAAACGACAGGTACCTTCATACCGACAGAGGTATTGGGAGCTCCGGTCACAATCTGAATCGGAGATTCTTTTCCCACGTCCACCTGGCAGATGACCAGATGGTCCGCATCGGGGTGCTTTTCGATGGACTTGATTTCACCTATTACAATCTTGTCCAGGTCCTTCCCGAAATCCGTATAAAACTCGACCTTCTGCCCGAACATGGTCATGCGGTCGCAATACTCCTTGGGACTTACCGTCAGGCCGGGTACCAGGGCCCGGATCCATTCAAGTGAGGTTTTCATTAGTAATAATCCTTTCCGAAAACGCTATTCGCGCGATAATTTCTGTTTGACATCTTCCTCTATCAGAACTGGTCCAGGAAGCGCGTGTCGTTTTCGTACATGAGGCGCATGTCGTCAATCTCGTACTTGAGGAGGGCAATCCGTTCCAGGCCGACACCGAAAGCGAAGCCCGTGTACTCGTCCGGATCCACCCCGCTCATCCGCAGGACCTTGGGATGCATCATGCCGCAACCTAAGATTTCAATCCAGCCTTCGCCCTTGCAGAAGCGGCAGCCCTTGCCCCCGCACTTGAAGCAGGAGACGTCCATTTCGGCGGACGGCTCCGTGAAGGGGAAGTGGTGGGGCCGGAACTTGACCCTGGTGTCCGCCCCGAAGAGCTGCTTGGCGAACTCTTCGAGCGTTCCCTTGAGGTCGGAGAAGCGGATGCCCTTGTCGATGACCATGCCCTCTACCTGGTGGAAAACAGGGGAATGGGTGGCATCGACCTCGTCCGCCCGGTAGACCCGGCCGGGAGCGATGATTCGAATCGGAAGCTTTCCCCGCTCCATCTGCCGGACCTGCACACCGGAGGTCTGGGTCCGAAGGAGGATGTCCTTATTAATATAGAAAGTATCCTGCTCGTCCTTGGCCGGATGGTTGGCCGGGATGTTCAGAGCTTCGAAGTTGTAGTAGTCGCGCTCGACCTCGGGGCCGTCGACGACCTCATAGCCCATGCCCGTGAAAATTTTCTCAATCTCCTGCAGGGCCAGGGTGTTGGGATGAGGATGGCCGATGCGGTTCCGGTCGGCCGGAAGGGTGACGTCGATGGTCTCATGGGAAAGCCGGACTGCCATCTCCTTCTTCTCGAATTCGGCTTTGGCTTCCGCGAGGTGCTTCTCAATCTCCTCCCGGGTCTCATTCACAAGTTTTCCGACAACGGGCCGGTCCTCGGGGCTTACATCCTTCATGCCCTTCAGGATTCCGGTCAGTTCACCTTTCTTTCCCAGCAGGGCGACACGGATATCGTTCAGGCTGTCCGTACCCTCGGCGCTGGCAATCCGCTCGGCGGCCTTCTTCCGGATGGCCTCCAGGTCTTCCTTTATCATAGGGTTCCTCCAAATAATATAGTGAAAGCATTCTAAGTCAACGGGAAACATACTAGCACAAGGCGTTTGAAAATACAAATTATAGAAGGCCTGCCGGCCTCGAAAATTGCAGGGTCTGCCGCATCCGCCGGAATACACGAAAAAAGCCACCGGCGGAAATTCCGTCGATGGCATACCTTTCGAAAAAGCCTGAGAAAACAGACCTGCTTTTTGACTCCCTAGCGCAAAGCCAGGTGGGCAACCGCATTCTGCTTTTTGCCTTCCCCTGGACTCCCCGAAGGAAGTGAGGCCTGACAGCCGGCATCGGATATTGGAAGCCCTGTTTAAGAAATTGTAGGTTCAAAAACGACAAACCTGCATCCCAGGTAAGGACATTATAACAGGCTATATAAGTAATGTCATGTCTTGACTTTTCAATAATTTCGTGGTGCGTTGATACTACACAGCATTAAAGTATGTTCTTGCCTAAGCTCTCCTGCAATGCTAAAATATCGGTTACTGTAAAAGCAACCATTTCGTAAAGACAAGGGGGTCCGACCATTGGCGACTTCATTCTCAAAGATTACTCCCGAGCTCATCGCTCTGACTGAAAAGACAAAAGAGGCCAGCTACATCGACCCCAAGCTCTATGCCGAGTACGACGTGAAGCGGGGCCTCCGTGACCTGAACGGCCACGGCGTCCTGGTCGGCATCACGAATATTTCCGAAGTCAACTCCCAGCGGGTCATCGACGGAAAGAGCGTCCCCATCGACGGCGAGCTCTTCTACCGGGGCTACAATGTCAAGGACATCGTGAAAAGCCAGCCCTTCGACTTCCACTACGGCTTCGAGGACTGCATCTACCTCCTCCTCTTCGGAAACCTGCCGTCGAAGTCTGAGCTTGCCGCCTTCAACAAGATTCTCTCCGACTACCGGTCCCTGCCGAAGAACTTCGTCCGGGACGTCATCATGAAGAAACCCTCGAAGGACATGATGAACACCCTTTCGAGGTCGGTTCTTTCCTTATATTCCTACGACGACAATCCCGACGACATCTCGGAGGAGAATGTTCTGCGCCAGTGCCTGCAGCTCATCGCCATGTTCCCTCTTCTGTCTGTCTACGGCTACAATGCGTATCGATATTATTATAAGGGCGAAAGCCTGATCATCCACCCGCCGCGGAAGGACTATTCGACGGCCGAGAACATGCTCCACTGCCTGAGGGACGATTCCAAGTTCACCCCCCTCGAGGCCAAGCTCCTGGACGTCTCCCTGATTCTCCACATGGAGCACGGCGGCGGCAACAACTCGACCTTCACGACCCACCTCGTATCCTCCTCCGGCACGGACACCTATTCGGCCATCGCGGCGGCCATCGGCTCCCTCAAGGGCCCCCGTCACGGCGGAGCCAATATCAAGGTCGTGAAAATGTTCGATGACATGCGAAAACACGTCAAGGACTACACGAGCGAGGAAGAGGTCGGAGCCTATCTCCGCGCCCTCCTCCACAAGGAGGCCTTCGACAAGGCCGGCCTCATCTACGGTGTCGGCCACGCCGTCTACTCCCTGTCCGACCCCCGGGCCGAGACCTTCAAGGGCTACGTCGAGGAGCTGGTCCACGCCAAGGGCAGGGAAAAAGACTATGCCCTCTACCAGACTGTTGCCCGCCTGGCCCCGAAGATCATCGCCGAGGAGCGGAAAATCTACAAGGGCGTCTGCTGCAACATCGACTTCTACACGGGCTTCGTTTACCAGATGCTGGGCCTGCCCATGGAGCTCTTCACCCCCATCTTCGCCATCGCCCGGATTGCGGGCTGGAGCGCCCACCGCATGGAGGAAATCTGCCACCACGACAAGATCATGCGGCCGGCCTACATGACGGTGGCCCCCCACCACGATTTCGTTCCGATTGACGAGCGGAAAGAATGATATGACTAATATAAAGACCGCAGAGCGTCCTGCCCTGCGGTCTTGCTGTATCATGTTTGGTTTGGTGGAAACTGTCTTTCTGTACCTGGTTTCCTCAAAAAATTCGGGTGAGACGCATACCACCCCGTGAATTGTCCGGATTTTCACTTGAGCCCGGTCACGATGTACTTGTCCCGGCAGTTTCCGAACTTCTTCGTGAAATAGAGGAAGGCGATGAGGAAGATTCCGACGAAGACCCCGTCGATGAGCCGGGCCTTCTGCCCGATGGCGGCAAAGAGGCCGGCCACGTTGAGCAGGGACTCGACGCCGAGGACCGTCAGGGTGACGCCCAGGATGATGACCGAACGGGAAAGGTCAAAGGCAAAAGCCTTCCGGTCTGTAATCTTGTCCCGCTCCTCCTTTGCCACCATGAAGTCGGGAAGGAATTTCTCCCGCCGCATCCGTATGCCGCTTACAAGGACTACGATGCCGCAGCCCAATACAATTACGAGAAAAATGATGGTAAAAACGAGCTGTACTGTTTCTGACAATTGCTTATCCGCCTTTCTTTTTTTACATTAGTCATAATAATAAGTAAAGAGGGCGAAAAATCAAGGGGCTTTTGATTGAAGTTTTTTTGCTGTTATTGTAGAATGGTAATCGTATCCGGATACTGGAAAGAAAGAATGTGGGGAACAGATCATGGATTTAACCGGGAAAAAGATTCTGGTAGGTGACGATTCCATCCTGGCCAGAAAACAGCTGATTGATGTCATCAAGGGTTATGGCGAAGGCGCCGAAATCGTCGAAGCGAAAAACGGTGAGGAAGCCATCACGAAGTACAAGGATGCGCATCCCGATCTGGCTTTTCTCGATATTGTCATGCCCGTGAAGGACGGCATTGAGGCAGTCCGGGGAATCATCGCTGAAGACCCCGGCGCGGATATTATCATCGTTTCATCCGTCGGAACCCAGTCCCAGCTGAAAGCCGCTATTGAGGCGGGCGCCAAGGACTTCATCCAGAAGCCCATAGATGAGGATCAGGTATTCCATATCCTTGATGCGCATTTGGGAGGAGAAGGCTGATATGTATGCACAGTTTTTCGGGAGTTATCTCCTGAACAAAAAAGCCGTGACACCTGAGCAGCTGACCACCGCGATCTCTCGTATGTCCGACACCCATATCAAACTCGGCACCCTTGCCATGCACAAGGGCTATATGACCGCCTCGGAAGTCGATGAAGTCTGCTTCCTGCAGACCCGGGAAGACAAGCGGTTCGGCGAAATCGCCCTCGAGCGGAACTACCTTTTCGAGGACCAGCTCGACGACCTTCTGAAGTCCCAGAATCCCGACTTCCTGCTTCTCGGCCAGTGCCTCGTCGACATGGGGGCCCTGACGAACAAGCAGCTCGAGAGCCTCATGATCGACTACCAGGAGGACAATCAGATTGATGATGTCTCCGCCAAGGCCGAGAGCGCCGAGAAGACCCAGAAGCTGATTGAGCACTATTTCCTGATCGCTGAAAAGCCCATCACGGATTATGCGCTCATGTACATGCAGCTGATTTTCAACAATCTGATCCGTTTCATCGGCGAGGATTTCACTCCCCTCTCCCCGATACCCTGCACGGAATACACGACGAATTACTGCATTACCCAGAAGATTGAGGGCCCCGTCAAGTGCATTTCCCACATCGACATGCAGCCGGATGTGGCCATCGCCTTCGCTTCCCGCTATGCGAAGATGGACTTCACGGAGTTCGACGAGTACGTCAAGGCTTCCCTTGAGGACTTCCTGAACCTCCACAATGGCATTTTCCTTGTGAATATGTCGAATACCTACTCTATGGAGCTGACCCTGGAGCCGCCCCGGCATGAGGATGAGACCGTCCTGAAGCTGACGGAAGACTCCTTCGTAATTCCGGTCATCTATCCTTTTGGGACCATATACCTGCTGCTGACGCTATAATGGCTGTTTGATATTGAAAGAACGGCGGCTGAGACAAATGTCTCAGCCGCCGTTTTTTGTGTGTGCAGGATGTCGTTTCTTTTCAGGCTCCGAGGAAGTCTGTGACCGCTTTCTGCATGCCGTCAATCGGAACGACTGTCGTATGCCGGACCGGAGCATCCTTGATTTCTTTGATGGCCGGGGGAATTGGAACGCCGGCAATGGCGGAAAGGTCGTCCGTCAGGTCGATGTCTGCGACCTCAGGCTTGTCCTTGCCTATGGCTTTCATGACGCTTCTCGTGAATTTGAAGGGGGAGGCTGTTGAAGCAATGACGGTCGTTTCTTTGTCCCCGGTTTCCTTCACATACTTGTCATAGACGGCCCCGGCCACCGCCGTGTGGGTGTCGATGACATAGCCCGTATCTTCATAAAGGGAGCGGATTTTCGCCGCTGTCTCCTCTTCCGTCGCGTAGTTCCCGTAGAAGTCGGAAAGTCCTTCCTTCATAGCCGGAGTCACCGTGTATTCGCCCTTTTCCGTGAGGTCCTTCATCAGGGTGGAAAGCTTGTCCGGGTCGTAGCCGGCAATGCGGTAAATCAGCCGCTCTAAGTTCGAGGAAATCAGGATATCCATGGAGGGAGAACTGGTCAGGTGGAAGTCCCGCTTCCGGTCATAGGTCCCGGTCGTGAAGAAGTCATAGAGGACCTTGTTCTCATTCGAAGCGCAGAGGAGCTTCTTCACCGGAAGCCCGATCTGTTTTCCGTAGAAGGCCGCCAGAATATTGCCAAAGTTTCCGGTCGGCACGCAGATATTGATGGCCTCCCCGTCCTTGATCTTCCCGGCCTTCAGGAGTCTCGTGTAAGCGTATACATAGTAGACAATCTGGGGTACCAGGCGGCCGATATTGATGGAGTTGGCCGAAGAAAACTGGAATCCCGCCTGCCCGAGCCTTGCTGCGAGGGCCTTGTCCCCGAACATCTGCTTGACCCCGGTCTGGGCCTGGTCGAAATTGCCTTCGATTCCGATGACGCAGGTATTGGCCCCGGTCTGGGTCACCATCTGCCGCTCCTGGATGGGGCTGACCCCTCCCTTGGGGTAAAAGACGATGATCCTCGTCCCGAGCACATCGGCAAAGCCGGCCAGGGCGGCCTTTCCGGTGTCTCCGGAGGTGGCGGTCAGAATGACGATTTCATTCGTGACCCCGTTCTTCTTCGCCGCCGTCGTCATCAGATGGGGCAGGATGGAAAGGGCCATATCCTTGAAGGCGATGGTCTTTCCGTGGAAAAGCTCGAGGTAATAGGCTCCGTCCGCCTCATGAAGGGGAGCGATTTCCGGCGTATCAAACTTGCTGTCGTAGGCGCTCTCGATGCAGCGGCGGAGCTCCTCCTCCGAAAAATCCGTGAAGAAGAGCTTCATGACCTGATAGGCACATTCCCGGTAGTCCATCTCGGAAAGTTCCCTGAGTGTCCTGTCCAGTTTCGGCAGCTCAGTCGGTACGAAAAGGCCGCCGTCGTCCGCCAGGCCCTTCAGAATGGCCTGGGAAGCCGTAATTGCCTCATGCCCGTTTCTCGTGCTCACATATCGGATATCCATGCTCTGCCTCTTCCTCCCGCAAATCTTCGCAGCTATTCAGAATTCCCTATCTGGAATTCTTCGTCTCCATACAGAACCCCGTATCCGGAATTCTTCAAATTTGCTTTCGCAAACAGCCCATTTATTATAAGATAGCAGGTAGGTATTTGCAAACGCCCGGCCGTGAAAGATTTGCAATCAAAGTGGGCCGGAGGTGAATGAGGGTACAGGAGACAAGCCATGACCGGAGCCTTCGAGGCCAGAAAAAAAGACGGGACCGTCTACTACAGGGCTTCTCTCACCTACAGGCGAAAGCATATCAGCCTGGGAAGCTACGGGACGGAAAAGGAGGCCGCGAAGGCCTACACCGAGGGCCAATCCATCCTTCATGAGAATAATGTAACCCTCGAGAACTTCCTCTCCCGAAGGGAAGCGCTCGACCCGGAGAAAGCCGTCCTGCTCCTGAACCTCCGGGACAACCACACCTATTTCAAGACTCCCATCTACCTCCGCCAGGGCTATTTTTCCTACTTCGTTGACGGCACCCGGGAGCTTAAGTTCTCAAACGACGACCTCTTCTACTACTCCGAGCACCGGATTCTACTCCATGACGGCCACTACTACGTCAATGACTACGGGATGCAGTACGGCATCCTTGAGCGCTTCGGCATCCGCCCCTGGTCCGTGGCCGGCCGGGACTACCTCTTCGCAAACGGTGACGAAAACGACTTCCGCTATGAAAACATCATCGTCGTCAACCACTACCACGGGGTCTTCCGCCAGGACACAAACGGGGTCATCCGCTACGAGACCCGGATTCACCTGAACGGGGATTTCGTCATCGGCCGCTTCCGGACCGAGGCCAAAGCCGCCGTCGCCTATAATAAGGCCGCCGATCTGGCTGTCGCCGCAGGCATTGCCAAATCCTTTCCCCAGAACTACGTGTCCGAATACACGGCCCCCGAATACGCCGACGTGTATCGAAGTCTGACCATGCCCGAACGCTTCCTCGCCTACCTTTCACCTGTTAAAGCCAAAAAATGAGTTTCCCGGAAGCCACTCGTGTCGCGACTTTTGGTGCTAGAAATTGTACTTGATTGTACTGATTTAACATACTGATTTAACAGGTGAACTATTGGAAGCACAGAAAAGCCCCTGCCCGGGAGTTGTCCGGACAGGGGCCTACTATTTGATTGGTGAAAATCAGTAGTTCTCAGCCTTCTTCTGGAAGTAGGACTGGGGATGGTTGCAGACCGGGCATACCTGAGGAGCCTTGGGGCCGACTACGATATGGCCGCAGTTACTGCACTGCCAGATGGCATCTCCGTCGGAGGAAAAAACGAGGCCGTCCTGAACATTCTTCAGGAGCTTCTTGTAACGCTCCTCGTGCTCCTTCTCGATAGCGGCTACGAGTTCGAAAGCCTTGGCAATGTCATCAAAGCCCTCTTCCTTCGCCGTCTTGGCGAAGCCGGGATACATCTCTGTCCACTCGTAATTCTCTCCGCCGGCAGCTGCCTCGAGGTTTGCCTCGGTGTCGCCGATCAGGCCGAGAATCTTCGCCCACATCTTCGCATGCTCTTTTTCATTGCCTGCCGTCTCTTCAAAGATGGAAGCAATCTGGACATAGCCGTCCTTCTTTGCCTTGGAAGCAAAGTATGTATACTTGTTTCTTGCCTGGGACTCACCGGCAAATGCGGCCTCCAGATTCTTCTTTGTCTGGGAAGCCTCAAACTTGGGGTCACCTGCTCTGCTGTCAAGATTTGCCATAACACGAAACCTCACTTTCAAAAAAACAGAAACAATTGAAAACTTCTTAGTGCTTCCCAATAATAGCACAAATGAAAGCCGACAGTCTATGTTTTACGAAATGATTTCCCTGACATTTCTGTGATCAGTTAGAAGAATCTAATTAGCTGCTTTTAAAAGAGCATGGCTTGTTCACCTGAATCATTCCGCCGTCTTCGGCACAATCTCGTACTTCGATTCATTCTTCCAGATGGAATCGGCAGGAACCACACCTCGTACGCAGGAAACCGGATAGATATTCGTATTCCGCCCGATGATGGTCCCCGGATTCAGGACCGAATTGCAGCCGACCTCGACGTGGTCGCCCAGCATGGCACCGATTTTCCGCCGGCCGGTTTCAATGCCGCCGTCTGCCCCGTGGATTACGATATTTTTCCGGTCGCTCTTGATATTCGATGTAATAGAACCGGCCCCCATGTGGGCATAGTAGCCGAGGATGGAGTCTCCGACATAGTTGTAGTGGGGAACCTCCACATGGTCAAAAAGGACCACATTCTTGAGCTCCGTGGAATTGCCGACGACCGAGTTCTTCCCGACGATGGCATTCCCGCGAGCGAAAGCCCCGGGACGCACTTCCGTGCCCTCGTCGATAATCAGGGGGCCGTTCAATGTGGCTGTGGAGGCGATTGTCACGGATTTGGCAATCCAGATGTCTTCTCCTCTCTGCTCAAATACGGCCGGGTCCAGAGTGGGGCCCAGCTTCCGGATGAAGTCCCCGATATCGTCCAGGACCTCCCAAGGGTACTTCTTTCCGGTGAAAAGGTCCCGGGCTATCGTATGGTCGAGATCGAATAAGTTTTCAATGAAGCAGGTAGTAAGTTCAGGCATTTTTCTTTTCCTTTCCGTAAAACTGCGCATCATAACGGTAATAGGGAAGCAGACCCTCGGAGTTTTTGTTTCCCTTGACCTCGTTCACATGCTTCGTGATGAAGCCGTCGAGCTTCTGCATATAGTCGTCGGCGCTGATGCTGCCATCGGCCACCCCGTTCAAGCCCTTTTCCCAGGAGGCGGTAAGCTTGGGGGAAAGAAGGGACCCGATGGAGGCAGAGACTGCATCCGTAACCATCTCGCCGAGAAGGGTCGGGGTCAGGACCTGGGTCTTCTTGTTCAGGGCCAGGTAGTGATTCTTCTCCACCAGTTTCTTCAAAATATCGGCCCGGGTTGCGGAGGTTCCGATTCCGCAGGACTTGATCTGCTCTCTGAGTTCCTCGTCCTCGATGAGATTTCCGGCGTTCTCCATAGCCAGAATCATGGAGCCGGTCGTATAGCGCTTCGGGGGCTGGGTCTCTCCTTCCCGGATGGAAAAGGCAGAGAAGGTCACCTCCTGTCCCTTTCTGAGGGCCCCCAGAAAAGCATCCACAGCCGCCGGGTCCCCGCTGTTCGAAAGTTCCTCCCCGTCTTCTCCCTGGGCTGCCCCGCCGGTCTGGCCACCCGATACAGGCCCTGCGCCGGAGGAAACTGTGCTTCCGTTTCCGGTTTCTGCCGTTTCCGCCTGTCCTGTGCCGGCTCCTGTCGTCTTCCCGGAGCCCTTCTTCCGGAAGCTGTACTCCATGACGGAAAGATACCCCTTCTGCTCCAGCACCTTCGAGGAAGCAGAAAAGGTCTCGGTTCCGGCCAGAATGTCAAAGGAGACTTTTTTGTACACGGCAGGCGGACAGAAAATGGCCAGAAAACGGCGGACAACTACCTCATATACGTCCAGACTCCGTTTGGAAAGGCTCTTTAAGGCGGAAAGTCCCTGGCCGGTCGGAATGATGGCGTAGTGGTCCGTGATCTTCGAGTCATCCGTATAGCGGGTCTTCTCAATTCCCTTGTACATGCCCTTGTCGAGAATGGCCTTGGCAAAGGGAGCCACGGAAGGAATGGAGAGAAGCCCCCGGATATTCTTGTCGATGACCTTCGCAATGGCACTTGACAGCACCCGGGCATCGGTCCGGGGGTAGGTCAGAAGACGTTTCTCGTAGAGGTCCTGAATGGTATTCAGAGTCTCATCGGGGCTGATATGAAAGAGCTTGGCGCAGTCGCTCTGCAGCTCGGCCAGGTTATAAAGAAGGGGCGGATTCTTCTTCTCCTGCTTTCTCGTGATGGCTGCAACCTTTCCTGCAACAGAAAAACCGGAAGCCGTCCCCTTGTCATCGAAGGACAGGGCCTGAGCCGCGGAATCCGTCCCGGCTCCGGATACAAGATAGGCGATGAGCTTTTCAGCGTCCTCCCGCTTCTTGAAGCCGTTCTCCTTGTATAGAAGAGGGGAATCCTTGTAAAGGCTGCTCCCCACCGCTTTCCACTCGGTCTCGACGCCGGGCACCACGGTTCCCGTAATCCGGTAGAAGGGGGTCTTCGTGAAGGAGCGGATCTCCCGCTCCCGCTTCACGACCATGCCCAGGACACAGGTCATGACCCGACCCACGGAAACGACACAGTGCTTCTGATTCAGGAAGGAGGCCATGGTCCGCCCGTGGCGGATGGAAAGAATGCGGGAAAAATTGATTCCCATCAGGTAGTCTTCCTTGGCCCGGAGATAGGCGGCATCCGAGAGGTGGTCATATTCGGAAATAGGTTTCGCCTCCTTGATTCCCCGCTTGATCTCGTCCTCGGTCTGGGAATTGATCCAGACCCGGCGCTCGTCCTTGTCGTGGACTCCGGCCTCCTGACGGACCAGGCGGTAGATATACTCCCCCTCCCGCCCGGAGTCGGTGCAGACATAGATCCGGCTCACATCCTCCCGGTTCAGAAGACCCTTCACAATAGAAAACTGCTTCGCTGCAGAGTCGATGACCTCGTACTTGAACTCCTCCGGAATGAAGGGCAGGGTGTCCTCCCGCCAGGCCTTGTATTTGGGATCATAGACCTCCGGGTAGGACATGGTCACCAGATGCCCGAAGCACCAGGTCACGACGATATGCTCGCTCTCCTGGTAGCCGTCGAACTTCCGCATGGGCTCCGAGAAGGCCTCCGCAAACTGGCGGGCAACCGAGGGTTTTTCCGCAATGAATAATGATTTCCCCATTCAAACCTCAAAACAGACAAAAGGCAATAACATCAAAAATCCGGCACCCCGTCTGCAGGAGGGCCGGATTTGATTTTTCCACGAAACTGAACTTATTCTATACTCTGCGGACAGAAAACGCAAGAGAAATTTGTAATATTTTCTTAACTTTTTGAGAGGCCCGCCTGCCTGTCAGCACAGGGAGAGGAAGGGCTTTACATTAGTCATTTCTTCTCGATGAACTTCTTCGCAGTCAGGAGCTCTGCGCAGAGGACAGCCCCACCGGCAGCCCCGCGGACCGTGTTGTGGGAAAGGCCGACGAACTTCCAGTCGAAGATGCTGTCTTCCCGCAGGCGGCCGATGGAAACACCGAAGCCTCGTTCGTAGTTCACGTCCAGGGTCACCTGGGGCCGGTCGCAGTCTTCCATGTACTGGATGAACTGCTTGGGAGCGCTGGGAAGGCCCAGCTTCTGGGGCTCGCCGGAGAAGGAGGTCATGGCTTCAATGAGGTCCTGCTTGGAGGGCCGTTCTTTCAGGTTTACGAATACGGCTGCCGTGTGACCATAGAGGACAGGCACCCGAATGCACTGGCAGGAGATGCGGATATTGTCGGCCGGAACGATCTTCCCGTCTTCGATGTGACCGAAAATACGGAGGGGCTCCTTCTCGGACTTCTCCTCCTCTCCGGAGATGAAGGGGATGATGTTTCCGACCATTTCAGGCCACTCGGCGAAGTTCTTCCCGGCCCCGGAAATGGCCTGATAGGTCGTCGCAATGACTTCGGTCGGCTCGAACTTCTTCCAGGCGGCAAGGACAGGGGTATAGGACTGAATGGAGCAGTTCGGCTTGACCGCGATGAAGCCCCGCTTGGTGCCCAGCCGCTTCTTCTGATATTCGATGACATCGAGGTGCTCCGGATTGATCTCGGGAATCACCATGGGAACGTCCGGCGTCCAGCGGTGGGCGCTGTTGTTTGAAACGACGGGGGTTTCGGTCTTCGCGTAGTCTTCCTCGATTCTTTTAATCTCGTCCTTGCTCATATTGACCGCGGAAAAGACGAAGTCCACGTCCTTTGCGACGCCTTCAACATCGGAAACGTCCCGGAGTATGAGGTCCTTCACATCGGCCGGAATCGGGGTGTCCATCTTCCAGCGTCCTTCCACGGCTTCAGCATAGGTTTTTCCGGCGCTGCGGCCGCTGGCGGCGACCACCGTGACCTGAAACCAGGGGTGGTTCTCCAGCAGGGCGATGAAGCGCTGCCCCACCATACCGGTCGCTCCGAGGATTCCTACGTGCAGTTTTTCCATTGTCTCTTCTCTCTTTCTTCTTCCCTATTAAAGACAGACCCCATTGTCTGTCCTTCTACGGCGGACATATGTCCGTCACACGAACATAGAGCAGTTTACCCCTGTAAAGTGTTAAATGCAAGCAGTTTTTCTGTCTTCGAGAAACTTTTCAGACGCCGCAATCTCCTCCTCCATGGCTGCGTGCCCGGGAGCCCCGGTCGTAAGGCGACGGTCGACGCAGGTCTTAAGGTCAATGGCTTCAAAGACGTCCGCATCGAAAGCAGACGAAAACTTCCGGAATTCGTCGAGGGAGAGGTCGCTTAGGGCTTTATTATGCTCGATACAATATAATACAATCTGCCCGATGACCCCGTGGGCGTCGCGGAAGGGGACCCCCTTCGTGACCAGATAGTCCGCCGCGTCCGTCGCGTTCGTGAAGCCGCCGCCGGCAGAGTCGGCCATGCGCGCCTCGTTGAACTTCGCGGTCTCAAGCATCTTCCCGGTCAGGACGATGCAGTGGTGGGCCGTGTCGAGGGCGTCGAAGAAGACCTCCTTATCCTCCTGCATGTCCTTGTCATAGGCCAGGGGCAAAGCCTTCATGGTCGTAAGCATGCTCATCAGGGCCCCGTAGACCCGGCCGGTCTTCCCGCGCACCAGCTCGGCGATGTCGGGATTCTTCTTCTGAGGCATGATGGAAGAGCCTGTGCTGTAGGCGTCGTCCAGCTCGATGAAGCGATACTCGTTCGTGTTCCAGATGATGGTCTCCTCGGCAAGGCGCGAAAGGTGCATCATAATAATGGAAAGCGCCGCCAGAAACTCGATTTCATAGTCCCGGTCGGACACCCCGTCCATGGAGTTTCTTGTCGGCCCGGCAAAGCCCAGCGCACGCGACGTATAGTCCCGGTCCAGGGGGTAGGTCGTCCCGGCCAGAGCTCCAGACCCCAGGGGGCAGTAATTCATGCGTTTTATATTATCCTCGAGCCGCGTCACGTCCCGCGAAAACATCTCAAAATAGGCTCCCAGATGATGGCCCAGGGTCACGGGCTGGGCCTTCTGCAGGTGGGTAAAACCCGGCATGATGGTGTCCTCGTGCTCCTTCATTTTTTTGAGAATAATATGAAGAAGCGCCAGGAGTTCGGCCCTCACCTCTTCCATCTCGCCCCGGGCAAACAGGCGCATGTCGACAGCCACCTGGTCGTTTCGGCTGCGGCCGGTATGGAGTCGCTTCCCGGCCTCTCCGACCCGCTCGGTAAGCTTTGCCTCGACGAAGGAATGAATATCTTCGTACCCGCCCCCAATTTCAAGCTTCCCGGACCGGACGTCCTTCCGGATGGAAAGGAGGCCTTCGTGAATGGCCTTCCCGTCCTCCTCGGAAATAATGCCCTGTTTGGCGAGCATCTGAGCATGGGCTAGGGAGCCCTCGATGTCGCATTCGAAAAGGCGCCTGTCATAGGGAAGGGAATCGTTGAATTCCTTCACCAGCGAATCGGTTTCCTTTGTGAAGCGGCCGCCCCAGAGTGTTGCCATAGTCTTACCTCGCAATCTTTATATTATTATCATTTTGCTTCTGCCCCTCCCGCTCGGCCTTGGAATACGAGCAGCCGCAGTAGTCCTGCCGGTAGAGGCCGTATTCCTTCGAAAGCTGTGTCGAGCGCAGGTATCCGCCCTTCTTCCGGAATTCCGAGTAGAGGTAGGAAACTCCATACTTTTCAGAGAGTTCCCCGCCGATGGTATTCAAAAGGACCGGATCCTTCTGGGGGCTGATGGAAAGGGTCGTCGAGAAATAGTCATATCCGCCTGTCTTTGCCGCCTCAGCGGTCTTTTCCAGACGAAGGCGAAAGCAGATATGGCACCGCTCTCCCCGCTCCGGATCTTTTTCATGTCCCCGGACCGCTGCATGGTAGACCTCCGGTTCATATGGGCCCTCAAGGAAACGAACCTCCGACGCGGCCGGAAATTCAGCGATGAAGCGCTCCTCCTCGGCCACCCGCCGCCGGTACTCGAGGGGTGAGTCGATGTTGGGATTATAATAGAAGATTGTGATGTCAAAATACTTCGAAAGGTACTCGATGCAGTAGGAGGAGCAGGGGGCGCAGCAGGCATGTAAAAGTAAAGAGGGCCTTCTGCCCTCTCTCTGAAGCCTTTCTATCAGGCTGTCCAACTCATTCTGATAATTTCTCCTATTGCCAGAAACGGCAGACTTATCCTTTGCGGAAATGCCCTGTACATAACCTGTAAGAGCTGCTTCAGCGGAAGAAACGATATTTTCAGTCTTCATTCCGGAAACCGGCATCAGTACGCCCTCTCCTTCCGGGTCCAGAAGTAGACAAGGGCCACGGCCAGGGCATAGAGAATGGCCATGAGGACCATGAATGTCCCCTTATGGAAGCCAATTCCAAAGATGATCTGACCCAGGAAAACAAGCCCGTGAATCCAGAGGGGAATCGGGAAAAGAAGGGCCGCCAGGCAGGCCTCCAGCAGGACAAAGAAGCCGACCGCCGGATAGGAAATGCCGTAGGAAAGCCCGTTTACGGCAAATACCATGGCAAAAATCACATAGATAATAAAGGCAGCCAGCAGGATCACGGGCATGCGGGATTCTTTGACCTTCCGTCCCTTCTGCCGGGCCCGGTTCTCCCGCCGCACCTCGGCCGTAGACTTGGCTGAAGATTTCTTCGTCCCCTGAGCCTGGACAGAAGTCTTTTTCACGGATGTCTGTGTCCTGCCCTCCGCCTTCTTCGCTGTCCCCTGGGCCGTCTTCTTTCCTGTATTCTTTGTATTCTGTTCACTCATGAATGAAGCCTCATTAATAATATTTTTGCGGGGGCACCTGTCCTATTTTCTTTCGGGCGGCACCCTCAGAACGCCATTATAGCAATTACCCCCATTCGAAACAAGGCAAAAAGCCCGGCGGAAATTTTCAAGCCCCTTCCGCAAAAAACTGCTTGCAAATGCCATGTAAGTCCGGTATACTATCATTCGTTGCTCGGATAAGCGGAGATATCATCTGCACCAAGGAGCAGCCGAAAGAACCAAGCTCCAATAGCTCAGTTGGTAGAGCACTTCACTCGTAATGAAGGGGTCGTGTGTTCAAGTCACATTTGGAGCTGTTAAAACAGTTCACACGAACGAAAATAAGGCGGAAGGCCTCATGCTTGCATGAAAGGCCTTCCGTCTTTTTTCGTTCGAAGGGAATGCCCGAGCGACATGAGCATTTTTAGCCTGCGAAGCAGGCGATAAGTGCGCGAAGCGCACGCAAAATGCGATGGCGCCGGGCGGGCCGTGTGAACTGTTTTAACAGCGTAACTCCGCCCAAGCCTTACGATGGCGCCAGCCATACCGTGTGAACTGTTTTAACAGCGTAACTCCGCCCAAATGCGAAGGAGCGGGCATGGTGAATTTGAAAGCGTAACTCCGCTCAAATCATTTCAAAAATATTATTCTTGTAATATTTTTGTAATAATGCTATAGTATTCCTCAGCAAAAGTTTTTCTCCCTTCGTATGCCGTCCTTTTCTTTTGGAAGGATTTCATTTCTATGACATACGAACAGTTCCAACAAGACGTCCTGGACACCCTGGAGAAATGGATGCCGGGCAACACCACCTTCACCGTCCGCCAGATTGTCAAACCCAATGACCGGGTCCTGGATGGCCTGATCATCAGCAATCCCCAGACCGAAATAGCTCCAACGATCTATTTGAATCCCTACTACGACGCCCTGAGTGCCGGCGGGGCTTCCTTCGACGAAATCATCGAGAGTATCTTCCGCCTCTATAAGGACAACGAGACCACTGCCTCCTTTGACCAGGACGAATTTCTGAACTGGGACAGGGCAAAGAGCCACATCACCTACCGCCTCCTGAACCGTAAGGCCAATGAGAAATTCTTAGAAGACATCCCCTTCCTTCCCTACATGGACCTGGCCGTCATTTTCACCTACCTTCTGACCGTGGAAGAAGCGGGCCAGGGAAGCATCGTAATTCATGACTGCCATGCCAAAAACTGGGGGCTGGAAGCCAAGGACCTCTATTCGGAGGCCATGAAAAATACCCCTTCTCTTCTCCCGCCGGTGTGCAAGCCCATGTCCCAGATGCTGGACGACCTGCTCCCGGATGCCGGAGAAGAGCTCCCTGAGGACATTCCGGACATGCTGGTCCTCTCCAACAAGGCGAAGACCTATGGGGCTGCCGCGATTCTCTATACGGACCTCCTCAAGTCCATCGCAGAGAAGATGGGCAGCGACTTCTACGTCCTGCCTTCTTCCGTCCATGAGGTCCTCCTGCTGCCGGCAGGGGACAAGGACATCCGAAACGACCTCTCCGCTATGGTCCGCGAGGTAAACGCCAGTCAGGTCCCGGACGGAGAAATTCTCTCCGACCACGCCTACTACTACTGCGCCGCCGACAATTCCCTGTGCTGACTGCAGACAGAAGTGCATATATAAAGGTCCACAGTTCATTTCTCTGAACTGTGGGCCTATTTCAATTTTCACTACAAAAGCCCACCAATACTAACCAGCACTCTGGGCCTATAGCTTCTTTCAGTACAAATGTCCGCCAATACTACCCTGCTCCCTGGGCTTATGGCTGCTTTCAAGACAAATGTCCACCAAAGCACCTCTGTACCGTGGTCCTTTTAGCTTCTTTCGGGACAAATGTCCACCAAAGTACCTCTGTACTGTGGTCCTTTTAGCTTCTTTCAGTACAAATGTCCGCCAATACTACCCTGCTCCCTGGGCTTATGGCTGCTTTCGGGACAAATGTCCGCCAAAAGCCGTCCGGCAGGCTTACTCCACTTCCTCCAGGAAATAGAGTCTGGCGGTGAAGTCATTGATGGTCGCGGTTTCGTCCGACTGGCCGGTGCCGACGTAGGCCTGCATGAGGTCGACGCCGCCGCCCATCAGGGCATCGCCCCGGGCAGTGAGGTCCTCCCCCTTCTCGTCAATCTTCACGAAGCGGGCAATCGTATTGTGGATGAGGCCGTCGGGCTTTACATGCATGGGAGCCACCGCATTTACCAGGTCCCCGTAGGCCTTGACATTGTGCTTTAAGGCCTGACTGTAGAAGTGATACTTCTTTGCCGGGTCCAGGCCTGCCAGGGACAGATGCCGGTACTTCATGGCCGGGGTGATATTCTTCACCAGAAGCATGGCAACCGCCTGCTTCCTGTCCGCAGAGACGGTCTCCCAGGAATAGACATTGCCGGTGGAGAGGCGGTAGAAGGTACCAAACTGGAGGGTCTTGCGGAACTTCTTGTAGAGGGCAATCTGATCGGCGATTTCGGAAAGTTCATCTTTCGAAAGGTCAGAGAGATTGAGCTCATACCCAAGGTCACCGAAGAGGGCCACGGCGAAGCGGGTCAGAAGGTCCGTCCGACGCAGGGTCTGGGCGTTCGGAACGGCCGAAACATGGGCCGTAAGCGTATTCATCGGATAGGCGTAGGAATAGCCCTCTTCTATGGCCAGCCGGGAAATGGAATCCGTGTTGTCCGAAGCCCAGATCTGGGGGAAGAAGCAGAGCATGCCGAGGTCAAAGCGGTTGCCTCCGGAGGCGCAGCCCTCGAAGAGGATGTCCGGGAAGGCCGTGGTCAGGGCCTTGGCCAGCCGATAGACGCCGAGAACATAGCGGTGACCCACCTCCTGCTGCCGTTCTGCCGGAAGATACTTCGAATAGTAGTCGGAAAAGATCCGGTTCATATCCCACTTGACATAGGAAATGTGGGCCGAAGACAGGACGTCCTTCATGGCCTTGATCATATAGTCAACGACCTTGGGATTTGCAAAGTCCAGAATCCGCTGGGTTCTTCCTTCGGAATGGTCTTTCCCGGGAATGTCGATGGACCAGTCGGAATGGGCCCGGTAGAGGTCGCTGTCCACATTCACCATCTCAGGCTCGATCCAGATACCGAAGTCGAGACCCAGATCATTGATCCGGTCGGCCAGGACCGAAAGGCCGTGGGGCAGCTTCTTCACATTGACCTGCCAGTCCCCGAGGGCCTGCTTGTCGTCATCTCTCGTGCCGAACCAGCCGTCGTCCATGACGAAGAGCTCGCAGCCGACTTCTTTGGCCTTCTTTGCCAAAGAGACGAGATTGTTCTCATTGATGTCGAAGTAGTTGGCTTCCCAGCTGTTCAAAAGAACGGGCCGTTCCCTGTCTGCCCACTTGCCCCGGACAATGTGGGCCCGGACGAAGTCCTGCATGGTCTGGCTCATGCCGGTATAGCCCCGGTCTGAATAGGCAAGGACTACTTCCGGCGCCTCGAAATCCGCGTCCGGCTCCAGCACGAATTCAAAGTTCCGGGGATTGATGCCGCAGACCACCCGGGTCTTATCAAAGGCCGACACCTCATAGGCGGTATAGTGGTTACCGGAATAGACGAGATTCATCCCGAAGACATCTCCGGCCGTCTCAGTCGCCCCCTCCCGGGCAAACATGGTGAAGGGGTTGGCCCGGTTGGAGGAAGTCCCGGTGAAGGAGGAATTCACAAAAGTTCCCGCATTCAGCGTGACCGAGTTCCGGCTCATCTCCCGGGTCCAGGCCCCGGTGAAGTTTGAAATGACAAAGCCCTTCTCGTTGAAGTCCATAAGGGCAGAGAGCATCCTGCGCAGGCGGACCGGCTCCCCCGTGGGGTTTACGAAGCGGGCCGAACGCACGATGACGTCGCTGTCTGCAAAGACGGAATAATGAAGTTCCAGGGAGAAGCCATGATTTTTGTCTGACATAAATATGGTCAAGGTCTCGGTCTCGTCGTCATTCCCATAGGAGGAAGGAAGCGTCTTCATGGGCTTCTTCCCCTTCTCGATCATGTCGTGGGAATAGACGAAATCCAGGGTCGTGGAGCCGTCGGCGCAGGAGACCTCAATCATGGGCTCCCTTATATCCCCCTTCCCGATGGCGCTCATTTCCAGGCGGATGTCCTCGAGACAGATATTGGGATGGTCGTTGTCATAGGCGATGGAATTGCCGGGCCCGAACGCATGCTTTTCCGTGAGGGCCCTGTTGTCATCGAGAGTAATATGCTTCCCGTAGTAGAGGTGCTCGAGCTGACCCGTCTCTAAGACCCGGAAGGCATAGGTCGTGTGCTCCGTCGAAAGGACGAATGTTTTCCCGTCTGCAAGTTTTGCAATCATACTGATATTCCCCCGTACTATTAAAAAAAAGAAAAACCGGACAGGAGCAAAAACAAAAACTGCTGTCCGGATATAATTTTACACCATTATTCTGCTGAAATCAGCCCCGCAGACCGAAGGCAGTCTGAACGACTTTGTAGGCACCGTTATAAAGCCCGATGGAATTATTCACCTTGATGGCTTCACACATATCACCAAGCAGGCGGTCATCTTTTAAGAACATGTCCACCATCTGCAGAATATGAGGGATGTCCCGGCACTCGAGGGTTCCGTCCCCGACCTCGGCCGAGTGAATGGCGCCCCACATCTCGTGCTTTCCGACCCGGCGGATGAAGAGCTTGGGGACCGGGTAGAAGGCCAGCTCCGAAGGCTTGGTCACGAGGACGTCGGCAGAGCGCATCAAAAGGTTCGTGATGTAGACAGCCTCGAAGATGTCGCTGTGGTAGAAGCCGTGGATTCCGGAGACCTCCCCGTCCAGGGCGTCGTCCGCAAATTTCGAAGCTTCCGCGAAGTTTTCGAAGTGCTCGGTCGAGACCTCCTTCATGCCGGAGATTTCGTTTGTAAGCTCGTCCCAGACGTTCTTATAGTCACCCACATTGACATAGAGGGCAGCCTTTTGTGACCGGATCAGAGGCAGCATGTACTTGATGATGGCCGCAAAGATTTCCTTCTGGGCCCCGGCTCCTCCGATGGTGAGGAGGAAGCGCATGGGGGCGTTCTTTTCTTTCCGGGCCATCCGGCGGGCGCAGTCGGCGTCGATATTCTTCACAAGCTCGTCGTCGATGTAGTGACCGGTGTAGATGAGGGAGTCATTGGGCATAGGCTTGCATACCTGCTTCTTCATCATGCCGTTCAATATCCGGTAGCCCTGATAGGCGTTGTGGCACTGGATCGTGTGAACCGCCCCCTCGGCGAAATGAAGGGCCATGGGCCAGTTGTCCGGAATCGCATTGACGACATACTTCATACCGGCATGGACCGCCGCCTGGGCCGGCCATACGTGAGTGCCGATGACAGGAATGTCCTTGGGGATGTTCTGATAGACCGGCGCCATGAGCTCGGCGTTCTTCTGGTCAGAGGCATTATAGGACAGGGCCCGGAAGCCTTCATAGTTCACGGGTTCCCAGACGAGCTTGTTGAAGATGGGGTTCTTCGACATGCGGCTGCCCAGGGAATAGAGGTCGTTCTGGGCGGAAATCACCTTGGTGCAGGTCGTCTTGGGGAAGGAATTCAGGTCCAGCCAGTAGGGGGTGTAGCCCAGGGCTTTCGCGCAGGAGGCCATAGCCATGGAAATCCGATAGTGGCCGAAGCCCATGCGGATATTGCCGACGATGATGCCCTTCTCCTCGTCGAAAGGCGCTGCGCTCTCCCCTTCCTCGAGGCGGATATCCATGACGCCCAGGGAATCGCCGATGACCGGGTTTTTCCGGATGCGGGCATTGTAGGAAACATCCGGGTCGTCGGGATATTTCTTCAGGTATTTCTCCTTGGATTTGACCGCCTTCTTATATACCTTGTCCGGCATCACGTTGCCGAAAATCACCTTGGACTTATCTTCCATCTCTGCCATTTTCATAACCCTCCTTATGCTTCCTCTTCTGCCTGCTCAGCCGGGCTGTCTGTATCAAGGCTATCCGCCGTACTGGCCGGTTCAGAAGAAAGTTTCTGTTTTACATTATTCTCATCCTGCACGACCGTCACCGGAAGCTCCAGGACCATCTCCGGACAATTTTCGGTCGAAAGCGTAATGCGCGCCTTTCCTTCGATTCCGGCGGATTTCACATAGAAGCCCGTCATCCCCCCGGAGAAGGAGGTGATATGGGGCCCGATCAGCTCTACCGGCCCGTCACAGGAAATCTTCAGGGCGTCATTCATGAAGGGAAGGACGTTCCCGTACTCGTCGCAGGCTTTGACCCGGACTTCCATCACGTCATAGGTCCGGCCCTCGGTCAGGCCTTCCGCGCTCTGCTCCGCCTCCATATGCATGCGGGTCATGGGGGTCTTCGTCACGGATTTCACGACCCGGCCGTTTTTCACGGCGTCGAAGCGGTAGACCGATGCCTTGCCGCCCCAGTCCCCGATGTACTTCTGATAGAGGTCCGTCGCGTCGGAGATTTTCATGTGATAGAGGGTCATGAGCTGGGCCGCCATGGCGGCGAGGCGGGGAGTCACCCCGTAGCCGTGGATGGCCGTCTCGTTGAGGCAGGCCTTGACCAGCTCGTTCTGCCGTTTGGAAAAGCCTTCCCTTTCAAGCATCACGTCCCCGATCAGGTCGTCCACCGGTATGGGCCCGTGCTTCAGGCTCTTATAGGGGGAGTCCGTCGGGAAGTACTCCTTGATCAGGCGGTCGTTCTTGTACATGCGGACCGAGTCGGCGTTTGTGATGATGTAGATATCCCCCCGGACCGAAGCCGGATGCTCGCCGATATCCATCGAAGAAGTAATGTAGAGCACCGGGCTCCGCTGGGCCTGGGCCGCGTACACATAGGCCGCCCCCTTGGGATTCCGGAACATGTCCAAGACCCCGTGGTAGCAGATCCGGTCGCCGGAACCGAAGTCCTTGTGGGTATTGTAGTCGAACATGCACCAGCCGAAGGAGCCGGCGATGTCCGGATTTTCCATCACGGTATCGAGGACCCTGGCGTGCCGCAGGGTGTGGGAAAGGACGTGCTCCTCCGGGTCGTAGGATTTCGTCGGGAACATATGGCCGTTGTACTCGGAAATGAGGTAGGGCCGGGATACGTCCGGCGTCACATTCTTCTTGGGCTCGCAGCCGGGATTATTGCCACTATGGGAAAAATCATTATAGGTATAGACATCCTCGAGGAAGGACATCTTCTTATGGCAGCGGACCCCGCCCGTGGGCCGGGTCGGGTCGGCCGCATGGGCCGCCGCATTGGTCCTCTCGTAGAATTCGTCATCGTCCGCGGACTCGTTGATGCGGACGCCCCAGAGGATGATGGAAGGATGGTTCCGGTACTGGGTCACCATCTCGGTCACATTCTCTACCGCAATGTCCTTCCAGGTCCTGTCTCCGATATGCTGCCAGCCAGGAATTTCCGTGAAGACCAGAAGGCCCCGCCGGTCGCACTCGCTGATGAAGTCCTGGGACTGGGGATAATGGGATGTACGCACTGCGTTAAGTCCCAGTTCTTCTTTCAGAATGTAGGCGTCGTAGCGCTGCATGGATTCCGGCATGGCGTAGCCGGCATAAGGATAGGACTGGTGGCGGTTCAGGCCCCGGAGCTTCAAATAGCGTCCGTTTAAGAAAAAGCCGTCGGCCCTGAATTCCGCCGTCCGGAAACCAAGCTCCGTCTCATCGGAATCCACGACCTCGCCGTCGCAGAGAAGCTCTGTCCGGACCTTGTAGAGGAAAGGATCCGCCACGTCCCAGACCCGGACATTCCCGCAGATGGTCCGGGTCTTCCCGTCCTTCTCCAGGGGCTGGTCCGAAATGAGATTGCCGTTCAGGTACTGGCGAACAGAAACCTTCCTCCCGGAGGCCGCCTTCTTCGCTTCTTCCGAAAGATCAATCTCCGTCGCCAGGGTGGCCGGCAGGGTAAGTTCCGAAAGCCCTTTCTTCGTGATGGAGGATGTATCGGGCGCCACGGTGAAAATGGGCTTATAAAAAAGGCTGTCCATGTGGACCGGGTTCTTCACCGTGAGATAGACGTCCCGGTAGAGGCCCCCGTAGGTCATGTAGTCAATGACAAAGCCGAAGGGAGGCTGGTTCAGGGATTCCCGGGAATCCAGCTTCACGGTCAGGAGATTGTCCTCCCCGATCTTGAGGTCGGAAAGCAGGATGGTGAAGGCCGTATAGCCGTTTCTGTGGACGAAAAGTTCCTTCCCGTTCAGATAGACCGTGGCCTCATGGGCCGCCCCCTCGAAAGTGATGTAGACGTCCTTCCCGGCGAAGGCTTCCTCACCGAAAATAATCCGCTGGTAGCCCGCCACCTTCTGATAGATGTGCTCGTCGAAATAGTGAAGCGGGGTGATGGCCGTGCTGTGGGGCAGGCTCACCTTCTCCCCGCCTGTCATGGGATGAAAGACCATGTCCGCAGAAAACTCCCCGGCATAGGTCCAGTCCCGGTCGATGTAGATTCTTTCCCCCATAGATCCCCTCTCTGAAAAAGGAAAAGGCGGTCTGCCTCTCATGCCCGGCGGCCGCCTGTTTCAAAAACCTTATTTCACAACGATGCCGTCAATCAGCATATCGACCAGCTGATTCAGGGCGTCCATATAGTCCACGTGGTCCCGGTCCAGCTCGGGCGAATTCAGGAAACGCTCGACTGCCGCAGAATAGATGAGCTTGAAGACCGTGAAATTGACCGGGCGGAATACCCCCTCGTCGATGCCCTTCTGCAGGGTATTGAAGGTGATTTCCCAACCGTCCTCCAGACGCTCATTCATGCGGGCGTAGGCCTTGGGAAAGCGGTCTTTCATCAGGTAGACCTTGGTGAAGTCGTAGCTCGAATAGTTCTCCGGCATGGCCCCGAGGACCTTGCGGAACTTCTCAATGGTGGGGAGGGACTTGTCCTCGAGAACCTGCTCCTCCTCTGCCTGAATCTCATTGAAGACATAGTCGACCATGTGGACGAGGACCGCTTCCTTGTCCCGGAAGATGACGTAAATCGTCTTCTTGCTCATTCCGATTTTCTTCGCCAGGTCATCCATGGTGAACTTGGCGCCCTTCTCCCGGAAGACGTCCAGGCCGCCCCGGATAATCTTCTGCTTCGCTTCGTCGTATGTAAGCATGCTTTTCCTTCCCTCTCTGCAAAACTGAACAGGAAACCGAACGTATCGGAAACCATTTCTTTTAAATTAGTTTCCATTCTAACACTGAAAATTGCCCATGACAACTGCCTTTTTCATTAAATCTTTGTAAACAAATGGAAACGCTGCCGGAAACGTCCGGTCGGACCCGGCCATGTTCTGTCCCATTCAAAATAGCCGCCCCGAAGGGCGGCCATATTATTCATGACTAATATAGATCACGTACTTTGGAAGAAGGCGGCCCTGTGACAGCCCATCAGAGAGTATCCACGAAGCGCATGAATGCACTCATTCCTTCATCTGTGCACTTATAGACCCCGGCATCCTCGAGAACGCGGCAGAAGACCTTCCCGACCTCCTGCTGCAGGATGCCCGTGATGTTGTCCTTGTTGACATCGGAGTACCTGGGCAGGAATTCATCGACCCAGTCGGCGTGCTTCGCCAGGGCCTCGTTTGACCGGATGTCCCTGCCTGTCACAATATAGTCAGCCAGGTCCGTAAGCTCCCCCTTCAGGCGGGAGGGCAGGACGGCCAGGCCCATGACCTCGATGAGGCCGATATTTTCCTTCTTGATGTGGTGAAGCTCCTCATGGGGGTGATAGACCCCGAGTGGATGCTCTTCGGTCGTGATATTGTTCCGCAGGGCCAGGTCCAGCTCGTAAATATCCCCGTGCTTTCTGGCAATCGGGGTGATGGTGTTGTGGGGCGTCCCGTCGGTCTCGGCAAAAATGAAGGCGCTTTCATCCGTGTAGCCCCTCCAGGCGGAAAGGATGTGGTCGGCAAGCGCGATTACACGGCTGCGATCCGTCGAATTCAGGCGGATGACGGAAAGGGGCCACTTCACGATGCCGGCTTTTACATCTTCAAAGCCCTTGACCGTAAACTCCCGTATGACCGGGGCCTTCTCCATAGCAAAGGTATAGTGGCCGCCCTGGAAGTGGTCGTGGGACAGAATGGAGCCGCCGACGATGGGCAGGTCCGCGTTCGAACCCAGGAAGTAATGGGGGAAGAGGTCGATGAAGTCAAAGAGCTTCTCAAATGTGGCCTTTTCGATCTTCATCGGCACGTGCTGGCCGTTGAAGACAATGCAGTGCTCGTTGTAGTAGACATAAGGGGAATACTGGAAGCCCCACTTGCTGCCGTTGATGGTCAGAGGGATGACCCGGTGATTTTCCCGGGCAGGATGGTTTACACGCCCTGCGTATCCCTCATTTTCCATGCAGAGCTGGCACTTGGGGTAGGCGGACTGCTTGGCATTTCTCGCTGCGGCGATGGCCTTGGGGTCCTTCTCAGGCTTCGAAAGGTTGATCGTGATGTCCAGGGTCCCGTAGTCAGTGTCGATAGTCCACTTAAGGTCCCGGGCCACCCGGGCCGTCCGGATATAGTTTGACTTCCTCGAAAGGTTGAAGAAGTAGTCGGTCGCCGCCTGAGGGGATTCCTTGTATTTTTCAAAGAAGACCCGCTGCACCTCGGCCGGCCGGGGGGTGAGGCAGTTCATGAGGCGGGCGTCGAAGAGGTCCCGGTAGACGACAGAATCCTCGCAGAGTCCCCGCTTCACGGCTTCCGCAAGAAGGTCGCTTAAGATATCCTCGAGCTCCGTGGATTTGCCGCTGACGTCCTCATCCACATACTCATCTTCCTTGAAGCAATCGAGCAGCAGATTCGTCGCATATATGCGCTCGCACTCGTCCATGAGGCCGCTCTCGATTCCATAGTTCACCAGTCGCTTGATATCCCCTGACAGCATTTCATTTCCTCCATAAAAACAAAAGCTATTCGTTGGAAACTATAATAATATTTTCAGTTTCCATCTGCAAGAGCCTGCAGCCTCCTTCTCCGCCAATGCAAAAGAGGCAGTCGTTTTTGCAAAGTTCCTGCTACACACTTGTCGCCGCAGGCTTGCCCCCATGCCTAATCCGCTCCCGCTTTCAGGCCCGGAGCTTCTCCTTTAAAGCGTTGGCCCGCTCCTTCATCTCTCGTGCGTCCGAGAGAACCGTCTCCGTGAGGTCGGCCCCGCCAATCATCCGGCCCAGTTCCTCCACCGACTCGGGCTCGGTTAAAAGACGGACCGTGGAAAGGGTCCGGCCGTCGGCCACCGCCTTTTCAATCAAAAGGTGCTCATCCGCCATGGCTGCAATGGCCTGCAGGTGGGTGATGGAGATGACCTGGGTCTTCAGGGCGATCTTCGAGAGCTTCTCAGCCACAGCCTGGGCCGTCCGGCCGGAGATTCCCGTGTCGATTTCATCGAAGACATAGCAGCCGGCGGAGCTTTCCAGGGCCCCGACCGACTTGATGGCAAGCTGAATGCGGGACAACTCGCCTCCGCTCGCAATGTCCGCGAGGGCTCGCATGGGCTCGCCCGGATTCAGCGCGATATAAAACTCGGCTTCATCCACCCCGTTTGCCGTGTAGTCTTTGGTCCTGGAAAAGCGCGTTTCAAACTTCACGTCCAGGAAGGCAAGGTCGGAGAGCTCCTCCCGTACCGCCTTCGAAAAGGCAAGGGCGCTTTCGCGCCTTGCCTCACTCAGGCGGTCACTAGTTCCCGAAAGTTTCTTCTCTGCGGCAGCAAGTTCCGCCTTGAGGGCCGCCATATGGGCCTCGTGGTCGGAAAGCTCCTCCAGACGTTTCTTCTTCTCTTCAAGGCTTTTTAAGATATCCTCAATGGTCCGCCCGTAGCGGCTTTTCAGCGTATTGATGAGGTCCAGCCGGTCCGCCGTCTCCCGATAGGTCTCTTCGGAAAACTCCCCGCCGTCTATGTAGGCGTGCAATGTCCGGTTGAAGTCGGAAATCAGGTCGCCCGCGTCGGAAAGGGTCGAGAGGCAGTCATTAAGCTTCTCGTCAAATGTGGTGACCGGGGCCAGGGCCCTCAAGGCCCGCTCGATGGTCTCCGAAGCCCCCTCTTCCCCGTCCGTATTCTCCAGGGCTTCAGAAGCCGCCTCCCGGATTTTCTCCGCATGGGAAAGGAGGCGGAACTTTTCTTCAAGCTCCTCATCCTCCCCGGGCTTTAAGGCCGCATCCTCGATGACTTCAATATCATGAGAAAGCATGTCTGTTTGCCGGGCCTGCTCGGCCGCGTCGATATCCGCCTCGGCCCACTGCTTTTTGAGGTCCCGGTAAATGCTGTAGGCCTCGGCAGTTTCCGCCTTAAGACCCGCGATTTCCTTCCCCCCGTAGGCATCGATCAGGGCCAGGTGGTTGGCCTTTTTAAGAAGGGACTGGTGCTCCTTCTGCCCGTAGATATCGATGAGGACTTCTCCAGCTGCCTTAAGGCGCGGAGCCGGCACGGATTCCCCGTTGATCTTCGCCGCAGACCGCTCCTTTCCTATGCGCCGGGACAGGATAACTTCCCCGTCATAGACCTCGACGTCAATGGCGGCAAGGGCAGCTGTTTCTTCCGGAGATACGGAAAAGACGGCCTCCACGAAACAGTCCTTTTCCGGGTCCCTTATAGCCTCCTTATCGGCCTTGGCCCCCAGAGCCAGGGACAGGGCCCCCAGCAATATGGACTTGCCTGCCCCGGTCTCCCCGGTCAGGACATTGAAGCCTTCCCCGAAGGTCACCGTGGTCCGCTCGATCAGGGCATAGTTTTCAATATGCAGTTCCTCAATCATACTGTAATAAACCTCCCCTTCCATCGGTCCAGGGACGGACGCGGGAAAGTATGTGTTTTACATTATTCCTATAATCCCGTCTCGGACTTCAGCTTCTTTCCGATGCGCTCGAGGAAGTTCATATCCGAAAGACGCACAATCCGGGCCTTTTCCGCGGCCTTTCGAACCAGGACCCGGTCCCCGGGCAGGAACTCCTCTATCGAATTTCCATCGAAGGAAACGATGGCGGCCTCCCTCGTGTGCTGGCGGCGGCGGGTAATCTCGACCGCGATTTCATCGGCACTGGAGAGAATAATGCTTCTGGAATTCAATGTGTGCGGGTTGATCGGCGTCATCAGGATGAGCTCGATCAGGGGATCGACGATGGGACCGTTGGCGGAAAGATTGTAAGCCGTAGAGCCTGTGGGGGTGGAAAAAATGATTCCGTCGCCGTTGAAGCGGTAGAGCACCGTTCCGTTCACATAGACGGTAATCGAAATGACCTGGGCGGGATTCTCGGACGATATGACAATATCGTTCAGAGCCGCGATGCGCTTTTCACTGGATTCGAGGCCTCCCTCGAGGAGCATCCTCTCTTCGATATCATAATCGCCGGCGATGATGCTGTCAATAGCATCGAAAACCGAATCGGCGTCGAGGTCGCAGAGGTACCCCAAATGCCCCGCGTTGATGCCCAGAAGGGGCACCCCGGTCCCGAAAGTCCGCCGGGTCGCCCGGATCAGGGCCCCGTCCCCGCCGACCGTCAGAATGCAGTCCGTCCCCTCGGGCACGGGCATGGGGTCGTCGTTGCCCCGGGGCGGTTCCACGGCGATGCAGGCCTTGCCGCCCTTGAGTTCAATCTCAGACGCCATCCGCCGGGCCAGGGTCCGGTTTCGTTCTTTTTCATCCCTTGTGATTATGAGAAAGCTTTTCATCGGTCCAGTTCCTCGTGGGCTTTTTGCACCGTCTCATGAATAATATCTTCGAGGGCCTCTCCCTCAGGCAGAGCGTCGGTTACGGAGACCGGGTTTTCTGCATCTGCTGCCAGGGGCGGAAGTTCCAAAGGCGTGTCTTCTGCCACCCGGCCGTCCTTGTCCGGTACAGGCACCGGCGACTTTCCTGCCCTGTCCTTGCTGAGCCAGATCAGGTACTCGATATTTCCCTCGGGTCCCTTGACCGGGGAGAAAGTGAGGCCTAATGGAGTGAAGCCTATGACCTTCACATCCTCCACCACCTTGGCGATGACCTCCCGGTGGACCGAAGGCTCCCGGACGACTCCCTTTTTCCCGACCTTGTCTTTCCCGGCCTCGAACTGGGGCTTGATGAGGCAGACCATCTGGCCGCCCTGCTTCAAAAGATTATAGGCCGCGGGCAGGACCTTCGAAAGGGAAATGAAGGAGACATCGCAGGAGGCAAAGTCCAGAGGCTCAGGAATCTCCTTTTCCGTGAGGTACCTTACATTCGTTTTTTCCATGCAGACGACCCGGGGGTCCGTCCTCAGGGACCAGGCGAACTGGCCATAGCCCACGTCGACCGAGTAGACCCTGGCCGCCCCGTTTTGGAGCATGCAGTCCGTGAAGCCCCCGGTTGAAGCCCCGATGTCCATGCAGACATTCCCGGTAAGCGCAAGGGGGAAGGTCTTCATGGCCTTCTCCAGCTTATAACCGCCCCGGGAGACATAGGGCATGTCCTCCCCCTTCAGAGTCACCTCGCAGTCTTCTGCGAAGGTCATGCCGGGCTTATCTTCCCGCTGCCCGTCCACGAAGACCTTCCCCTCCATGATCAGGCGCTTGGCCCGCTCCCGGGATGCCGCCAGGCCCCGTTCCGTTACCAGAATATCAAGTCGCTTCTTTGACATAAGATTCTTCCACAGCCTTGGCTATAGCTTCCGCCGAAAGGCCGTACTTTTCATAGAGCTGCCCGCAGTCCCCCTGGCCGATGAATTCGTCCGGGAAGCCGAGATTCTTCACCTGCCCCCGGTAGCCCATGGTATAGAGGACTTTCAGGACCTGCTCCCCGAAGCCGCCGGACAATACCCCGTCTTCGATGGTAATGAAGGCCTTGTACTTTTCCCTGGCCTGACAGAGGTAGGTCGAATCAATGGGCTTGGCAAAGCGGGCATTGACAAGGGTCGGGTGAAAGCCCTTCTGAGCAAGCAAATCCACGGCCTTCCCGGCCTTCTCCACCATGGAGCCCAGAGCCAGTATGCAGACCGTATCGCCGGATATGAGCTCCTCGCACTTTCCGACGGTAATCTTCGCCCGCTTGTCCTGAAAGTCCGTACATACCGCCCCTCTGGGATAGCGGACCGCAATCGGGTGTCCGTAGCGGAGGGCGAACTTCAGCATATCCGAAAGCTCCCACTTGTTCTTGGGAGCAAGAATCATCATGTTCGGAATCGTGGACAGAAAGGCGATATCAAAGACCCCCTGGTGGGTGGGCCCGTCCCGGCCCACGATGCCTGCCCGGTCTATGGCAAAGACAACCGGCAGGTCCTGCAGGCAGACGTCGTGCAGGATCTGATCGTAGGCCCGCTGCAGGAAGGAGGAATAGATGGCCACCACCGGCTTCCACCCGTCGGCAGCAAGGCCCGCCGCAAAGGTCACGGCATGCTCTTCTGCAATTCCCACGTCGAAGAAGCGCTCGGGGAAGCGGTTGTGAAAGCGCTTGAGACCGGTCCCGTCCATCATGGCCGCCGTCACGGCGCAGACCTTTTCGTCCCGCTCCCCCATCTTCAACATGACCGTGGAGAAGATGTCGGAATAGGAGACGTCCTTGTGGTTCAAGGGGAGGCCACTCTCGATTTCAAAGGGCTCCGCCCCGTGGAAACGGGAAGGGTGCCGCTCGGCCGGGGCATAGCCCCTGCCCTTCTTCGTAACGACATGGACGAGGACAGGGCCTTCGAAGGAAGCTGCCCTTCGGAAGACATCCTCCATGGCCGGAATATTGTGCCCGTCCACGGGGCCTAAGTACATGATGCCCAGTTCCTCGAAGACCATGCCTGGAATGACCAGCTGCTTGATGCCGGACTTGGTCCGCCGGATCTTCGCGACAATCTTCTCCCCGTAGACGGGAATCTTCTCAAGAGAGGACTGAACCGAATCCTTGAGGTCCGTATACCCCTTCGAAGTCCGAAGGTGGGACAGCTGGACCGCCATTCCACCCACGTTCTCGGAGATGGACATATTGTTGTCGTTTAAGACGATGATGTAGTTCGTCTTCAGGGCCCCGCAGTTGTTCAGGCCTTCGAAGGCCATGCCCCCGGTCAGGGCCCCGTCGCCGATGACGGAGATGACATGGTAGTCGTCGCCGGAGAGGTCCCGGGCCCGCACCATCCCGAGGCCCGCAGAAATAGAGGTCGAGGCATGGCCGGTCCCGAAGGCGTCGCAGTCCGATTCGGTCCGCTTGGGAAAGCCGCTCATGCCGTCCATATCCCGGAGGGTGGCAAAGTCCTCCTTCCGCCCGGTCAGAATCTTGTGGGTATAGGCCTGGTGGCCCACGTCCCAGATGAGTTTGTCCTCCGGCAGGTCAAAGACCCGGTGCAGGGCCATGGTGAGCTCCACGGTCCCCAGAGACGAAGCCAGATGGCCGCCTTTTTTCGAAAGGGTCTCAATCAGAAAAGACCGAATCTCCCCCGCCAGAGCCGGCAGGTCGGATTCGGGAATTTTCTTGATGTCCCCTGTTTTTTCTATTCGTTCCAGTATCATTGTTCATTCTCAGGCAAAGGGCAGCTCGTCATCTCCGTAGAAGCCATTGGGGTCAGCTCCGCCGGCGCTGCCGCTTCCGCCACCTTCTCCGGAGCCATCATCACCGCTTCCCCCGTCATAGTTTCCGAAGGGGGCCGTAGTTCCGTCCCCTTTCAGGACCCGGACCTTGGCCTCCACGGATTCCACCTTTCCGTTCACGTAGGAAAGAAGGGCCGTCCCTTTTTCATAGAGGGCAAAGGCCTCCTCCAGGGGAAGGTTGGGATCCTGCATCTTCGCCGTAATCTCATCGAGCTCCTTCAGCCCGTCCTCGATGGAAAGAGCTGAAAAGTCGAACTTGTTCTCCGTCTTTTTTGCTGCCATTTCGTTTCCCTCTATCCTATTTCCTCTACTCTGGTCTTCACACTGCCGTCGGAAAGGCGGACAGAAAGGAGGTCTCCCTCCGAAAGACCGGTGACGCTTTTCACATTGTGCCCGGCTTCATCCGTCACATAGGAGTAGCCGCTGGCCAGTTTCTTCAAGGGGGAGAGCCCGTCAAGCACGGCGGCGGTACGGCCCAGGCTACTCTTCCGCTCGAGCAGGCGTTTTTCCATGAGTTCAGCCGGCCGGCCCTCTGCCAGTTTCACCCGTGCCCTGACATTTGAAAGACGGGTATCGATGGCTGAATTGAAGACAGCCTGTCTCGGAATCCGCCCCCGGACAGCCGACAGGGCCCTCTCCATACAGCTTGTATAGACCGCCTGCCTGGGAAGCTTCTCCCGGGTGGAGGATATTTTCACCTGCATGGCCTGATCCAGGGCGTCGGCCTTCTCGGAAAGGCGCTGATAGAGAGACCGGACCCGGGCCTCCGGGGACAGCCTCGCGAGCATCCCCCGGTCCCTTTCGATTTCCCGCTTGACCCGCTCGGCCTTCAGGTAGAAGGCGTGGGCCATCTGCTGCTTCTTTTCATTGAGGCCCGAAGCAAATTCGTCGTAGGAAAAGACCGCCAGCTCCGCGGCCGCCGTCGGGGTGGAAGCCCGCTTGTCCGCCACGAAGTCCGCTATCGTCACATCCGGCTCATGGCCGACGCCGGAAATCACCGGCGTCCGGGAGGCGAAAATCTGCCGGGCCACGACCTCTTCATTGAAGGCCCAGAGGTCCTCGATGGAGCCTCCGCCCCGGCCCACAATAATTGTATCAAAGCCCATGGTGTCCATGCGGGCGAGACCGGTCGCAATCTCTTCGGCCGCCCCCTCCCCCTGAACCTTGACCGGACAGAGGGTGATGGAGACATGAGGATTCCGCCGCCGGGCATTTCGTATGATGTCGTGAATGACGGCCCCGGTCGGCGCCGTGACGACCCCGATATTGAGCCCGTAGGGAGGGATGGGCTGCTTATAGGCCTCATCAAACATGCCCTCTTCGGAGAGGCTCTTCTTCAGTTCTTCAAAGCGCTGGTAGAGGTCTCCGACCCCGGCCCGCTCAATCCGCCGGGCATAGAGCTGGTAGCGGCCCCCCTGCTCGTAGACCCCGATAGAGCCGTAGATTACGACCTGATCCCCGTCGTTCATCTTGAACTTGAGGCCGGAGGCCGCCGAGCGGAACATGACCGCCGGAAGGACGCTCGAGGCATCCTTGACGGAAAAATAGATGTGGCCGGACCGGTGGTAGACCACATTCGAAACCTCTCCGGTCACGGCCAGGGAGGAGAAGAAGTCCTCGTCCGAGAACATGGAAGAAATGATGTGGTTGACCGCAGATACGGTGTAGATTTTCTTCTCAGGCATAAACGAACGCTCCTGCGAAAAAAACAGCTGCTGCTCTTCCCTGATGGGAGGTGCTCAGATCAGCCGGGCCAGGACCCCGTTTACGAAGGAGCCGGAGTTTTCGTCCCCGTACTTCTTTGCGATGTCGACCGCCTCATTGATGGCGATGCCGGCATCCAGGTCTTCCTCCCTGATCTCATAGAGGGCCAGGCGGATGGTGGCCAGGTCCGTCTTCGGCATACGGGAGGCCTTCCAGCCCTCGGTCTTCTCATCAATCAGGGAGTCGAGCTCCTTCTTTTTCTCGATGACCCCGTCGGCCCGGCCTTCGATTTCCTTCTTTTCCTCGTCCGTCATGCCGTCGATTCCGCTAAGGAAGGTGGCCGCCTGTTCCTCGGCCTCTTTCCCGTTGTAAAAGTCCGACATGTAGACAATCTTGAATACTGCTTCGCGGATTTCCCGTCTCGTCATAAGTCTAGTCTCCGTAATTTTTGTAATACACTAATGTCCCTGCGCTTTACATTAGTCATGTGAAAAGATGCAGGAACATCTCGTGCTTTGTATAGGTCAGGTATGAAAACAGGGCACCGCAGTCAGGAAAACATGACACACGGCACCCCGCAGAATGAGCAAAAGCTGCTTCGTATTCAGTGATTTCCAGGTACTGCGACGGACGCAATCTTGATGTCCACATGGGTGACCTTGATGCCGGTCATGTTCTCGATTGAACTTCCCACCTTCTGCTGGACATTCGCCGTGACTTCGGGAATGCCGTATCCGTAGGCGATTTCGATAGCGAGACGAATGGTGATCGAGTCGTCCGGGTGGGAAATAATTTTGATTGCCCGGGACAGGCGGGCTGCCGAAAGCTTCTCGATATCGCCGTTTTCAATGCCGCCGGCCAGGCAGGAAACTCCATCGACCTCGGTCGCGGAAAGACCTGCAATCACGGCAACCACGTCCGCTGAAATGAAGACGCCTTCCTTGACCTCAAAGCTGCTTTTTTCGTTTGCCATGACAAACCCTCCATGAAATCTATACGAGCAATTATAGCAAAATCGCTTGAAAAGGAAAAGGAATATTTAAGCGGCCTTCTTGTGAGAAGAAGCAGGCGCCCGGAGCTTGAAAAGCCTTGTCAGCCACCGCATGACCGTGTCCTCGGCCAGGGCGAAGACGACGAAGAGCATGACGCAGCGGGTCGAGACCGCCTTCAGGGCGAAGAAATCCGGAAGCAAAAGGGCCGCCACAATCAGGCCGGCAATGCAGCCGATGATGACCGTCATTCGATAGCGGTTCAGGGGGTGGGAAATCTCCACGAGAATCATGAAGCCCACGATGGCCAGAAGGAAGGTGGAGGCCGTACTCATATCTTCATTGCTGATGCCGAAGGTCTGGCTGAAGATGACCAGGGCCGCAATGGCCAGGAAGGACGTGAGGGCGGCCGGCATAGACTTGAGCAGTACCGTCCGGATGAAGTGGTCCTTCTGCTTCTTTGTATTTTCCTCAAAGGCCAGGAAGAAGGCCGGAATCCCGATATTGAAGGCCGAAATCAGGGAAATCTGGGCCGGCGTCAGGGGATAGCTGATGAAATTGATGATGGAAAATATGGCCAGGAAGAGGGAAAAGAGGTTCTTGTACAAAAATAATGTGGCGGACCTCGTGAGGTTGTTGATATCCCGCCGGCCCTCGGAGACAATTTCCTTCATATGGAAAAAGTCCGAATCCATGAGAACCACCTGGGCCGCATTGGCCGCGGCTTCGCAGCCCGACCCCATGGCGATGGAGCAGTCCGCCTCCTTCATGGCCAGAATGTCGTTCACGCCGTCGCCGGTCATGGCGACCTTCTTCCCCCCGGTCCGGATGGCCTTGACCAGGGCCTTCTTCTGCTCGGGCGTGACACGGCCGAAAACAGTGTACTTTTCCGCCGCCTGATGAAGTTCCACGGAACCGGGCTTAATTCCGGTCATGTCGATATAGGACTCCGCATGGACAATCTTCGCCCGCTCGGCAATTTTCGACACGGTCTCCGGGTTGTCGCCGGAGATGACCTTCACGGCCACCCCCTGGTTTTTGAAAAATTCAAAGGTAGCCGGGGCATTGTCCCGGATGTGGTTTTCGATGGCAATGAAGAGAAGGGTCTTCCCGTCTTTTGCAAAGGCCATGACCCGGGAGCCCTGGTTTTTCAGGGTGTCCAGGCGCTGTTTTCCCGCCTCAAGGGAAGAGGCGTCTGCCACATATTCCGGGGCTCCCAGCCGGTAAACCCCGTCCGCCGACTGAATCTCCGAGTACTTACTTCTAGAGTCAAAGGGGATGACCTTTACCGGATGGAAGGCCGTTGAAAATACTTTTTCAGAATAATATGTCCTCAGGGCTTCTGCTGTGGCATTATTATCCGGCACAGCCCCCATATAGGCCTTGAGGGCTCCCTCGTAATCCGAGGTGCTGCCGCTTCCGACCCCGAAGACCTCCGTCACCTTCATGGCCGCATCCGTGATGGTCCCGGTCTTGTCGACACAGATGACGTCCACCCGGGCCAGGGCCTCGATGGACTTCATGTCATGGAGCAGCACATGGTGCATGGCCAGCCGGGCCGCGCTCATGGCCAGGGCCACGGTCAAAAGGAGGTAGAGGCCTTCCGGAATCATCCCGATGACGGCTCCGACGGCAGAGACGACACTGGGGGAAAAGGCGTTTTTGTTTACGACCATGGACTGAATGAAAAGGATAGCCCCCATCGGGATGATCAGTATACCGGCCACCTTGACGATGGCATCGATGGAGCGGACCATCTCCGACTGCTTCTCTCCTGCTGCCTTGGCTTTCGCGGAGAGTCTGGCCGCATAGGACTCGGCCCCGACTTTTGTCAGCCGGACCAGACATTTGCCCGTCAAAATGAAGGAACCGGAAAGAAGGGTATCCCCCTTTTTCTTTTCGATTTCATCGGCTTCGCCGGTCAGGAGGGATTCATTCACATTGACCGTACCGGAGAGGACTACCGCATCGGCCGGGATCTGCTGCCCGGAGGAGAGGAATACGCAGTCGTCCTGCACGAGCCGGTCTGCCTTGACCTTGACCTTGGCCCCGTCCCGGACCGCCTCATAGTCGGACACCGTGAGCAGGGTCAGCTTGTCGATGGTCCGCTTGGAGGAAATCTGCTGGACAATGCCGATGATGGTATTTACGACAATGACGATCAGGAAGGAAAGGTCATTATAGGAGCCGGCGATGATAAGGAGGACCGCCAGGACCGCAAATATCGCATTGAAATAGGTGCAGATATTGTCCCGGACAATCTGCCCCTCGGTCTTGCCGGTGCTGGTCTCCGTCACATTCACCCGGCCGGCTTCCACCCGCTGCCGTACTTCTTCACTTGTCAAACCCGAAATTGTTTCTCTTACAGCGTCCATAAACTAAAGGACTGCCGGGGCCACAAGCACCGGCAGATTTTTGTTTTACATTATTCTTACATCCAGCCCAATGACCACGCAGAGACGTTTCCTGCCTTCCAGGACATGAGGGACTCGTTCTTGTGCAGGATGATGGCCAGGGTCTCTTCAATCATATGGTTCTCGAGGGGCCGCATGACACAATTGTCCGCGCCGGCGGAGATCAGGCCCATGAAGTTGTCAAAGGTATGATCGTTGGAAATCGCAATGATGGAAATCTGCGGATACTTCTTCCGAAGCTTGCTGATATGTATCCGGTCAGTGCCGTCGGCGTCAATCATGACGGCCGTCTCCTTGATGGCATCCTCCTTGAGGGAGGAAAGGGCAGAAAGGTCCGTCACATCCCGCACATCAAAGAGGACGGAATCCGAGAGCATGGAAGAAACCGGCTCCTCATAGAAATCGTTCAGGACGTAGACTACGCCGATCCGCTCGTTCTCTTCCTGGCGCAGACGGTAGTCCTTGTCCCGGTCGATGAGGTCCAGCATGACCTGGGCCGCCGCCGGGTCGAACTGGGTTCCGGCGTTTCTCGAAATCTCATCCCGAACCACCTCCTGGGGCAGAATGTCCCGGTAGCCCCGGCGGGAGGTCATTGCGTCGTAGGAATCCGCCACCCCGATGATGCGGGCGATTTCCGGGATATCCTCTCCCGAAAGGCCGTCCGGGTACCCCTTCCCGTCGTAGCGCTCATGGTGCCAGCGGGCGCCTTTCAGGATGTCCGGAATGGAGGTGATGGAGGTCAGCATGGCATATCCCGTGGTCGGGTGGAGTTTCACAATCTGAAACTCCTCCTTCGTCAGCTTCCCCCGCTTGTTCAGGATTTCATCGGGCACATGGATTTTCCCCACATCGTGCAGGAGGGCCGTCACATAGATGAGGTCCTGCTCGGCCTTGGTCTTGCCCAGGCCTTTCGCAATCATCTTCGAATATCTGGCCACCCGGAAGGAATGGCCGGAGGTGTAGCGGTCCTTGGAATCGACCATGGACATGAGGGAGGTGACGGTCTGGGTCAGGGTCTCGGCCAGGCGATTCTCGGCCTGGGTCAGGGACTCGGTCTTCAGGGAGACCTCCTTCTCAAGGTCCGACCGGTACTGGGCCATGAACTTCTGGTGCTTATACTGCTCGGTCACATCGAGAAGCCAGAGGGCCTCAATGCGCTGGCCCCGCTCGTCCACCTTCCAGATCCTGGGCTGATAGATCCTCTCGTCAATCGTGACTTCTTTTCTGCTCCCGGTGAAAAGCTCTGCGACTTCTTCGGAGACCTCGGCCACGGGCATCCAGGGAACCGCCTCCCGCAGGGCGGGAAAATGCTGAAAGCCCTTGTCATTGGCCCCCAGGAAGTACTTCCCATCCGCCACGAGAATGACGGCCGAATCCTGGGCGTTTACAGCGATGTCCCGGACAATCGTATCCATGTCGTAGACCCGGCCGATGAAGACGATGCCGTTCATGAAAATCATGACAATCGCTGCCGCCAGGGGCACGAAGGAAATCGCCGGGTCCAGAACCAGCTCCACGATATAGTCGCAGGAGGGGATGATGATGCAGAGGGCCATCAGGACAGTCACGGACATGCGGACCCGGAAATAGCGGAAAAGGTAGCGGATGATGAGTACATAGGCCATAGCCAGGTAGAGAAACTCACAGGCGAAGTAGAAATAGGCCGGCCATGCGTAGCCCTCCCGGACGAAGACAGTCATGCCGTTCTCCGTCCCCAGGTGGTAGCTCGTGTAGAAGACGCCTGGAATATGGGTGAAGAAGACAATCAGAGAATTGGCTGTATTCAGAAGGGCCATAAAGATAATGACCGGCTTCTTCACCGAAAACCGCGTATATTCGGCGATGAAGAGAAGAATTAAAAACCAGAGCCAGCAGCCCGTGAAATTGATGACCTTCTTCGCCGCCAGCATGGAGTGGACCCCGTCGGAGCAGGCAGTCAGGAAGCGGCCCAGAGCCAGGAGGATGACCAGGAAAGAAGCAGCCAGCAGGTAGCGGCGGAAGTTTCCGGCCTTCTGGAAAAAGGCCATGGCACAGGGTATCAGGGCTGCGACAATGCAGACCCCGTAGAATATGGCGGCAGCCATTTGAAAGGACATGATTTTCCCCTTCTATATATATGACGAATAGAAACCCCGAAGGATACGACAGGCTTCCCTCCGGACGGCAGAATATAATTCGCTTTATTTTACCATATTTCCCGCCCGCATGGCAGGGGAACATTCTCCTTCCCTCCCGTTTGGCATGGGGAACTCTGCTGTTATGCGCAAAGCAGCTCTCCTTCTCGCTTGATTAGCAGCCGTTCGAAATGAGTGCTAAAAAAGTCTTGCAATTTTCTTGCGGAGCGTGTATACTTCATCAAAACCTCAGAAAAGAAAGCGGACCGCAGATGGAAAATGGCGCTCGTAAAGAAAAGGAGGCCCGGTCCGGACATGCTTTTTAGGTTTCGGAACTATTACACAAGTGGAAAAATCCCTGCAAGACGAAAGGAGATTCCCAACTATGGATGAAAATATTAGTAATGAAAAAAAAGAAGAAATCGTATCCCAGGAAGCGGTGGTCCTTCCTGTCGAAGACACCCTGATTCTGCCGGGCACGACGGCCTATGTCTACCTGGCCCGCACAGCAAGGGGCCTGCTTGAAGAGATGCAGGAAAACCCGCTCGAGCCCCATCTCGCCCTGCCCCTGAAGGACGGAGCCGACCCCAGAAGCGCGGAAAACTTCCACCGCATCGGCGTCACGTTTACATATAAGTCGGTCGAGGAGTCGAATAACGGCTTCCTGGTTGAGATTCTGGTCGGCACCCGGGTCGAAGTCACGGATATTTCCTATACGAAGGACAATATCACGGCTTCTTACACCTTCTACCCGACGATCAATGACCTCGACGCCCGGCAGGAGTCTGAGATGCTCTCCTACCTCAAAGACATCGTGAAGAATATCTCCTCCCACTTCCAGGGGGCGGACGACTACCTCAAGTTCATGGACAATATCCACTCGGTCTCCCAGATGATCTCCTGGCTGGCCCGTTTCACCCCCATGAGCGCCGATGAGAAGTATGAACTCCTGAAAACCGATTCCGACCGGGACCGGGCCCTGCACTTCATGGATGTCCTGATCAAGCAGCGGGAGTCCCTGGACTGGAATATCAGTATCAATGAGCGCATGTCCGAGCGGACGAACAAATACTATCGGAAGCAGATGCTGAAGGAGCAGATGGCCGCCATCCAGAAGGAACTGAACGAGGATGACGGGGACTCGGAAGACGGCGAGGCCGGCGGCAAGCGGCGGAAGAAGAAGGACTACCGGGAGCGGATCGCCGAGGCCAGGCTCCCCGAAGAAATTGAAAACGCGGCTTTGGACGAGCTCGACCGTCTGAATGACCAGCCCGAGGGCTCGGCCGAGACTTCCGTGATACGGAACTATCTGGACTTCATCCTCGCCCTCCCCTGGCACCTGGAGGAAGGGGAAAAGCCCGACCTCAAGAACGCCGAGAAGATTTTGAACGACGACCACTACGGCCTGGAGAAGGTGAAGAAGCGGATCCTGGAGCATCTGGCCGTCATGCAGCTCCGGGGAGACAACAAGGGCAGCATTCTCCTCCTGGTAGGTCCTCCCGGAACCGGCAAGACCTCTCTTGGCAAGTCGATTGCAAAAGCCCTGAACCGGAAATATGTCCGCCTGTCCCTGGGCGGCATCCGGGATGAGTCCGAAATCCGGGGCCATCGGCGGACCTACGTAGGCGCCCTGCCCGGAAGAATCCTAAACGGCATCAAGCAGGCCGGCACCATGAATCCGGTCATGGTATTAGACGAGGTGGACAAGATTCAGGAGGGCGGTTTCTCAGGCGATCCCTCTTCGGCCCTGCTCGAGGTTCTCGATCCCGAACAGAACAATACCTTCACGGACCACTACCTGGACCTCCCCTATGACCTTTCCAATGTCTTTTTCATTGCGACGGCCAATACGACGGAGACCATCCCCGCTCCCCTCCTCGACCGGATGGAGGTCATCGAGATAAGTTCCTACACCGAGGCGGAGAAGTTCCATATTGCAAAAGAACACCTGATTCCCCAGGTTCTCGAAGAAACTGGCCTGAAGGAAGGCGACCTCACGATTGACGACGAGGCCCTGAAGTCCATCATCTCCGACTACACGATGGAGGGCGGCGTCCGGAACTTAAAGAAGCGGATTCAGCAGATTGCCCGCCACACAGCCTCTGACGAGGTGACCGGAAAGACCTCTCTTCCTGTAGAGGTAAAGAAGGACGACCTCAGTAAGCTCCTCGAGCGGAAGACGAATTTTCATGACAAGGTAGAGGCGTCTAACCCGCCCGGAGTCATCACGGGGCTGGCCTGGACCCAGGTGGGCGGCGAGATTCTCTACATCGAATCCCTCTTTACCAAAGGGAATGGAAAGCTGATCATCACCGGACAGCTCGGCGATGTCATGAAGGAATCAGCCCAGATTGCCCTCTCCCTCATCAAGTCCCGCCTGCCCATCGATGCGGAGAAGTATAAGGACCGGGACATCCACATCCATGTGCCCGAAGGCAGCGTGCCGAAGGACGGACCTTCCGCAGGCATTGCCCTGTCGACAGCCCTGGCCTCCCTCTTCACGGGAAAGGCTGTGGATTCCCATATCGCAATGACAGGAGAAATTACCCTCCGGGGCAAGGTCATGCCCATCGGCGGCCTCAAGGAGAAGCTCCTGGCAGCAAACCGGGCCGGCATCACGAAGGCCCTGATCCCGAGGGAGAATATGCAGGACCTTAAAGACCTGCCGGAAGAAGTCCGCAGCGCTCTCACCATCGTCCCTGTCGATACGATTGAAGATGTACTGAAGGAGACTATCGGAGAAGTCCTTCCCCCGCCCAAGCCTTTCTTCCCGGGTGAGTTCAAGGCGGAAACGCCGAAGAATATGCCTCTTCCGGGCGACCCTCTGAAACGGCCACAAACTCTGGCCTGAATATGCTATAATGGAAAGCGGTACGAAAAAGTACCGCTTTCTTTTTTGGTAAGTTCTTTTTCACGAGGTATGCGCCCATGAAACAGCTTTCCTTCTCCATTCCCAATGAACACGCCTTTGAAAATGCCATAGACCGCCTTTTTGCCTCGGAGGTCTATGAAAAGGCCACAGACGTCCTGGCCATCGCCATTCTCGGCCGTCAGGAGCCGGAATACGTCGAGCGTCTGATTGAGATCTACAAGGAGCGGGAAGTCAAGGGTACCCTCTGCGGCTACACGGCGGACAATGCCCTCGAGTACGGCATCTGCACCAAGGGCGGATCGAATGTGACTTTCTTCATCTTCGAATCCGGCCATGCGGATGTGCGGGTCTATGAGACGGAAGATATGCCGGAGGGCGACTGCGGGGCGGACCTCGACAAGTGCCTGCGCAAGACCCCGGACGCGAAGGCCCTGCAGATCATCCCCGACATCATGCATATGAGAAGGCTCGACGACTTTCTTTCCGCCATCCATGTCCCCATGGACTTTCCCGTCGTCGGAGCCTCGGCCGGCGGCCAGTGGGAAGGGGCCGAATACTCCCCCATGTTTGTCTTCTCCGACCATATCTATGCAAGGGGAATACTCACCATCGTATACAGCGGCAAAGAGCTTTTCACGGACACTCATGTCATGACCGGCTGGGTCCCCATCGGCCGCATGCACACCTTCACCAAGCTCAAGTCTCCCACCGTCGTATCGGAAATCGACGGCCTGCCGGCCACCTATATCTTCCGAAAATATTTCAATGTAGAGCCCGACAAATACTTCTATGAAAACACCCTGGGCTTCCCCCTCTATGTCAAGCGAAACGGGGAGGATATGCCCCGGAGCATCCAGCTCATGGATGAGGAGGGAAACCTCATCTTCGCTTCGGACATCAAGGAAGGGGAAAACTTCTACTTCTCCTTCGGGAACATTTCGAAGATGCTGCAGGCCTCGTCCGAATATGCCGCCACCCTGAAGGGCTTCGCCCCCCAGGCAACCTTCCTCATGATCTGCGACTACCGCTTTTCCTATATGGGGGTCGACAACCAGAAGGAGGTCGACTTCTTCAAGAACGCCTCTCCCGCCCTCTGCGGAGGCGGGGCCTTCGGGGAGTTTTACAACTTCAACGGCCGCATAGAAAACCTCAACTGTTCCCTGGTTGTCCTCTCCCTGCGGGAGGGAAAGAAGCCGAAGACCGCCCCGGCTGAGGCCCCGGAGCCGCTTCCGAACGGCATTGACGGCCCGGTCCCCCTGGTCGACCGCCTCTACTCTTTCCTGTCAGAAACCAGCAATGAGTACGCGGCCCTGCGCTCCAAGGAGCGGGAGCGGAACCTTCGAAACGCCATGGAGGTCGAGCGGGCGGCCAATGAGGAGAAGTCCCTCTTCCTTACGAATATCTCCCACGAATTCCGGACCCCCATCAATGCCATCCTGGGCATGGACGAGATGATTCTCCGGGAGTCGGGCGACGAAAAAATTCTCGACTACGCAGAGGACATCAAGGCGGCCGGGGACGGCCTTCTTTCCCTGGTAAACGACATTCTGGACTTCTCGAAGATCCAGTCCGGAAAGCTGAAGATCATTCCGGTCGAGTACTCCCTCTCCTCCCTGATGAACGACCTCATGAATATGATCTCGCCTTCTGCTGAGCGGAAGGGCCTGACCGTATCGGCCGAGTATGACACGAACACCCCGGACCGTCTCTACGGCGACGTGGTCCGCATCAAGCAGGTCCTTGTGAATATCCTGACAAACGCGGTGAAGTTCACCGAGGAAGGCTCGGTCAAGTTCACGATTACCTTCGTGAAGACGAAAAGGGACGAGATCAATCTCTCCTTCCATGTCCGGGACACCGGCCGGGGCATCAAGGAAGAGGACTTAAAGAAGGTCTATACTCCCTTCGAGCGGGCAGATGAGAAGGAAATCCGAAATATCGAAGGCACCGGCCTGGGCATGTCGATTTCCAGCCAGCTCTTAAAACTCATGGGCTCGGAGCTTGAGGTCGAAAGCGAATACGGCAAGGGCTCCGACTTCTCCTTCACGATCCGCCAGAAGGTATTCTCGTTCGAGCCGGTCGGCGACTACTTCAAGAAGGCCCAGGAAGCGGCCTTCACCCAGCATGCCAACCGGGAAACCTTCCATGCGCCAGATGCGAAGATCCTCGTTGTTGACGATACGGAGATGAACCTGACCGTCGTGAAGAATCTCCTGAAACGGACGCAGATTCAGATCGACACCGCCACGTCCGGCCAGGAATCCATCGACATGGCGGCAAAGACTCGGTACGATATTATTTTCATGGATCACCGCATGCCCGTCATGGACGGCATAGAGGCCATGCAGCGTATCCGGGCCCTTCCGGCCGGTTCCCCGAATGAGGACACCCCCATCATCGCCCTCACGGCGTCGGCGGTGGCGGGCTCCAGAGAGAATTTCCTGGGCCTCGGCTTTTCATCCTATATTCCGAAACCCATCGACCCGGACGTCCTCGAGGGCACCATACGGAAATTCCTGCCGGAGGGCAAGGTCATTACGACCATAGAAGACGAGACAGACGAAACCGTCGAAAAGAACGGCAACCTCTCCGACTTCCTGAAGGGCCTTATTTCCTGCAAGGCCATAGACATCACGGCCGGCATCGCGGCCTGCGGCGGCACGGACACTTACGAGAAGGTCCTTACCGAATTCGTGAAGAACGCTTCCGTCAACCAGAAGACAATCAAGGCGGATGTCAAGGAAGAGGATTATAAGGACTACACGATTCGCGTCCATGCCCTGAAGTCCTCTGCCCGCCTGGCCGGGGCAAATGACCTCTCCCGCCACGCCGCCTATCTCGAGCAGTGCGGAGATGCCCTGCGGACCGAGGAAATTTTGAAGAAGACTCCCGGCCTCCTGACCGAGTACCGCAAGGTCGTGAAGGCAATTAATAATGCAATGCCCAAAGAGGATGACTCCGAAAAGGAGCTGCTCGCTCCGGACATGCTGAGGGAAGGCTACCAGGCCATCTACGAGTCGGTCTCGGCCTTCGACTTCGACGGGGCGGACAATGTCATGCACGAAATGAAGAAGTACCGGGTCGACGAAAGCGAGAAGGCCTTCTTCGATCAGGTAGACGATCTCCTGACCCGGGTAGACCACGACGGGCTCGTGGAGCTTTTGGGCCGCCTGTTCGAGCCGCAGGAAAGCTGAAGCAGACCTGGGAAGGCCGCGGGCCGTTCAGGGTGAAGGCTTTACATTAGTAATGAAAATCTGCAAGGAAGAGACCTATGGATGACAACACAGTAGTGCTCATAAGCCGGGGCTCCATGTTCCTCGTGAACAATGTCCGCGACAAGCTGACGGAAAGCGGCTACGACGTCCTCGACGCAGCGCCGACGGTCGAGGAGCTGTCCGAATACCGCCACGAGGCGACGAACTTCATACTCTATCTCGGAGACTACATCGAGGAGTGCAAGAACGCCATCATCTTCCTCAAGGACTCTGTCATCGAGGATGAAACGAATCTCTACGTCATCGGCTCGCCGGACGAGATCAATCAGTTCTACAAGATTGCGCCCAAGTCCTGCGTCCGCAAGGCCCTGACCCGGCCCCTGAACGTCAAGGACCTGATAGCGGTCATGGAGGACGACAGCCTCGAGGCCGACCGCAAGAAGACCATCCTCGTCATCGACGACGACGCGACCTACCTCCGCAGCATCCACGACTGGCTCTCAGGCAAATACCAGGTAGTCATGGTAAACTCCGGTATGAATGCCCTTACGTATCTTGCCTCCCACAAACCGGACCTGATCCTCCTGGACTACTCCATGCCCGTCGCCGACGGCCCCATGGTCATGGAGATGATCCGTTCGGACTTAAACCTCGCGAAGATTCCCATCATCTTCCTGACGGGCAAATCCGACCGGGAGTCCGTCAGCAAGGTCCTGGAGCTTCGGCCGGCCGGGTACCTCCTCAAAACTCTGAACCCCTACCAGCTGGTCAAATCCGTGGACCACTTCTTCGAGAAGCGGAAGCTGGAGCAGGTGTGACTGGAGAATAATATAAACCGCCGGAGCCTCAGCTTTTGCGCGGCACACAGCCCACAGCCGGGGCCATGGGGTATCCATACCCTGCCGCCCTCCGACGCAGACTCCTGCAAATGCCGCCCACGGCCGACTGGTTCATATCCATAAAAAATGTGTGGATTTTCTGTAAAATCTGTGGAAAATGCACAATTTTCGTTGAAAATATATTATAATAGAGGCAAGTAAGAATCGCGAAACAGTTTCGCATCGGACGCAGGTTTCGCATAATTGATACCATAGATAGATAGTGTCAACTGATTTATGAAAACCCGGAGCCTGAGAAAAACAGGCTCAACCGAACCTTGAAAATTGCAGATATTTTACTTTTCGCGGGCTCTGCC
>ONBT01000045.1 GCA_900316075.1 uncultured Lachnospiraceae bacterium | reverse complement strand
TGCATCAGCAGCTGCCTGAGCATCTATGGCCGCATCACTGACCGTTTCATTGGAGTTTCTGGTCTGGTCCGCCGTATCGGCTCTGGCATTCGAAAGAGCCCTCTTCTTTGCCGCGATATCGAGGGCATTCTGCCGCTGCTGCAGGGCCAGCTTCTGCTGGTTCAGCCAGAGGGAATCCTGAACATCCGTCATATCGATGGAATAGAGGGGATCTCCGGCCTTGACCTGGTCTCCGACTTTTACAAAGACCTCTTTGACCGTATTGCCGGAGCCCGTTCCGATATCACCTGAAACACTTCCGCTGTCCCCGCTCGACGAAGCCGCAGAAGATGTGCTGCTGCCTGAGGAGGCGCTGCCCGAAGAGGAAGAAGATGATGCAGAAGTATCCGTTCCGGCCGGGGAGTCGGCCGTATCCGTAGAAGCCGTCGAAGAAACAGCCGCCGCCGGGATCTGGGTATCCCCGCCCACGATTCTTCCCTGAACAGAGAAGGAGGTCTTGATATCCTGACGAACCGCCGTTTCAATAACGGGCTGATTCATGGAAGCGGCCAGCTCCTCGGCCTGCTTTTTCTTTCTATATAGGAAGAAACCCTGAACAGCTTTTTATGCTTCTTGAACTTTTCTTTCATGAAATAATTCTCCGATTCATACCTTCCGCAGGAAACGCATCATAAACAGTCAGTTTCTTCCGTCTCAAAAAACAAATGGCTCCCCGCAGGTGAGACGTACGGAAAGCCAGAAAAGTTTTATATAAGCCAGTCGATTTTCCCTGCCTTTTTGTACTATATCAACTAGCACACTTGGTGTCAATGAAAACCGGCCCGCTTCACATTATATTCACAATTGAACCTGCTGCAGCAGGATGCCTGCAATAGCTGCCCTTCAGGCCTCTTCCCGGGCTGCAAAAAATGTATCCAGCTTCTGAAGGAGTTCTTTCTTCCCTATGGTCTTCAGCAGGTAGTCCGCAGGCTTTAAGTCAATGACCTGCATGACGGTCTCCTTGTCGTTCTTTCCGGTCAGGAAAATGACGGGAATGTCCTTCGTCACGTCGTCACTGCGGAGCATCTGCAGGATCTTCGACCCGTCGGCCACCGGCATGGCATAGTCGAGCAGGATCAGGTCGCAGGCATTCTTTGCGAGCCAGGTAATGGCCTGAACACCGGAATTGGCCAAAGCCACATGGTAATCCGCCTTCAGCCAGCCCCGGATCAGCTGCCGGTACTCCATGTCGTCATCGACAACGAGGATGACCTTCTTCTCCCCTTCATTCCGGTCACCGGAGGTCTCCATCATGATGTCCCGGACGAAGACATCCATATCGAGGGGCCGTTCATAGAAACTCATGACGAACTCCTCCGGGATGTACTGGATCATGAAATCCCGCTCTTCCTTCCGTCCGATCAGGATGACCATCTTCCCGGACTTCTTCACAATCTCGGCCAGGTGCACGAGAAAATCCGTCGCCTCCTTGATGTCCGAGTCCATATAATAGATGTAGTACTCGGCATCTTCAAGCTTGTCATCGGCGTACTCGTCCGAAGACGAGACGAAGTCCGTGGTAAAGCCGGACTGCTCCAGCTTCACCGAAAGGCCCTTGATTAGGAAGGAATCCCTTGTACTGATGATCAAAAATTTCTTCATGGCAATGTAGCTCCGCTATATATCAAATAAGGCCTGTCAGCAGGATACTCTGTCCCTTCGCATCGGCAAGTAAGGCCTTCATTCCGTCCCAGTCCAGATCCAGGAGCTTTTCGCCGAGGCTTTTGAACCGCTTCGCATCGGCCTCGGGAAGCGAATACTCCTTCATGGAAGTAAGGACCATCTCAGAGAGGTCATAGTCCATGGCGTCTATGAAACCAGAGAGGCTGTCATAGGCGTCCGCAAGGACCTCCGGCGGTACAGGAGGCAGATCCTGCCCGGCGTTCCAATCTTGACTTATCATTTTCAGCTTGTCAAGATAGGATCGATATTCTTTTAACAAATTCCCGGTGCCTTCGTCAATCCTCTGTCCGTCCCCGGCATTGCCCGCCTCCTCCATGGCAAGGGCCATTTTCGACAGGTGCCCGATACCCACGATCCGGGCCGAGCTCTTCAGGGCATGGACCCAGATGGTATAGTTCTTGATATCGTTTTCCTTATAGAATTCCTCAATCTCTCCGGACTTCTTTTCAATAGAATTATAGAAAAGTTCGACTGCCGAAAGGAAGCTCTCTGCCGAACCGCAGTTTTTAAGTCCTTCGGCAACGTCCATGCCCTCGACCTCATACAGAAAATCCGGGATGACCACTTCCGGCTCCGCAGAGACTGCCTGTTCTTCATTATTCTCATCCCTCTCGTGCAGGCGCTGCCGCTCCCGCTTCAGGGTCACCTGCTCAGGCGGCAGGTAGAGGTAAAGGACTGCATCGAGTTCCTGCCGGTCCACAGGCTTCTCCAGATAATTCGTGAAGCCCGTCGAAAAGACCTCCCGGCCGAAGGACTCCGTGATGTCGTTGTCCAGAAGGATGACCGGGGCCGTGATGCGGCCGCCCAGCTCGGACTTGATGGAGTTGAAGACGGAAAGGCCGTTGGCTTTCGGCATCAGATAGTCTATGAAAATAATATCATAGTCGTTCTCTTTCAGCTCGGCAATGAAGTCTTCCGGATCCTCCACCAGGACAGGATAGAGGCCCGAGTCTTTCAGCATATGCTTCAGGTATTCCCCCTGAATGCGGTCGTCATCTATGATCAGGGCGCTGCCCTTGTTCACTACAACCCGTTCTTTCATGGCTCAGGCCCTCCCCATGGTATCCATCTTCACGAGGCCGTCCCGGAGGCGGGAATGAAGGGCCGCCGAGGCCGCCTTCATCTGGGGATGGACGACGGACAGACTTGTCATATCCCCGGAATCCGCAAAGCCCCGGCAGGTCCGGGCGATAGCCGCTACGTCCCCGGCTCCGATGAGCTCGGAATTTTCCCTCAGAGCCTGCAGGAGACAGGAATACTGGTAGAGATTCCGTTCTTCATAGGTTGTGGAAAGCTCGGCAGAGCTGACCTTCTCCACGAAGGTCCGTATGGTGTCGATGAAGAACTGGCTGTCCCCGTTGAAGCGCTCCCTGACCTTCTTCATGTCCAGGAAGGAAAAAATGCTGCCGTAGAAATCCCACATGTCACCGGACCAGGTCTCGACGGAGGCGTTTTCCTCCATGGGCAGGTACTTGGTCAGGATAGCATAGAGCTGCCCTTCCTCGAAGGGTTTCGTCACATAGTCGGCAAAGCCGGCGGCCTTGTACTTCTCTTCCTCGCCCCGCACCGTATTGGCTGTCATCATGACAATCGGGGTGCCGTCGCAGATGTGGGAACCCCGGATAATCTTGATTGCCTCCATGCCGTCCATGACCGGCATCATATGGTCCATGAACACAAGAGAATAATGGGTCTTTTGCAGGCGGTCGACAGCATCCTTGCCGTTTGACTCCATATCCATGGGGATTCCGGCCGGCTTCAGCATGCGCACGAGAAGGTCCACATTCATATCGTTGTCGTCGACGATCAGAATCCTCTGTTCGTCTGAACCCGGCTTCACCATCAGGTCCGAAAACTTTCCGGTACCTTTGCGGACCGGGGGCACGACAATGCTCATCTCCCGGAACTGGGAAACGGACGGGGGCTCGGCATTTGCTTCATCGACGCCCCGGTTCGAGACATAGTCCATGACGCTCTTGAAGAAATCGAGAAGGCCGGAGGCGGAAACCCGGATTTTCTCCGCGTATTCCCCGATTTCCTTCGTCGCGTGTTCGTCCTTCAGAATCAGGTCGTTATAGCCTATGATGGCGTTCAGGGGCGTCCGGATTTCATGGGACATCTGGGTCATGAAGGTATTCTGGGACCGGACAGCGGCATCGGCCTTTTCGCGCTCTTCCTTTTCCCTTTCCTGAGATGCCTTAAGTTCGTTCAGCGCATCCATCATGGCCGAGTAATCCGGCGTCTCAAATGTCAGCAGGAAGAGCAGAAGGTCCAGGGAGGCCATGTAGAATATCAGCAGGATATTCCGGAAAAAGGCAATCTGGATGAACATGCAGACAAAGGAAATAGCAAACCCCGAATAGAGGGTGGCCAGCTGCTCCCGGCGGAGATTCTTCCGGTACTGGAAGAGATGGGCAATGCCGACGAACAGGTGGATACAGGGAATGATGAATACGACCGGGAACCAGAGGGCCTTCCTTATATAAATTCCGTTTTCATACGTATAGGCATAGTGGAAGAAGAAATTGCCGACGAGCAGAGCCGGATAAACTGCAGCCAGAACTTTCGTCAGTTTTTCCACGCGCCCGCGTTTATATTTTTCACTTCCAATAAAGTTTGTGGCATAGCGCTGGAAAGAATAGGTGACCGACTGTCCGGCGAAATGGTCCAAAGCCGTAAGGACCATAAGCAGGGTGCCCAGATCCGCTTCATGCAGGGAATCGATGAAGCCCACGATAGAGTCCAGGGCAGTCCCCAGAGCCACCTGCAGGGCAAAGGCAGTGAAATAGGGGGAAACCCGGTTGGTCCCCCCGTATTTGATTTTGATATAGATCAGAATAATGACGTCAATCGGCAGAATTGAAATCTGCAGAAAAATCATATCATTTGCCATAGGGTTTCAGCTCCTCATATCCACCGAAAAGAGACTCCAAAAGGTTCTTCCTCTCAGCCCGCCATATAGCGGCCCCGCCGTTCTTTGAGCATGGCAACTGCCCTTGCCAGTTCCGGGTCCGGCAGCTCCGGCTGCTTTTCCACATGGATCTTTTCCGGCGGCAGGAAGTCCATCATCATCTTCTCCAGGGCATTGGAATCAATGGGCTTGGAGAGGTAATCCTCGAAGCCTTCATTAATATAATAATCCCTGGCCCCGGACATGGCGTTGGCCGTCAGGGCGATGCAGGGCTTGTGCTGGTTGGGGTTGATGGACTCCCGGCGCAGGCGGTGCAGCATCTCAATGCCGTCCATGCCTGGCATCTTGTGGTCAATCAGAATAATGTCATAGTCGTAGACCTTGAGCTTGGCCAGGCCCTGTTCGCCCGACATGGCGGTATCCACGGAAATCTTTGTCTCCTTCAGAAGCCCCTTCACGACGAAGAGGTTCATGTCCGTATCATCGACAACGAGAATCCGGGCATCCGGGGCCGTGAAGGCCTGGTGATAAACCGGAGCCTCTTCAATCTTCTTCTTGTAGGTCTTCCGCACGTCCCCGATGGGTTCTTCATCGAGCACGTACTGCTTCACCGTGAAGCTGAACGTGGAGCCCTCCCCATAGACGGAGGAGACCTCGAGTTTGCTTCCCATGAGAGAAAGCAGGCGGGTCGTGATGGAAAGTCCAAGGCCTGTGCCCTCTATGCCGTGGTTTCTCTCCTCGTCGAGTCGTTCGAAAGGCTTATAGAGCTTTTCCATATCCTCGGGTCGAATGCCGATGCCGGTATCCTGGACCTGGAAGGTGAAGGCTCCGAGGCCGTCCTCTCCGGCCTTGTAGGAGACCGTGAATACTACCTGCCCCCGCTCCGTGTACTTGATAGCGTTGGTCAGGATATTGAGGGCGCACTGCTTGACCCGGACATTGTCCCCGTGCAGGACATGGGGCATGGTCTCATCGACATTGACGACGAAGTTCAGGCTCTTCGAGACGGCCCGGGGCCGTACCATCGTGACAAGCTCTATAATTAATTCAGACAGGTCATAATCGACCGGCACAATGGAAAGCTTGCCGGACTCCATCTTCGAATAGTCGAGGACGTCGTTTACGATATTCAGCAGGGTGTTTCCGGCATTCTTGATATTCGTGGCATAGCCAGTCAGCTTGGGGTCATCGAATTCCCGGAGGATCATCTCGTCTATGCCCAGAACCGCATTGATGGGGGTCCGGATCTCATGGGACATGGAGGCCAGGAAGGAGGACTTGGAGTTTGATTCCGCCTCGGCCCGGTTCTTCTCCATCATTATCTCATTGACCCGGGCGACCTTGACCTGGATTCGAATCAGGTAGATGGCGGAAAAGACAAAGATGACCGCCAGAAGACCGAATACCCACATGACAAGGAAGGCAATCCGGTTTATAGCTCCTGCTGCCGCTCTCTTTTCCACGTAACCGGTCAGGACGAAATCGGTCTGGGGGATCTCGGCTTCATAGACAAAGATTTCCCCGAGGTCCTTCGTCCGGTAATAGCTGCAGGCCGAGGAAGAGACCTCCATGGTCCGAAAGAGGTCCTGAAAATAGCCTGCCGCCTCCTCTGACTTCAGGAACTCCGCCCCCTCTTCCGGTATTCCTTCAAACATGTAGACAAGCTCCCCGTCCTTATCCGAGATGGCGGAATAGCCGAGGCCGGTATCCGCGGTATTGGAAAGCAGACTGGAAAGCTGATCGTTTTTCACAATCTCATATATGACATAGCGGATATTGTGATTGTGCAGGACCGGATAGGCCGCCACAAGGCCGATTCCCTTGCGGTAAACGAGGGAACCATCCCCGTGCAGGGCTCCTTTCACCAGGGAGAGATCTCCGTCCGGCAGACTGTCCCCGTAGAGAGCAGTTCCGTCTATGCCGATACAGCCCATCTTCAGCATGGGCACTGTAGCGGTCACCGCATCCATGATTTCCTGCAGTCGTTCGGGATACTGCTCCAGCTGAAGGGCCACAAACTGCAGGTCTTCAAGCTCCGTCACCGTCTCCTCGCTGACCAGGCAGGCATCGCTCTTTGCAGTTCTTGCCAGCTGGTCCGCCGCGAAGCGGTTCAAAGAATCGTTCATGCGGAAATACAATAGAACTATCGTCAGGGCCATGGCCAGAATCAGGAAGAGAAAGACCCAGTGCATGGCCAGGCTCAGCTTCTGCTGGGTGGCTTCCCCGGACAGATGTCCGCCCTTCTTCTTTTTTTCTTTCTTTTCAGGCATGTCAGTCATCGACGGCAACCCCCTGCACGTACCAATTGAGATCATTTAATAGATAATAATCCGAAGCCGCTTCGTTGGATTCAATCTGCAGGTCTCCGGTATTGCTGTAGACAGGACCGAAAAAGACATCCCAGGTCCCGTCTTCCATTTCCTTTTTCCGGATATTGATGGCAGCCTCCGCCTTTCCCCGGTTGGCTCCTTCATTTGCCGTAAGAGGCGTGATGCCGCATACGCCCTCATCAAGGCCCAGCCAGTCGTACTTGCCGTAGAAACGGCCCTCAAGACAGGTCCTGATTTCCTTTTCATAGTAAGGGGCCCAGTTCATTTCGAGACAGCAGAGAAGGCTGTCCGGGTACCGATTTCGATTGTCGTAGTTGTTTCCTATGGATTTGACGGAAAGATCGTTGGCACAGACCAGCGGGGCCAGGGTATCCGTGTGATAGATGATGACATCGCAGTCTTCATTCTGAATCAGGTCCTTTGTGGCTGCATAGGCCTTGTCGTAGTCATCCCAGGACTCCGTGTATTTGACACAGACGGTTGCCTCGGGATTGGCATAGCGGACGCCGAGGGTGAAGGCATCGATGCCCCGGATGACCTCCGTATAAGGGTAGGCCGCGGTATACCCGATACAGCCGGTCTGGGTCGCATAGCCCGCTGCTATTCCGGCCAGATACCGGGACTGATAGTTTCGCATGAAAAAGGCCGTGTAATTGTCCCCGTAACGGGTGCCGGAACAGTGGTAGAAATAGACGTCCGGGTGCTTCTGCTCCTCCGCCAGGACGGCGTTTCCAAAGCCGACGGACTCGGCGAAAATGATGCTGCAGCCGTTTGCAATCAACTCCTCCATAGTTTCCTGAGCCTGGTCCCCGTACCCCACATTCTCCCGGTAGAAGACTTCGAGATTGAGCTCATCATCTATGGCGTCAAAGGCATCGGCGTGGGCCTGGTTCCAGGAGTGATCATCCTTGGTCCCGTTCAGAACGACACCCACCTTCGTGACCTTCTTCGTGATATCCTGTTCCGGCGCGGAGACCCGGATTCCGATAACCCCCAGGAAAATCGCCGCGATCAGAACGGTGAAAAAGATTGTGAGTTTTTTCATACGGCCGCCTCCCGCCCGCCTGATACAGAGCGAAAGAAAGAAGGATCAAAAATAATGTAAAGCGCCTACTTGTCGTCGGAAAAGAGGAAGAAGGACAGAGCATAGTTGGAAAGGTCCGCCCCCAGTTCCGTCAGACGGATGCGTCCCTCGGAATAGACGAGCAGGCCCTCGGCAACCAGCTTCTCCATGACTTCCCCGTACATGGCATCCACGGACACCCCGAAGGCCTCTTCGAAGTCCTTCCGGGAAATGCCCTCCGTCATGCGAAGGCCTAAGAACATGAACTCTTCCATCTGGGCCTTCCGGGTGACGGCTTCCGCACTTTCATAGATGGGAAAATCCCCCGCCTCCACCTTGGAAAGGTACTCGTAGATGTCTTTTGTATTTGTATAACGAATATTGTCGAGCAAAGAAGCTGCCCCGAGACCCACGCCCAGATAGGGTGTCCGCCGCCAGTAGCCGATATTGTGCCGGCAGGCCTTCCCCATGCGGGCGTAGTTACTGATCTCATACTGGCCGTACCCGTGCTCCGTCAGGAATTTCTGGGCAAACTTTCCCAGCTCATACTCCTGGTCCTCGTTCGGAAGGAGTTCTGTCGGAAGACCCTTCTCCCGCCTCTCCACGTCCTCTTCATAGAGGTCGTAAAAAGGAGTTCCCGGCTCCACAATCAGGGAGTAGCAGGAAATATGCTCGGGTCTCAGGCCCGTCACCTGCTCCAGCGTTTTCTTCAGGGTCCCCGGCGTCTGGCCGGGAATGCCGGTCATCAGGTCCACATTGATATTGTCAAAACCGGCATTCCGGGCGTACTCATAGGTGTTTAAGAATTCAGAGTAGGTGTGGACCCGGCCCAGGGTCTTGAGTTCCGTCTCGTCCGCGGACTGGAGGCCTATGGACAGGCGGTTGACCCCCAGAGAGTGATAGAGGGCCAGGGTCTTCTCCGAAGCCGTCGCGGGATTTGCTTCCATCGTAAACTCGGCGTCCGGCCGGACATGGAAGTACTTGTATACCGCCCGAATGACCTTTTCCATCAGGGTCGGGGTCCCGCCCCCGATGTAGACGGTCGTGATGTCACAGTCGTCCATCCGCTCGGCCTGGTAGAGAAGTTCCCTCAGAAGGGCCTTCGTATAGCGGCGGCGGATATCACTTCCATAGGCCCCCGACGGGAAGTCGCAGTAGAGGCACTTCTTCATGCAGAAGGGGATGTGGATGTAGATTTCCGTCTCCGTACGTTTTTCCTGTGTCGTTTCATCCATTATTCATGTCATTCCTCGTCCAGCTTCAGGACACTCATGAAGGCCTCCTGGGGAATCTGGACATTGCCGAACTGGCGCATCCGCTTCTTGCCTTCCTTCTGCTTCTCGAGAAGCTTCTTCTTCCGCGTGATGTCGCCCCCGTAGCACTTGGCCAGGACGTCCTTGCGCATGGCCTTGATGGTCTCTCTGGCGATGACCTTGCCGCCGATAGCCGCCTGGATGGGAATTTCGAAGAGATGCCGGGGAATTTCCTCCTTCAGCTTCTCGCACATCTTCCGCCCCCGGTCGTAGGCCGTTCCCGCAAAGACGATGAAGGACAGGGCGTCAATCTGCTCGTGGTTGATCAGGATATCGAGTTTGACAAGCTCCGACTTCTGGTAGCCCCGGAGCTCGTAATCGAAGGAGGCATAGCCCCTCGAGCGGGACTTTAAGGCGTCGAAAAAGTCGTAAATGATCTCGTTCAGAGGCATGATGTACTTGATCACGGCCCGGGTCTTCTCGACATATTCCATGGAAACATACTGGCCCCGCCGCTCCTGACAGAGCTTCATGATGTCGCCGACGAACTCGGATGTGACCATGATCTCCGCGTCCACCATGGGCTCTTCCATGTGGTCGATTTCGGCCGGGTCAGGCAGGTTCGAGGGATTTGTAAGTTCAATCATGGTCCCGTCGGTCTTGTAGACCTGGTAGACTACGGAAGGCGCCGTCGTCACAAGATCGAGGTCGTACTCCCTCTCCAGCCGTTCCTGAATGACGTCGAGGTGAAGGAGGCCAAGGAAGCCGCAGCGGAAGCCGAAGCCCAGGGCCTGGGAGGTCTCGGGCTCAAACTGCAGGGCCGCGTCGTTCAGCTGGAGCTTTTCCAGCGCATCCCTTAGGTCCGGGTACTTGGCCCCGTCCGCCGGATAGAGACCGCAGTAGACCATGGGGTGAACCTGCTTGTAGCCGGGGCAGGCCTCCTCGCAGGGCGTTTCATCGAGGGTAATCGTATCGCCGACCCTGGTCTCCTTCACGTCCTTGATGGAGGCCGTGAGGTAACCCACCATACCGGTTTCAAGCACATCGCAGGGAATGAAGCGGCCGGGTCCGAAATAGCCCACCTCTACTACATCAAAGACGGCTCCCGTCGCCATCATGCGGATGCGGTCCCCCGCCTTTACCGAGCCGTCGAAAACCCGGAAGAAGACGATGACCCCCCGGTAGGAGTCGTAGAGCGAGTCAAAGATAAGGGCCTTCAGGGGCTTATCGGGATTCCCCGAAGGGCCGGGCAGATACTTGATGATGGCTTCGAGGACGTCCCGGACATTCTGCCCGGTCTTGGCCGAAATCCGGGGAGCGTACTCGCAGTCGAGGCCGATGACGTCTTCGATCTCCCGGCAGGCTTCGTCCGGGTCCGCGCTAGGCAAATCAATCTTATTTATCACAGGAAGGACTTCGAGGTCATGGTCCAGGGCCAGATAGACATTGGCCAGAGTCTGGGCCTCCACCCCCTGGGCCGCGTCGACAATCAGCACTGCCCCGTCACAGGCCGCCAGAGCCCTTGAAACTTCGTAATTAAAATCCACATGGCCAGGGGTGTCGATGAGGTTGAAGATATATTCCTCCCCGTCGTCGGCCTTATAAATGAGGCGGACAGCCTGGGACTTGATGGTAATGCCCCGCTCCCGTTCGAGATCCATATTGTCCAGGACCTGGTCCTGCATTTCCCGCTCCGTCAGGACCCCGGTCATCTCGATCATCCGGTCCGCCAGGGTCGACTTGCCGTGGTCGATGTGGGCGATAATGCAGAAGTTCCGTATATACTTTTCGTCGAATGCCATAAATGTCTTTTCCTTCTATGCAGAATAAATCAAGATATTCTATCATAAAAAAACGCAAAATACGACTCGGCCGGGACAGCAAAAAAATTCCCGGAAGCTTTTCATAAGCATTCCGGGATTCACACGGTATCGGTATTCAATTTTCTTTCCTCCGAAAATTACTTGTTTTCCCCTTAAGTTCCCTGCCCTCTCATCTCCTGCCGGGCCTTCTATAGGTAGCTTCCATGGGCGGGCTCTCTTCACCGCGCTCATAGACGACCGCAAACTGTTCGGCAAAAGTATCCGAGGGCTTCCGTTTTCGGGAGACACTCTTGAATTCCGGTCGGCCCCTGCGGCTGTCAGGCTTCAGGGACCCCGTTGCAATGACCGGGGCGATGGAATAGAATGTGGCATCCATAGTACTCACCTCCTTTGTTGTGGTATAGGAATTTCTATTCCTACTTCCATTATCGGCAGGACGGGCGAAAAATTTATAGATTATTTTGATAATATAACATTATTTTCTGATAATCTGACGTGTCTGTCTGTTGATGCGAAATTTCTGACGTTTCCGTGGTTCGGAATTGAATGATTTTCCTTGACAAGGCCGGGCATTTTCAATAATATATACCGGTATGTGTGAAAAAGCCTCTCTACCGTGTCTTGAGAGAGCTTCTATATACAGCCCCAGCGGAGGAAGCAGATGCGGCTGTCTGCGAAAACCCGGGACATTTCATTGATTGACTGCACGGAAAGATAGAACTTTCCGTCCCTGTACTGGTTGGAGGTACAAAAATGGCAAACATCAAGTCCGCAAAGAAGCGTGTGATTACCCAGGCAAAGCGTGCCGAGAGAAATCAGGCTGTAAAGAGCCGGGTCAAGACCGAGGTCAAGAAGGTTGAGGCCGCTGCCGCTGCCGGAAACAAGGAAGAGGCTGCAAAGGTTCTCGCCGGCGCTACAAGCCAGATTGAGAAGGCTGCCACGAAGGGCGTTCTGAAGAAGAACACCGCTTCCCGCAAGGTAAGCCGCCTTGCAAAGATTGTCAACTCCATGGAGTGAGTGAGATTTATATCTATTGAATTACAGAAGAGCCCTGCGGAACCGTCATTCCACAGGGCTCTTTTCATTCGCTGCAACCCGATTCTTTCTGAAAATAATCCGGAAAAACCGGTGCTTCTCCTCTTCTACCTTCTCACCGCTTCAGTAAGCAATGCTTCCAGTGCAACCTGGCGGTCAATTTTCCCGCTCTTGATGCGGTAGTCATAGTCCTCCGCCCGCTTCAAAATTCGGGAAATTTCTTCTGCGGAAATCCTGGACAGAAGCTGGCGGTTCTTTCGGAGAATCCAGTCCTGCTTCAGGACTTCCGTCATCTCCTGGGTGCTGACGTGGTTCTGTACCATGGAGGCTGTGAGCAAAAGGCGCATGAACTGCTGCTCGATGAGGGAGATAATCCGCTCCGGCGGCTCCCGGGTAATCAACAGATCCGTATAGATTTTCATGACAGCCCCTTCGTCCTTTTCCACGATGGCGTCTATGATGGCAAAGACCTTGGAATTGACCTGACCGGAGCAGATGGCCTCCACGTCCGTCAGAGTGATGGTTTCCCGATCAGCACAATAAGCAATAAGCTTCTCAAGCTCATTGTCCATGTACTGCATGGTATCGCTTCCGTCCGTGCTCACGGAAGTCCGGGTGCAGAATTCCGTGTAGGCATCGTTCGTAATCTGCAGGCCGGCCTTTTTGATGCGGGAAAGGATCCACCGCTTCAGGGTATCCCCCTTCCAGGCGGTGAGTTCCTGAACAAGGCCGTTTTTTTCTATCTCCTTGACCGCCTTATAAGACTTCACTGCTTCATTTTCTATAAAAATGAGTTTCGTGCTTTCTGAGGGAGCGGCCAGGTAATCCCCCAGCAGGTCCCGGTCTTCCTTCTTTCCCTTCTTGGAAAAAATCCCGGAATTTTCCACCAGAATGACCCGGAAGTCTGCAAAGAAAGGCATGGTCTGGGCCTGGGCAATAAGCTCTTTCACGTCAAGACCGGTTCCTTCGTAGGCGGTGAAATTCATACTTCCGTCTGTTCCATCCGGAAGGAGCCCCTTCAGCAGGAGATTCCTGTAATTCTTCTTCAGGTAGGTTTCCTGCCCGTACAGAAGGTATACATTTCTATAGTTTTTGCTGCGGATATCGTTGTCGAGTTCAAGCATGGTTCGGCCACCTGTTTTGTACTTTTTACCTCCTAAGTATACGGCATTTCAGCCTCTTTTCCAAAGATTTTCAATTCTTTCTATACGGACACCGTACCTGCAGAGCCCCTTTCTCAATCGTCAGATCTATCTCCCCGCATTCGATTGTGCAGTAGAGGGGAATGTCCCGCTCAGAAAGCCTCTCCTTTGTCTCTTTGTTTGGATGGCCGTAGGAGTTGCCTTTCCCTGCGGAGGCCAGGGCCAGGGAAGGATGCAGGGCATCGAGAAATTCTTCCGAGTTTGAGCCCTTGCTGCCGTGGTGATTGCACTTGAGGCAGACTATATGTCCTTGTGCAGAAGGGATTGAAGATGCCTGCCGCCCTGTACCGGCTGTATCTGAAGCGGATGCTTTCACAGCCTGTGTATCCATTTCACCGTCAATCACTTTTTGTGCCCACGCTTCTTCAAGAATCAGCCCCTCCTGTTCTTCTCCGAGATCCCCCCAGAGGGGCATGGAAAGATCCTGGTATTTCAGCCACAGGGCCAGACAGTTGGCGTTGGTATCGTCCGGGTAGAGTTCCTGATCTCCTGCGTAGAGGCAGGTCAGAGACAGGAGGCTTTTGCCTTTGCCGTCCGCGAGGACATCCCCCTGCTTCATGTAAAGAATCCCGGCCCCGCAGCCTTGGGCTGCCCGGAAGAGTTTTTCGAAGTTTTCATTTTTCACAACCCCTTCCGCAAACACGAGATGCTTCACCCTGAATCCATCCTCCATGGCCTCACAGGCCCCGTTCAAATGGTCGGCATCCGTATGGGAGATAAACCAGTAATCAATTGAATCGATTCCCCGGGACCTCAAAAAGGGCAGGATTGTATACTTTCCGAGATTTTTCTCATCGGAAGAACCTCCGTCTATAAAAATCTGTGTGCCGGAAGGAGTGCTCAGATATAGGCCATCCCCCTGCCCCACATCGACCATGGTGAAGGAAAACTGCCGGGCAGGGATTTTCCGGATATCGAAAAGCAGCAGGGCAGCAAGGACCAGGGCAAGGGGCAGATATCTTCTCCTGAGTTTCCGTACGGCAGTCCGGGTATCCGCCAGGTTTTCTGCAGCTATGAGGCGCTGAAAGAACTTTAACAGGAGACGGATTAGGATATAGTAGCAGGAATAATATAAGGCCATCCGTAGAAGGGAAGGCTTTCCCGTGACAATTCTGGCCAGGGGCAGCTTCAGGGAAAGGGCCGCCGTCCATTCATAGAGGTAGATGATAATATGGGCGGGAAACAGGAGAAGGGGCAGGGAAAAGATTCCGGCAAGGAGGGCCGTTGGCAGCAGGATGGACATGAGGGGAATTAAAAGGGCGTTCAATAGAATCTGGCAGGTGGGAATGATGTAATAGAAAGAAGCTACCAGGGGAATGGTCCCGAAGCAGACGACTGCGGAAGAAAAAAGAGCTGATGAGAAACGCTCGAGGGCAGAAGGTTCCCAGCCGTGAATCGTCCGGTGGCGATAGCGTAAAAGCTGGTCATAGGCATTGGTTACCGGCCCTGCAAAGGCGGCTACAACAAATACAGCTCCAAAGGAAAAGATGAAGCCTGTATCGTAAACGGCATAAGGATTTTTCAGGAGGATGATGAGAAGGGCCACTGAAAGAGAAGTCAGCATGTCATAGGCTTCTCCGGCTACCTGAGAAAAGAGATAGATTGTGAACATGATAAGGGCCCGTTCACCGGAAACGGAGAAGCCCGTCAGAAGGGCATAGAAAAGGGCCCCGGGCACAGCCCCCGCAAAAGATATGGCAAAGGACAGGCGGCATTTCCGGAGAAGTTTGTAGAGGCTCATGGCAACAAGGGAGATGTGCAGACCGCTTACGGCCAGCAGATGGGCTATGCCGGCTGCGGAAAAAAGGTCTTTGACCTCCGTATCCATACCGGCCCGGTCACCAAGCGCCATGGCGGAAAGAACTCCGCCCTCCTCTCCAGGGAGGTTTGCCAGGTAGAAAGAGGAAAGACGGCTTCGCAGGCGGTAGAGCCATTCTCCCGGAGAGAAGGCTGGGACCGCCGCTTCTTCAAAATCCGGATTTTTCAGCTTGATGAAAATACCCTTGGACCTGAGATAGGTTTTTTCGTCAAAGCCCCCGTCATTTCTCTGTTGGCGGATTTCTGCCTGATCTGCGGAGAAAATCACTTGTGCTCCGATGGGAAGTTCCCGGTCCGAGGACAGTGAAATATGTCCCAGCCGGTCGCCCTTTTCAGTGACGCAGTCCTTCAGAATCAGTTCCATGTAACCGGTCTTTTTTGTTTTTTTCTCCACTTTTCCCCGGATTCGAAGGCCGGATATTTCCTCTGCATTGCATAAAACCTGCCTCTCCTCTTCCAGACAGAGACCGCTTCGGAGCAGACCGGCGAAGAAGGCAAAGGCAAGTATGAAAAAGAGAAGGCAAAGGCGCCTTTTTCTCTTTCCTTTATATTTTGATGCAGGGAGGATGACAGCAGCCAGAAGAAAGGCCGCTGTTCCGACGAAGAGGGCCCTGTCCCGAAGGGAGGGAAGAAGGCCTGTCAGAATTCCGAGGAGAAAGAGGAGGCCTGTGTCAAACAGGGCTCTCTTTTCCATAGATTTGTTTCCTTATCAATTGGAGTCCGATGGATTGGCCGTGTCGCCGCCAGCCGGGGCGGAATCGGCGTCGCCATCATCAGATGCAATCAGGTCGGTATTGGGCTCATAGAGACCGGAATAGGTCCCCTCGCCGGTCACAGGCTTGCCGTTTACATAGACGGTGATCTGTACCTTGTTGACCGAATCAATCTCACAGAGGGAGTCTACCAGAGAATAGATGGCGACATTTTCCGTGACGTTTGCCGCCTGGGTGAAGTAATTGTTGTCCAGGTCCACGTAGCAGATTCCGTCCGTCGTGGAGATGTGGAGGACCTCGGAAGGGTCCGTAAAAACGGCCCTTGCCTCGGTCCCGGCAGGATCCACCGTCAGGTTCTCAATTACGAGTGACTCGATATTCGTGTTCGAAGAATAGTGTACATTCCTCGGCAGGGGGACGAGCATCTCCCCGCTTTCATTTGCATAATAAATGGTCAGGTCCCGGTTCTGCAGTTCCGCCTGATCTTTTCCGAAATCCCCGACGAAGGTATCCCGGGTCATCTGGCCGATGGCCCGGCCGGTGGCATCGGTCAGAGGGTCGGTGCCCACGTAAAACATAACCGACTGGGCCTCCGGAACTGCCCCGAGAAGGGTCTTCACCACACAGGCACGGGCCAGGGTCTCCCGGCTTCCGGACATGGTCTTGTAGCTTTCGGTCAGGAAGACGGAAATCTGGTCGGAATCCGTATCCAGGCTGCCGGACACCACCGTTGTATCATCCGGCAGGGCGGCCTTCAGATCATGGCTTTCCGGGGCAGCCGCAAGCTGTTTCAGAAGCTCCCGGATGACCTCATTCGAATCCGTACTGCCTTCACTTGCCCATTTCTCCGCTTCAATCTTCGTTCCATCCGCAGAGATGCAGTAAATATCATAGCCCGCCTCTTCAGTTTCCGAGCCGCAGGCAGAAAAAAGCATAGTGGTAAGGCAAAAGAGCAAAATAAGGGAAAGCCGGCGGGCTACATTATTCTGAAATCTCATCTGCAGCCTCCTCTTCTATATATTTCAGCGGTACCCGGACCACGAAGCGGGTTCCCTCGCCGAGACGACTGGAAACCTTGATTTCTCCCTTGTGCATGCGGATGACGTTCTGGGTGATGGAAAGGCCGAGACCCGTGCCGCCGATTTCCCGGGAGTGGGACTTGTCCGCCCGGTAGAAACGCTCGAAGATATGGGGGATGCTTTCCTCCGGGATGCCCAGGCCGTTGTCTTCCACGTGGATATAGAAATACCGGTGGTCGGAATTCAGGCTGACATGGACATAGCCGCCGGGATTGTTGTATTTGACCGCATTTTCGACCAGATTCTGCACGGCGAGAGAGAACTTGGTCTCGTCGACCTCCGCCGTAATGGGGCGGAAGCTTTCGAGAACCAGCTCCACCTGGGCTTTTTCAGCTATGGGGCGGATGCGCTTCATGACGGTCTCCACCAAGTCATTGATTCGGACCTGGGTGATGTCCAGGGCATTCTGATTTTTGTCGAACTTCACGAGGGTCAGGAGGTCATTGATGATCTTCGTCTCCCGGTCGATTTCTCCGGTGATGTCCTCCATGAAATCCTTGTAGAGATCCACCGGAGCATCTTCCATCCCGTTCAGGGAGTCTGCCAGAACCTTCATGGACGTAAGGGGAGTTTTCAATTCGTGGGAGACATTGGAAACGAATTCCTGTCGGGATTCATTCTGCCGGTTCAGTTCGGCTGCATAGCTGTTGAAGGCCTCCTCCACTTCTCCGGTTTCCGTAGATCGATTTTCAGAAAGATGGGGTTCGATGAAGCCCTTCTCCACCTGTCGGATGGAAGAAGCAAGGCCTGTTACAGGCCGGGTCAGCCTACGGGAGAAGAAAAATGCCAGCAGGAAGGAAATAATTACATCGATGAATAGAAAGAAAATAATGAAAGCCCCCTGGTAGTCCTGATTCATCAGATTCTGGTTCAGGGGAGATACGAAGAGAAGAACTCCGTAGGAATCCGCTGTTTCATCGGAAGATTCAAGAGCAGGAGAAGATTTCTGGGACTTGTCGGCAGAGACTGTGATTGGGACGGCAACCGTGAGAAAAGAGTTTTCCCGGTCCTCCTCATAGGCCGTGGTCCCGAGGGAGGCCTTGACTGCGATGTCCCAAATGATGGTTTTTCCCTCATAGAGGGAATAGGTGTCTTTGACGACGCGAAGGGTGTCATCCATGACCAGAATCCGGCCTGAAAAAGACTGGGCCACCGAAGAAAGGGTGATATTCACCGTATCGTCCGTAGGATTCATGAGATAGCCGCTGGTGACAATCTGATTGATGAGAATCTGGGCTTCCCCGGAAACACTCAGAATATCCGCGTTCAGCGTTTCCCGGTCATAGACGTAGGAAAGACCGCTGGAAAGAATGAAGCAGGGGATAGTGCCCATGAGAAAGGCAAAAAGAAAAATCCGGGCCCGCAGGCTGTGAAAAATACGACGAAATGAAAACTTCTTCTTCAAAACAGGAATTCCTTATGGCTTGTAGAAGTAACCGACACCCCACTTCGTCTGAACGTAACGGGGTTCGCTGGGATTCTTTTCAATCTTTTCCCTGAGACGGCGGATATGCACGTCCACAGTCCGCGCATCTCCCGGATAATCCTCTCCCCATACGGCCGTGAGCAGGGCTTCCCGGCTGTAGACCTTGTTGGGATTCGTGACGAGAAGGAGCATCATATCGAATTCCTTGCTCGTGAGATTGATTTCCTGATCGTTGATGTAGAAGCGGCGGGAATCCCGGTCCATGCGGATGTCTCCGTTCTCAACGAGAGAAGGTTCTTCCTTGACCGAGCTTCCTCCGCTCCGGCGCATGATGGCCTTGATCCGGGCCTTGACCTCCAGGATATTGAAGGGCTTCGTGATGTAGTCGTCGGCCCCGTACTCGAGCCCGAGAATCTTGTCCATGTCATCGCCCTTGGCCGTCAGCATGATGATGGGGACATTGGAAAATTCCCGGATATGCTGGCAGACCTCAAAGCCGTCCATCTTCGGAAGCATGACGTCGAGGAGAATCATATCGAAGGACGCCTCCTGGGCCATCTTCAGGGCTTCCTCTCCGTCATAGGCACAGGAAACTTCAAAGCCGTCCTGCTCCAAAGAGAAGCGGATGCCCTTGACGATCAGTTTTTCATCATCGACTACAAGTACTTTCTTCGCCATTTTCGTTTCCTGTCTTCATGACTAATATAAGAGCCTGCATCTATTGCAGAATATACCGTCCGGCCCGAATTTCTCATCCGGTCTCAGACCGTGATTTTGTCCGAAATCTTGCTGAAGAGCCCGTCCTTAATACCGGAAATCTTCTTGAGGTCCGAAGTCTTCTTGAAGGGCCCCTTCTCCTCCCGGTAACTGATGATGGCGTCCGCCTTCGACTGGCCGATACCGGGCAGTGTCATAAGTGTCGCCGCATCTGCCGTATTGATATTCACAAGGCCTCCGGAAGAAGAGCTTTCAGGAGAAGAGGAAGCGCTGCTGCCTCCCGCAGGCTGCAGGACCGCGGCCTCGGAAACCGCCTCTCCCTGCCTTCTGATATAGAGCTTCGTCCCGTCGGCGACCTCGGCCGCCTGATTGATCTCCGCAGTATCCGCTTCCGGAAGAAGCCCTCCGGCCAGGGCGATGACTTCAAAGGCCCGGGAACCGGCAGGCACCCGGTAGACTCCGGGAGCTGCCACAGCACCGGCTGCCTCGACAAAAATCATGGCAGGCTCAGCGGCCTCGGCAGAACGGCCTTCGGAGCTTTCCTCCCCGGATTCCGTTTTCCCGGTGGAAGCATTCTCTGTTTCATTGGAAGAATCTGCTTCGTCAGAAACGTAAGTGTCCTCATCTGTACGGGTGGAAAACGTCCCGTCTGCGGAAGAACTCTGTAAATAGGACGTCTTTCCACAGGAGGAAAAGAGTGACACACAAAGAACGGCAGATAGTAAGACCGCCGTTCCATGGAAAAAATTTTTCATAAATCTCAGCACCTCTCTATTGAAAAAAGAAGTGCCGTCGCTTCGGTGGAACTATTTTACAGGAAAAAAAGAGATATTACAATAGATTTAAGTAAATATTACGGCAAAAACAGGTAAAAATCAGTTTTCCTCTTGGAAAAAGCCTGCAGGCAGCGCTGCAGGCTCATTCTCTTCTATTCCGCAAAATCTCCCATCACTTCCGCCAGAATCTCCTCCATCCGGTCGAAGTCCTCTTTCTCTGCAATCAGGGGCGGGAGCATGCGGACCACATTGCCCTCAGCCGTGAGAAGAATGAGGCCTTTGGAAAGGGCTTTTTTCACCACATCAATGGCTTTCACGGAAGGGGCAAGCTCCAGGCCCTGCATATAGCCCATGCCCCTGTGCTCTTTCACAAAGGAAAACTTCTGCGTCAGTTTTTCCAGACTTGCTTCAAAACAGGGGGCCAGTTCCTTGACATGCCCCGGCAGATTTCTTTCCTTCAGGAGCTTTAGAGATTCCGCCACCGCCCGGGTGCAGAGGGGATTGCCCCCGTAGGTCGAACCGTGGTCCCCGGGCTTTAAGGAGTTTTCCGCCACATCATTTGTCACGACAAAGGCGCCGACCGGAAGCCCGCCGCCCAGGGCCTTGGCCGTGGTCAGGATGTCGGGGCGCACCCCATACTGCTGGAATGTATAGAACGAGCCGGTACGTCCGAGTCCGCACTGAATTTCGTCAAAGATTAGTAATATGCCTTTTTCATCACAGAGCTTTCGGACGCCTTCCATGAACTCTTTCGTCGCCGGATGAATTCCGCCCTCCCCCTGCAGGGGCTCGAAAATGATGGCGCAGGTCCGGTCCGTCACGGCTTCTTCCACGGAAGATAGGTCATTGAAATCGGCAAAAGCCACACCGGACATCAGGGGATAGAATGGCGCCCGGTATTCGTCGGTTCCGGTCACGGAAAGGGAGCCCACGGTCCGCCCGTGGAAGGAATGCTTCATGGCGATGACTTCCGCGTCGTTTTTTCCCATCCGGTTATAATAATATCGTTTCGCCGTCTTCAAAGCCCCTTCAATCGCCTCGGCCCCGGAATTTGTGAAAAAGACCTTGTCAAGGCCCGAGACTTCCGAAAGCCTTTGGGCTGCTTCGGCCAGGGGCCCGTGATAATAGAGATTCGATGTATGCAGGACCTTTCCGACCTGGTCCCTGATGGCTTTCGTAAACTCTTCGTCATTGGCCCCGAAGGCATTGACCCCGATTCCGGAGGCAAAGTCCAGGTACTGCTTCCCCTCCACATCAGTGAGGTACATGCCCTTCCCGCCGGAAAAGGCCACTGGAAAGCGGTTGTAGACCCGGATCAGGTGCTCGTCCGCTGCCGCCATCAGTTTTTCCGTCTTCTCTCCCATCCTCTTCTCCTATCTGCAGAAAAATCTTCTACTCATATCAGCACGCATTGCGTGCAATCGTCAGCCCTCCCGCAGGTATACGTCATCCCTGTCTTTGAGTATCTCCGTCCCGATACCTGTATGCGTGAAAATCTCCAGCAGGAGACAGTGAAGGATACGGCCATCCAGAATGTGGACCCGGTCAACCCCGTGCTCCACGGCGTCGATGGCGTTTCGGATTTTCGGAATCATGCCGCCGTCAATCGTTCCGTCAGCAATCAGCCCCTCCGCCTCTTCCACGGTGAGGTCGGAAATCAGGGACTTGGGGTCTTTCACGTCCCGAAGCAGGCCCGGAGTGTCGGTCAGAAAGGCCAGTTTCTCGGCGTGAAGTGCTTTGGCAATGGCGCAGGCCGCGTCGTCCGCGTTGATATTATAGGTATGAAAATCCTTGTCCTGGCCGATGGGGCAGACAATGGGCAGGAAGTCCTTTTCCAGAAGGTCGTAGAGTATCTTCGGATTGACCGTCTCCACTTCTCCGACGAATCCGATGTCCTGGCCGGAGGAAGAATACTGCTTTTTCACGGTCAGAAGATTGCCGTCCTTGCCGGAAACACCGGCCGCCAGCACGCCCAGGGATTCGACACTGGAAACCAGAGACTTATTGATCCGGTTCAGGACCATCTCGGCCACTTCCATGGAAAGGTCGTCCGTCTTCCGGAGACCGTCGATGAAGACCGGCTCTTCCCCGGCCCGGCGGACCCAGGCGCTTATGTCCTTGCCGCCCCCGTGGACGATGATGGGCTTGAAGCCGACAAGCTTTAAGAGGGTGACGTCCCGGATGACCTCCTTCTTCAGTTCCGGGTCCACCATGGCAGACCCTCCGTACTTGATCACGATGATTTTCCGGTTGAAGCGCTGGATATAGGGCAGAGCCTCGACAAGCACCGAAGCCTTGTCCTGCACTTCCTTCATCTCTTCCGTATCCAGAACCCTGTCCTTGAAATAGTGCTGCTTCTCTTCCACCTGCTGCTCCTCTAAATGAAACCGCTTACATTCACTGAAAATGCCGGCTTTATTTTCCGCAATTACTGTTTTACATTATTTTCATCCGGTCACTTGGACGCATGGATTCAAGACCGGTAGTCCGCGTTGATATTTACATACTCATGGGTCAGGTCACAGCCGTAGGCCGCCGCCGAAGCGGATCCTGCCTTCATGTCGCATGTCACGACCACGTGCTTCGAGGAGAGAATCGCCGTCGCCTCTTCCTCGTCGTAGCCTGTCGCCATGCCATTCTCCACGAGCCTCAGGTCCAGCGCCGCAGGAAGTTCCTCATGACTAATGTAAAGCCCCGTCTCTTCCTCAATCGAAAGTCCCCGGCCCACATAGATATCCGTCCTCTCCGGATCGAAGGACACCCCGGAATAGCCCAGAGCGCAGAAGATGCGGCCCCAGTTGGCGTCATTTCCGAAGACAGCTGCCTTCGTGAGGTTCGACTCGATGACCGACTTGGCCAGAGTCTTGGCGTGCTCTGTCGTATCGGCATGAACGACCCGGCACTCGAGGAGCTTTGTAGCCCCTTCCCCGTCCTCGGCCATGGACTCGGCCAGATATCGGTTTACAATGCCAAGGGCCTCCACGAAAGTTTCATAGGAATCGTCCTTCTCGGAAATCAGAGGGTTCTTCGCCATCCCATTTGCAAGGAGGAAGCAGGAATCATTCGTCGACATATCCCCGTCCACGGAGATCATATTGTAAGTATCGGCCACCGTCTCGGAAAGGGCGCTCTGCAGGAGCTCCTTCGTAATGGCGCAGTCCGTCATGACAAAGGAGAGCATGGTGCACATATTGGGATGAATCATGCCCGACCCCTTGGCCATGGCCCCGATGGTGACCTCCTTCCCTCCGATTTCAAAAGAGACGGCCACCTGCTTGCCATGGGTATCCGTGGTCTTTATGGCCTCGGAAGCGGCCGTTCCTTCCTCCTCCGTGCGGACCAGTTTTTCTGACATGACCCGGATGGCGTCGCAGATTTTGTCCAGGGGGACCTGGGCCCCGATGACGCCGGTGGAAGCCACCAGAACCTCTTCATCAGCCGGCAACTTCAGGGCCTGCTTTGTGGCGGCAGCTTCCTCACTGCAGATATTGAGGCCCAGCTTTCCCGTAGCCGCATTGGCAATGCCGGTATTTACAACGACAGCGGAAACCTTTTTCTCCGACCGGACTATATCCCGGTCAAAGAGGACCGGAGCCGCCTTGACCACATTCGAGGTAAAGGTGGCTGCCGTCACGCAGGGAGTCTGGGAATAGATCATGGCACAGTCGTCCCTGTTTTCATACTTGATATGCCCGGCCGTATGGGCAGCCATAAAACCGGTCGGCGCACAGACACCGCCTTTTTCCCGTTTCATCTTCCAGCTCCCTTCTGTTTCCAAATAATCATCGATTGCAGCAGGCAAAGGACCGCTGCCGATTCAAAAATCTTATCGGTGCGCTCCATACAAACTCATACAATGTAAGCGCTTACGCATTAAAGCGGGTGATATTCTCTTCGTTCAGAGGCATTTCGTAAAAGTTCACGTCCGCCCTCTCGGCAAACCCCTCATGGGCCCAGAAGAGGTTGCCTATTGTATTATTCTTATAAGCAATCAGGGTGACCTTGTTGACATGCTCTTCCTTCAGGGCCTGCATGGCCGTGGCCACCATGGCCTGCCCGATTCCCTGCCGCCGAAAGGCCTCCGCCACGCAGACATGGTAAAAGCAGGCACTCCGTCCGTCATGACCGCAGAGGATGGAGCCTACTATTTTCTTATTCTCATTCAACGCCACGATGGAAGTCGTCGGATTCCTTTTTATGAAACGGCTTACAAAATCGTAGGAGTCATCCATGGAGCGAATGCCGAACCCGTGAATGGTCATCCACAGGGCATGCACTTCCTCGTAGTCTTCGGGCTTCATTGTCCGGATGGTGATATTTGTCATAATCGCTTTCAGGAATGTATAGAGATGTCCGTTTCTGCCTGCTCCGAAGAAGGCCTCCGGAAAAGCAGACTTCCGAAATTCAATTCCTCCGCTGCCCCTCAGGGGAAAAGCGGGGCCTTCTCCAGCCCCAGATACTCGGGCAGGGCGAAAAGAATGTTCATGTTCTGGACGGCCTGTCCGGCAGCCCCTTTTACGAGGTTGTCGAGGGCCCCGGCCATTACGACCCGCTTCGTTCTCGGGTCCACGGCAAAGCCGATATCGGTGAAGTTCGAGCCCTCCACCCAGCGGGTTTCCGGCCATACGCCCGCAGGAAGCAGGCGGATGAACTTTTCTTCAGAATAATATTTTTCATAGGCCTCCCGGATCATGGACTCGTCCGGCAGGACCGTCTTTCCTGTAGGCAGTGTAACCTTCCTGAGGGATGCATACTCTGTCGCCAGAATTCCCCTCTGCATGGGGATGAGGTGGGGTGTGAAATTGATGAGGATGGGGCTCCCGTCCCCGCCGCAGTGCCTCTTCGCATAGCCCAGCTGCTCTTCAATCTCCGGAGTATGGCGGTGGGTTGTAACCCCGTAGGGCTTGACGGATTCATTGACCTCGCAGAAGAGATTCGGAAGCTTGGCCCCCCGGCCGGCCCCGGATGTACCGGACTTGGCGTCGATGATCAGGGTATCCGGGTCGATGAGGCCCTCCGCCACCAGAGGATAGGCTGTAAGAATGGAGCAGGTCGTAAAACAGCCGGGATTGGCCACGAGGCGGGCGTTCTGGATGTCTTCACGGTTGATCTCGCAGAGGCCGTAAACCGCTTCCGAAAGAAGTGCCGGGTCGTCGTTTCTCTCAATGCCCTTGTACCACTGCTTGTATACCTCTATGTCCTTGAGGCGGTAGTCGGCGGAAAGGTCAATGACCTTCGTATTTTCGAGGATCTCCGGAGTCAAAAGACCCGAAAGATAGCCCTGGGGCGTGGCCGTGAAGATGACATCGCATTCCTTCGCCATTTCGGGAAGGTCCGGCTCCCGGCAGATATCGTATTTCTCTTCAATCAGGTTTCTGAAATTCCCGTATACCGCGGAAAACTTCTGACCCGCATAGGACTTGGATCCGTAGAAAACGACCTCCGCCTGGGGGTGGCCCAAAAGCAGGCCGGCAATCTCAGCCCCTGCATAGCCGGTGGCTCCGACAATTCCGACTCGTATCATAAAGACTTCTTTCTTTCCAACGCTTTAAATTATTAAACTGTATCATTATAGCAAAAGAAAAAACATATACAAAACCGTTTATGGAGAAACTTTTTCTTGTTTCTTTCTTATTTTTGGAAGAATTTTTCAATAAAAAAATTTTGCTCCTATGCATTGTCTGGTGTATCATGAACAGGTATGGGCGGGTGCTTACTTCTCCGCCCGGAAATTTTCCAAACACAGAAAGGAAGAAGAAATGGCAAAGGAAAAGGTAATACTGGCGTACTCAGGAGGACTCGATACAACGGCGATCATCCCCTGGCTGAGGGAAAACTACAATTACGACGTCATCTGCTGCTGCATTGATGTCGGCCAGGAGGAGGAGCTGGACGGCCTGGAGGAAAGGGCCAAGCACTCCGGAGCGTCAAAGCTTTATATAGAAGATATCACGGACGAGTTCTGTGACGACTACATCGTTCCCTGCGTCCAGGCAGGCGCCGTCTATGAGCACGCCTACCTACTCGGCACTTCCATGGCCCGGCCCGGCATTGCAAAGAAACTGGTGGAAATTGCGCGGAAGGAAGGGGCCACGGCCATCTGCCACGGGGCTACCGGCAAGGGCAATGACCAGATCCGCTTCGAGCTCGGAATCAAGGCTCTGGCTCCCGATCTCAAGATCATCGCAGCATGGCGGGACGACAAGTGGACCATGCAGTCCCGGCAAGATGAGATTGATTACGTAAAGGCCCACGGCATCGACCTTCCCTTCTCCGCAGACCACTCCTACAGCCGGGACCGGAACCTCTGGCACATCTCCCACGAGGGCCTCGACCTTGAAGACCCTGCCCACACGCCCGATTACGACAACCTCCTCGTCCTTTCTGTCACGCCCCAGAAAGCGCCTGACAAGGAAACGGAAATCTCCATCGACTTCAAGAAGGGCGTTCCTATTGCCCTGAACGGGAAGAAGATGAAGGTCTCCGACATCATCCGCAAGCTGAACAAGCTCGGCGGGGAGAACGGCATCGGCATTATCGACATCGTCGAGAACCGGGTCGTCGGCATGAAGTCGAGAGGCGTCTATGAGACTCCCGGCGGCACGATTCTCATGGCTGCCCATGACCAGCTGGAAGAGCTGATTCTGGACCGGGAAACCATGGAGATGAAGAAGAAGCTGGGCAGCCAGTTCGCCCAGATTGTATATGAGGGCAAGTGGTTCACTCCCCTGCGCGAGTCCATCCAGGCCTTCGTTGAAAAGACTCAGGAAAATGTCACCGGCACGGCGAAAATGAAGCTCTACAAGGGC
>ONBT01000009.1 GCA_900316075.1 uncultured Lachnospiraceae bacterium | reverse complement strand
CTTCTCGCCGGGTCCGCAAAGTGCGAGATTCCGAAATCAATCAGCTTGATAATACCGTCATCTGTCAGAAGGACATTCTTGGGAGAAATATCCCTGTGAACAATGCCGGCCCCATGCAAAGCAGAAAGGCCGTCCAGAAGCTGCAGCATATAAGACACGGCTTCACTTTCACCAAATCGCCTGCCTCCGTCATGAAGTTCCTGCAGCGTAGAGCCGTGGATATAGTCCTCGACAATGTAGTGCCTGTCGCCGTCATCAATGATGTGCCGGATGTTGACAATATGGATATTAGTAATATTCATAGCCCGGCGGGCGATGGCACAGGACTCTGCGGCCACCTCCTTGCGGACGCAGATATCGCTGCTGCCGGTGTGCCGGATGGCCCAGACTTTCTGTGCCGCATCCAGCGGGAACAGGTCTTCGTATGTACTTTTCAGAAAATCATCAAGAACTTCAGACATCTGTCATTTCCCCGCCTGCCGGATTAGGTTATAATTACTCTTTGGAAAAATAATGTGTGTGCCTTCTTGAACTATACCACAAAACATGAGTGCAGACAGAAACTCTGAAAATAATAAAACAACCGGGAATCTCCTGACTATCCTCAACAGTTCCCGAAGCGTTCAGGACTACCTGACAAAGGTCGAGTCCTCCATGCTGCACACCTCTTTGGGTGAGGAACTGAAGAAAGTGATGGATGAAAAAGGCCTGAAGGCCGGAGAAATCTTCGACACAGCAGGCCTTTCCAAATCCACCGGTTATGATATCCTCTCCGGGAAGAAACATCCCTCCCGGGAGAAAGTTCTGGCGCTCATTCTTGCCATGGGGCTTTCTCAGGAAGAAGCCCAGGACCTCCTGAAGCATTCCTCTTACCCCATGCTCTACGCCAAGGATGCTTTCGATTCTGCTATATTATTCTGTCTGCAGAATCACAAGTCCCTGATCGAGTGCAACGACATCCTCGACCGGCTGGGATACGATGTAATTCCCTGAACCATCTTTCCCTTACAGTCCAAACTGTGTCTTATTGCTTACTTTTCCATCCGTAAATGTGACGGATGCGCTGCTTCCAAGTGAACTGCCGCTCCAGATATAGGACGTAGAAGTTGATCCCATAAATTCAGTATAGGAATCCTCAGTCCCAGGTCCACCGACGACGGCCACAACCTCATCATACGTCATTCCTGTATTGATTGCATTGAACTTGTCCGTATCAATAGTCACCGCATCCGGCGCGGTGATTCCTATCTGTCCTTTCCCGGAAACAGCACCATTTGTAAATGTTACTGTTACAGAGGAAGCCACTCCAACAGACCAGGAATAGATTTCGCTCTTCGTTCCGGCGATTTCACTGGAAGAAGAAACCGTCTCTGAAGTTCCCAGAATTCCCTCTACATCCTGCAAAGACTGCCCCATAGAAATCTGTTGATATTTCACATAATCCTCATTTGCCGCTTCAGAGTCAGTCTCAGCATCCGTGGCTGCTGCGTTAACGTCTGTTGAGGCATCTGCTTCTGCTGTAGTATCTGTCTGTACTGTCGTATCACTTGTCTGTGAATCTGCCGTTTTCGTATCAGAGTTTGAATTTCCTCCGGAATTTGCCACAGCAATAATGATGATTATCAGAACGACGATGACTGCAAGTACAACAAGTCCTCTATGCTTCTTTTTCTTCTTCGGGGGCTGCTGAGCGGGGCCATTGTACTGGCCGAAGTCGGGCTGAGCAGGCGCTCCCTGGGAAGTAGTTCCAATGGGCGCTCCGCAATTCGGGCACGTCGTTGCCTTGTCGCTGATTTCTTTGCCGCATTCCGGGCACTTGATCATTGCCATAATTCTCCTCCAATCAAAAAATATCCTGTACTAATCCGCGGGATTTCTTCCCGGGACAAGTACAGGATACTCTGTTGGCTTTTTGGATGTGTCCGCTCCGAGCGGACTGGGAGAATTTTTTATAGCATTTTCATGGCAAATCCAGTTCAAAAATCCCGCCGTCAAAACAGATGGGAGCCCCGCACGAATCCTGATAAAACGAAACTTTCTCCGTGCCTTTCTGGTGAAAACCTACAGCCTTCAGCAGCTTGACGGAAGGCGCATTCTTAAGGCCTGTCCCGGCAGAGAAGCTTTTAATGCCTTGCCGGCCAAGTTCTTCCAGGGCTGCGCCTATTGCCTCTCGGGCATAGCCCTTTCTCTGATACTCCTTCTGAAAGCCATAGCTGATTTCATGCCGGATCCCGTGAAGGTTGAAATTGATGAAACCTATGACCTGCGAGCCGAGGCAGGCCACGAGAAAGATGTGTTCCCGGCTCTGATGCTGTGCCCATTTCATGATCATCGCCCGGACAGCTTCATCTGAGAGGTCCTTCGGATTGTCATATTGTGCATATTCTGACCGGCTCTGGTCGGCCCAGATCTTCTGAACAGCCCGCCAGTCTTCACTTCTTATCGGCCGCACGAGCAATCTCTCTGTCGCTATATCTATCATACGTTTCCGTCCGTTTCTTAAAGCGCTATATTATTCTTTTGATATACTATCATATGTATCGTCACAAAGTTTATAGGCAGAGGAGGAAATATGCTTTATCATGCATCGCCCGTGAAGGGCATTGTTCAATTGGAACCGAGGATTTCCAAGCACGAAATCCCGCTGATCTATTTCAGCCGCAAGCGGGAAAATGTGCTCGTGTACCTCAGCAATGCTGTCGAGAAATACTGCCGGGACACCGGCTTTGAATGGCATGAGAAGTGGACGAAATGGGGGCCTTACGGTTTCTCCAAGGATAATATTCAATGTCTTTCCGAATATTATCTCGATGCCCTGATTGATACCTACAAGGGCGTATCCGCTTACATCTATTCTGTAGAAGATAATCCGGCTGCCGAGAATTTTGAAGAAATTCCGGATTCTGCCGTCATGCGGGTACCGGCCGACGTATGCGATGTCGAATATATTCCGGACGCCTATGAAGAAATCCTGAAAGCTGAAAAAGAAGGAAAAATAATAATCAAGCGCTATGGGGAAATGTCGGACCGTTTTCACGCCTGGCTGCAGGAAACCATCCCGAAGGAGTATGAAGAAGGTGCTGCGGATTACCGCCATTTCCTGAAGGCAAAATTTCCAAATATTCTTAAATGAGCGGACTTTTGTCTTGAATCTTGCTATAGGCCCACAGCCGCCGCAGGATTGGCGGGCTTTTGCTTTGAAGCTTGCCATGCGCCCACAGCCTGCTACAGCATTGGCGGACTTTTGCCTTATGAAACGCTATAGGCCCAAGGCCTGTCGCAGGACTGGCGAACTTTTGTCTTGAATCTTGCCATACGCCCATCGCCCGTTGCAAGATTTGCGGACTTTTGCTTTTTAACCTGCTATACGCCCACGCCTTGCTGCAGAATTGGCGGACTTTTGCTTTATGACAAGCTATAAGGCCCAAAGCCTGCTGCAAGTTTGGCGGACTTTTGTTGCACTCCCCCGCCGCCCACGGATGCTGAAAGCGTATGCGAGCCCGGGCGGAGCAGGATGGCGCGGCAAGTCCGACTGATAATGGATTGGAATCGGAGGACGGTCGTGACCGATGACATGCCCGGAAAGGCCGGGAGCGGAGCTCTGCGAACGGACGCGATGCCGAAGGCTCGCGAATTAGTATCGAGGAAAAAGGAAATGCCTTCGGCCGGGTGGCCTGAGCAGAGGCTCCGCTCCCGGCCGTCCCCGGTGACAGGACATAATATCCGCCGGTTCCAAAGCAGAACCACGCCGGATTCCCCATGCATGTCAAGCCGCATAGAACAAGTCCGGCCCGGCTCAGACGCCCAAAGGACTCCTGAAGCCCGGGGCCCTGCGCAGTCCGGGGGAGCATCATCCTTCCTGTGGCCCAGGTCTTTGGAGTTGGGAGATTAATTCACGTTTTCGGTGGCATTGATGATTGAAAAGCAAAAAATCCCACATCTTGTGCTTTTTCTATTGCCAAACCACTAGAAATGCAATAAAATTCATTTGTCGTTTAAAGCAAAGCCTTGAGCCGGGCGGAAGACACAAGTGCATGTGCCTGAAGCAGGCCGGTCTGGCGGAAGGCACACAAGCATGGGTCTGAAACAGGGCAGGCGGAGCAGAGGACGCACAACACACATCACCAAGGTTTCGAATTTAAAGGAGAAACAGGAATGAACAAGACAGAATTCGTAGAAGCACTTGTCAAGGAGACAGGCCTCACAAAGAAGGACGCTGCTGCAGCTGTTGACGCTTACAACGCCATCGTTACGAAGACCCTGAAGAAGGGCGACAAGGTCACCTTCGTAGGCTTCGGTACTTTCGAGGTTTCCAAGCGTGCAGCCCGCACTGGCCGCAATCCTCAGACCGGCGAGGAAATCAAGATCAAGGCATCCAAAGCACCCAAGTTCAAGGCCGGCAAGGCTCTGAAGGACGCCGTAAACAAGAAGTGATTCGCCATTTCGGTGAGAATATTTGTTAAACATAATCCCTCACTCCGTTGGAGCGAGGGATTTTTTGGGTCTATGGCCGTGTTGTTTGTAAAAGTCCGCCAATCCGGCAGGTGGCCGTGGGCCTATAGCTTGTTTCAGTACAAAAGTCCGCCAATCGAGCCGCAGGCCGTGGGCATATAGCTTGTTTCAGGACAAAAGTCCGCCAATCCGGCAGGCGGCCGTGGGCCTATAGCTTGTTTCAGGACAAAAGTCCGCCAATCCGGCAGGCGGCTGTGGGCCTATAGCTTGTTTTAGGACAAAAGTCCGCCAATGGGCCACGGCTTATCGGTCGACTACCGTCCATACCTGCATTCTTCCGACGGACCGGTTGGCCCAGGCGAAGTAGGGAATGAAGGTGAGGTCGCAGGCGGTTTCGGCGGCTTCGGAGACCGGGAAGTAGAGGGGCCCGAACTCGGGGTCACCGGAAGAGAAGGTTGGGGACGGGCCATTTCCTGGATTCTCGCATTCGGGGGTGGAGCTGGTTCCATTGCCGATGGAAGCTTTGTTTGCAGAGCGGCATGCGTTTTCTGCCAGCACTTCCCGCTTCCCATGTACGATCAGGGTCGGGAGGCCGGAGAGAATCCCGCTTCCGGAGCCTGCAGTGATCTCATCCGAGGGGGAGATCCGGGCGGAGGAGAGCTCGTGGAAATTGTCTTCTTCTTCGAGGCAGAAGACCAGCGGGCCCCTGCAGAGGGCGGCCTTTCCGGCGTCTTCGGTGACGGCGGGATTTGCAGCCACAAGGACCGGAGGCATGTCGAAGGCCAGAACGATGTCCGCCCCGGCCGGCACATTTTCGATGCGGAGGAAACCCTTGCAGACAGAGGATTTCAGGACATCTTTCACTTGTACGGAAGCAGCAGCGCTGGAAGAGGCACCTGCAGCATTTGAACCGGAGCCCGTCTCCCCGGAAGCTGAAACTCCCGCATTCCGGATAGAGAACTCCTCCCCGTCCACCGTGACCGTATAGGACCTGCACCAGGCCGGGATTCTGAGTGCAAGGGTGGAAATTGCTTCCTTCGTATGGAGGTTTACATTATTCTCGAAGGGGTAGGCGGTGGTGACGGTGAACTTCGACGTGTCCGCGTTTGCGTAGAGGCCGATGTATGAAGCATCTCCGTCCTCGTAGAAGGCGTAGGCGGCCGTCGATTCTATGAGGCGGGCGATGTTCGTCGGGCAGCAGGAGCAGTCGAACCATTTGACCCGGGTGGGCTCCACGTGCTTCTTGCCGGCGTCCTTCTCGCTGGCTTCGGGGTCGGAGGAGAGGGGGTTGACGTAGAAGTAGCGGGTCCCGTCGAGGGAGATGCCGGAGAGGGCGCCGTTATATAGGGAGCGCTCCATGACGTCCAGGTAGCGGGTGTCACCGGTGGCCGTGAACATGCGCTGGGCGAAGAAGATGAGGCCGCAGGCGGCGCAGGTCTCGGCGTAGGCCGTGTCGTTGGGGAGGTCGTAGTCGAAGGTGAAGGACTCGCCGGTGGGGGACTGGCCGATGCCGCCCGTGATGTACATCTGGCGGTTCACGATATTGTTCCAGAGGCGCTCCGCTGTTTCGAAGAGTTCCTTGTCTCCGCTTTCGGCCGCCACGTCGGCCAGGCCGCTATACAGATACACAGCACGCACTGCGTGCCCAATAGCTGTATCCTGCTCCACTACAGGCTTTGCGGCCTGGTAGTAGCCGTACTTCATGTAGGAATCCTTCCAGAAGAATTCCGCTCCGGAGGCTTCTTTTTCCTTCTCGAAGTAGAGGGGAGCCTTGCCCCGCTCCCGGATGAAGTATTCGGCCAGGTCGAGATATTGCTTCTTTCCGGTCAGGCGGTAGAGCTTGACAAGGGCAAGCTCCGCGATCTCATGGCCGGGATAGCCGTGGCGCTGCTTTTCGCCGGGACCGAAGGTTTTGATCAGAAGCTTGGCGTAGCGCTCGACCACGGCGAGGAGGGCGCTCGCGCCGATGCTCGCGCCCGCCACCGCCGCCTCCGCCATGTGGCCGAAGCAGTAGAGCTCGTGGTTGTCGCAGAGGTTGGTGAAGCGCTTGTCCAGGCCCCCGATGATGTAGTAGGTGTCAAGGTAGCCGTCGCTGCACTGGGCGGAGGCGATGAGGTCTACGGCTTCGCCCGTCAGGGCGCGGAGCTTGCCAATTTCATCTTCAATTTCAGAAGGCGTTCCGGCGCTCGCCGCAGGGCTCGCGCCGGTTTCCTTCCCCCGGCCTTCCCCTGCCTCAAGCGTTTTCTTCCTCGCTTCCAGCGTCCCTATGCAGTAGTAGGCCGTCTCCAGCCACTTATATAAGTCCGAATCCTGGAAGACGAAGCCGTAGAACTTTTCGTCTCCTTCCGCCTTCCCGGCCACAATCCGCGCGGCTTTTCGGAAGTTTTCAATGCAGCCGCTCTTGGCGGCCCCTTCCACCCGGTCGTTTAGTGCCTCCCACTGGTAGGGAATGGACTTTTCCCGGATCAGGTCCTGATAGCGGCCGAAGAAGCCGCCGTTTATATCCACGTCCCGGATATTCAGTGATTTCATAATAATCCCCTTTTTCTAATACCCTTTTGCGCCATGTCATGCGTATACTTTCGGAATCTGCCCCTTCCAGACGCTGCTTCTTTTGAGAAAGTCCGAATTCGTCCCGCATGAATTTTTCGTTTTCGTCAAATTACTTTATCATGTGAGACGGAAAAGACAATAGTTTTCGGACGAAATTTTGAAAAATCCGAAGAAAATGGTTTAGATTAATCTAAATGAAAAACAAAAACTCCGGAATTCACTTGTAAAAATCCACAAAAACGCCCAAATGAATTTATGAAACCTAGACAAAATTACGTAGAATTTAGAAAAATATAAACTAATTCAGCGAAAATGGGTTGACAGGACCCCGGCCAGGGGGTATTCTTTAGACAGCTTGAGAGAGCACCGAAGAAGTTTCCGGAAACTCCCGTCATTGCTTGCCTGCGTGCAACTGTGCGCATCACAGTGGCGCTTTAACGCGGCAAAGGAGAGACGGAAGGAGCTGCGGGGCGGAAGAGAAAATCCGACCGCGTTTGAACGGAAATGTGGAGAGATCGGTGCCGGAGAAAAAGCGATTTGTTTTTTACATCGAAAAGGAGGGTGTAAAAGAGCTATGAAGAAGAAGATTCTTGCAATGCTTATGGCAGCAGCCATGGGCGCAACACTTCTCGCAGGCTGCGGAAGCAGCGGCAGCAGTTCATCGTCGGACAGCAGCGACACTGCATCGACCGATGACACATCGAAGGATCAGGATTCCGGGGACGGCTCCACTGAGAATGCCGATGACCCCGTTGTATCCACCTATGGTGATGACAGCGGTACCCACCTCGAACTGTGGACATTCGTCGACGTACACGGTGCTTTCTACGGCAAGATGGTTGACAAGTGGAATGAAGCAAATCCCGACCGGAAGATCAGCCTGACGGCGACGACCTATCCCTACGGCGATATGCATGACAAGCTCCTGATGTCCCTGCAGGCCGGAACCGGTGCTCCGGATATCTGCGACGTCGAAGTCGGCCAGTTCCCGAACGTAGTTGCCGGCGAAGACAACTGGCTCTATGCCGAGGATGACGCCGTCGCTCCCTATAAGAACGATATGGTTGCCTCCCGTCTGGAGACCTATCAGGGTGAGAACGGCAAGCAGTACGGCATGCCTTTCCACGTAGGCGCTACCGTAATGTATTACAACATGAAGGCTCTTGAGGATGCAGGAATCACCCAGGCGGATGTAGACGCCGTAGTTACATGGGATGATTACGCAGCCCTCGGCAAGAAATATCTCGACGCCATCGGCAATCCGGATGGCAAGTACTTCACTTCCGTAGATACAGGCGGAACCGACTGGCTGTGGCTGGCAATGAGTGAGTACGGCGAAGACTGGACCGGCGGCATGGGCGGAAAGGCCAATGTACAGCTTGAATCCGTCAAGAAGATGCTCAAGATGCAGCAGGATTGGCTGAACTCCGGCCTGGCTGAGGTTTCTCCCGACGGACATGTCGATCTCGAAGCCGGTTTCCAGAACATCCTCGACGGCAACATCGTTTCCTTCCCCAAGGCTATGTGGTATATGTCCAGATTCATCAACTACATGCCTGAGGAAAAAGGCAACTGGTACATCGCAAAGTGCCCTGTATTCGAAGCAGGCCAGAAGTGCTCCGTAGGTATCGGCGGTACAGGTACTGTCGTTACAAACCAGAGCAAGGATCCTGAACTTGCAGCGGACTTTGTAGCCTATGCAAAGTGCTCTCCCGACGGTGAGCAGATGATCTGGGATGACCTCGGATTCGATGTCTGCAACACCTCTCTGTGGACCCAGGACGACTTCGCCCACAATACGAGCAATCAGTACAACACCTTCTTCCGCAACTATCCTTACGATGTACTTGCTTCCATCAAGGATGACATCGGAAAGATTTCCGTTACAAAGATCAGCCCGACCATCAATGAGCAGATCTGCACAACGACCCTGAACGAGGTTCTCGAGGACGGCATGGACGTCGATGAGGCCCTTCAGGAAGCCCAGGATGCAGTAGACCTTGAGCAGTAATTATTCATAAGTAATGTTTACCCTGCGGGCCGGCTGTGCCGGCCCGCAAATTGCTTAGCGGGGAATTTTCACCATGTTCAAAAAATTCATCTACTCCAAAAAAGTTGCCCCGTATGTATTTGTCCTTCCTTTCATCCTGAGCTTCGCCATCTTCTGGGTATACCCCATGTGCTCGACGATCCGGATGAGCTTCTTCGATATCAAGCCGGCAGGCGATATCTTCGTCGGCCTCGGCAATTACCGGAAGCTGGCCAAGGATCCCGTTTTCAGGATTGCGGTCGGAAACAGCGTCAGATACATGCTCTGGACCCTGGTCCTGCTCATTCCCTTCCCCATGCTGTTCGCGGTCCTCATGGATTCGAACCTGGTCAAGGCCAAGGGAGTCTGGAAGGCCATCCTCTATACCCCGGCACTTACTTCGGTAGTTATTTCCGGTACCCTGTTCCGCCTCATGTTCTCCGAATATGACACGGGCCAGATGAACCAGATTCTGCACTTCTTCGGCTTCGAATCCTACAAGTGGCTGAAGAACGGCCATACCGGCATGTTTGCATTGCTCCTCCTCTGCTGCTGGCGGTGGACGGGCGTCAATATGCTCTACTTCCTGTCCGGCCTCAAGTCCATCGACAAGGAACTCTACGAAGCAGCTTCCATCGACGGAGCCACGGGCTGGCAGAAATTCCACTACATTACAAGACCTCTTCTGAAGCCTACGACAATCTACGTCCTGACCATTTCCATCTATGCAGGCTTAGCCATGTTCCTCGAGTCCTTCATGCTGTGGGCAGGCAATGCTTCGCCTCACAACATCGGCCTCACGATCGTCGGCTACCTCTACAGACGGGGAATCGAGAAGAACCAGATGGGCTATGCATCGGCCGTCGGCCTTGTGCTCCTGATCATCGCCCTGATCATCAACTTCATCCAGCTCTTCGCCAGCGGTACGTTTAAGAAGGAGAAAGACTGATGGATGCGACAATGCCTATGACAAATCAGAAAGCGAAAAAGGTCGGCGGGACCAAGACCGTGATCCTGTCCGTCATCTCCACCGCCTTCTTCGTCCTTCTCTGCGCCCTCGTGGTCTTCCCGGTTCTTGCCGGCCTGCTTGCTTCCTTCCGGCCCGGCCGGGAGCTGATCCGAAAAGGTCTGGCCCTGGACCTCAATGTAAAGACCATGAGCCTGACGAACTACGCCTATATCCTGAGCGGGAACGAGGACTCAATCAAGTACTTCACCTGGTTCAAGAACTCCCTGATTCTGACGGTGGTCACGGTGCTCCTTACATTATTCTTCTGCTACCTGATCGCCTACGGGCTGGCCATGTATGACTTCAAGGGGAAGAACGTTCTCTTCTTCATCGTCATCGCCACGATGATGGTGCCCTTCGAAATCCTCATGCTGCCCCTTTATCAGGAGATCATCGGCATGGGCCTCATCGATACGACGGCGGGCGTCGTTCTCCCGGGCATCTGCTCGGCCTCGACGATTTTCTTCTTCCGCCAGTACATGATTTCCCTGCCGAAGGAGCTGATGGAAGCGGGCCGCATTGACGGGGCGAGCGAGTACGGTATCTGCTTCAAGATCATGCTGCCGATCACGAAACCCGCCTTTGCCTCCATGGCCATCCTCTGCTCCATGGGCTCCTGGAACAATATGCTCTGGCCCATGCTGGTATACCGGTCGGCGGACAAGTTCACCCTGCCCATCGGCCTGAATACCCTGCTGACCCCTTACGGGAACAATTACGATGTCCTGATTGCAGGCTCCATGTTCTCCCTGATTCCCGTCTTCATCGTCTTCATCGCCTTCCAGCGCTACTTCGTGGACGGCATGACGGTCGGGGCGGTCAAGGGCTGATGGTTGAATGAGAATAATATGAAACCCTTTATTATGAACCGGGCCGACCCTTACATCACGAAGGCCCAGGATGGCACATACTATTTTACGGCCTCCGTACCCGAGTACGACGGCATCCGGCTGAGGAGGGCGGCAACACTCGCCGCCCTTGTCGAAGCCGGGGAAACGGAAGTCTGGCACAGGCACGAAGCGGGCCCGATGTCCTTCAATATCTGGGCTCCGGAACTCCACCGCATGATGGACGGGCACTACTACATCTACTTCGCTGGCGGGGACAAGGACGAGATTTTCAAGATCCGCCCCTATGTCCTGAAGTGCGAAAGCGATGACCCCATGGCCGGTCCCTGGACCGAGTGCGGAATGATGCAGGCGGCAGACGACGACCCCTTTTCTTTCCGGGCCTTCTCCCTCGATGCCACAGTCTTTGAAAACAAGGGCGCCTGGTACTATGTCTGGGCCGAAAAGGTCGGCGTCGGAAAGCAGATTTCAAACCTCTACATCGCCCGGATGGAAAGTCCGACAAAGCTTGCCACAGTCCAGGTCCTTCTGACCACTCCCGACTACTCCTGGGAGCGGGGAGAGTTCTGGGTCGACGAAGGCCCGGCGGTCATCCGGCACGGAAACCGCCTCTGGCTGACCTTCTCGGCTTCGGACACGGGTCCCTCCTACTGTGTGGGCCTGATGTCGGCGGAAGTGGAAAGCGACCTTCTCGATCCCCTGTCGTGGCACAAGGAGCGCGAGCCTTTCTTTGCGAGCGCCCCGGCCCTGGGCCTCTACGGGCCCGGCCACAACTCCTTCACGACGGACGAAAAGGGGCGTGACATCATGGCCTTTCATGCCCGGCCTACGGAGAAAATCGTGACGGACGACCCCCTCTATGACGACAGCCGGAGCACCTATCTGGCACCCCTTTCCTGGGATGCAGACGGGCGGCCTGCTCTCGAGCTTTCCTGAGATGAACGTCCACGGAGTAGAGGCTTTACGGCCTGTATGTCCCGCTTTCCAGACATCGATAGTATTTGTTTTACAAGAATGATATGAAAAAGCGAATTATCAGTGTGCTCGCCGTGGCCATCGTCGCCTGTCTCCTGGCATTGACTGTCTTCGGAGGCGGTACCGATACAGATGCGGCCGAGCTTTCAAAGGAAGATATGAAGAAAAGCGACCTTTCCACGGGCTGCTGCGTTCACGACCCCCAGGTGCTCTACGACAGCGCGAGCGACAAGTACTACATGTACGGCACCCATATGACGGGAGCCGCCGGCGACAATCTCACGGACTTTCAGATGGTCTACGACGGAGTCCGGCCCTCGAACAAGATGTTTTCGAACCTCTTCGACATCCCTGAGGGGGAAAAGCTTCCCGCGGCCTTCAGCTTTGTCGGAAAGAACGACCAGAGGGGCTACTCGGTATGGGCGCCCTCCATCATCTATGACGAGACGATGGGGAAGTACCTGATGTACTTCTGCACGACGTCCTCCTTCATCAAGAGCTCCCTCTGCCTGGCGACCGCCGACAGCGCCGCCGGTCCCTATACCTTCGAAAAAATATTACTCTCATCCGGTTTTTCGCGTTCCACCGTCGACAAGACGGACTTCTATGAGGTCTGCGGAAGCGATGCAAAACTCTCGGATTATGTGCGAAACGGCTCTTTCATCAATACCCTCTGGCCGAATTGCATCGATCCGGCACCCTTCTATGACCGTGACGGAAGGATGTGGATGACATACGGCTCCTGGTCGGGCGGGATCTTCCTCCTTGAGCTCGACCCGGCCACAGGAGACGTCATCCATCCGGACGCGGATCCCGATAACGGCGTGGACAAGTACTACGGCTACCGCCTCATCGGCGGCGGCCACCATGCCATCGAGGGACCTTATATTACTTATGATCCGGACACGGATTATTATTATCTCTTTGTTTCCTACGGCAACCTCCAGGCCAACGGCGGCTATCAGATCCGCGAGTTCCGCTCCAAGGATGTGACCGGCCCCTACGTCGATGAGAAAGGCGAAGCCCCGAACCTCGAAAACGGGGACGACTTCAACAAGTACGGCGTGAAAGTCATGGGAAATTATTCCTTCTCTTCCCAGGAGACAGCCTACAAGGCTCCCGGCGGCCAGTCCGTCTTCACGGGCCGCGACGGCAATCTTTACATCGTCTACCACGAGCGCTTTGACAACGGCACCGAGGACCACGAGCCCCGCATTCACAGACTCTTTGAGACAGAGGACGGCTGGCTTACAGCAGCCCCCTTTGAAGTCACGGGGGAGGGCGATACGGCAGACAGCCTTATGACTAATGTAAAGCCCGCCGGTACCTGGTACCTTGTGAAACACCGGCTCGACGTCACGAAGAAGGTCCGCCAGGCGAAGAAGTGCACCTTCAATACGAAGGGCAGGTTTGAAGGCGACTACACTGGCACATTCACGGTGAAGAACGATTCTCCTTACATTACGGTCGAGCTTGACGGGGTGACCTACAGCGGTGTCCTTGCGAAAGGCACGGACGAAGCCGGAAACAGCGTCATCTACTTCACGGCGTCCGGCAGCGACAACGAGTCCCTTTGGGGCGTCCACTACGTCAGTGAGTGAGGACGAAGAAAGGAAAAAGTAAAAATGGCAGATCTTTATATTAATAATAAAAAGAAATTGAGCCACATAGAGCCTGAAGTTTACGGCCACTTCTCCGAACACCTCGGCCGCTGCATCTATGAAGGCATCTATGTCGGCGAAAACTCCGACATCCCCAATGTCAACGGCATGCGAAAGGATGTCGTCGAAGCCCTGAAGGCCATCGACATCCCCGTTCTCCGCTGGCCCGGCGGCTGCTTTGCCGACGAGTACCACTGGATGGATGGCGTCGGACCCAAGAATGAACGCAAGAAGATGATCAACACCCACTGGGGCGGGGTCACCGAAGACAATTCCTTCGGCACCCACGAGTTCTTCGAGCTTCTGCGCCAGCTCGGGGCCAAGGCCTATGTCAACGGCAATGTCGGCTCCGGCACCGTACAGGAGATGTCCGAATGGGTCGAGTACATGACCTTCGGCGGGGTCTCCCCCATGGCCGAGCTCCGAAAAAAGAACGGGCATGAAGAGCCCTGGACCGTCAGCTACTTCGGCGTCGGCAATGAAAACTGGGGCTGCGGGGGCAATATGACCCCCGAATACTACGGCAATCTTTACCGCCGCTACCAGACCTATGTCCGCCAGTACAATCCGGACCGGCAGATCAAGAAGGTCTGCTGCGGGCCCAATGTGGACGACTATCACTGGACGGAGGGAGTTCTGAAGACCTGCTTCGACCATACGCCGGAGAAGCTTCACGGCTTCATGGACTTTCTGTCCCTTCATTATTATGATGTTCCGGGCGGCTGGAATCCCACACCCCAGGCTTCGGCCACGAACTTCGACGAGACGGAATGGTTCGAGACCATGAAGCGGGCCCTCTATATGGACGAGCTGGTCACCCGCCACGGCGCCATCATGGACCGCTACGATCCCGGAAAACTCATCGGCCTTTCCGTTGACGAGTGGGGTGACTGGTTTGCGGTGGAGCCCGGCACCAATCCCGGCTTCCTCTATCAGCAGAACGCCATGCGCGATGCCCTCGTCGCCGGCGTCACCCTGAATATCTTCAACAAGCACTCCGACCGGGTCCGCATGGCCTGCGTGGCTCAGATGGTGAACGTCCTTCAGTCCGTCCTCCTGACCGAAGGCGAAAAGATGGTGAAGACGCCTACCTATCACGTCTTCCACATGTACCGTCACCACCAGGATGCTGATTTGCTCGAGAGCTCCCTCACCGGAGTCGAGGAAATCGGGCCCGAAGAGTACCGGGTTCCCTCGGTGACCGAGTCCGTTTCTGAAAAGGACGGAATCATTACGATTACTCTGAGCAATATGGATCCCGGCTCCTCCCATGAGGTGGACATCCACCTGTCCGGGGCAGAGAATCTCTCCGTGAAAGAAGCAAGACTTGTCACGGGCGCCATGCAGGCGCATAATGATTTCGACACACCGGACGTTGTGAAAGAGGAAGCCTTTAGCGGCATTTCCGGCAGCGGAAATACCTTCAAGGCAGACCTCCCCGCAGTGAGCGTAGTGGAAATCAGACTCGGGTGATTTTTACCGGCCGGCGGTGTCAGAGCCGTCAGCCGGTTTTCTTTTCGGTATTGAAAATGGAAGGACAGCTCTATTGCGTGACTTTACACAAATTTACAAAGCACGCAATGCGTATTACAGGTAATCGCTATGAAAGACGGAGTTATGAAGTTTAATTATGATAATGTGGTCTTCCGGGTCATCGCAAAGATTGCGGATGCCTTCTATATCAGCATTCTCTGGCTGATTCTCTGCCTTCCCGTCGTGACGGCCGGCGCGTCTACGAGCGCAATGTACTATGTGGTCCACAACCAGTTCCGGGGCGGGAGAGGCTATATCTGGAAGTCCTTCTGGAAGGTCTTCAAAGAGGATTTCAAGAGTTCCCTTCTATGCACCCTGGCGGTGGAAGCCCTGTTTGCCCTCGTCCACTTCGACGTGGTCTTCATGAATTCCCTGGCCGCCGCCAATCCGGACGTGGCCTGGGTGGGGGCTGTGCATGTGATTTTCTACTACCTGCAGTTTTTCGTCATTGCCTGGGGCGCCTTCGTCTTCTGTTATCGGGGCCGCTTTTCTGATGGAGTTAAGCGCTCCCTTAAAAACGGGGGCATGCTCTTTTTCAACTGCTTCCTCTGGGCCCTGGGCCTGATTGCCCTTCTGATTATTGCGGTGACAATAGTTCGGGACATGCCCTTTTTCATCCTGGTCATCCCCTGTCTCATCATGCTCTATCTGGACTTTGCCCTGGAAAACACCTTCCGCCGGGTCATGAGCCCGGAGGACCGGGAGATGGAGAAGGAAAAGGACTACACGAAGGATTTCTGAATCCGGGAGAGATAGGCTCTTTGTCTGGACGGGAGTTTGGCATTGCATATATGTATTGCCTGTGTGTTGTTTGAACTTTTCTGTGGAGGAAAGCTATGCCTGCTGTTGTAGATGAACGGCGCCTCTGCCGCCGCTGCATGACATTTCAGGAGGCCGAAGAGGCCGAAAAATATGTGGCTCTGCTGCCTCAGGACATGCTGGTTTCTCCGGAGAAGGCCGAAGAGCGCATGCAGGTCTGCGAGCACTGCGACCTCCTCTGCGGCTCCACCTGCCGGGCCTGCGGCTGCTTCATCGTCTACCGGGCCAACGCCAAGGCGGGCCGGTGTCCGAAGAAGAAGTGGCAGTAATTTGCGGGAATATGCTTCCGAATGAAGGGCTGCCGGGCTCAAAAGCCTTATGTCTGCTGCCTTTCGAGTTTTCGCAAATGCAGTCAAAAATGCGGCAAACGGGTACTTGTAATGAATTTTAGATTTGTATAAAATACTTGAGAATATTCGCTTTACCGCGGTGCTGTGGTGTTTTATGGTACCCGGTGGGCTTTACATTATTCATATAAATAGAACAGGCGGAACGAAGACATGCTGCAGATTGATACAATTGAAGAAGCCCGGGAGCTCTTCAAGGCGCTGGGCTCCGATGTTCGGATCGACATCGTGAAATACCTGCAGATCCATCCCAATATTTCCATGAAGGAACTGGCGGCGGCCATCGGCATTACGAACGGAGCCCTCACGGCCCACATTCAGAAGCTGGAATCCGCGGGCGTAGTCCGGGTCTCCCAGGATTCTACCGTGCACGGGAACCAGAAGCTTTTGTCCCTGGCCATTGACAAGCTCCTCGTGAATATGGAGCCCCCGAAACGGAACGAGAACGTGGTCTCCGCGGACATCAAGGTAGGCCAGTATTCCGACTTCCACGTCTATCCGACCTGCGGCCTTTCCACCCCGACCGAGGTCATCGGAGAGGTCGACGACCCCCGCTACTTCGCCCATACGGACCACTACAAGGCCGATATTCTCTGGTTCATGCGGGGCTATGTCGAGTACATGATTCCCAACTTCGTCCCCAAGAACAACCGCATCACCAGCATCAAGGTCTCCGCGGAAATCTCCTCCGAGGCGCCCGGAGTCAATGAAAACTGGCCCTCCGACATCACGATTTCCGTCAACGGGACGGAAGTGGGCATGTGGACCTCCCCCGGCGATTTCGGCGAACGGAGAGGCATCCTGACCCCGGACTGGTGGTTTTCGAACTGGAACCAGTACGGCCTTCTGAAAGTCTTTGATATCAACAGCGAAGGCACCTTCGTTGACGGCTTCAAGATTTCTGATGTCACCATGGACGACCTGGACATCGACCCCTCGAGCCAGATCCGCTTCCGTTTCTCCGTCGAGGACGACGCAAAGCACGTCGGCGGCCTGACCGTCTTCGGCCGCACCTTCGGCAACTACGCCCAGGACATCAAGACCACTCTCACTTACGAGCCGGTAGCGTGAACGGCACCTTATTCTTGACGGCACCTTTCGCAGACCACCTTCCCGTTGACAGGCAAGCCCTGTTTTTCGGTTTCCCGGGAACCGCAAAAACAGGGCTTTTTCATGCCCAAAATTGTATTTGATTGTACGGATTTGACAGGCAAACGCAAAAACCGCAGGTGGCGCAAACCCGCGCATACAGCGGGTGAAATTGTACAGGATTGTATCGATTTGCCTGTCAAGCCCGATTTTTCGGTTTCCTGGAAGCCACATAAACAGGGCACGGCAGCGATTGAAATTGTATTTGATTGTACGGATTTGACAGGCAAACGCAAAAACCGCAGGCCCCGCAAACCCGCGCGGACAGGGCGCGAAATTGTACAGGATTGTATCGATTTAACAGGTAGGCGTTATTGCGTTGCACTTGCAACACACTTCCGCTATAATCCGAAGTATCTTTGTGTGGAGGTGAGCGCTATGATGACCGCGAAAGATATGACAAACACCGACCTCTTTGCCGGAATCAACGAGAAGGGGGTCAATATGCTCCTCCAGTGCCTGAACGCCCGGGAGAAGCACTTTCAGAAGAATGACATTATAGCCCTCGAGGACGACCAGATCCGCTTCGTGGGCCTGGTCCTCGACGGGACCGTGAATATGGTGAAGGAGGACATCTGGGGGAACGAGACCCTGCTTTCCTTCATTTCCCGCGGGGAGGTCTTCGGCGAGACCTTCGCCCTGCAGAAGAATACGAATTCCTACGTGACCTTCATGGCGGGGGAGGAGACGAATGTCCTCTTCATGCCGGCCAACGACATCATTCATTCCTGCCCGGACGGCTGCAACTGCCACGCCCAGATGACGACGAACATGTTCAATATTCTTGGCAAGAAGGGGGTCATGCTGATGGAGAAGATTGAAGTCTCCTCCCGCTCGTCCCTCAGAGAGAAGATTCTTTCCTACCTTTCCATTCTGGTCCAGAAGCAGGGCCGGCGGACCGTCCAGTCCCCTCTGAACCGGACCCGCATGGCCGACTACCTGGGCGTGAACCGGTCGGCAATGACCCGGGCACTTTCGACGATGAAAAAGGAAGGCCTCATCGACTTTGACAAAAACGAGTACACAGTCTACGCCGAGGAGCTGGAGGCATAGGATTTTTCATGAGAATAATATGGTGCGGCCGTGATGGCCGCGCCGCTTTTTTTCGGAAATAGAGAGCCTTTTGTCCGGACCCGGGACCAGCCTGATTTCTACAGGTCCTTGATATCCGTTTCCTTCGGGAAGACTCCTGAATACTTGTCCTGATAGTAGGACTCCGGCGTGATTGTAAGGCTTCCGTCCGGTTTTGCCTCAATCATGATGCAGCCCCGCTGGCGGCCCTGCTTTCCAATGCCCCGGTAGACGAAGTAGTCGATGGCCCGGCCGTAGGTCAGGCGGACTCCCTTGTATTCGATGCTGAAGAAATTCTTGTGGTCGTGGCCGCAGAAGAAGGCCTTCGTGGAGCCAAGCCGCTGCACGGTTTCAAACATGCTGTCCGGGTAGACGCTGCAATAGATTTCCCGCTTTCCAGTCTCGGTCATGGAGCCGAAGACCAGACGCGCATCCGCCGTGGGTTTTTCATTATTCTCACGGATTTCATTGAAGGCGGTCTTGTACTCCCCGAGGGGCATATGCATGAAGACGCAGGAAGGGGGCATGCAGGAGCCCGCACTTTCCCCGCCTGCAGTTTCCGGCACCTGGTCGGCACCTGATCCTCCGGACTTTTCCTGCAGTGCGGCCAGTACATTCCTATTCTCCTCTGCCAGCTTTTGCAGGGTCTCCTCATACCAGTCAATCTGGGTCTGGTGGAGACCGTCATAGAGGTAGAGAATTCCGAAATAGTCCCCGTGGGTATAGGAATGGGTGTCCATGGTGAAGATGGCCTGGGTGATGAGGCCGACAGAATTCTTCACCTTGATGACCTGGTTGCCGTAGCCGAAGTCCTTGATTTCAGTGGAAATGGCAGTCTTCTGCACAGAGGGCGGAAGCTTGTCAAAGCCGGTCCGTCCTTTGGAAATGCCCGCTGCGATATCTTCGCCGGTCTTGAAAATGCAGAAGTGATTCTCCGGGGAATCGTAGAGCTCGGCAATCTTCTTCCGGCTGCCCGGGGAGTAGATCTCGCTCTCGTGGTTTCCCATCGTGACCGTATAATAGCAGCCCAGGTGCTCCATGAAGGCAATGAAAAAGCGGGTCTCAAGGAGATTGTTGAAAGTCCCGGACTGGAAGATGACCGGGTAGATCTGGTCTCCGGTGAAGATACATAAGTCCGGTTTTTCGGCGGCCAGCATGGCGTAGATCGCATTCATGGCTTTTTTGTCGGCCTTCCGGGTGAAGAGGCCGCAGCCGAAGTGGACATCGGTGAGCTGCATGACCCTCAGGGCCCGATCTGTTTCATAATAATAATTTCCGTCGTCATCCATCTTCGGAACCAGGCGGTCCGGCCCGTATTCGATGGGCGGGAAGGAATTGATGAGATTGAAATCCGGTCGGGCAATGAGCTTCGACAGCCATGCAAAAGCAGGAGTCTTCGCGTCGATGACCAGCAGGGCTATAAGAATCAACACTATCCAGAGTACTATCTTCATCGGTCTTTCACCTCCCATTCCCTTACGTTTTCATATGGCCGCAAGGCGAAACTCAGGAGGAAGGCGAAAAGACAGGCAATTGCTTCTCCAGCCAGGCCGGCAGGGCTTCCATCGAGGGGAGGATGACATCCGCCAGAGACCGCATTTCCTCGTCCGGCAGGACCTGGTCCGGAATCATGACCGTGGTCATGCCCGCGGCTTTCCCGGCCCGGACCCCGTTGTAGCCGTCCTCCACGACGACGCATTCCTCCGGGTCCGTCTCCAGCTGGTCCGCGGCATAGAGAAAGATATCTGGCTCCGGTTTCCCGTGCTCGAGGCCGTTCCCGCTGATGACCTTTGAAAAATACCCCCGCATATTCGTCTCGTCGAGATACCGATCCGCGACGGAAATGTGGGAGGAAGTGGCGATGGCGGTGAGAACCTTCCTCTCCTGCAGCCACTTCAATGTATCGATGACGCCGGGTTTGACCGGAATCCCACGTTTCTCAAGGAGTTCGTCCGTGTACTTCTTTTTCAGCGCACAGATTTCCTCCCCCTTGTAGCCGCAGTTATTGAGCAGGGACACGATGTTCACGTGGCTCCTGCCGATGAGCCTGAGATAGAGCTCGTGGGAAATTCCGGCCCGCTCCCAGGCCTCCCCGTAAATCCGCTCCGTATCGTAGAGCGTTCCGTCCATATCGAAAATCACTGCTTTCAAGGCGCTTCTCCATTATTTTCATGACTAATATTGTTCACCACCCATTTTAACACCGGAGCTAAGGACTTTCAGCCCCATTCGGGTAAAATCTGCGCAAAGAATATGCTAATGTGCTAATATTCTAATGTTTAAACTTTTTCCGCATTTTAATGATTTTATGTATCATTGCATATTTGGTAGATGAGGAGAACTTGTATATGCTCAACATTATATTTGGAGATGCACCCAATACCGTCTATCATCCGCCGACCTATTTTGACAATACATATGAAGACTCCTGGCTGGAGCAGCCTCTTGCGAAAGAAATGGTTCAGGATATAGACAAATCTGAAGTCGTCGGACCTCATTTGATTGAAAGCCCTGTCCTCGGGCCGGTCTCTCCGAAAGAATTATCCGGAGGGGTGAAGACCCTGTTATTGATGGCCTTTGATGACTCCGGAAAAATATTTAATGCTTCTGCCTGTGGAGATAATTGTGCTCAGTGGATTGTTAACATCGGAAAAGAGAAAAACCTGACAATCAATCTTCACCATGTAATGGATTTCAGCCATGTTGAGGACTTCCGCGCCAAAATACTCAATACCGGCAAGAAAGTGGGAAACTATCAGGAGTACCTGAAAGAAATATTCCGGATAAAGGAGAACTGATGAAGGGCAAGCATCATGTAATTGTTCAAAATAACAAATTACGATATGAGTTTGATATCCGGCGAAATATCACAATTATCCGCGGTGATAGTGCGACCGGGAAAACAACTCTGATTGACCTGATTCAAGCCGCATCTGTAATGGGGGATGAATCCGGGATCTTCCTGCAGTGCGACCGGCCGGTTCGCGTCCTTGGAGCTGCAGACTGGGAGATTGTTCTTCCACAGCTTCATGAGAATATTATTTTCATTGATGAAGAAAATCGATTCATTACCTCCCAGACCTTTGCTGATGCGGTAAAAAACTCAGATAATTATTTCGTTCTGATTACCCGGGAAGACCTGCCCAATCTTCCTTATTCCGTGGACGAAATTTATGGAATCCATACTTCTGGTAAATATCACGATACAAAGCGCGTATACAATGAAATGTACAGGATATACAGTTCGCTGACGAATGTTTCGACTGATATGCCAGATGACCTTCTCATTGAAGATTCCAATTCAGGATACGAATTCTTTTCTGCCGTTGTCAAAGACCGCAGCATTTCTTGTTCTTCGGCCCATGGGAAATCGAATTTAAGAAAATCCGCCGAAAAAATTTCATCGGATTCATTGATGGTTATAGGGGATGGAGCAGCGATTGGTCCGGAAATGAACGACCTGTTTCAGCTGATGCATATAAGGCCATCCATCAGGTGCTATTTCCCTGAGTCCTTCGAATGGCTTATCCTGCGGTCCGGCTTGATTAACTTCCCAGATATACAAAAAATTCTTGCAGCACCGGAAGAATATATTGAAAGCAGCCAGTACTTCAGCTGGGAACGATTCTTTACCGACATGTTGATTCAGTGGTCGGCAGGTGGATATCTCCAATATCAGAAGTCCGAACTAAATTCCAATTATCTTCACCCCAAGGAGATGAAGGCAATACTTCAGCAGATGCCTTGGTGGGAAGAGGGAAATCATACTGAATGAGGACAGGGGTTTAATGCACTTCAACATCGTACTTCACGAACCGGAAATACCTTCGAATACGGGAAATATTGGGCGAACCTGCGTAGCGACAGGGTCGTCTCTGCATCTGATTGAGCCTTTGGGATTTCACCTGACGGAGAAGAATCTGAAGCGGGCAGGCATGGACTACTGGAAGGACCTGGATGTCCACCGCTACATGAATTATGAAACATTCCTGGAAGAGAACAGGAAACCGAAGGTCTGGTTGGCAACAACGAAAGCCCGGCAGACCTACTCGGACGTGACTTTCAAAGATGGCGACTATATCATGTTCGGCAAGGAGAGCGCCGGAATTCCGGAAGAGATTCTTGTAGAGCAGCCGGAGTCCTGCATCCGCATTCCCATGCTGGGAGAGACCCGGTCTTTAAATCTTGCCAATTCCGTCGCCATTGTCCTCTATGAGGCCCTTCGGCAGAACGGGTTTGAAGGACTTGAAGAGAAGGGGAACCTGCACCGGCTGTCGTGGGAACTGTAGAATACAAGAGCGGCGCGGCCATCATGGCCGCGCCGCTTGCTTTTTTGTAATATTCAGCTTGCTACTTGATATAGGCTTCCAGGGCCTCCAGGAGGACCTTCGACACGGTCTCCCCGCTCTTTTCCGCGTAGGCCTTGAGTTTCTGGTACTGCTCGTCTGTCATGCGCAGGCCCACATTCACATTCTTGGGATTGGCGCTCTTCGGCCGCCCCGCCTTTCTCTTCGCATCATCCATTTTCCATTCCTCCTGTTTATAACCTCCGGCCGGCTGCACTGATTCCGGCCGTTTCGCCGCGGGACCGGACCGGTCGGGCGGTAAACATCCGTGCAAAAATTGTAAGTCAATTATAGCATGAAAAATGTTTGCGTCAAACAGGAATTTTCAGACAAAGCCCGAAAATCGAAAATAATTGTGGACACGATGTCGGGCAGCAGGCGGGTTCAGGCCCTGCCGCACTTCAATGCAAAGACTGCGAGATCCGGTAATATCAGGCCCCGATGAGCTTCAAAATGACCTTTTTCTCCAGATCCGGCAATGTCCCGAAGGTGTAGGGGATATTGACCCGCTCGGTCCACTTGTGGGCGTCGGACCCGTAGGTGCCGATATTGATGGCCGGGATGTCGAGGGCCCGGATGTCGTCGAGGGGCAGGGGATACAGGGTCTCGAAGGCCGGGAAGTTCTCGGTCAGGGCTTCGAGGGAGCCTTCTTCATCGTCGATTTTCAGGTAGCTCGAGTCGGAGAGGGAAGGATAATAATTTAAAATCCGAAAAGCGTACGGCCCCGCCTCTTCCGTCTCGGCGGCAGCTTCGGAAAGGGCCGTGTAGAGCGCCTGCCCGGTCCCCTCGTCCTCCCGGTCCACACAGCAGTGGGGGACATAGGGAGGGGCATAGTAGAGGACGATGACGGGCTCCGTCGACCTGATGCACCCGAGGAGGTAGCGAATCAGGACAATAGGAATTTCCCGCTCGTCCGTGCCCTTCTCCAGCTCTTCCTTCGTGAGCCGGTCCAGCTCGTCATCACTGAAAGCATCGGTATTTGCGGCCCGGGAATAGAGTTCGCTGTAGGAAAGGCAGGAAACTTTTTCTTCCGGAGCCGTTTCCGGCAGGTGGTTCATGTGGCAGTAGATGCTGTAGTTCTTCTTCATGTCCTCCTGCAGGGAGGCGGCCGCCTTCCGGGCCACGGAGGCCAGGCCTTCCGTGATGTCCCGCATGTCGCTCTCGAAGACGTAGAAGTTGAAATAGACGAGGGCTTCCTTCGCGGTCTGCACATTGTAGAAGTCCTTCAGATCCTTAAGCTTGAGGACGGCCGGGGGCGGAGCGGTCTCTCCTTCGGCGAAGTCGGAAAGCTCCGTGGAAAGATTGATCCGTTTCACGAGCTCAGCGGCCAGGGCCGAGGCGTCGAGGCCTTCGAAGGGCTGGCCCACGTGAGTTTCCTTCCCCCGGACATAGAAGCAGGGGAGAATCTTCCCCCCGGCTCCGGTGTAGAGGGTGACCTTGTCATCGCCCGGATAGAGCTTCGTCGAGAAGTCATTATTGATGGCGCCGATATATTCGAAGCCCCTTTCCTCTTCGAGTTTGAGGAAGAGGGGGAGGCTCGTGATGATTCCGGTGTGGGTGTTTTCCTCGACGGGGTTGAAGGAGCCGATGAGGTTTCCTTCGATTTCATCCGTGTGGTCGGAGAAGTAGGCAAGAAGGGCCATGAAGACGGCGTCTCCGGACTTCATGTCGACCGCCCCCCGGCCGAAGAGGAAGTTCCCGCTTTCGAGATCGGCCTTCACTTCATCGGAAAGGGTCAGTTCCTTCAGGCGCTCCGCAAGGGCATCCGGGTCCGTGCAGACGTCTTCGAGGGGGCCGTAGTCCCCGGTGCCCACCGTGTCCGTGTGCCCATGGAGGAGGAGGGTCTTCTTGCAGGACTTTTTCTTTCCTTCGACGATGGCGATGACAGAGCCCCGATTCAGGGAATCATCGGGAACCGGCTGAAAAATCAGGTTCTCCGGGTGCTCCCGGAAGTAGGGCAGGTCCTGAAACCAGTAGTAGATGAAGTCGGAGACCTTCCGCTCGCCCGGGGTTCCGTTGACGCTTCGGATGGCGACCAGTTCTTTTGTCAGATCCAGAATTTCCGAATACATTTGCACTCCTTTGAAAAGGGGCCCCGGAGCCGGAGCCCTGCATTATTCATTCATCTTTGAACATTCTGCGGTTGACATAATTGATGTGGTCCGTCAGGGCCAGCTTCGCGAAGTCCCGCCGGCCGGCTTTCAGGTAGGAGAGGATTTCGTGGTGCTCCTTGATGGCCTCGGGGACGTTGAACTGCAGGGTGCCCGAAAGGACGTTGCAGCGGACCATGGCGGAGTTTAAGGACTTGATGTCGGTCTTTAAAACTTCGTTGTCCGAGATTTCGGCCAGGACGCAGTGGAAGTCGCAGTCCAGCTTGGAAAAAGTAATGAGGCCTTCGGGAGCGTCGAGGTCGACCTCCTTCTGGGCCTTGTAAATAGAACTGATGGATTTGATGATATCGTCGGTGAGGCCGGGACCGTCCAGGGCCAGGGGCTCGAGGGCCAGGCGGACCGCCGTGATGTCCTGCACTTCCTTGACCGTGGTCTTTGCCACGTAGATGTGGCCCGTGGCATCCTCTGAAACAATCTTTTCATAGAGAAGCCGGGTCAGGGCGGCCCGGATGGGGGTCCGGCTGATTTCTAGCTTCTCGGACAGCTGCTTTTCCGTCAGCATGCTGCCCGGGGCAAATTCCAGGGTGAAGATTTCGTTCTTGATCTCCCGGTAGGCCGTCTGCTCCAGCGTCTCGTTCTTCTTCGGCTGAGTTCGGTTCATGCGCACACCATCCCTTTCTTTTCTTTCCTCCCAATGGCTTTTGCATGCAGCATAGGGGCAGGTTCCTTTTTTGTACAGACGTCCAAAAAAGTATACTGTTTTTCTGCCGATATGCTGATTATGGCCGATAGTATAGCCCGATAATTAGAAAATGTATACTAAATTTTTTAAAAAATTTTAAAATGCCTTGACGAAGGCGGACAAACGTGATAGAAGGTATACATAAATCGGACAGGAAATGAAAAAGCCAATGGGGGCTTTCGGGTGCATGCACCCGAAGGCCCTCGTTTTTATTTCCCGGGGCTGGGCAAGGAGCTGCCGGGGGACGGGCTGGAAGAGTTCGGTAGAAAAATCCCTCGGAGTGTTCTTTCAGAGGATTTCATCAAGAGGAAGAAGAAACGTATAGGAGGTAGAGGACATGAAAAAAAGATTTCTGGCACTGGCCCTGGCGGCCATGACCGCTTTCTCCATGGCGGCCTGCGGCTCGAGCGCTTCATCGGAAACATCTTCCGATGCGGCGGCGGATACTTCGACGGATGCTTCGGCATCGACCGATACCGCAAGCTCCGACACATCGACGGATGCTTCGGCTTCTTCATCTGGAAGAACTCTTGATGAGATCAAGGCGGACGGCAAGATCATCATGGTCACGAACGCCGAGTTTGAACCCTTCGAATACAAGGACGGCGACGACATCGTCGGCATTGATGTGGACATCGCAAAGGCCATCGCCGATGAGCTGGGCGTGGAACTGGAGATAAGTGATATCGCCTTTGCTTCCTGCATCCCCGCTCTGCAGGCCGGCAAGGCCGACTTCATCGCTGCCGGCATGTCCATCACCGAAGAGCGGAAGAAGAACGTCGACTTCACGGACAATTACTTCAATGCTTCCCAGGCCATCATCGTTCCGGTTGATTCCGATATCGCCAGCCGGACCGACCTGAACGGCAAGACCGTCGGCGTCCAGACCGGCACCACCGGCGACTCCTACTGCACGAACGAGGACGGCTCCTCCGACATCTCCGTCGGCGAAGTAAAGCGGTACGAGAAGGCAGTCGACGCTGCCCAGGATGTCATCTCCGGTCGTATCGACGCCGAAGTCATCGACAACTTCGTAGCGGACAAGCTCGTCGAGAAGAATCCTGACAAGATCAAGAAGCTGGACGAGGCCCTGACCGAAGAGCAGTACGCAATGGCCCTGCCCAAGGGTTCCGAGCTGACTGCCAAGTTCAACGAGATCTTAAAGAGCCTGCAGGACTCCGGCAAGCTGGACGAGATCGAGAGCAAGTACCTCTCCGCAGAGTGAAAAGCTTTACATTAGTATAAAAATAATGTCTAACCCCGGTGCGCCTCCATAAGCGAGCCGGGGTTTTCTCGTAATGAAATCCGGTGGCTGTTCCCGGAGGCGTTTTCTATCAGTATAGGAGTTTCAAATGAACAGATCCCTTTCCGACCGCCTGTACGATGCCCTGATCTACAAGGACCGGTGGCACTACATCACAAACGGACTCGAGTATACGATCATCATCACGATCTGCGCCCTGATCATCGGCCTGATTCTCGGCTCCATGTCCGCCATCGTCAAGACGGCTTATCAGAATAATAAAAGAAATCCCGGCCTGGCCATCCTCAACTTCATCGTCTCGATCTACCTGACTGTGATCCGCGGGACGCCTACGGTTGTCCAGCTCATGATCATGTACTTCATCATCTGGCAGTCGGGCACTTCCCTCGAGGTCGCCATTGCCGCCTTCGGTATCAACTCCGGCGCCTATCTGGCCGAAGTGCTCCGCTCGGGCATCCAGTCCGTGGACCGGGGACAGATGGAGGCGGGCCGGTCCCTGGGCCTTTCCTACCCCCAGACCATGTGGAAGATCATCCTTCCCCAGGCCTTCAAAAATGTGGCCCCGGCTATCTTCAACGAATTCATTACTCTGTTGAAGGAGACTTCGGTCGCCGGCTACGTCGGTATCCAGGAGCTGACCAAGGGCGGGGATATCATCCGGTCCATTACCTACGACGCGGTACCGCCGCTTTTGATTGTGGCCCTGATCTACCTTGTAATCGTCATCGGGCTGACGCAGATTCTGCGTGTGATAGAGAGGAGGCTGGCACAAAGTGATCTCCGTTAAAGGCTTGCACAAGACCTTCCACAATGCGAGAGGCAGCGTGGAAGTACTGAAAGGAATCGACGCGGAAATCGCCGACGGGGAGAAGGTCGTCATCATCGGCCCCTCCGGTTCCGGTAAGTCGACATTTCTGCGCTGCATGAACCTGCTGGAAACGCCCACCCTGGGCCATATCATCTTCGACGGGCAGGACATTACGAAGAAGGGGACCGATATCGACAAGGTCCGCATGCAGATGGGGATGGTCTTCCAGCAGTTCGACCTCTTCCCCCACATGACGGTCGAGGAGAATATCACCCTGGCCCCCGTCATGCTGAAGAAGGAGTCCAAGGAAGAAGCCCGGGCCCATGCCTATGACCTTCTGAAAATGGTCGGCCTCGAGGACAAGGCGGGCTCCTACCCCAAGCAATTGTCCGGCGGCCAGCAGCAGCGGGTGGCAATTGTCCGGGCCCTGGCCATGAATCCCAAGATGATGCTCTTCGACGAGCCCACGTCGGCCCTGGACCCCGAGATGGTCGGAGAGGTCTTAAACGTCATGGAGCGCCTGGCGGACGAGGGCATGACCATGGCCGTCGTGACCCACGAGATGGGCTTCGCGAAAGAAGTCGCCAACCGGGTCCTCTTTGTGGACGGAGGGCAGATCCTCGAGGAAAGCACCCCCGACGAATTCTTCAGCCACCCCAGGAACCCCAGGGCCCAGGACTTCCTGAGCAAGATTCTGAATACCTGACTTTTTCCGCAAACGACATCCCCTACAAGGCATGCATGGGGCAAAAATGTTCTGTTTCTGGCAAATGACACCACCTGCAGGCCGTGTTTGGGGCAAAAACGTTCTGTTTCTGGCAAATGACACCACCTGCAGACTGTGTTTGGGGCAAAAACGTTCTGTTTCTGGCAAATGACACCCCCTGCAGACTGTGTTTGGGGCAAAAAATGTCTGGTTTCTGCAAATGACACCCCTTTTATTACCAGCTTAGGGCAAAACCAAGGCCTCTTCCACAAATAGCTTCCATTGCAGGCTGGACAAGGGGCAAAACAAGCTATTATCACACAAACGACATCTCTAATTCTGGAGGCAATTGTAAATGAGCTACTTTTTTCTTGACGGCTACGAGAGCATGGAAACTTATAACCCCGGCGAGCAGCCCCACGACCGGCCTTATATCAAGCTGAACGCCAATGAGTCTTCCTACCCGCCCTCGCCGGCCATCCTTGAGGCCCTGACCAGCGTGCAGATCAACTCCCTGGCCTACTACGAGGACCCCTACAATATAAAGCTCAGAGAGGCCATCGGCGAAATCTACGGCTTCCCCAAGGAGCAGATTTTCGTCGGCAACGGGGCGGACGAGGTCATCGCCTTCATCATGATGAGCTTCTTCCGCGAGGGCTTCCCGATTGCCTCCAACGACATCACCTATGACTTCTACCGGACCTACGCCCAGACCTTCCACCTCAAGTACCGGAAGATTCCTGTGAAAGCCGATTTCTCGACGGATGTGGACGCCCTTGTCGAGTGCGGCTGCGACGTCATCATCGCAAACCCGAATAACCCCACGGGCAAGGCCATTTCCTGCGCTGACGTGGAACGGATTGTAAAGAAGAACGAGAAGCGTCTGGTCATCGTGGACGAGGCCTACGTGGACTTCGGCGGCGAGACGGCCCTTTCCCTCGTGGACAAATATCCGAACATCATCGTGGTCCGTACCTATTCCAAGTCCCGCAATATGGCCGGGGCCCGGATCGGCTTCTGCGTGGCGAATCAGGACATCATCGACGATATGCGAAACGTCAAGTTCTGCGTAAGTCCCTTCAACCTCAACACCCTGTCCCAGGTCATCGGCATTGCGGCCATCAAGGACACGAAGTATTATGACGAGTGCATCAAAGAAGTCATCGAGACCCGGTCCTACTTCGAATCCGAGCTTCTTCGCATGGGCTTTGAAATCGTGCCCACAGTCACGAACTTCTGCTTCTTCAAGGCCTCCGGCATCATCCCGGCCGAGCTTCTGACCGAGCGCCTGAAAGAGCACGGCATCCTGGTCCGCTATTTCGGCTTTGAGCCCCGCACAAAAGACTATGTCCGCGTGACCATCGGCCGCCGGGCGGAGATGGAAATTGTCGTCCGCAACATGAAGGCTATCATCGAAGAGTACCAGGCCGAAAAGGTCAGTAATGCCCGGAGAGCAGCCAGCTGAAGAGCCGCATGACTAATATAAACCACACACTTTGAAACAGGTTCCCCTGTGGATGCCCGTATTCATTGGATTTCAGAAAAGCTCCCTCGCGGAGCTCTTCTGTTGTAAAGAAATTTGAGGTAAGAGAACATGGCAACCCTGCAGATGTACATGGACAAGAGCCGGATTGAAAATACTTTCGAGGACCCCTCCTACGGGGAGGTCTGGGGAAGGGATACCTGGATTCCGAACGCCATAGGAAAGATCAAAAAAATCATCGTCCACCGGCCCGGGGTCGAACTCGAGGCCATGAAAGAGGCGGCCTATGAAGAGGAGGCCGGTTCCCTGATCCTGAAGGACAGGAAGGGCCGCATCCGGTCTTACTGGAAGGGAGATGCCTTCCCGGATATACGCCTCATGCAGGACCAGCACGACGCTATGACCGAGGCCCTCAGAAACGAGGGCATCGAGGTCATCAACCAGGACGACCCGAAGCACGAGTGGCCCAATATGACCTTCGCCCGGGACTTTGCCGAGATGACACCAAAGGGCGCCATTCTTTCCCGCTATACCATGTACTTCCACCAGGGGGAGACTCCCATCGGGCAGAAGACCCTTACGGACCTGGGCATTCCCATCCTCGGGGCCATTCAGGGGCGGGGTACCATGGAGGGCGGCTCCTTCTGCCAGCTGGACGAGCACACGGCAGTAGTCGGCCGGTCCGTCCGCATCAATGACGAGGGCATAGAGCAGATGCGCGCCATCCTCAAAAATCAGGGGATTGAGCTCATCACAATCGACATGCCGGCTTTCTATATCCATCTCGACGAAGCCTTCATCCCGGTCGATAAGGACAAGGTCCTCGTATCCACATTCATTCTGCCATTCTGGTTCCTGGACCTCCTGCAGAAAAAGGGATACAAAATCATCGAGACGGACAGGGACGACCCCTTCCTCACGAACAACTGCCTCTGCCTCGAACCCGGCAAAGTCCTCTTCTCTGCCTTAGGAAAGAACACGATCAAAAACCTCGAAAAGGCAGGCGTGGAGGTCGTTCCGGTCAATATTTCGGAGATTAACAAATTGGGCGGCGGCATTCACTGCTCGACCCTGCCGGTCATCCGGGAAAAAATCTGAGCGAAAGATTCGTGAAAAATTTGTGTACATTTTCCTTGACTTTTCAGACGGAAAATTTATACTGTAAAACCAACAAAGATAATATTTCAAAGGACAAAGGCGTCCCAGGGGGTAGTACTTCCGGGGCGCCTTTCTGCAAATATTCGCTTGTTGACTCTGTATCTGCGAAGGCGGCCGGCTCGTCCGGTCCCGGCGATTTATATTATCCTTGTCCCCATCATCCGCTCTGGGAGGAGCGGAAAATCCAAATCCTAAGGAGGAGAGACTTATGAAAAGAAAACGGCTTGTGTCAGTGATTCTCGCCGCCGCGATGGCATTTTCACTGGCAGCCTGCGGAAGCAGTGCGTACAGCGATACGAGTACGACCGACACTTCTTCCACAGACACGACTTCGACCGACACCGCATCCTCGGATACGGCAGCTTCGGGCGAGGCTTCGACGGATGACCTGAAGATCATGATGGAGACCCCCGTGGAATCTCTGGATCCCCAGCAGGCGACCGACGGTACTTCGTTTGAGGTAATTGCCGACTATACCGACGGTCTCATGCAGATGGACAAGGACGGCAAGGCCGTTGAAGCCATCGCAGAGTCTTACGAGAACAGTGACGACGGCCTGACCTGGACTTTCCATCTCCGTGATGCCAAGTGGTCGAACGGCGAGCCCGTCACTGCCAATGACTTCGTATTCGCATGGCAGCGGGCCGTTGACCCGGATGTCGCTTCCGAGTACAGCTATATGCTTTCCGATATCGGCCAGATCAAGAACGCCGCAGCCATCATTGCAGGCGAGAAGGACAAGAGTGAACTCGGTGTCACCGCAGTCGATGACAAGACCCTGAAGGTAGAGCTGGAAGCTCCTGTTTCCTACTTCCTTTCCCTCATGTACTTCCCGACCTTCTATCCGGTCAACCAGAAGTTCTTCGAGTCCTGCGCCGATACCTTCGGCACAAGCCCTGAGACCACCCTTTCCAACGGCGCCTTCGTTCTGGATTCCTACCAGCCCGCAGCTACCGAGTTCCATCTCACGAAGAACGCGGACTACTGGGATGCCGACCGGGTAAAGCTTGCCGGTCTTGACTATCAGGTCATCCAGGATTCCCAGACAGCCCTGATGAGCTACCAGAACGGCGAGCTCGATATGACCCTGGTAAACGGCGATCAGGTCGACCAGGTCAAGGATGATCCCGAATTCCTGGCAGTCGGCGCCGGCTACATGTGGTACCTGTCCCCGAACATGAACAAGGTTCCCGAGCTTGCAAACGAGAATATAAGAAAGGCCATCACATTCGCCATTGACCGTGACGCCATCGTTACGGACATCCTGAAGGATGGCTCCACTCCTACATACACCGCAGTACCTCCTCAGTTCGCAACCGGTCCCGACGGATCCGATTTCTCCGCAGACCAGGAAAAGTTCAAGGACGTCTGCGCATTCGATGCAGCAAAGGCTGCTGACTACTGGCAGAAGGGTCTCGACGAACTCGGCGAGACTTCCATGAGCCTGGAGATGGTTGTCGACGCGGATGACGCTCCCCAGAAGGTAGCTACCGTCCTTCAGGAACAGTTGCAGAACACCCTGCCCGGCCTCACCATTACGATTAAGGTAGAGCCCAAGAAGCAGAGAGTTCAGGATATGCAGGACGGCAACTTCCAGCTCGGCCTTACCAGATGGGGCCCTGACTACGCAGATCCCATGACCTACCTTGGCATGTGGGTTACGAACAACTCCAACAACTACGGCCTCTGGTCCAATGCAGACTATGACGCCATCATCGCAGAGTGCACGACCGGTGACCTCGCAACGGACGCCAGCGGCCGCTGGGCAAAGCTTTACGATGCTGAGCAGATTGTCATGGACGAGGCGGTTATCTTCCCTCTGTACACCCAGTGCAATGCGGAGATGATGAAGAGCAACGTCACCGGCGTTGAATATCACCCCGTAGCCCTGAACCGGGTATACAAGGATACTGTCAAGACAGCTCAGTAATCCTCCTTTTCTACGAGGCCGCACAGTACGTGCTGTGCGGCCTTTCTTTTCGTTTTATAAGGAGTTTTTATGAAGAAGTACATCCTGAAACGGGTACTGATCTCCCTGTTCACACTCCTTGTGATTCTGTTCGTCCTCTTCGTGCTCATGCAGCTGATGCCGGGCTCCCCGTTTAACGACGAAAAGTTAAACGACTCGCAAAGGGCCCAGCTCTATGCCAAGTACGGCCTGGACAAACCGGTGGTGATCCAGTTCCTCACCTATGTCAAGAATATGCTGACGGGGGATTTCGGGGTTTCTTACAATATCTCCAAGAACACCCCCATATCCGAGCTGATTGCGACAAGACTTCCCATCTCCATGGAAATCGGCTTTTTTGCCGTTTTCCTCGGAGCCATCGTGGGCCTGATTCTGGGCGTTATTGCAGCCATCTGGCACAATACGATTATTGATAATATTTGTACGATTATCTCCGTCATCGGCGTGTCGGTGCCCTCGTATGTGTTCGCCCTCTTTCTGTCCTACCAGTTCGGTTTCAAGGCAAAGATTTTCCCCATGCTCTTCGATTCGAAGATGATCATGAAGTCGTCGGTGCTGCCGAGCATTGCATTATCCATGTTCACAATGGCTTCGATCGCCCGCTTCACGCGGTCCGAGATGATTGAGGTCATGGACTCGGACTACATGCTTCTGGCCGAGTCGAAGGGGCTTTCGGGAAGGGCTCTGGTTTTCCGCCATGCCCTCCGGAATGCCTGCATTCCCATCATCACGGTCCTGGCTCCCCTGATTGTCGACCTGATGACAGGCTCCCTGGTCGTCGAGAAGATTTTCGCGATTCCCGGCATCGGGTCTCTCCTCGTCAACGCGATTCAGTCGAACGATTACAATGTGGTCATCTCCCTGAGCTTCATCTACTCGGCTATGTATATTTTCATCATGCTGTTTGTGGATATCCTCTACGGCATCATAGACCCCAGAATCCGGCTTTCAAAGGAGGGCAGCTGATATGGCAAAAGCACAGACCAAAGCCGCATCCGTCGTCCCCTTTGACTGCTCCGGCAGGGACTACGAGCCGGTTCCCGGCGACTTCGTCCTGAAGGAGTACGGGGCCGACAGCGAGCTTGACACCAATTTCGCCTCCCAGTCCTTCTGGAAGGAAGTGCGGAAGAAATTCTTCCATAATAAAGGCGCAGTCGTAGGCCTCGTTTTCCTCTGCATCCTGACCTTCTTCGCCATCTTCGGCCCCTTCATGACCCCCTACTCCTACTCGGAGCAGTCGGCGGCGCATAACCTCGCCCCGCGAATCCAGGGCATTGAGAATATGGGTATCTTTGACGGGTCGGAAACCATGACGACGACGACCGGGTCGAAGAAGTATAACGGCTACGCGGAAGGCAAGCTCTACGACACCTTCTACTGGTTCGGCACGGATAAGTACGGACGTGACATCTGGACCCGGACATGGACCGGTGCAAGAGTTTCTCTCATCATTGCCGTAGCCGCCACCCTCATCGATATGGTAATCGGTATGAGTTACGGCCTGATTTCCGGCTATTTCGGCGGCAAGACCGATATGATCATGCAGCGCTTCGTGGAAGTCGCAAACGGCATCCCGAGGCTCGTCATCGTTACATTATTATTACTAATATTAAAGCCGGGCATGATCACCATCATCTTCGCCCTGATGCTGACCGAGTGGATCGGCATGAGCCGGATTGCCCGGGCGGAAATGCTGAAGCTCAAGGAGCAGGAATTCGTATACGCCTCAAAGACATTGGATGCGGGAAGTTTCTTCATTATATTTAAGGACATCCTGCCGAACATCATCGGACCCATCATCACCCAGGTCATGTTCTCGATCCCGACGGCCATCTTCACAGAGGCCTTTCTGTCCTTCGTCGGCCTGGGCATTCCGGTGCCCCAGTGCTCGCTCGGCTCCCTGATCTCCGAAGGGTACAACAGCTTCACGACCCACCCCTACCAGATCATCCCGCCCATCATCGTCATGGCCCTTCTCATGCTGTCCTTCAACCTGATTGCCGACGGCCTCAGAGAAGCGCTCGACCCGAAGATCAAGGAGGGCTGAGATGGAAGAAAAAAAGAATAATATTATTACGGTAAAAAACCTCGATATTTCCTTTAAGACGACCGCCGGAATGGTCCACGCCATCCGGGGAGTGAATATCGAGCTCGAGCGGGGCACGACCGCAGCCATCGTCGGCGAGTCGGGCTCCGGCAAGTCCGTCACGATGAAGGCCGCCATGGGCATTCTCGATAAGAACGCCATCGTAAATTCCGGCGAAATCAACTTCACCTACGCGGACGAGGAAGGAAAAGAGCAGACCGTCGACATCCTGAAACAGGACAAGAAGTGGATCCGGAAGAATATCAACGGCCGGCAAATTGCCATGGTCTTCCAGGACCCCATGACAAGCCTTGACCCCACCATGACTATCGGCAAGCAGATAATGGAAGGCATGATCTGGCACTATAAGACTCCGAAGGAAGAGGCTTATAAGAAAGCCGTCGAGCTTCTCGAGGAGGTCGGCATCGAAGAGCCGGAAAAGCGGATGAAGAACTATCCCCATCAGCTTTCCGGCGGCATGCGGCAAAGAGTGGTCATCGCGATTGCCCTGGCCTGCAACCCGAAACTTCTGATCTGCGATGAGCCCACGACGGCCCTCGATGTGACGATTCAGGCGAAGATTATCGAGCTGATCCGGAAAGTCCAGAGGGAGAGGGGAATCTCGGTGATCTATATTACTCATGACCTGGGCGTGGTGGCGAAGGTGGCCGACTACGTCTATGTCATGTATGCCGGGAAGATTGTGGAAAAGGGCCTTATCAACGAAATCTACTACGAGCCCAAGCACCCCTACACCTGGGGCCTGCTTTCCGCCATGCCCGACCTCGAGACCTACGACGACCGCCTCTACTCGATTCCAGGGTCCCCGCCCAACCTCCTGCACGAGAAGGTCGGCGATGCCTTTTCACCCCGGAACAAGTTCGCCCTCGTCATCGACGACAAGAAGGAACCGCCCATGTTCAAGGTCACGGAGACCCACTATGCGGCCACCTGGCTTCTGGACCCCCGGGCCCCGAAAGTCGACATGCCGAAAGAGCTGGCCGAACGTATTGAGCGCATGAAGAAGGGAGCGGAGAACTATGACAGCCTTAAAGAATGAAGCCCCTCTTCTGGAAGTAAGCCACCTCAAACAATACTTCAAGGTGTCAAACTCCTTCACGGTCAAGGCCGTGGACGATGTGTCCTTCCAAATATATAAAGGCGAGACCTACGGCCTCGTCGGGGAGTCGGGCTCCGGCAAGTCCACGATTGGCCGGGCCGTCATCCGTCTCTACGATCCGACGGCAGGCCAGATCACCTTCGAGGGTATGGACATCACGAAAAAGAAGCTGGATAAGGGAACCCGAACCACCCTGCGGCACGACATGCAGATGATCTTCCAGGACCCCATGGCTTCCTTAAATCCCCGGAAGAAAGTCGAGGACATCATCGGGGAAGGCCTGGACATCCACCATTCGTACTCCTCTATGGCGGAGCGGAATGAGAAAATCAAGGCCATTCTGAAGAAGGTCGGTCTGGCGCCCGAGCTCGGCAGCCGTTATCCCCACCAGTTTTCCGGCGGCCAGCGGCAGCGGGTCGGCATCGCGAGAGCCCTGATCATGAACCCCAAGCTCATCATCGCGGACGAATGTATTTCCGCCCTGGACGTGTCGATTCAGGCCCAGGTCGTGAACCTGATGAAGGACATCCAGGAGGAGACGGGTACTGCACTTCTATTTATTGCCCACGACCTTTCGATGGTGAAGTATATCTCCGACCGGATCGGGGTCCTGCACTTAGGCCATCTGCTCGAGACCGGGACCACGGACGAGATTTTCAATAACCCCGTCCACCCTTACACGAGAGCCCTGCTTTCCGCCATTCCGGCGCCGAATCCTATTGTCGAGAAGCGACGGATTGCCCTCGAATATAACTACAAGACCTCCGGCATCGACTACAACAAGGGGACCAGCCACCTGGTCGGCGGCACCCACTATGTCTCCTGCACGGACGAGGAATTCCTCAAGTGGACGAACACCCACCAGTTCGACCAGTTCATGACATCGAAGCGGGGAACCTACTCCGAGGCGCAGGAATACTACATGCCGAAGGATGGAGAATAGGGAGTTTACACTGAGATAGACAAAACAAACAGAAGTTAGAGCAGCTTTATATTATTTTACATTCCTTTACGGGACCTGATTATATCGGGCCCCGTATTTTTGTATAACCACAAAGATTTTACATAGATTTTATAGTAGGTGCGTAGGAGACTTTACATTGCTGGTGTATCTTAACACTCGTCCGTGAGGATAGAAGAAGAAACTGTTAAAGAACAAACAGGAGAATGATGATGAAAAACAAGACATTCAGCAAGATTGTTTCGCTCATGCTGGCCGGTGTTCTTGCAGTAGGCGTTTCCGCCTGCGGCAGCACGGCCTCTACCGACAGCAGCGCAGACGCTTCTGCCGACAGCACGACTACGACGGATGCTTCCGCAACTGACAGCACAGACGCTTCCGCAAGCTCTGACTCCGCAAGCACCGACGCCGGCGCTGACCTTTCCGGCAACCTCACAGCAGCCGGTTCTTCGGCCCTCCTTCCTCTGGTAAAGGATGCCTCCGAAGAATTCATGAAGAAGTACCCCAACCTCGCCATCACGGTAAACGGCGGCGGTTCCGGTGAGGGCCTGAAGCAGGTAGCTGCAGGTTCCGTAGATATCGGAAACTCCGACGTATTCGCCGAGGAAAAGCTTGACGCTGACGCAGCAAAGACCCTCGTAGATCATGAGGTCTGCACGATTACCATGGCTCCCGTAGTCAACAAGGACCTGGGCGTCACGAACCTGACCACAGACCAGCTCGTTTCCATCTTCACCGGCAAGACCACGAACTGGAAAGATGTCGGTGGCCCCGATGAGCAGATCATGCTTGTTACCCGTCCTTCGTCTTCCGGTACCCGGGCCCTCTTCAAGCAGTGGGCTTTAAACGGCGAGGAAGAGGCTTCCAACCAGGCTCTTGAGACAGACGACTCCGGTACCCTTCTGCAGAACGTAGAGCAGAACAAGGGCGCCATCGGATATGTAGCTCTTTCTTATCTCGTAAACAACGACGCTGTAGCAGCTGTTTCCATCGACGGCGTTGAGCCTACTCTGGAGAATACCTACAACGGTACCTACAAGGTATGGGGCTATGAGCACATGTACACGAACGGTGAAGGATCTGACAACGCAAAGGCCTTCATCGACTACATGATGGGCGACGAGTATTCCGCAAAGCTTGAAGGCATGGGCTACGGCGTATCCTCCAAGATGAGCCAGGAAGCAGTAGACGCTCACAAGCAGTAATTTTACCTTCTCCCTCCTTTTGATTCATATGGATACTCCCCCGGCAGGCTTTTTCCTGACGGGGGAGTTCCATTCATGAACAGGGGAGGGCAGCAGGAGTGTTTTATGACTAATGTAAAGCACGAAGTATGTACGAAAAGAGACAGACTATGAAGAAAAACAGCAAAGGCAGGGGCGGAATGGTGGTCGTGACCATATGCGGCCTCTTTCTGATTGCCCTGACGGTCACGATCGGCGTCTTCCTCTTCATCAAGGGAAATGTCACCTTTACGACCTTCCACCATTCCATAGGAGAGTTTCTCTTCTCCTCCGACTGGAACCCTACGGATATGGCGGGCCAGGGCGGAGGCACCGTCGGCGCGGCGGTATACATTTTCGGTTCCCTGGTCACCTGCGGTCTGGCTCTTCTGATCGCCGTTCCGTTTTCACTGGCGGCGGCGATTTTCATCACGGAGATTGCGCCGGATGCGGGGACCCGCATCTTCCAGCCGGCCATTGAAATCTTTGTCGGCATCCCTTCCGTGGTATACGGCTGGCTGGGGCTGACCATTCTGGTTCCCTTCATCCGGGACGTCTTTCATGCGCCCATGGGCGGCTACTCGGTGCTGGCAGCCGGAATAGTTTTGGCCATCATGATTTTCCCCACGATTACGACGGTCTCGGCCGACGCCATCCGGGGCGTTCCGGATTCCTACCGGAAGGCCTCTTTCGGCCTGGGCTCCACCCGCTGGCAGGTCATCTGGCATATCGTACTGCCCGCGGCCTTTCCCGGCATCATGACCGGCGTCATTCTGGGACTCACCAGAGCCTTCGGCGAGGCCCTGGCCGTGGCCATGGTCATCGGAAAGACCAGAGCCTTCCCGGCCAATATCCTTTCCCCCACAAACAACCTGACGGCGGCCATTGCAGCGGACATGGGAAATACCGCAAACGGCGGCGAGCACAATGCGGCCCTCTGGACCATGGGCCTCTTGCTTTTCATTATCTCGATTGTCTGCATTATTATCATCCATCTGATTTCTGCCCACAACAAAAAGAAGACGGGCATGGCCTGATGTAAGGAGCCAAATTCATGAATACAAAGAATCTGAGCGGCGTCATCAAGAGCGCCAAACGGGTGGACAAGGTCATGACCGGCATCATGTACGCAGTGGGCGGGTTCTTTCTCGTCCTGCTGATTGTCATGGCGGGCTACATTATCATCAAGGGAATACTGGATTTCAATCCCAAGTTTCTGGCCTTTGACGCGGACGGCATCGGAAATCAGTTTTTCAACACGATTTACCTCGTGTTCCTGTCCCTTCTGATTTCTGTCCCCATCGGCATCGGAGCCGGTATCTATCTGGCCGAGTATGCGGGCGATAACAAGCTGACGACGGCGATCCGGATTTCGATTGAGTCCCTGTCGTCCCTGCCTTCCATCGTCGTCGGCCTGTTCGGCTATCTCGTGTTCATCCTGATGACGGGCCAGCGGTGGAACCTGCTGGCCGGGGCCCTGGCTGTGTCCATTCTGTCCCTGCCTTCGATTACGACCACGACCGAGGACGCCCTCAAAGACCTGCCCAAGTCCTATAAGCAGGGGGCCATGGCCCTCGGGGCTTCTCACTGGAAGGCCATCACTTCCGTCATGCTGCCGGCCTGCGTGCCCCGGATCATCACCGGCGTCATCCTGGCGGCCGGGCGTGGCTTCGGTGAGGCAGCGGCACTTCTGTATACGGCCGGCCAGTCGACGGTCATCAACTGGAGCAACTGGAATCTCGCGTCTCCCATGTGCCCTTTAAACCCCATGCGGTCGGGCGAGACATTGGCATTGCATATCTGGGTGCTTCGGACAGAGGGGTCACTCAACGCCGATTCGGCCCAGATTGCGAATGTGTCGGCGGCCATCCTCATTATTATCACCCTTTCGTTCAGCCTGCTGGCGAGGGCAATTTCGAGATACATCACAAGGAAGAATACCGGAGAAGCGTGAAAAAAATTATTTTCATGCATTGCATAAGCGGGTGAAACGGAAAAATTTCCGGAAGATATACAGGCAGTGATTTTCCCGAAAGCGGGAGACAGGAAAAAGGTATGGCAGAAGAGTACAAGATGACGATCAAGGATCTGGACCTCTACTACGGGAGCTTCCAGGCCCTGAAGAAAGTCAACATGGACATCGAGAAAAACAAGATTACGGCCCTGATCGGTCCCTCAGGATGCGGTAAGTCAACTTTCCTTAAGACCTTAAACCGCATGAACGACCTCGAGAAGGGGGTGCGGATTGAGGGAGAGGTCTGCCTCGACGGGGTGGACATCTACAGGGACGTGGACGTGATCGAGCTTCGGAAGCGGGTCGGCATGGTCTTCCAGCAGCCCAACCCCTTCCCCAAGTCCATCTACGACAACGTAGCCTACGGCCCCCGGATCAACGGCATCAAGAACAAGAGCCAGCTCGACGAAATCGTGGAGCGGTCCTTAAAGCAGGCCGCTATCTGGGACGAGCTCAAGGACCGGCTCAATAAGTCGGCTCTGGGTCTCTCCGGCGGCCAGCAGCAGCGGCTCTGCATTGCGAGAACGCTTGCGGTCGAGCCGGAGGTCATCCTCATGGACGAGCCTACCTCGGCCCTGGACCCCATTTCGACTTCGAAGATTGAGGACCTGGCCCAGGAGCTGAAGAAGGATTTCACAATAATAATCGTCACCCACAATATGCAGCAGGCCGTCCGTATCTCGGACAACACGGCCTTCTTCCTCCTGGGCGAGATGGTGGAGTACGGTTCTTCGGAGGAGATTTTCGCTTCGCCCAAGGACGAGCGGACCGAACGCTACATCACGGGCCGGTTCGGGTGATGCGCCGTTTGTGAAGATGAGAATAATATGCGGAGGTAATATAGATGAGAGCAGCATATGAAGCGGAACTCGAGGAGCTGAACAAGGACATCGTCTCCATGAGCGAGCAGTGCATCAAGGCCATCCAGTCGGCTATTGACTTCCTGCTGACCCAGGATGGGGACCAGCAGGCCGACATCACCGGCCAGGTACAGCAAATCAGCCACCAGGAGAGGGACATCGAAAACCTCTGCCTCAGGCTTCTTCTGAAGCAGCAGCCCATAGCGACGGACCTCCGGAACGTGTCCGCGGCCCTGAAGATGGTCTCCGACCTGGAGCGGATCGGGGATAATGCCGACGACATCGCGGAAATCGTGGCAAAGAAAAATGTAAAGCCCGAAGCAGTCAAGGATTCCGACCTTCTCCCTATGGCGCGTGCTGCCGAGGACATGCTGAGCCGGGCCGTCAACTCCTTCGTCAAGCAGGACGAGTCTCTGGCTCGTATGGTCATTGACGGGGACGACGTCGTCGACGAATACTTCGACAAGGTCAAGCTCGACCTGGTCAAATACTTCGACTCCGACAACCAGGAAAATATCGACGGGGTCCTCGACTACTTCATGATCGCCAAGTACTTCGAGCGCATCGCCGACCACTGCGTGAACATCGCCCAGTGGGTCGTCTTCATTGCGACCGGCGAGCTGGAGGGGCATACGAACTGAAGCAAAGCAGAGTTTGTGTAGAATAGAAGCGGCGAGGCAGCACGCATTGCGTGCTGCCTCGCCGCTTTTTAGGGGATCAGGTACCTGTCCCCTTTTTCGTGAATAGGGTATAATGATTCCGCTGTGACAACAGGTTTCAGAAAGGAAAGTTTGATATGAATCAGGAAGTGAAAAAGTGGATAGAAGCCCACAAAGACGAGCTGGTGGAGGATGTGAAGGCCCTCTGCAGCATTCCGTCCGTGAATGCGCCTGCGGCCGGCGACGAGCCCTTTGGCGAGGAGCCGTATAAGGCCCTCATGAAGGCCATGGAAATCGCGGAGTCCTACGGCTTTACGACGAAGAACTATGACAATTACGTGGCTTCGGCCGACTTCGACCCGGCCCTGCCCCATTCGCTCGATATTCTCGGCCATACGGACGTCGTCCCCGCGGGCGAGGGCTGGACAGTGACCGAACCCTTCAAAATAATAGAAAAGGACGGCCGCCTTTACGGGCGGGGCACATCCGATGACAAGGGGCCCCTGCTTGCTTCCATGTTTGCCCTGAAGGCCATCAAGGAACTCGGCATCCCGCTGAAAAAGGGCGTCCGCGTCATCATCGGCTCGGACGAAGAGACGGGGTCCACAGACATCGCCCACTACTTCGAGACGGAGAAGCCTGCAAGTATGACGTTCTCTCCCGACGCGGAATTCCCTATTATTAATATAGAAAAAGGGCAGTTCCGGGGAAAGCTGTCTGCCGGCTTCGCAGAAGATACGGCAACTCCCCGGGTGCTTTCTCTTGAGGCGGGCGTTGCTTTAAATGCCGTACCCCAGAAGGCCGTCATCAGATTCGAAGGCCTCGACAGGGCAGCAGCAGAGCCGGTCATGGCAGAGGTTTCCAAAGAGTGCAATGTGGAAATTTCCTTCACGGCAGATCAGGAAATTACTGTGATCGGCGAATCCGCCCACGCCTCAACGCCGGAAAGCGGCCGCAACGCAGGCCTTGCCGCAGTCATCCTGCTTTCCCGCCTGCCCCTGCACGAGTCGGAAGAACTGAAGCTTGTGAAGAAGATTCCCGCCCTCTTCCCCTATGGCGTGACGGACGGATCCGGCATCGGCATTAAGCTTCATGACGAGGAATCCCACGACCTGTCCTGCACCCTGGACCTCTATCATATCGATCCCGCACATATGGAATTCTCCTTTGACGCCCGGACTCCGGTTTCCGCCACAAAGGAAAACTGCGAAGACCGGGCGGCGGCTGCCGTCAAAGCGGCCGGCTTCACCTGGTCCACGCCCGGCATGGTTCCGCCCCACGTCGTATCCGCTGATTCTGATTTTGTAAAGACATTACTTTCTGCCTATACGGATGTCACGGGCCTTCCCGGCGAGTGCATGGCCATCGGCGGCGGCACCTACGTCCACGACATCGAAAACGGTGTTGCCTTCGGAGCCGTCCTTCCCGGCATCGACACCCGCATGCACGGGGCCGACGAATTCATTGACATTTCAAACCTTGTCACTGCGGCCGAAGTCTATGCGGAGGCCATCCTGCGCCTGTGCAGCTGAAATTGTGGTCAGGTACCACCTTCGTAAATCCCGGAAATCCGCGCCCGGTCCGGCTCACAGGGGGTCTGACCCCTTCAAAGCTACTGCCAGCAAGGCCGGCAGGAGTTATCAACAGTGGTACCTGACCCCCTAAAAAGCAACGAGGCGGCACGCAATGCGTGCCGCCTCGTTTTTTTGGAACATTCTGCCCTTCTTGCAGGAAAATGTCCCTATGTCCTTCCATTGGATTTTGCTGTAAATGGCAGGTTCAGAAACAATTGCTTGCTTTTTCAGCAAAATGCATCCATGTCCAAAGGGCCACCTTGGTACCTGTCCCGGCCTTATGGAGACAAACTTTTCAGAAATGTTCCGATTGTTCCCATTTTCCGCAAAAGCTCCAGTTTCGCCGGACCGGCCATGGGGACAAAGTTTGTTAAAGTGGGTGAATTGTTCCCATATTTTGGATTAAATACGCAACGCGTGCCAGACGGAAATTTGCTTCAAAAAACCAGATGACAAGCATGACCAGCCATGATATAATTCGAAACATATTTGAAACAAGTGTGACATATCTTCGTGGCACTCCGCCAACCCAAAGCTCATTTCAACAGGCATTTCTTATGTCACATCAAAGCACATCACAATTCTCATTTCCTAACGGAGGCAATTCATGGCAAGAACAGAAGAAGTCCGGCAGGACCTTGAACAGCTCAGGCAGGAAGCAGCAGATCTGAAAAAAGCTATCTCCCGGGACACCAGCGGCAAGCGGCTTGAAATCTTCCCCTGCGGCAATACCAGCAAATGGTACGTCTTTGCTGACGGGCAACGCAAGTATTTGTCGAAGAAGAAAAAGGCTGAAGCCAGCCGCCTCGCAAAGTCCGCCTGGCGGCGGGCCCGGCTCGGCGAAGTCCAGGCGGAGATGGAAGCCTGCCGGCTTTACCTTCAGAATGTTGATGGCAGCCGCAAAAAGATGGATGCACTGCTGAAGAAGCCTGATTTCAATGAGCTGATAGGAAGAAAAGACAAGTCTGTCCGCGAATGGCAGCAGGAAACATTTTCCACAAATCCCCGCCACCCGGAAAGCCTGAAATTTCAAACGCCGTCCGGTATTCCGGTCCGTTCCAAGTCAGAAGTCCTGATTGCCATGGAGCTTGAAAAGTATGCCATCCCTTTCCGTTATGAGTGCGGACTGGAAATCCCCGGCGGAGGCTTTATATATCCGGATTTTACAATTATGGACCCGAAGACATATCGCATCTACATCTGGGAGCATTTCGGCCTCATGGATGACGGTGATTATGTCGCCGGAGTCTCACGCAAACTGAGCCTGTACATGGAACTGGGATACTTTCCCGACGACAATCTTCTTATGACCTTCGAATCCGGAAATCACCCGCTGGATCAGGAGAAGGTGGAGAAGCTGATTCTGCGCACCTTTCGACCGGAAATATGAAACCACGCATCGCGTGGCCGGGGCCCATTCCCCCTCCTCAAGGGGAAATGCACGCGTTGTGTGCATTGCTGGTCCCCTGTGCCTGGCAGAATGAACACGCATCGCGTATGTAGCCCACAATTTTAGGAACAATCCACACCCTTTAACAAAATTTGTTCCCATGGCCGGTCCGGCAAAAATGGAGCTTTTGCGGAAAGCAGGAACAATCGGGCACTATCTAAAAAGTTTGTCCCCATGAGGCCGGGGCAGGGACCAAGGCGGCCCTTTGGACATGGATGCATTTTGCTGAAAAAGCAAGCTAATGTTCCTGAACCTGCCATTTGCAGCAAAATTTGACAGAAGGACATGGGGACATTTTTCCGCAGGCAAGTCAAAATGTTTCCAAAAAAGCGAGACGGCACGCATTGCGTGCCACTCTGCTTCTGCTTCTGGTACCTGACCCCCTCTTGCCAACCTCCCAGTATGTGCTATAATCCCAACGGAGCGGGGGTCTGACCCCTTCAAACCCACTGCCGGCGCGGCTGGCAGGAGTTATCAACAGCAGTACCTGACCCCCTCCCGGAGAACCCCCGAAAACCGCACCAACTCTGGATTAGATGGTTCCTGACCCCCGCAAATCCACTGCCGGAGCGGCAGATAGAAGATTCTTCCGGTGGTTCCTGACCCCCTAGGAGAAGTTTATGTTGAACCAATATTCCCGGGCAGCCCTGGTCATGGGCCAGGCCGCCATTGATATTTTGCACAGGAGCCGGGTGGCCGTCTTCGGCATCGGCGGCGTGGGCGGCAGCGTTGTCGAGGCCCTGGCTCGCATGGGCATAGGCGAGTTCGATCTCATAGACGACGACAAGGTCTGCCTCACGAACCTGAACCGCCAGGTCCTTGCCACCCGTTCCACGATCGGCCATTACAAGGTCGACGTGGCGGAGGAGCGCATTCACGACCTGAATCCCGACACGGTGGTTCACAAGTACAAGACCTTCTACCTGCCCGAGAATGCTGCTGAATTCCCCTGGGCGGAGTTTGACTACGTCGTCGATTCGCTGGATACCGTGACGGCAAAGATTGATATAATAATGCAAAGCCAGAAGGCAGGAGCGCCGGTCATCTCCGTCATGGGCTGCGGCAACCGCATGGACCCGTCCAAGCTTCGGGCCTGCGACCTTTATGCGACGCAGAACGACCCCCTTGCCCGGGTCATGCGGCGGGAACTGAAGAAACGGGGAGTCAGGTCCCTGAAGGTGGTCTATTCCACGGAGCCTGCCATCCGGCCCGATGAGGATGAAGCCAATTCCTGCATGTATCACTGCGTCTGCCCGCCCGGCACCAAGCGCAAGTGTACGGAGCGCCGAGATATTCCCGGCTCCACGGCCTTCGTTCCGCCGGCAGCAGGCGCCCTGGCGGCGTCCGTCGTCTGTACGGACCTCACCCATTTCGACCCAACACCGCGGATCAAAGGCGGCCGGCAGCATTAATTATTATTTCTTCGGCAGATAGAGATTCTACTCCTATCTGCCGTTTTTTATGCTACAATGAAAAAGATGTGTGCCCGGCACGGGCGGGCAGGCGGAAATTACAGAATAATAAAAGGGTTTACATTAGTCATAAGGGAGACATCTCATGGCAGCAAAACTGGGGGAGATGCTGGTCACCGGCGGGGCCATCACGCAGGAGCAGCTCGAGGCGGCACTGAAATATAAGAGCGAGCAGGACCGGAAGGCCTTTGCGGTGGGGAAGCCCCGGCGGCGGCTGGGCGAGGTCCTGATTGAGCTCGGGTTCACGACGGATCTGAAGATTGCCAGCGCCCTGGCGGGCCAGATGCACCTCCGCGCCATTGACCTCTCGCGGATGGACATCAAGAAGGACGTCCTGAATATGCTGGACGGCTCCTTCATGCGCGAGCACACGGTCATTCCCTACAAGTACGAGGACGGCATCGTCCACCTCGCCATGGCGGACCCCTCTGACCTGAAGGCCATAGATGATGCGCCTATATTAATAATGAAAAAGAACCCGGCCATCGCGAATCCGCTGATTGAGCCGGTTGTCGCCCCTGAGACCCAGATCAACGCCATTCTCGACCGGAACTTCGGCAATGCCGAGGCCCAGAAGGCTGTCGAGAAATTCGCAAAGCAGCAGGAGGCCGAGTTAAGAGAGGCTGTTGCCGACGCCGCCAAGGATTCGAGCCCCGACATCGAGTCAGCCCCTGTCGTTTCCTACGTCCGCTCCGTCATAGAGCGGGCCGTGTCGGCCAGAGCTTCCGATATCCATATCGACGCCCTCGAGCGCTACGTCGTCGTCCGTTTCCGCGTCGACGGTGTCCTGGCCGAAATAGAGCGCCAGCCCATCTCCATGCTTCCGGCCATTTCCACAAGAATCAAAATAATGTCAGGGCTCGACATCTCCGAAAAACGAAAGCCCCAGGACGGCCGTATTACGATTGATGTGTCCCACGTCGAGTACGATATCCGTGTGGCCATCCTGCCCACTTCCTTCGGGGAGAAAATCGTCATGCGTCTCGCCCGGGCCAACGCCCTGATTGCGAAGAAGGAGGCCCTGGGTCTCCAGTCCTACGAGCTCATGCGCTTCAACCGGATCCTCACGAGGCCGAACGGAATTATTCTCGTAACGGGGCCCACCGGTTCAGGCAAGTCCACGACCCTCTACACCGCCCTTTCGGAGCTCAATAAGCCCGAGGTCAATATCCTGACCGTCGAAGACCCTGTCGAGGCCAATATTCCCGGCATCAACCAGGTCCAGGTCAATGTCAAGGCCGGCCTTACATTTGCAACGGCCCTTAGGTCCTTCCTCCGTCAGGACCCGGACATCATCATGGTCGGCGAGATTCGAGACGGGGAGACGGCCGGTATCGCGGTCCAGGCCTCCATCACGGGCCATCTCGTCGTTTCGACCCTGCATACAAATTCCTCGGCAGCGTCCGTCACCCGACTCATCGATATGGGTATTGAGCCCTACCTGCTGGCGGATTCCCTGACCGGCATTATCGCCCAGCGGCTGGTGCGCCGCCTCTGCAAGGACTGCCGCCGCTGGCGGAAGGCCGAAGAATTCGACCTCATGTGTCTCGACATCGAGGACGCGGCCAAACGGACAAGCACCATTCCCAAGGGTGAGCACTATACCCTGGACGGGGAGACGACCCTGGTCGCGGAAGAGGACATGACCATGCCCGGCGTCTGGATTGCGGAGCCCGTGGGCTGCCGTCACTGCAACGGAACCGGCTACCTCGGCCGGATCGGTGTTTATGAAGTCATGGAAATCACCCCCACCCTCCGGAACATCATCGCCAAGTCCGAAGGGACGGAAGTCCTTGAGAAGAAGGCAAAGGAGCAGGGCCTGAGGACCCTGCATGAGAACGCGGCCGGCTATGTCCGCGCCGGTGTTACCTCCATCTCTGAGATGAACAAGATTACCATCAATGCGGCCCTCGAAGCCGAAGAAGAGAAGAAGGAAGTCGCCTCCCTCCGTGCCGAGCAGGCCCGCGAAGGCGTCAGGAGTAATGTATGAACGAAACCTTTGACGACCTGATCAAGATGGCCCGCGACCGCCGGGCTTCCGACGTCCACATCGGTGCCGGCGCCTGCCCGGCAGCCCGTATCGACGGTGACATTGTGAACCTGACCGACGAGAAGATGATGCCGGACCGGATCAACGCCATGCTGGACACCGTCATCACGGAAAAGCGGGACTTCGACCACCTCAAGGAAGAGGGGGAGCTCGATATGCCCTACTCCATTCCTGGCGTGGCCCGGCTCCGTGTCAATGTCTACCGGCAGCGCGGTTCCTACGCTGTAGCGGCCCGCCTCCTGAACCCGACCATCCCGACGCCGGACCAGCTGGGCATTCCCGAGGCTGTTGTGAAGATGTGCGACAAAAAACGGGGCCTGATACTCTTCACAGGGCCTACGGGTTCCGGCAAGTCCACGTCCCTGGCCTCTCTCATTGATGTCGTGAACGAGAAGTATCACCACCATATCATCACCCTGGAGGACCCCATCGAGTACCTGCACCACCACAAGTCCTGTATCGTTCACCAGCGGGAAATCGGCTCCGACACCAAGTCCTACGCCAACGCTCTCCGGGCCGCCCTCCGCGAGGATCCGGACGTCATATTGATCGGCGAGATGCGGGACCTCGAGACCATCTCCATCGCGGCGACCGCCGCCGAGACCGGCCACCTGGTCTTTTCGACCCTGCATACCGTATCGGCCGTCGACACCGTGAACCGGATCATCGATGTCTTCCCGCCCCACCAGCAGCAGCAGATCCGGACCCAGCTGGCTGACATCCTCGAGTGCGTCGTGGCCGAGCAGCTCCTGCCGAGAATCGAAGGCAAGGGCCGGGTCGCCGCTTACGAGGTCATGCTCGCAAATGCCGCTATCCGGAACTATATCCGCGAGGAGAAGACCTTCCAGATTACTACAGTCATTCAGACCAATAAGGCCGCCGGCATGATCACGATGGACGATTCCCTGCTCGAGCTCTACCAGAAGGGGGACATCTCGAAGGAGACCGCCCTCATGGCCGCCCACGACCGGAGCGCCCTGGAGAAGCGGTTTTCCATGAGTTCTTTCATATAAGCCTTGTTGTTTCGTATAGTTTCGATATAATAATAATAATTTGTAGTCTTTCGCACGCAAATCCGGGAGGAGTTTCCAGTGGAAAATTTCGCTTACGTCGCCTATTCGAAAGAGGGACGTGAGGTCAAGGGTACAATCGAAGCGGATTCGCTGGAATCGGCCAAGGGGCTCATCCGGAGCCAGGGCAACACCGTGATCTCGGTGGAGCGGGCCACGGCCATGAACACCGAGGTCAGTTTCAAAGGCTTTCAGAAGAAGCCTTCCGCCCGAGATATGTCGGTTTTCTGCCGCCAGTTCGTCGCTATTGTTGACGCTGGCGTGCCGGTATTGAATGCCCTGCAGATGCTCTCCGAGCAGACGGAAAACGCCATGCTCAGGGAGGCGATTTCCGACTGTAAGGGACGGATTGAAAAGGGCTCTTCCATGGCGGCCGCCATGCGGGAGCACCCGAAAGTATTCGACCACATATTTGTCACCATGGTGGAGGCCGGGGAGTCCTCCGGTTCCCTGTCCCAGTCCTTTACCCGGATGGGAAAGCAGTTTGAAAAACAGCATCATTTGCAGAACCTGGTAAAAAAAGCAACTATTTACCCGACGGTATTGCTGATTGTTACGGTCATTGTTGTGATCATCCTGTTGCGTTTTGTGGTTCCCATGTTTGCTGATATGCTGGATCAGGTCGGGACGGCACAATTACCCGGTATCACACGCTTTGTCTTGGCGGTTTCCAATGGTCTGGGAAACTATTGGTATATAGTGTTGGCTGTAGTCATCGCACTGGTTCTTGGCATTCGTCAGTTCAACAAGGGCGAGTCAGGAAGCCGGGTATCCGGAACGATTCAGGTCAAACTGCCTGTGGTAAAGAACCTCACCATCAAGTCGAATTCGGCGAATTTTGCAAGGACTCTCGCCACCCTTCTTGCCGCCGGCATCCCCATGATCGATGCACTGGGCATTGTGGCCAATACCATGAAGAATGTCCTTTTCCGAGACGCCGTGAACGAGGCCAAGACAGCGGTCTCCATGGGAGCAAATTTGTCAGTGCCGCTGAAACAAAACGGCCGATTTCCTCCTCTTGTTTACCATATGATTTCCATCGGCGAGGACACCGGCCAGATTGATGAAATGCTGGACCGAATCGCCGACTACTACGACGAGGAAGTGGAAGAAGCGACTGCGCAGGTCGTCGCCCTGATGGAGCCTTTGATTATCGTCGTATTGGCGATTGTTGTCGGAGTCATAGTCTTTTCGGTTGTTGCGCCCATGGGCTCTATCTACAATGCAATCGACCAGATGTAATCTTGTGCAAATTCGGCGGCCGTTTCCAGGGGAGCTGCCGTTTGCAAATACAGAAACTATTGTTTCATCACACATCACACAAAGTAAAAGGAGAACAAACAAATGAAGAAACAGCTTCAGAAATTCTTCGCAAAGAAGAAGAACAACAAAGGCTTCACCCTGATCGAACTGATTATCGTCATCGCCATCCTGGCTATCCTCGTAGGTATCGTAGGATTCCAGGCCACCAAGTATATTGCAAAGTCCAGAGTATCTGCTGACCTTACAACGATGGAAACAGTTGAAACTGCTACAAAGACAGCTGTTGCGGATACGGACAATCCTGTGAAACTTCCTGTAACAGTAGAAGTATCAAAAGCAAATGGTCTTGAGGCTACTGCAACTGGGGATTCTGATGCACAGACCAAGATTCTGGCAAACCTTCAGAAGGAAGCTAAGGAAATCACATTAAAGTCTACTGATAATACACTTACTTTTACTATTGATGAGAGCGGAAAGCTTGAAGAAAAGTGGACAGTAAGTTCTTCCGGAGCAATTGAGCTTAAAAAATAATGCGTAACAAATGGAAATCTATTTTTCCATCTGCTCCTTCCTCTTCGGCATCTGCGTGGGCAGCTTTTTAAATGTGGTTGCCTTCCGCCTGCCGAAAGGAGAGAGCATTGTCACGGGTCCGTCCCACTGCATGACCTGCGGACACCGCCTGAAGTGGTATGAACTGATTCCGGTCCTGAGTTTTGTCATTCAGGGCGGGAAATGCCGGTCCTGCGGGACCCGACTGTCGCCCCAGTACCCCCTGGTTGAGGCGGCAAACGGTTTCGCCTGGGTCGCTATATACCTCTTGAAAGGCCTGTCCTGGGACACTTTAATAGCCTTTGGCCTTGTGAGTGCCCTGATTGCCCTGAGTCTCATAGACGCCCGCACGCAGGAAATTCCTGGTGGCCTGAACATCTTTATAGCTTGTTTAGGTGTCCTGAGAATCGCGACGGACTGGCACAACTTTCTTTTGTACCTGATCGGAGGCGCAGCGGTTTCTGTGCCCCTTCTCATCATTCTCTTCGTCACCGGCGGCGCCGGCATCGGAGGGGGCGATGTGAAGCTGATGGCTGCGGCTGGCCTGGTCCTGGGCTGGAAGAATATCATTCTGGCCTTCCTCCTCGCCTGCATCTTCGGAGCCGTCATTCACCCGATCCGCATGAAGTTCTTTCACGCGGGCCGGGTCCTGGCCATGGGCCCTTACCTCAGCGCCGGAATCATGGTGGCCTTCCTTTTCGGAGACGCGATGATTTCCTGGTACCTGGGGATGATGGGACTCTAAGCCAAAAGAGACTTTTTACCTGTCGGCAGTGTCAAAGCTGTCGACAGGATTTCGTTGTATATTACGATTTTTTAGAGGGAGCATAATGGCAAACGAATCACTGAACATTCTCGTGGGCGATCGCCTGACAGAGGTCTGCACCACAGGGAAGAAGGGACGGAATGTCCATATAGGAAAGGGCTTCAACTTTCTGACGCCCGAGGGCTCCGTGTCCGACGGCATGATCCAGAACGTGGACCTGTACGGGAAGGAGCTTCAGAACCAGCTTCGGAAAAACGGGGTCATGAATGCGAAGGACGTCACGTTTACGGTGTCCTCGAGCCGCACCCTCGCCCGGGAGGTCATGATTCCGCCCGTGAAGGAAAACCGCATCGCCCAGACTGTCGAGGCGAACGCCACGGAATACCTGCCTGTCGGCCTCGATGACTACCAGATTGCCTATACATCACTGGGCCAGACGACGGAAGGAACACCCGGCTGGCGCCTCATTGTCCAGGGCGCTCCCCGGCCCCTGCTCGAGTCCTACGCTGAGCTCTGCGCCTTCTGCAATCTGAACCTGAAGGCCATCGACACGTCCATGAACTCCCTCTACCAGGTTCTGAAGACCGTGAAGGCCGAGGGTACGACCGTGTTTGCGAACATCACCCCTTCGACGACCGAGATCACGGCCCTGTCCGACGGGGAGTACCTCCTGCAGAGAAACCAGCCCCTGGGCGGCGACGCCTTGATGCTGCCCTACCTTGTCGCAAACGGCATAGGCATGGACAGGTATAATGAAGTGCAGGAGAGTATCACGGAGGCCGACATAGCCAAGCTCCCGCCCGAGGAAATCGAGCATGTGAAGAGCCACATCGACATGCTGGACATGAGCATCCTCCGGGTCTGCGACTATATCCGTACGAACAAGCAGAAGAACGCCGACCGTATTGTCCTCCTCGGCTATTCCTGCCACCTGCCCCTGATCAAGGACATGCTGCAGGAGGGGACCCAGATTCCGGTTTCTTTCATAGAAGACCTGCCTGGCCTCAACGCCGTGGCCGAGAACAAGGGAGATGTTTCAAACTTCGTCGCCTGCGTAGGCTCCATGATTGCCCCGGTGGACCTGCTTCCTGCATCAATCCGGGCGGCGAAGAATTCCAGGGCCGGCATCCAGCTGAAAGGAAGCTCCGAATCCCTGACCGGTTCCATCATCATCGCCATTCTCTGCGCCCTGGCCGGCGTGGCTATCTCCGGGGTGGCAGGACTTGAATACCTGTCCGCTAAGCAGGATCTGGAAAGCATTCAGCGCCAGCTCGTGGAACTGGAGCCTGCGAAAGAAGCCTATGACGCCTATGTGACCTACACCGGAAACGACGCCTCTCTCCAGGTGGTCCGGGATGCGGCAAACGGGAAGAATCAGCAGCTGAACGAAGTCCTCGCTGAGATCGAGGCAAAGATGCCTTCTTCCATCATCGTGGCTACGGCCTCCTTCGGTCAGGACGGCATCACCCTCGACGTGACGGTGCCTGACTTCGACACGGCGGCCATCGTCATCGACCAGCTCCGCCAGTTCGAGTCCTTCGATGTCGTCTCCGTCTCCGCCGTCACCGAGACCCAGACCGGCGCCGGCACGAAAGCCGCCGCCTTCACCGTCACCTGCTCCTATCCTGTCCCCGTACAGGTGGAGACCACGACGGAAGATACGTCGAGCGAAGAAAGTACGGACGATACCACGCAGGAGTAATAAATCATGAAACTGGATACCAATATTTCCACCCGCGACAAGAAGCTTCTGATCCTCATGGCCGGAATCGTCGTGCTTGCCATCTGCTACCTGCTGGTCTTCAACAAGCTGAATGAAAAGACCGACGAGGTCAACGCCCAGATCGAGGAGCTGACGCCCCAGCTCGAGCAGTACAAGGAGTACGAGGCGAACAAGGAAGAGTATGAAAAGCAGACCGCAGCGGCGAAGGAGTCCATCAAGGACACCATGAACCACCTGCCTTCTTCCTACAATACCGAGGACATGATTCTCTACACGACGAAGCTGGAGCGGGACCTGGGGATTGACGCCACATCCATTTCCTTCGCTGACCCGGTGGCCATCAACCAGTTCACCGGCGTCACGGCCGACAATATCGACGATGCGTCCACAGCCCAGGACATGATTGCCTACGAGACCCAGTTCACGGTAAACATGAACCTCGACTACACGAAGATGAAGAATCTTCTGAACGAAATCTATAGCGGCGACGACACCCTGACCGGCATCGACTCTTTGGCCGTCACCTACAACGCCGAGACAAGCGGCCTCACCGGCACCGCCGTCCTCGACAAGTTTTATCTCACATATAGCGGCGCTCCGGACTACATCACCTCCGTCCCCGCCACGAATTACGGCGTAGCCAATCCCTTTGGAACTGCAGATACCACGCCTGCCCAGTAAAGAGGCACACGGGGACTGGCTCCCATGTGCTGAAAGGTGTTGTAAAAATTCGGCGACGGCATGAGAGGCACGTGGGGCCTGTCTCCCGCGTGCTGACGATGAAAGCTATGAAGAAGAGAAGAATTCGAAAACTGAATAAGAAAGGCTTCTCTCTGATTGAGCTGATTGTCGCCATCGCGATTCTGGCCATCGTGACCGTGCCTTTGCTGCAGGCGTTTGTCTTTTCTGCAAGGACCACGGGGAAGGCCCAGAAGACCGGCTATGCAACCCTGGCAGCCCAGAACGTCTACGAGACCGTCCGCTCCATCTCCTTCGACAGCCTCTTCCCCACGGACCCGAATTCGACCTCGGATTCCAAGGAGCACATGGCTGCGGAAGAGGCAACGCTGAACGGCTTCAATGCAGCTTCTGCTTCGGCTGATGTGGACGGGGACAAGGAAACTATCTCCCTGAATTCCATCTCCGCCGGCGGCCGGAACTACGACGCCCAGGTCATTCTGGATGCCTCCGGAAACAGCAATACCTACTACAAGTACGACAGCGACGAGAAGGGTGTGAACGACAAGGCCCTGACCGCCCAGACCCAGTTCGACAACGTCTTCCAGCAGGGGGGCGGCAACGTCTCCGATCCGGATGAACGGGCGGAGGTCTGCGTTCCCGAGACGACCAGCGAAGGGGCCATCAAGACCGAGACCCAGCGGCGGGTCATCGAGCTCACATTTGATACTTCCGTCAATTCCGACGGGGCCATCCAGTCTGTAACCCCCGTCATTACATACTGCTACTATATCGACTACTCGATTACGCGAAAGTCCACGGAGACCGGGGTCACATCCGGCGGAGCAATTACACCCGGCGGTGGAGGCGAAGAACCCGATTCCGGGGATACGCCTTCCGCAAAGATTCAGAACCGGACCTGGTTCGCCGCAGATCCCGCTGATAGCAGCACTTCAACGGATGGCGGTAATCCGTCAGACGGCGGTGAGCCCTCTGATGGAGGCAGTCCAACTGACAGTGGAGATCCGGACGCCGGTGGCGATCCGGATACCGGCGGAATACCAATCCATGTCGACGACCCTGATGAAGACGAAAATTCCGATGGAGAGAACCCTGATGCCGGCGAGCCCACGACCAAGTCCAAGGTTACGGTCACCCATGTGATTGTCGACGGGACGAAGGTCGGCGAAGCCGACGGCTCGGCCCGCTTCGAGTACCGTATGGATCCGGTCAAAAATTTCGACCCGTCCAAGCCCTTCCGTATCTGGATTTTCTACAAGCCCTATAAGGCCGGCAAGGGCAGCAATGCTGAATTTCACTGGCTGTCCGGTCCTTCCGATTCCGGTTTCAACGGGACGGTCGCCTGGTCCTACCCGGCAGCGGAAGACCTCTTTCTCATAAATAATGTGAACGGTCTCAAGGCCGACATCTGCCTGATTCCCCAGACATCCGGGGAAGATGCCGACGCCGCCTATTCCGCCAGTGTCCGCCTCTATGAGCCCGGGACCTCGGGCGTTCAGAATATGAATATCTGGTCCACCATGGGCAAGGGGACGGAGGCTTCCGGCTCCACGAAAGCTTCCATGGGCCGTTTCCCGGTCCTCCGCTACACGAGCGAGAACAATTACGACATGGACGGCATCGATTCGTCCGGCGTCATCAAGAAGGTCAAGGGCGACCGCATGTGTGCCGTGACGATAGACATCTACGCGGAAGGCCACCTCGGCGAGAGTGACCACCTGCTCTACACATTGAACGGGGTCAAGCTGCGCTAGAATCGCTTTGCAGGATTTTGAAAACAGGACTGTAAAAGAACGTAAAAAGAAGTTGCGGTGGGTTTACATTAGTATAACGAAGTAAACCCGAAGGGACAGGCTATATGGCAATGCGTCTGAAAAAGAGAATAGAAGGGGCGAAAAAGGCCCTGCGCAGGAATTCCGGCGCAGGGATGCTTGTCGTGGTCATCACGTCCCTCGTCGTCCTCCTGCTCGGCAGCGCCCTCCTCTACGCCTCCTACAACGTCTACGTCCTGCGCCTGACCCAGATGAGGTCCGAGACGAATTTTACGTCCGCCGACGCGGGCATGGAGGAAATCCGCGCCGGCCTGCAGGGGGTGTCCAGCGACGCCATCGGGGCCGGCTACGACAATGTCATCGCCCATTACACAGAGGGGGCCACGGAGGAGACCTTCCGCGAGGGCTATTTCAAGTGCCTCTTCAACTGGGAGGATGAGAATAATGTAAAGCTCTTCACGGGTTCCTCCCCTGCAAGTATCAGCTCGTACAATGTCGAAGTCCTGAAGGGCTTCCTGGATCCGGTGCCCGGCACGGCGGAATATACCCTGACGGCCGGCAGGGATGGCGGGACGACAGGGACGGTGGAGCAGAGCACGGACAACGGCACCCTGACCCTCAAGGACCTCCGTCTCACCTATATCAAAAACGGCTACGAGACCACAATTTCCACGGACCTCTACCTGGCCGTGCCTCCTGTTCCCATCTACAGCGCCATCAATACGTCCGATGTGGCTGACTATGTCATCATTGCGGACAGGGGCGTGGAAGTTCTGCGCAAGCAGAGCCTGACTATAGACGGAGACATGTATGCCGGTTCCGTCGATATCGGAGACGGGGCTACGGTGAATGTGAACGCCAATCACACGCTCGTCGTGGGGCAGACCTACGATCTGGATTCCTCCAGAAATATTCAGAAGAATGCGGACGGTACGGAGAAGAAGACAACCGGGGACGTCGTCATAGACGGTTCCGTGAAGTATGACAATCAGGGCAAGCTCAATAATAATCCCCTGAATGCTGCCCTGAATCTCGGGAACAATGCCCGTCTCTGGGCCCATGAGATTGACGTGAACGGCGGGACCTTCAATATGAACGGCGGCGACAACACGGTGGCCTATGTGGCGGACGACCTCAATATCGGCCGCTATGCCGATGTGACCCTGAAGGGGACGTATTTCGGCTTCGGCAACGGCACTACGATTGAAGAGAATGCGGGCCTTATGTCCGCTTCCCAGATGTCCAGCGCCATCCTCTTCCGGACGAAGGGTCTTTCCGGTCATGAGAGCAGTCTCGATATGAGCGGCCTCTCCAGCCTGACCCTGGCCGGGACGGCCTTCGTTCTCCCGACGAATGCGGGCAGCGAAGTCCCCATGGGTTCCTCCATCGCGACCCGGGCCGAGCAGCTGGCCTATCTCGTTCCGGAGAACCTGCTCGGGGGGAAGACGAATCCCGAAATTCTGACCATGGAAAACACCGATGCGTCGGCGGAAGCGACGGTGAATGAGACAAAGGCCCTGAAGACGGCGGCCATTGCGAACAGGAACAAGCCCCTCTGGTCCGGCTCGAAGCAGTCCCTCTCCACCTACGGAATTGACAGTGAAGATGAGATCGCCGTCCTTTCCTACCCGATCTCCTCCTCCCAGCGGGCCTTCTATACCTTCATGAAGTTCCCGACCCGGGACCAGGCAAATACGTATTTCACGGACTTCTTCACGAAGAATTCCGCAACGGTTTCTTCTTACATCAATCAGTATGCTTCCCTGAAGACCCTGCCCTCCGGGGCGGCGGCTTCCCTGGCCGGCACCGGCCTCTCGAAAGACGGGGACACATATAAGGTCACAACTTCGACAGGAGACAATTCGGATACGAACAGCACCCGCTACCAGAAGATCTACCAGACCCTGTCCAGGACCATGACGACGAACAATACGACGAAGACGACTCCCTTCAACTACTACATCAATACGGACGTCCTGGACGACCTGTTTGACGACGGCGGCAAATTCGATCGGAGTCAGATTGCGGACAGCAACGACGCAAGCAAGATTGCCATCACGGCCGTTGAATCCAACAATAACGGCAAGGCCGAGTACCGGAAAATCACCTATTTCCGGGACCAGAACAATCAGTCCGACCGGGGCTTCATCGTGGCCAAAGGGGATTACGTCGCCAGCGGCAACGGGGGCTACAACAAGGTCATCATCTGCGACGGGGATGTTACCGTACGCAACTACGACATGAAGCAGGGCATGATCATCTGCAGCGGCAAGCTCTATGTCGATATGCCGTATATCATCGATAAGTACGACGGCTCGAATCCTCAGTATATCAACGGGGCACAGATTCCTTCCGTCATGGATATGCTGGGCACCTACAGCGAGGGCCTGTGGAAGGGCGGGACAAAGTCCCAGACAGAAAATACCGACACCTGGTCCGTCGATGAAATCGTCGGATTCCGCAACTGGAAGAAGAACGCCGAATGAGAAAGAGGACGGACAATTCAGGCTTCACGCTCATGGAGATGATCGTCGTCATCGCGGTCATCGCGGCAATGCTTGTGATCGCAACCCTCTCCATCTCCGTCGTCTTTTCGACGGATGCGAAGAAGGCGGCGGCTTCTGTGTCCTCTGCCCTTTCGACCTGCCGGGAAAACAATCGCTCGCGGGAAGGAAAGCAGACGTTTCTCGCCCTGAAGTGCGATGAAGCCGGCCGCCTGGAAGCGGCCCTGGTTGTAAACGGGGCTGTCTCCGATACGAAGCGGATCAGCAGCAAAAATGTATCTGTCTCTGTAAACGGGACAGATCTCACTGGCGACACGACCCTCTATGTCTCTTTCTTTCGGGGTACCGGGGGCGTGCGGACCTTTATGACCGGGACCTATTCCGGCAGTCTCCTGGAGGCTCCGGATTCGATGAGCCTTTCGGATACGGAACTGGACAGCAGAAGCGGCGGAGACTACGGGGAGATCCATATCGCATCCGGCAGCAAAAAATATGTGGTTTCGGTCGACATGGTGACCGGAAGGGTTGCGACCGGGGCGGAGTGACGGGAGACCTTAATTCGTGCACAGCATTATTCATAAAAAACTGCATAAAGGGCCCGGAAACAACCGGGGCTTCACCCTGATCGAGCTCATCATCAGTATCGCGATTCTCGCTGTCGTCATGGTGGCAGCCCTGGGCTTCATGGGCACGGGGGCCAATCTCTACACGAGAAACAGCATTCAGATCGGCCTGCAGAATGCATCCGAGCAGGCTCTGACCCAGATGGACCAGGAAATCATCGACACGGACACCGGCCTAGTCTGGAAACAGGCGGAGGACAACACGGAGGCCCCCTACCTCATCCTCGTGAACCGGACGGGCGGGCCGGACAGTGCGACTTATACCGTCGAGTCCTATGCCTTCGACAAGGCCTCCGGAAAGATCTATTACAAAAAATCCGGGGACACGGCGGTCCTCTCCGGAGATGCTTCGGGCATTGTCAGCGACACGGTGGCGACCGGCCATGTCCTGGCGGAAAACGTGACGGCCGTGACCTTCACTCCTTTCGGGGAGCAGGACACGACGACCGGCATCCGGGTGGCCCGGAACGTGACGATTACACTTACGATGGAAAAGCGGGGCCTTTCCTATACGGGAAAGCAGACTACGGCTTTCCGCAACCGGGTTCTCTACGGGCAGGATTTTTCGGCCCTCTCGGACCTGATTACAAAAGATGCCGAGCGCTTCAAAAAGAAAGATTCATGAGACTAATATAAAGCCCCGGGGGCGGAGTATCATTATGACTGGATTCAGACGGAAAAACAGGACGCCGAAGATCATCTTCGACGGAGAGAAGAAGAGAAGCCGGCACTTTTCCGGCAGTCTGCTTGGCAGGCGGGGCGTACGTGGCGCAGAGGCCGTGATTCTGGCGGCTCTCTGCGCTTTTACGACTGTTGCCGTTTCTCTGGCACCCAGTCAGAAGGCCTCCGCCCGGACCTCCCTTCCCCATATTGAGGAGATCAAGTCCGATATTGAAAAAGGAAGTTCCCTGCATATTCTGGAAGTTGTTCCCCGGAAGGATGTCCTCACCGGCTCAGGCGTAGACGCGGATGCCGATGCGGACAGGGCCGACGGCTTCAATATGACAGGGGATTTCGGCTACCTTGTGGCCGGCCAGGAGCCCGTGAACTTCGATCAGACCGTTCAGGCCCTGACCGGAAGCGGTGTCCGGGCCGAGTGGGCCAACCGCTACCTCGGCAGCCTGAATGCGCTTGGACTGCTTTCCGACAAGGCCGGAGGCGACGGGACGGAAGCCCCCCTGACCCCCTTCTATGCCGATGAAGAGGAAGAGGGAAAATTTTACCGGGAATTCTACCCCTGGGATATCCTGCCCAAGGGCCTGAAGAAGAAGGACCTGACCCAGGTCAAGCTCACAACTCCGGAAGCCATCTATGTGGACTATACGGAGAAGGGGAAACCGACAGCCGAAGTCCCTTCCAAGGCCCGCTTTAAGGCGGACGTGAAGAGCTTCAAGGTCGCATCCGGCGGCGCCTTCGAGCAGAAGATCACGAGTCTCACGGCCGTCAAAGACCTGAAGGTCGACGACAATACGGACCTTTCCAATCTCGTCTTCTGGCAGCCGACCATGAAGGACATCGTCACGTCGGGCGGAGGCATCAGTCCCGCAAGCTATCGGGGGAAGTATGTCTACCGGATAAAAAAAGATGAAGACGGCAAAGCCAAGTCCGGCGCCAGCCTGGAAGTGGCAAATCTTTCCGACGGATGGAATAATGATTATATCTATAAGGAAATCGAGTCCATGGCCACGACGTCTTCGGCCATTCACATGGGTGCAGACGTAAAGACGAGCGGCAGCATCCTCTTTCAGGATATGAAGAAAGTGACGGATCCGAACCAGATCTGGTTCGCTGCGGAAGGGGACATGGTAAAGACCGAAGAGGACGAGGAGTCTCTGACGGCCTGGTTCGATGCAAACGGAATTCCCAAGGAATATACCTACGTCGGCAAGGGCAACGGGGGAAACTTTGAACTGACCTCGGACCCGGACACCTATTCCGATGTCCCGGCCGAAGACGATAAGGATGAAAAGCAGATAAAGATCTGGACCCCTTCGTATTTCTACCAGGGCGGCTTCCGCAACAACAACTGGTTCCTGCGCTACGTCCTGGACTACGAGGCTTCCGATGTGGGCGGGGATGAAGCGGCCTATGCAAGGAAGCTGGCAGAGGCGGCTTCCGGCATTAAGATCGACACCGTATCCGCAGGGGCCCTGAGGGTCTACGCTCCCGAGGACAAAGGCGCGGCCACCGGGCAGACGCTGGGTCTCGGCTCCTATGACATGGCCATTCTCTCTTCCGGCATTGGTCTAAACGCCGACGGGCAGCAGGAGAAGGACGGAAAGTACAAGGTCAGCTTCGGGAAGCCGGAAGCCTACATGGAGGAAGGAACAGACCTTTCTTCGAATCCCAAGGTGGTTTCAGGTACAGCAGCGGCCAACTATCCCGATGATGCGGTCTATGAGTATTTCCGTGACATTTTTGCCTCCAATACGGACACGGAAAACAGCATGAGGCTGCCCGTTCTTTTCGACGGGAAGATTCTGCGGACAGCCCTTCAGTATTCGGATGAGATTCCGGAAGTGCAGGGGGGCGGAGAAGAGAAGGAGACAAAGGCGTCTACCCTCTCCAATATTGCCATGCTGGAGAATTACTTCCTCCGTATGGGCTATTACGACAGTGAGCAATCTTATGATCTCCTGCTGCCCCAGGCCCAGTCCTGGTGGAACCAGGCGGACAATTTTAAGACCGGCTTCGCCTATGAGAATATCTATGCCTTTGAGAGCGATGATGACCGGACCGGTATAGCCAGCCCGGGATTCTCTGCTGCCTTTGACAAAGCCTTTTATAAGACAAAGAATACGGCTTTTTACCCCGTCTACCAGGAAATCCTCCGGGAGAACACTCTGAGAAAGCGGGAGGGAAAGTCCGGGGACAGCCTGCTTGCCGACCGGGTCGGTGAAGGCGAGGTCATCCGCTATCTTTTGAATTTCAAGAACCGGCGGCCGGCCAATATCAAGAAGGAGATCCGTATCCTGGATCTTGAGCCCGTCAACCATTCCGAGATCACACAGGGCGGGGCACCCGGCGGGGCAGCGACGGATGCCGTTCTTTCCTGGTTCCAGGATGTCTATACGGCCGGGGCCATAAAGATTACGACCATGTCCACGGCCGAGTTCATGGGCAAGATAGAGGATATCACGGAAAACTACGATGTCCTTTATGTGGGCGGAGATACGACGGACTATAAACTGGCAGCCGACGGCACCACGAAGTACAACGACTCCGCCATGAACGGCCTCATCTACTACAATGTCGGCGATACGACGACGTCCTACAGGGAAACAAACCAATATGGGCGGTCTCTGAACAACTCGGCCGGTTCCCTGGAAAATGAATACAACGAGAAGGATATAAAGAGTTCCGACCAGCAGACAAATCCTTACCGCTATTCCGGCAATGACGTGACCTCGTCCCGGGCCATAGCCATCAAAAACTTCGCGGACATGGGTTATCCCGTCATCATTTCCGACCGCCTGGTCGCCGGAAAAGAGAAGGAAAGCCAGAAGCCGGCGGGCAAGGATTCCCTCATATATTTCTATACAGGCTGGCAGTCTCCGTACGTCTGCATGTATAATTCTTCGACCGGGACGCTGAATGCGGCTCAGCCGGGTGTGAAAATGACCCGGGTACCGAAGGAATCTGCGGGGAAGGATTTCGGGCACTGTTACAGTTACGAGTATTCCAGTGCATCCGGATACGATTATATGTATTTATCGGGCAGCGGGAGATATACGGATTGGATTCAAAATCCCGCATCCGGACGTGTGTATTATTTAAATAATAATGGAGCTGTGCGTTCCATGTCGATCAGCAATTGGAACAAACAGTGGGGGACATCTCTTCCGGATACCGTTGAAGATACGTCTGCTGATTCAGAGACGCTTGTTCCTGTGGAATATGACCCCTCCCCGGTAGAGATCAGCACAAAGACCGTCGACTGCATGACGAGACTCTATTCCATCCTGGACACTATTTCCGCATACCATAATGTCTGCAGCGCCAGCCAGGCCAGGACCAGCGAATGGGCGGAGGAGATATTCCAGAATGCAAACCTGTCTCAGCCGGAGCTCACACTGACGAAGGAGCCGCTGGCCTACAGTGAAAGCGACAAGCTGGGCCACGCCCTGCCGGAAGTGAAAGACGCGGACGGAAAAATCACGGGCTACAAGATTGATTTTGAATTCCAGGTTGTGAATGTGACGGACTCGGCCCCGGACAAGTCTTCCTATACCGTCCGTCTCTTTGTGGACTCGAACAGTGACGGTCTCTTCTCCGACAGCGGGGAGAAGAGTGAAGAGGTAGACGGACTTGAGGTGACCCTGGGAGGGAGCCCGGTGGATGCTTCCGCCGTGAAGGGCGGCCTCACGAAAGAGACGGCCCCGGTCTACCATGTCACCCGGGACCTGCCGGCCACATTGCAGGGCATTGTCCCCTGGAAGATCGAGGTCCAGCAGAACGCTGAAGAAGGGGCTTCCGCGGCGGTAGCCGGCCATGACTCGGCCCAGGGCTTTTCCTATATCCACGGGGAACCGAAGATCATCCGGGTCCTGCAGCTCAACAGCGACCGCTATATCAGTAAAAACGACTCGGGGCAGCTCGTTGAAAACCCGGTCTATGATCTCGAGTGGCAGCAGCAGAGCGGCTCAGAGTATACCGACAACAAGGACAATGGCTTCAACGGCATCTACGGGGCCCTGCTTTCCAATGTCACGGACGACTTCGAAGTCATTGTAGACACTGTGTATCCTTCATATGCTTCAAATGCCTACAGGACAGAGTACCCTTATGGAATGGAGGCAAAGAACACAAAGGCCTTCAATACCTGGGGCGGGACAGATGACCTCAAAAATTATGATGTCAAGACACAGGGAGCCGCACTGAAGAAGTATCAAAAGGAACTCGAGAAGTACAATATGATCATCATCGGCTTTTCGGATTCCTGGCAGGATATCGGCAGATATGCGGCCATGGCCGTCAAGCAATTCGCAGATGACGGGAAGGCGGTCCTCTTCACCCACGATACAGGTTCCTACAATCAGACCCGGGACGGGACCCAGCATGGCAAGCTGGGGTCGAATGGAAATATTTCCGGCTACTACGGATATTATTTTGCCCAGCTCCTGCGCAGCACTCTTTTCATGGACCAGTACGGGATTGCGGACCGGACCGGCCATACCTACAACGGGACGACCTATCAGTTCGGCGGCCTCAAGCGTGATCTTTCGGCCCTGAATTCCTATCTGACGAATGAAAGCGGCTTTCTGGCAAAAGCCCAGTCCCTTAATGCCATCAGTGACAAGGACCGGATTGCGGCCTTGCAGGCGGCCGGCTATTCCGTGGCCTGGGAGCCGGGCCGGCTATTCCGTGGCCTGGGAGCCGAAGAGCGGGGCCAAGACGACGGACAATCACAATACGACTCCCTGGGTTCAGGGCTTTTCCGACTACCAGCTGGAACGTATTTCCGATGATGCAGTCACGTACCATAATCTGCCCAAGCTCGGCCGTACAAGAGCCCATGGGGGACTGGTTACGACGAATGCCGTATCCCAATGCAACAAGGGTCAGATCACGTCCTATCCTTATAATGTCAATACAAAGGATTTTGAAGGCCCGGAGTCATACAATAATAATTCGAACCAGATGAACGTCTCCACGACGCACTTCCAGTATTACCAGCTGAACATGAATGCCGACAATATCGTTGTCTGGTACAGTCTGGCCGGAGGGCAGAAGAGCACCGGGAAAAATGTGGGAGACTATGACATCCTGCCGAACGACCCGGTCAACCAGTACTATATTTTCACGGCCGGAAATATCACCTATTCCGGCGCGGGCCATTCGAATTCCACGCCGACGCTGCCGGAGGCCAAGCTCTTCGTCAATACCATGGTAGCTTCGTTCCGCGCGACGAAGGTGAAGCCGGAAGGCGGCTTCTATGCCTCGGCCAGCGCGACGGAGCCCATCAGCAATCTCGTCCTGTCCGGCATGGATACGACGGCAGCCTATGCTTCCGAAAAATCGGACAGCCAGAAGGTCCAGGACAATGATACCCACTTTGCCTCCCAGGATCCGACCATGCAGTCCATGGGCGGCGGAGAAACGCGAATCTATTTCCGCATCAAGGACGCGAACCTGGCGGCGAACAAGAAGACCGGCGTCTACCTGACCCTGACGGGGGCAAAGGACGGACGGAAGATCATATACTCCTTCAGTACGGCGGACCAGAATACCCAGCCGCCGGATACTTACAAGACGGACGAGACAAGCGGCCGCTATACGAAGGGCCAGGAGAGTACGAATCTGAAGATCTACAAGGCCTCGGACAATACCCCGGTCAACTTCGACGCCTGGGGAAATATCAAAGAGGTTTCCCTCGACTCCGGCGTCATGTATTACTTCGTCCTGCCGGATACGGTGCAGCAGTATATTTCCGACTACAATACCCGCCTGGCCCAGGGCTCGGCGACGGATGCGGATATCCCGACCCTCACTATGGTGCCCTATACCAAGTTCAACGATGGCAATGCTCCTTCCTACATGGAGGGCGAGTACCGTCTGACCATCCAGGCCGCAGGGCTTCTCCCCATCGGGTGACAGCTCAAATCCCAATACCTGGATTTTACCCCCCGGCGCAGTATGCGCCGGGGGCTTGTTGTCAGTTGACAAATGAAGGGTGATAATTATAATATAATTATGGACGAGATAAAATTCGAGTGGGACGAACGAAAAAATTCCATTAATAAGGCCAAGCACCATATCTCTTTTGAAGAGGCGGAATCCGTGTTTTATGATGATAGAGCCATTGTGTTTGATGACCCAGATCATTCGGATGAGGAAGACAGGTTTCTGATTATTTGAATTACCAGCAGCCTGAAAATTTGTACGGTATGTCATTGTTATAGGGAAAATGATTCTGTCATACGTATTATTTCGGCGCGAAAAGCAACAAAGAAGGAGGCCCGTGTTTATGAGAGATGAATACGATATCGCAAAACTGAATCCCAGGCCGAACCCTTATGCAAAGCGCCTGAAGAAGCAGATTACGATCAATATTGACAACGATACGGTCGACTACTTCAAGGAGCAGTCAAGTGCCAACGGGATTCCATATCAGGTTCTGATCAATCTCTATCTCCGGGATTGCGCTGAGCACAAGAAGCAATTGAAAATGACTTGGGAATGAAGATGAAACCCCGCCCTCCGGCTCAGCTGCCGGAGGGCGGGGCTTTTATAGGTGGATGTAGGTCGTGAACCAGGTGGGGAGAGGGGCGTTTTCGTCGAAGGGCACGAGAACGCCTTTTTCATAACTTGCGATGCGGCGGAACGAATCTGTGTTGTCGTAAAAACGGACCGAGTGACAATAGGGAAGAACGAGATTCAGATTTTCAAAGCTCTGGTAATAGCGCCGCTCGATATCCTCGTCAGGAATGCCGTGGCCTCCGTGGCTGACACGATTGCGAACGCGCATTTTCGCTGTCTCTGGTGAATCGACTCCGATATAGTAGATGTCAACTATATAGCCGTTTTCACTGGATGATTTGATATTTCGGATAATGCTCTTTCCACAAAGAGTGGTAAATGGTGGATTTCCCGGAGCCGTTCACCCCGGCTATAAGGATGTATCTGGGGGTTTCCATCAATAGCTCTCATTCTGAACAACTTCGCGCTGCCTCTTCTGTAAAATAAGGCTTTCAATCATAGCGTAGAAGTTTTTTACATCCTTGTCGGAAGATTCCATTTCAATTTGGTTGGCATCTTCCGGCGTCAGCTTCTTGATTTCCTGATAGATTTTCTCGTATTTTTTCACGTCGCACATAATAAAAACCTGCTTTCTGCGCAAAGAGGGCGCGGAGTTTTTCTGTATTATAACAGGCGGGAGGGAAGTTTGAAACCCTGCATTGCGGTTCTTATGGACAGGGAAGAGGAGCTTTTCAACCCGGTCAATTTCTACTTGTCACGAAGCTAAAATTTCGGGCGGAAAGTCCACATTTGGCGGGAGTTGTGGTAGTATTGCATTATTCATGAAAAATGTGTGCCGCCGATCCGGACGACGGACGGCAATGGCCTGATGGTAGACCGCTTATGGGACGAAGACAGCTTTTCAAGAATCCTTACAAAAACGACCGGGACTTTCTGGAGAGACAGGTGCGGACGAATGCCTTTGCCGCCCGGGCCTCTTGTGCGATTTCCGTGGTGATTGGCCTCCTGGGCTTTGCGGGACTGGCCCTGCAGCCGAAGGTGGCGGTATCCACGGTCTTCGCTCACCCGGATCTGGTCTATGGTCTGGTCATTCTCCTGAATCTGCCGATTCTCTTTCTGGCGCCGGTCCTTCTGAAGAAGCTCCTGCCGGATCATATGCAGCTGGCGGAGAACATTTTCTGCGGGCAGATGATGATTACCCAGCTCATGGGCGTGTTCTCTGTATTTAGCACCCAGGCAGGGTCCAGTCTCTATATAGAGGCCATGCTGATCATGCTGCCGGTACCGGCCCTGTCGTCCCTTCCCCTCTATCGGGACATCATCAACTATTCCCTGACGGGGGCTGTCTTCACGGGAATTTTTCAGATTTTTCAGCTTCCTCTTGCCTGGCAGGATGCATACGACCTGTTCATTTTTATTTTTCTCTGCATAGGTCTTTCCGTCGTCCGCCGACGTTCCTTCATCGACCGCTACAGCATACTGCAGGAACTGAAGGAGGCGAACCGCAAGCTCTACATCAAAGGGCGAACGGATGAAGAGACGGGGCTTTCGAATTCCACCGGCATGATCGAAGATATGCAGGAATTCGCGGGCAGCTTCACCTGTGCGGCTCTCATAGATATTGACGGCTTCCGCAGCTATCTGGCCGAAAAGGGAGAAGAAGCAAGTGTCGCCCTGCTCCGGAGCCTCTCCGACTGCCTGTGCAGGGGATACGAGGGGACCTTCTTCAGGGCCTACCGCTACGGGGGCGACGAATTCCTCGTCATGACCCGGGACATGCCCAGAGAAGATTTCGCCGGAAGGCTGGAAGAATTGCAGAAGGCCTTTGATGCAGAAACCGGCCGGACGGTGACCATCGGCTACTGTGTCGGCAGTCCGCAGAATGAGCGGGAGGTCCGGGCCATGATTTCGGCGGCTGACGGGACCCTTTTCCAGTCCAAGGCCATCGCAAGGGGCAGTATCCTCGAGACCTCGGCCTTTGAAAAAGAGGAAGGGGGAGAAGAACGCGACGCCCTGACCGGGGCCCTGACAGTCGGCAGCTTCGTTCAGACCCTCAATGCCATCCATCTCACGGATGCCATGTACATCCTCTTCCTGGATCTGGACCGCTTCCAGCAGCTGAACAAGGAATACGGTTTCCGGACCGGGGACCGGATACTGAAGGCCATGGTCGAGTATCTGGCCATGGAGTTCCCCGGAGACCCCTGCAGCCGGGAGAACGATCACTTCGCCCTGCTGACGGAACGGAACGATTACGAGAGACGCCTGCGCCGCATCCAGCAGCGCCTGTCCTCCTTCGACGGGAAGATCTATATCCGCCTCCGGGCCGGGGTCTACCATGTTTCCGAAAAGGGAGCGGCTTCCGGGGCCCGGGCCTGCATCGATATGGCGAAGTATGCAGCCGATTCCCTCCGGGGGAAGACCGGCATCGGCCTGCAGGTCTACGACGACGACATGGACAGGGCCCGGGATATAAAGACCTTCGTCCAGAACCACTTCGCAGAGGCCATTGACAGGGGCTATATCCTTCCCTACTACCAGCCCATCATCGCCTCCCTCTCCGGGGTGTGCTCCGGCTTCGAGGCCCTGGCCCGGTGGAATGATCCGGAGAAGGGCTTCCTCTCTCCCGGCACCTTTGTTCCGGTTCTGGAAGAGGCCCATGAGTCCTACTTCCTGGACTTTCATATCCTCAAAGAAGTATGCGCCATGCTTTCGAAGCAGGACCTTTCGGTCTGGAACAAGTATGTCTCCGTGAATTTCTCCCGGACCGACTTCGAGTCCTGCGACCTGCCGGCCCGGATTGACAGCATTGTAAGTTCCTACGGGATACCGAAGGACCTGCTCCGAATCGAGGTCACGGAGTCGGCCTTTTCCGACAGCCCCCAGATCCGGAAGGATATCCTTCGCCTTGAGGACCTGGGCTACCTGGTCTGGCTGGATGACTTCGGGTCCGGCATGTCCTCCCTCAACACATTGAAGGACCTGCGGGTTAACGCGGCGAAGATCGACCTCGAATTCCTCAGAGATTCGGAGAAAAATCCCAAGGCTTTCGCCATCCTGAAGTATATGATCCAGCTCATGCATTCCATTGACACCATCGCCCTGGTGGAGGGAGTCGAGACGAAGGAGCAGCTGGAATTTGTCCGTCAGTGCGGTGGAAACCTGATACAGGGCTTCTATTTCAGCAAGCCACAGGACCTGAAAGCCGAAGAGCTTTCGACCTTCCTCGACCAGTCCATCTCCAAAGCGGAGTACGACTACTATGCCCGGGCGGCCTTCATCGACATCGACAAGTCCCCCGGCGTCGTCTTCGAGGGCATTCCCATGAGCGATATCGCCTTCCAGATCGAAAAGGAGGGCGAGAGCCTGATCTACCTCCGGGTCAGCGACCGGGCCCGGGAGTGGGCGGACAAGTTTGGCTTCACGATTGAACAGCGGGGCCCGGTCTACCTGGGCAGCGGGGACTTCAACCGGTCTGTCCGGGCCGCCATTGCCGACGCGGATGAAAACGACCGGGACGCCTACGTTTCCATGCCCCTGCCCGACGGCCAGTCCTGCTGGCTCTGTATCAGCATCGTCTCCCGCCTGGAGGGGACGGACCGGATCATCATCATGGGCTCCGTCGTCAACAAGATTCATCCGACTGTGGATGCCGCATGACTAATGTAATTCGCCGGGGCGGTCTTCTCCGGAGGGAAGCAGCAAGGTGGGGGCTTTACAGGGAATTTACAGAAACTCTACAGATACGTGCGGGTTTCCAAACGCACTCTGTGGTAGCATAGGGGTTATATTAGTAATAAAGGAGAAAGAATAATGGCAGAAGAAAAAACGGGGCAGATCAGCGGCCGGAAGCCGTCCTACGGCCTCAAATCACAGATGCTCTATGGCATGGCGGAGTTTTCCGGGGGCGGGGCCTTCGTCGTCATCAACACATTTTTCACGGCTTTTCTGATGAAGGCCCTCGGGATGCCGGCGGCCCTGGCCGGGGTCATTCCCCTCATAGGGCATGTGTGGGACGCCATCACGGATCCCATCATGGGAAATATCACGGACCGGACCGTCCACAAGCTGGGGGCCAAGCGGTTCTATATCCTGGTCGGGGCGATTCTGACCGGCATCACCTTCATCGGCCTGTGGCTGACGATTCCGTCGGAGAGCGTGGGCGCAAAGTTTGCCTTCTACGCCCTGATGTACGTCCTCTTTTCCACGGCCTTCACGGTCCTGATGGTGCCCTATAACGGCCTCCTGCCGGACATGGTCCAGGACTACGCGACCCGGTCGAAGTTTTCCAATGTCCGTATGATCTGGTCCACGCTCGGCGCCATGGTGTCCGGCCTTGTGCCGACCTTCATCATCAAGGATACGACGAACGAGAGTCAGTATCTCATATGCGCCCTGCTTTTCGGTCTTCTCTATGCGTTGACGGCGATTGCCACCTTTGCCGGGACCTGGGAGCCCCAGAAGGCTCCCCTTAAAGCCTCCCTCGGAGAGAGCTTTGCCCAGTCCGTCAGCGTTTTCAAGAGCCGGTCTTTCCGCATCTTCGTCGGCATCTACCTGACCGGTCAGTGCGGAATGGACTTTGTCTCCGGCATGGCCCTCTATTTCGTGGAGGACGTGCTGAACGGTTATTCCAAGCACTGGCTCACCTACACGATGGCGGTCCTTCTCATCGCCCAGCTCTGCGGCATGCTGGTCTTCGGACCGGTCATGGCAAAGACTTCGAAGCGGACCACCATCCTGATCGGGGCTCCGATTCGTATCATTGCAACCCTTGCCCTCCTTGCCTTCGCCCATGAGGGGGCTTCTTTCGCAGGCGTCCTGATCTGCACCTTCTTCATCGGGGTCGGCAATGCGGCTACCCTTACATCGATTTTCGCCATCATGGCGGATATGGCCGACGTGGATGAACTCATTACCTCGGTTCGCCGGCCCGGTACGGTTTCCGGCATGGCGACCTTCGCCCGGAAGGTTTCTTCCGGCCTTTCCGCCGCCTGCATCACCTGGTTCCTGGCCGGCGTCGGCTACGATTCAGGTCTGGCAAGTCAGGGTCTCCGCCAGTCCGCAGCAACTTTGAACGGCATCAGCCTGATCTATATCTTCGTCCCTGTGGCCCTGGTCACGGGCCTTCTGATCCTGGGCATTATCTTCCCTATACAGAAGAAAGAATTCGCCGCAGTGCAGAAGGACATTGCCCGCAGGAAGGGGGAGGATTCCTCCGTCGCTACCGAAGCGGAGAAGAAGATGCTGCAGCGGGTGACCGGATATGCATATGATGAGCTCTGGGACAGGAAGAAGTCCGGACTGCGGGAGTGAGGTTGACGGAGTGCTTGGGCCGCATAAGTGAATTTGACGCAAAAGTCCGCCAAAGCAGGCGGCCGGGCTGGGCCGCATAAGTGGATTTGACGCAAAAGTCCGCCAAAGCAGGCCGGCTGGCTGGGCCGCATAAGTGGATTTGACGCAAAAGTCCGCCAATGGGAGGCAGGTAGTGAATGAGTAAGACGGCGCTTATAGCCATGAGCGGGGGTGTGGATTCTTCGGTGTCGGCGGTGCTGATGCTGGAGAGGGGCTACACCTGCATGGGCGCGACGATGAAGCTCTATGATATTAGCGACGCCCCGGTGCAGAAGAAGACGAAGACCTGCTGCTCGGACCAGGACATCTATGACGCCGCCTATGTCGCCATCAAGCTGGGGATGAAGTATGAGATTCTGGACCTGTCGGCCGAGTTTGCCGACCGGGTCATAAAGCCCTTCATCGCCACTTACGAGGCCGGGGGCACGCCCAATCCCTGCATTGAGTGCAACCGCTACCTCAAGTTTGCAGCCCTGCGGAAATGCGCCAACGACAAGGGATTTGACTATGTGGTGACCGGCCACTATGCCCGGATCGAGTACGACGAGGGCCGGGGCCGGTGGCTTTTGAAGCGGGGGCTGGATCCGGCCAAGGACCAGTCCTATGTCCTCTACTCCATGACCCAGGACGAGCTTGCCCACACCATCTTTCCCCTCGGCGGCATGACGAAGGAAGAGACGAGGAAGATTGCAGAAGAGCATGAGCTCATCAATGCGAAGAAAGGCGACTCCCAGGACATCTGCTTCGTGCCCGACGGGGATTACGCGGCCTTTATGGAGCGCTATACCGGAAAGACCTATCCTGAAGGCGATTTTCTCGATGAAGAAGGACATCGTATAGGCCGCCACAAGGGGGCGGTCCGCTACACGACCGGCCAGCGCAAGGGCCTTGGAATTGCGGCCGGAGAGCGCATCTTCGTTTACGACAAGGACATGGAGAAGAATCTTGTATACGTGGGAAGGGAGGCAAGAGTTTTCTCGAAGTCCTTCCTGGTCTCCGATATGAACCTCATCATGACGGACTCCCTTGATGTGCCGGTGAAGCTCTCTGTCATGACCCGTTACCGGGGGCACGAGGCGCCCGGGACACTGGAGAAGCTGACAGCGGAAGAGGCAGAAGGGTATTTTGAAAAGGAGTCTTCCGGCTCCGCCAACAAGCTTTATACCTATAGCCCCGCAGAGACCTACTACAGAGTCACTTTCGACGAGCCCCAGCGGGCAATCACCAAGGGCCAGGCGGCGGTCTTCTACGACGGGGACTGCGTCTTCGGCGGGGGGACCATCTGCAGGGTGCTTTCCGAAAATTGAATACTTCCTGGCCGCAAGGCGGGATAAAAAGTTGACAAGAGCAGGCATTCAGCGGAATGCCTGCTTTTTTTATACTCTTCTTGCAATGAAAGTGGTGTCCTGTGCGGCGGACCGGGCGGCTCTGAAATGCCCTGCAGCGCATGGGGCGGGCTTCAAACAATCATTCAAGGAGAAGACATGCAGTACGGACATTTCGACGATGAACAGCGGGAATATGTGATGGACCGGGTGGACCTGCCGGCTTCGTGGACCAACTACCTGGGCGTGGAGAGAATGTGCGCGGTCGTAAATCATACGGCCGGGGGCTACCTCTTCTGCGGCTCGGCGGAGAACCACCGGATTACGAAGTTTCGGGGCAACGGGGTGCCCATGGATTCCCCGGGCTTCTATACCTACCTCAGAGACAATAGCGACGGGGACTTCTGGTCCGTCTCCTGGCAGCCGGTGGGGAAGCCCCTCACTGCGGCTCGCTACAAGGCTCGCCACGGCCTTTCCTACTCCGTCTATGAGTGCGACTACCGGGATATTCATGCCGTGCAGAAGATGGCGGTTCCCCTGGGCGAGGACGTCCTCCTCTGGGACGTGACCCTGGAAAACACCGGGGATGAGCCGAAGGATATCTCGCTTTTTCCTTACTGCGAGTTCTCTTTCCACCAGGTCCAGTCGGACAACCAGAACTTCCAGATGAGTCTCTACTGCACGGGTACGGAAGTCAAAAACGGAATCATTCTCTACGACCTCCACTATGAGGAGGGGGCATATCAGTTCTTCACATCAAATGAAGACATGGACGGCTTCGACACCATGCGGGACAGCTTCCTCGGAACCTACGGCTCGGAGAAGGCCCCGGAGGCGGTGGTCAAAGGAGAAACTTCCCAGTCCGTCGAGCTGACCGGCAACCACTGCGCAGCCTTCATGAAGCGTCTCACCCTGCAGCCCGGAGAGAAGAAGAGAATCATTTTCCTCCTGGGCGAAGGGGGAGAGATTGAAGGCACCCGGCTCCGGAAGAAGTACCAGGACCCGGCGGCCGCGGACTTCGAGTACGGCCGTCTGAAGGAATATTGGGAGGCAAAGATCAGAAAGCAGACGGTTCATACCCCGGATAAGGATATGAACACCATGCTCAATATCTGGAACCTCTACCAGGCCGAGGTCAATATCACTTTCTCCCGCTTTGCCTCCTTCATCGAAGTCGGCGGGCGGACAGGCCTTGGCTACCGGGACACGGCCCAGGACGCCATGACGATTCCCCATTCGAATCCGGCCCGCTGCCGGCAGCGGATCATGGAACTGCTGTCGGGGCTCACAAGCACAGGCTACGGAATCCACCTTTTTGAGCCGGCCTGGTTCGCCCCCAGAGATCCCAATGCCAAAAAGCCCTTCAAGTCCCCGACCGTGATTCCGGACCGGGACGCTTCTTCCTATGTCCACGGGCTGGAGGACGCCTGCTCCGACGATGCCCTCTGGCTCGTCCCTGCCATCGTGGAGTACATCCGGGAGACGGGGGATACGGGGCTCGCGGCCGAGCGCGTCGGCTTTGCCGACGGCGGCGAGGCCAGCGTCTACGAGCATATGAAGCGGATTCTGGACTTCTCGGACAAAGAGACCGGGGCGGACGGCATCTGTCTCGGACTCCGGGCCGACTGGAACGACTGCCTGAACTTAGGCGGCGGCGAATCCGCCATGGTGTCTTTTCTTCATGTATGGGCGCTCGG
>ONBT01000002.1 GCA_900316075.1 uncultured Lachnospiraceae bacterium | reverse complement strand
TCCTACGAGAAGGGCCTCCTTGAACTCTACAAGAAGATCCGTCCCGGCGAGCCTCTGGCTGTCGAGAGCGCAGAGTCTCTGATCACGGGCATGTTCTTTGACCCCCGCCGATATGACCTGGCGAAGGTCGGCCGTTACAAATTCAATAAGAAACTTTCCTTCAGAAACCGCATCGCCGGCCATACCCTGGCTGAGGATGTCGTTGACGAGGAGACCGGTGAAATCATTGCTTCCGCCGGCACCCACCTTGACCGGGCTCTGGCAAAGAAGATCCAGGACGCGGCGGTTCCCTATGTCTGGATTCAGACAGAGGAGCGGAACGAGAAGGTTCTTTCCAATATGATGGTAGACCTCTCCGCTTATGTCGACTTCGACCCCAAGGCCGAACTCGGCATCAAGGAGATGGTATATTTCCCTGTCCTGAAGCAGATTCTTGAGGAGCACACGGAGGAAGAGGACCTGAAGGAGGCCCTCAAGGCCAATATCCATGACCTCGTTCCCAAGCATATTACGAGAGAGGATATCTTCGCTTCCATAAATTACAATATGCACCTTGAGTGGGGCATCGGAAACAAAGACGATATCGATCATCTGGGCAACCGTAGAATCCGTTCTGTCGGCGAGCTGCTGCAGAACCAGTACCGCATCGGCCTCTCCCGTATGGAGCGTGTCGTCAGAGAGCGTATGACCACCCAGGACCAGGAGATTATCTCTCCCCAGTCCCTCATTAATATCAAGCCTGTGACTGCAGCCGTGAAGGAATTCTTCGGTTCCTCCCAGCTGTCCCAGTTCATGGACCAGACGAATCCTCTGGGTGAGCTTACCCACAAGAGACGTCTTTCCGCCCTTGGTCCCGGCGGTCTGTCCCGTGACCGGGCCGGATTCGAGGTCCGAGATGTACATTATTCCCACTACGGAAGAATGTGCCCCATTGAGACCCCTGAAGGACCGAATATCGGTCTGATCAACTCTCTGGCTACTTTCGCCCGGATCAATGAATACGGCTTCATCGAGGCTCCTTATCGGAAGATCGACAAGACGGACAAGGACAACCCCCGTGTCACGGACGAAGTTGTCTACATGACCGCCGATGAGGAAGACGATTATCACGTAGCCCAGGCGAACGAGAAACTGGACGAGGAGGGCCATTTCGTAAGAAAGTCTGTCTCCGGCCGTTTCCGGGATGAGACCCAGGAGTATCCCCGTTCCATGTTCGACTATATGGACGTATCTCCCCGCATGGTCTTCTCCGTCGCTACGTCCCTCATTCCTTTCCTGCAGAACGACGATGCGAACCGAGCCCTCATGGGCTCCAACATGCAGCGGCAGGCCGTGCCTCTTCTGACGACAGAGGCCCCGGTCATCGGTACCGCCATGGAGGAAAAGACCGCTGTCGACTCCGGTGTCTGCGTTGTCGCAAAGCATGCCGGAACCGTTGAGATGGCGGAAGCCCGCCGCATTGTTGTCGTCCGTGATGACAACGGCGAGAAGGATGAATATATTCTGACGAAGTTCGAGCGCTCGAACCAGTCGAACTGCTACAACCAGCGCTGCATCGTCTTCAAGGGCGACCACGTCGAAGAGGGCGAGGTCATCGCTGACGGCCCCGCAACAAGCGGCGGCGAGCTGGGCCTGGGCAAGAACCCCCTGATCGGGTTCATGACCTGGGAGGGCTACAACTACGAGGACGCGGTCCTTCTTTCCGAGAAGCTCGTTCAGAAGGATGTATATACCTCCATCAACCTCGAGGAATACGAGACGGAAGCCCGGGATACGAAGCTGGGACCGGAAGAGATCACCCGCGATGTACCCGGCGTCGGCGAAGAGGGCCTGAAGGACCTCGATGAAAACGGCGTCATCCGTATCGGAGCAGAGGTCCGGGCCGGAGATGTCCTGGTCGGAAAGGTAACCCCCAAGGGCGAGACAGAGCTTACGGCTGAGGAGCGCCTCCTGCGCGCCATCTTCGGTGAGAAGGCCAGAGAGGTCCGGGATACTTCCCTGACCGTTCCCCACGGCGTATATGGCACCATCATCGATGCCCGCGTATTTAAAAGAGAAAACGGCGACGAGCTGCCGCCCGGCGTCAACAAGAGCGTCCACATCTGCATCGCCCAGAAGAGAAAGATTCAGGCCGGCGACAAGATGGCCGGACGTCACGGAAACAAGGGTGTCGTTTCAAGAGTCCTTCCTGTAGAGGACATGCCCTACCTGCCGAACGGCCGCCCTCTGGACATCGTTCTTAACCCTCTGGGCGTACCTTCCCGAATGAACATCGGACAGGTCCTGGAGATTCACCTTTCCCTGGCGGCAAAGGTCCTGGGCTTTAATATTTCGACCCCCATCTTCGACGGAGCGAACGAGAAGGATATTTCCGACCTCCTCGAGATGGCAAACGATTATGCAAATACGGAGTGGGAAGAGTTCGAGGCCAAGTACAAGGATGTCGTTCTCCCCGAGGTCATGCAGTACCTCTATGACCACCGCGACCACAGGGCGCTCTGGAAGGGCGTTCCCATCAGCCGCGACGGCAAGGTACAGCTTCGTGACGGCCGTACCGGCGAGGAATTCGATTCCCCGGTCACCATCGGCCACATGCACTACCTCAAGCTCCACCACATGGTAGACGACAAGATCCACGCCCGTTCCACCGGTCCTTACTCCCTTGTCACCCAGCAGCCTCTCGGCGGCAAGGCCCAGTTCGGCGGCCAGCGTTTCGGAGAGATGGAGGTATGGGCCCTCGAGGCGTACGGCGCTGCCTACACCCTGCAGGAGATTCTGACCGTCAAGTCCGATGATGTCGTGGGCCGTGTCAAGACCTACGAGGCCATCATCAAGGGCCAGAACATTCCTACGCCCGGAACGCCCGAGTCCTTCAAGGTACTCCTGAAGGAGCTCCAGTCCCTGGCTCTCGATGTCAAGCTCCTCGACCACGACGGCAACGAGGTCAAGCTCATGGAAGCTTCGGATTACGGCAACACGAATCTGAACTCCATCATCCAGGGCGACCGGAACTACGCCTTCGAGTCGAACGAGTCCTTTGAAAAGGCCGGCTTCACGAAGCAGGAATTCGATGCGGATTCCGAGACGCTGAAGAATGTGGAAGAAGAGCCCGATGAGGACGCGGATGAGGATTTCGGACCGGATGACGGCGAGATTCTCGGGGACAATGATAATGCCCTGCTGTCCGCCATTTCCAGCATCGGATCCGATTCCGAAGAAGACTAAGAGGAGGTAACTATTCGTGCCGAGAACAGAAGTTTCATCGAATGTGGATTTTGAATCGATAAAGATTGGCCTTGCCTCCCCCGAAAAGATCCGGGAATGGTCCTTCGGTGAGGTCAAGAAGCCCGAGACCATCAATTATCGTACCTTAAAGCCTGAAAAGGACGGCCTCTTCTGCGAGAAGATCTTCGGACCCACGAAGGACTGGGAGTGCCACTGCGGCAAGTACAAGAAGATCCGCTACAAGGGCGTTGTCTGCGACCGATGCGGCGTTGAGGTCACGAAGTCCTCTGTCCGCCGTGAGCGGATGGGCCATATTGAGCTTGCTGCCCCTGTTTCCCACATCTGGTATTTCAAGGGCATCCCTTCCCGCATGGGCCTGATCCTGGACATCAGCCCCCGGACTCTGGAGAGAGTCCTCTACTTCGCCTCCTATATCGTACTGGATCCCGGCGAAGGGACGAACCTTTCCTACAAGCAGGTCCTTTCCGAGGCCGAATACAACGATGCCCGCGACCAGTACGGCGATGCCTTCCGGGCCGGCATGGGCGCCGAGTCCATCCAGGAGCTTTTGAAGGCTGTCGACCTGGAGAAGGAATACGCTGAACTCACAGGCGAGCTGGAGAACGCTTCCGGCCAGAAGCGGGCTCGCATCATCAAGCGGCTCGAGGTCGTAGAGGCTTTCCGCAAGTCCGGAAACAAGCCCGAGTGGATGATCCTGAACGTAATTCCCGTCATCCCTCCGGACCTTCGTCCCATGGTTCAGCTGGACGGCGGCCGTTTCGCCACGTCCGACCTGAACGACCTGTATAGAAGAATCATCAATAGAAATAACCGTCTCCGCCGTCTCCTTGACCTCGGGGCTCCCGAGATTATCGTCAGAAATGAGAAGCGGATGTTGCAGGAAGCCGTTGACGCCCTGATCGACAACGGGCGCCGCGGCCGGCCTGTCACGGGTCCCGGCAACCGGCCCCTGAAGTCCCTTTCCGACATGTTGAAAGGCAAGGGCGGCCGTTTCCGGCAGAACCTCCTCGGCAAGCGTGTCGACTACTCAGGCCGTTCCGTTATCTGTATCGGACCTACGCTGAAGATCTGGCAGTGCGGTCTGCCCAAGCCTATGGCTCTCGAGCTTTTCAAGCCCTTCGTAATGAAAGAGCTCGTTGCCCAGGGCAAGGCCCAGAACATCAAGAGTGCCAAGAAGAAGGTAGAGCGGGTAGAGCCCGAGGTATGGGACATCCTCGAGGATGTCATCAAAGAGCATCCCGTAATGCTCAACCGTGCCCCGACCCTGCACCGTCTCGGTATCCAGGCTTTCGAGCCGATCCTCGTCGAAGGCAAGGCCATCAAGCTTCACCCCCTTGTCTGCGCGGCTTATAACGCCGACTTCGATGGCGACCAGATGGCTGCCCACCTTCCCATCACGGAAGAGGCCCAGGCGGAGTGCCGCTTCATGCTGCTCTCCCCGAACAACCTCCTGAAGCCTTCGGACGGCGGTGTCGTAGCCGTTCCGTCCCAGGATATGGTACTGGGTATCTACTACATCACCCAGCAGCGTGACGGGGAACCCGGCGAGGGCAAGTACTTTAAGTCCGTCAACGAAGCCATCCTGGCCAAGGAGAACAAGGTCATCACCCTCCAGTCCAAGATCAAGATCCGCATGGAGAAGACCCTGCCCGACGGAACGACCGTATCGAAGGTGCTCGACACCTCCCTCGGCCGCTGCATCTTCAATGAAATCATCCCCCAGGACCTGGGCTTTGTGGACCGGACCAATCCGGCCAATGCCTGCGACCTGGAAATCGACTTCCTCGTAAAGAAGAAGGACTTAAAGAATATTCTCGAGCACGTCATCCATACGCATGGTGCCACGAAGACCGCCGAGGTCCTCGATGACGTCAAGGCCATGGGCTACAAGTATTCGACCCTGGCTGCCATGACCGTATCCATTTCGGATATGACTGTGCCCGCTTCCAAGGAAGAGCTCATCCACAGCGCCGAGCAGACGGTCGACAAGATCACTGCCCAGTATCGGAGAGGTCTCGTATCCGAGGAAGAGCGCTACAAGGAAGTCGTCGATACCTGGAAGAAGACCGATGACCAGCTGACGAAAGACCTGCTGGACGGCCTCGATCCTTACAACAATATCTTCATGATGGCCGACTCCGGAGCCCGTGGTTCCGACAAGCAGATCAAGCAGCTGGCCGGCATGCGAGGCCTGATGGCCGATACGACGGGCCGTACCATCGAGCTGCCCATCAAGTCGAACTTCCGTGAGGGTCTGGACGTACTGGAGTACTTCATGTCCGCCCACGGCGCCCGCAAGGGCCTTTCCGATACGGCCCTCCGTACTGCCGATTCCGGCTACCTTACGAGACGTCTTGTCGATGTCTCCCAGGAGCTCATCATCCGCGAGCGCGACTGCGTCGAAGGCACAGGCCGGGAAATCCCCGGTACCTGGGTCAAGGCCTTTACGAGCGGCAAGGAGACCATCGAGACCCTGCAGGACCGGATTACAGGCCGTTTCTCCTGCCTCGATATTTATGACAAGGACGGAAACCTCATCGTTAAGGCAAACCACATGATCACCCCTGCCCGTGCAGAGAAGATCGTGACTGTCGGCGTAGACGACAAGGGCCAGCCCGTTACAAAGGTCAAGATCCGGAATATCCTGAACTGCCGGTCCAAGGACGGCATCTGCGCCAAGTGCTACGGGGCGAACATGGCTTCCGGCCAGCCCGTACAGGTCGGCGAGGCTGTCGGCATAATCGCGGCCCAGTCCATCGGTGAGCCCGGTACCCAGCTGACCATGCGTACCTTCCATACCGGCGGTGTCGCAGGGTCCGACATTACCCAGGGTCTTCCCCGAGTCGAGGAGCTTTTCGAGGCAAGAAAGCCCAAGGGTCTTGCCATCGTCACGGAAATCCCCGGCAAGGTCGATATCCAGGAGACGAAAAAGAAGAGGGAAATCGTCATCACGAACCCCGAGGACGGCGAGTCCAAGACTTACCTGATTCCTTACGGCAGCCACATCAAGGTGCTGCAGGACCAGGTGCTCGAGGCCGGCGACGAGCTGACCGAAGGCTCCGTGGATCCTCACGACCTTCTGCGCATCAAGGGCATTACAGCCGTTCAGGACTACATCCTGCGCGAGGTCCAGAGAGTTTACCGTCTGCAGGGCGTTGATATTTCCGACAAGCATATCGAGATCATCGTCCACCAGATGATGAAGAAGACCCGGATCGAAGATGCCGGCGATTCCACCTTCCTGCCCGGCTCCTCCGTCGACTATCTCGACGTCGAGGACACGAACGAGGAACTCGAGGCGGAAGGCAAGAAGCCCATCGATTCCAAGCGGATCCTCCTCGGTATCACGAAGGCTTCCCTTGCTACGGATTCCTTCCTTTCCGCCGCTTCCTTCCAGGAGACGACGAGAGTTCTGACCGACGCCGCCATCAACGGCAAGGAAGACCACCTGATCGGCCTGAAGGAAAACGTCATCATCGGAAAGCTGATTCCTGCCGGCACAGGCATGAAGCGCTACCGGGATATCCATCTGAACACGAACTACACCTATGCGGATGCACCGGCCGCCGGCTTCGAACTCGAGGGCGACGACGGGGACGAGGTCCTGGGTGAAAAGACCGTCGTTTCAGACGAGGAATGATTTTCAGCTGATTTATTACTAATGTAAAACGCGGGAGCGGATACGGAAATTTACGTATCTGCTCCTGCGTTTTTTCTGCTTGACAAGGGAAGACAGCGTTACTATAATATTCTAGCGTGCGTTTGAAGGGACTTTTGCGCCCCGGCGCGGGAAAGGGAGTTGATAGGCCCTTTTTCCGGGCTCTTATGAAACGTTCATGCACTGTATTATTCATATATTTCATCAGGAGGTGAAAAAAGAATGCCGACATTCAACCAGTTAGTACGGAAGGGCAGACAGACTTTCGCAAAGAAGTCCAAGTCCCCCGCCCTCGGCAAATCCTTCAACTCTCTCCAGAAGAAGCCTACGAGCTATGCTTCTCCCCAGAAGAGAGGGGTTTGCACCGCTGTAAAGACAGCGACCCCCAAGAAGCCTAATTCGGCTCTCCGGAAGATCGCCCGTGTACGTCTTTCAAACGGCATCGAGGTCACAAGCTATATCCCCGGCGAAGGCCACAACCTTCAGGAGCATAGCGTTGTTATGGTCAGAGGCGGCCGTGTCAAGGACCTTCCCGGTACCCGTTATCACGTAATCCGCGGAACCCTCGATACAGCAGGTGTTGCTGACCGTAAGCAGGCCCGTTCCAAGTATGGCGCTAAGCGGCCCAAGGCTGCGAAGTAATCTGCTTTTGCAGATTCGGTGAGGCGGATTGACCGCCCTTCCTGCCGCATGAAGGCGGCGAAAAGATCTACATTAGTCATAAGGTTTTTACAATAGGTTTTTGTCGGGAATTCTTTTTACATATAAATGATACCCGGCTCGGACACATATTGTGAGTACCGAAGAATTAGCTTCCATAGCTAAGGAGGGAAGTAACGTGCCGCGTAAAGGACATATTCAGAAGAGAGACGTTCTGGCAGACCCCATCTACAACAGCAAGGTAGTTACGAAGCTCATCAACAATATCATGCTCGACGGCAAAAAAGGCGTCGCAGAGAAGATTGTTTACGGAGCTTTCGATGAGGTTGCCGAGAAGACAGGTAAGCCCGCTCTTGAAGTATTCGAAGGGGCTATGAACAATATCATGCCGGTTCTTGAAGTCAAGGCCCGTCGTGTCGGTGGTGCCACCTATCAGGTACCTATCGAGGTAAATCCCGCCAGAAGGCAGGCCCTTGGCCTTCGCTGGCTGACCACCTTCTCGAGAAAGAGAAGCGAGAAGACCATGCAGGCCCGTCTTGCAGCAGAGATCATGGACGCTGCAAACAACACAGGCGCTGCAGTCAAGAGAAAAGAAGAAATGCACAGAATGGCAGAGGCAAACAAGGCCTTCGCTCATTACAGATTCTAATAGGAGGGAAAGATATTGGGACAGAGAGAATATCCTCTGGAGAGAACCAGGAATATCGGTATCATGGCTCATATCGATGCCGGAAAGACAACCCTCACAGAGCGTATCCTGTACTACACCGGTGTTAACTACAAGATCGGTGAGACCTACGAAGGTACGGCTACCATGGACTACATGGAGCAGGAGCAGGAGAGAGGTATCACCATTACTTCCGCTGCTACGACATGCCACTGGACGCCCCAGGATCAGAACAAGCCCCGGAAGGGTGCCCAGGAGCACCGGATCAATATCATCGATACTCCCGGCCACGTAGACTTCACGGTCGAGGTTGAGCGGTCCCTCCGCGTACTCGATGGCGCTGTCGGCGTCTTCGATGCAAAGGGCGGTGTTGAGCCTCAGTCCGAGAACGTATGGCGTCAGGCCGACAAGTACAACGTACCCCGTATGGCCTTCGTCAACAAGATGGACATCCTGGGCGCTGACTTCTACAACACAGTAGAAGAAATCAAGACAAAGCTCGGCAAGAACCCCGTTGTCTGCGAGCTCCCCATCGGTAAGGAAGACCATTTCGACGGCGTCGTTGACCTGTTCGAGATGAAGGCATATCTCTACCATGACAAGCTCGGCCAGGATATCGAAATCACCGACATTCCTGACGACATGAAGGACGATGCCGAGGTTTACCATACAGAGCTTGTTGAGAAGATCTGCGATTTCGACGAAGACCTGATGGAGAAGTACCTCGAGGGCGAGGAGCCTTCTATTCCCGAACTCAAGGCCGGCCTCCGCAAGGGTACCGTTACTTCCCAGGGCGTTCCCGTATTCTGCGGTTCCGCTCATCAGAACAAGGGTATCCAGAAGCTCCTCGACGGTATTGTAGACTTCATGCCTGCACCTACCGATATCCCCGATGTCGAGGGTACCGATATGGACGGCAACCCGATCGAGCGGGCTACGACGGATGACGCACCTTTCTCCGCCCTGGCATTCAAGATCCTGACCGATCCTTTCGTAGGCCGTCTGGCATTTGCCCGTGTATATTCCGGCCACATCAAGGCAGGTTCCTACGTCCTCAACTCCACGAAGGGCAAGAAGGAACGTGTCGGCCGTATCCTCCTCATGCACGCAGACAAGCGGCAGGAGCTGGACGAAGCCTTCGCCGGCGACATCATCGCCATCGTAGGTTTCAAGAATACATCCACCGGTGACACCATCTGCGATGAGCAGCATCCGGTAATCCTTGAGTCCATGGAGTTCCCTGAGCCCGTTATCGAGCTCGCCATCGAGCCCAAGACCAAGGCCGGCCAGCAGAAGATGTCCGAGGCTCTCGTAAAGCTCGCTGAAGAGGATCCCACCTTCCGTGCCCACACGGATGAGGAGACCGGTCAGACCATTATCGCCGGCATGGGCGAGCTCCATCTGGAGATCATCGTTGACCGTCTGCTTCGTGAGTTCAATGTCGAAGCAAACGTCGGCGCACCCCAGGTTGCCTACAAGGAGACCTTCACAAAGCCTGTCGATCAGGAATACAAGTATGCAAAGCAGTCCGGCGGCCGTGGTCAGTACGGTCACTGCAAGGTCCGCTTTGAACCCATGGATCCCAACGGCGAAGAGACTTTCAAGTTCGATTCCGAGGTCGTCGGCGGAAACATTCCCAAGGAATATATCCCCGCAGTCGGCGAAGGTATTGAAGAGGCTGCCCAGAACGGTATCCTCGCAGGTTTCCCCGTACTCGGCGTTCACGCTACCGTATACGACGGATCCTACCATGAAGTCGATTCCTCCGAAATGGCCTTCCATATCGCAGGTAGTCTCTGTTTCAAGGAAGCCATGACGAAGGCAGCTCCCTGCATCCTCGAGCCTATCATGAAGGTAGAAGTTACCATGCCTGAGGAATACATGGGCGATGTCATCGGAGATCTGAACTCCCGTCGTGGCCGTGTCGAGGGTATGGAGTCTGTAGGTAACGGCCGTCTGGTCAAGGCCTTCGTTCCCCTTTCGGAAATGTTCGGCTACTCCACAGACCTTCGTTCCATCACCCAGGGCCGTGGAAACTTCTCCATGTTCTTCGACAAGTATGAGCCGGCTCCGAAGCAGGTTCAGGACAAGATCGTGAACAACAAGGGCTGATAAAGCTTTTCAGGAAAGTACGCCGGGGATTTCCCGGAGGGGCTTCCTGTCACAAGAATAGTCCTTGAAAAAGGACAACAATTTTTATATAATCGACTTTAGTCGGTTTTAAACATGACACTATTTTCTTTTTGCAAGCAACAGATTTTGTCAGGAGGAAAACAAAGAAATGGCAAAAGAGCATTTTGACAGAACCAAGCCGCATTGTAACATCGGTACCATCGGTCATGTCGATCACGGCAAGACTACCCTTACAGCAGCTATCACCAAGGTCCTTTCCGAGCGTGTACCCGGCAACAAGGCTGAGGCATTCGATCAGATCGACAAGGCTCCCGAGGAGAGAGAGCGTGGTATCACCATCTCTACTGCACACGTAGAGTATCAGACCGAGAAGCGTCACTACGCACACGTTGACTGCCCCGGCCATGCCGATTATGTCAAGAACATGATCACCGGCGCTGCTCAGATGGATGGCGCTATCCTCGTTGTTGCAGCTACCGACGGCGTTATGGCTCAGACCAAGGAGCACATCCTCCTTGCCCGTCAGGTCGGCGTTCCTTACATCATCGTATTCCTGAACAAGTGCGATATGGTCGATGACCCTGAGCTTCTTGAGCTCGTTGAGATGGAAGTTACCGAGCAGCTCGAAGAGTATGGTTTCGAAGGCTGCCCCATCATCAAGGGTTCCGCTTTCCAGGCTCTGCAGGATCCTTCCGCAGAGGCAAAGCTTGCTGACGGTACTTCCCTCGGCGGCAACTGGGGCGACAAGATCATGGAGCTCATGGACACAGTAGATTCCTACATCCCTGATCCCCAGCGTGATACAGACAAGCCTTTCCTTATGCCTGTCGAGGACGTATTCACCATCACCGGCCGTGGTACTGTTGCAACCGGCCGTGTAGAGCGTGGTACTCTGAACCTGAACGACGAAGTAGAAATTGTCGGCATCAAGGAAGAGACAAAGAAGACCGTCTGCACCGGTATCGAGATGTTCCGGAAGACTCTGGATCAGGCTCTTGCAGGCGACAACATCGGTGCTCTTCTCCGTGGTATCGACCGTGAGGACATCGAGCGTGGACAGGTTCTGGCTAAGCCCGGCACTGTTACCTGCCATCACAAGTTCAAGGCTCAGGTTTACGTTCTGACCAAGGACGAGGGTGGCCGTCATACTCCTTTCTTCAACAACTACCGTCCTCAGTTCTACTTCCGTACGACTGATGTTACCGGTATCATCACTCTTCCCCAGGGAACTGAGATGTGCATGCCCGGCGACAACGTCGAGATGGACATCGAGCTGATTCACCCCGTAGCTATGGAGCAGGGTCTTACCTTCGCTATTCGTGAAGGTGGCCACACCGTAGGTTCAGGCCGTGTTACTACTGTCATTGAGTAATCATTGACGGTACAGCCCAAATGAAATAATGAGGCGTCGCGCATATGCGCGGCGCTTTTTTCTATTGAATAATATGGTTGCGGGGGCGCCTGTTTCGTGGCAAAATAAGGAGCGGTGCGAAAAACATACGGGAGGTATACCATTTGAAAAGTCTGTTTAATGGAAAATATATGACATGGGGCCGGGCTATCGCAATTGCCCTGATTTCGGGGCTCCTGGCCGGGCTCTTTGCCCAGATCGGCTACATGAATGGAACGTCCTTCACGGACTTCTTCCGGGCCTGGGAGTGGTGGGTCTTCTTCGGTCTGCTTCTGGCCGCGCGGAACGACAACTTCGCCATCAGCTTCTTTCAGACCATCGTCTTCTTCCTGGTGGGCCTGACCCTCATGCTCCTGGTCCAGTGGCCGGTCCTTGGGAAGGGTGGATTTATAGCCTATGTACGCGGTCACATTATTCTCTTCCTCATCGTGACGATTGCCGGGGGCATATTGGCCTATCTCGCTACCCTGAAGGGGCCGGTGTTTGCGGTCCTACTGGCCCTGTTTGAGACGGTGACGGCCTGCTGTCTCGTGAACCACATCTTCGAGTTCCGGGCGGTCTCCCCCCACCACCTGATCAGCATCGTCTTCTGCGTGCTTTCGATTTTTGCCAGTGTCTGGGGGATTGAGAAGGACCGGGCCTACCGGGCCGTGGCCCTTTCGATTCCGATTGTGCTCGCCCTGGTCTACGCCTTTGTGCGCTACCGTTTCGGATTCGTCTTCCTGCTGCCCAGGTTTTGAAAGGAGTTCCCATGTCATCACTGGATGATTTTTTTGAGAAAGTAATCACGGTCAAGTGGGGGCCGGAGAAAAAGAGCGTCGACATCATCGACCAGACCCTGCTGCCGGGGACAATCAAGCGGATTCAGATTGCGACGGCGGAAGAGATTTACGAGGCCATCAAGAAGCTCCGTGTGCGGGGGGCTCCGGCCATCGGTGTCTGCGCGGCCTACGGGATGGCAGTGCTTTCGAATTCTTATGAGGCCTCTGATTATGCGGGCTTTCTCATGTCTTTCGAAAGGGACAAGGACTATCTCGCCTCTTCCCGGCCCACAGCGGTCAACCTTTTCTGGGCTCTGAAACGGATGGAAGACGCTGTCAAAGCCAATTCGGATAAGCCGATAGCTGAAATCAAAGAGATCCTCTATGAGGAAGCCGACCGCATCCGGGAAGAGGATGTGGCCATTTCCCGCAGCATCGGGGAGATCGGTTTCGGTCTCATGAAGGAACTCAAAAAGGATGAGAAACCACTGGGCATCCTGACCCACTGCAACGCCGGCACCCTGGCCACGGCCAAGTACGGGACGGCCACGGCCCCCATGTATATGGCTCTCGAAAGGGGCTGGGCACCGGAAGACATGCACGTCTACTGCGACGAGACCCGCCCCCTCCTGCAGGGGGCCCGCCTTACCTCCTTCGAGCTCTTTCATTCGGGCATTCCGACCACGGTCCAGTGCGACAATATGGCTTCCCTTCTGATGAAGTCGGGGAAGGTTGACATCATTTTCGTTGGCTGCGACCGGGTGGCGGCCAACGGGGACGCGGCGAACAAGATCGGCACCAGTGGCCTTTCCATCCTGGCCCACCACTACGGGATTCCCATGTATATCTGCGCCCCGAGCTCGACCATCGATATGAACACCCCGACCGGGGAAGAGATTCCGATTGAGATGCGGGACAAAGACGAGGTCACCGAAATGTGGTACAAGGAGCGGATGGCCCCGGAAGGCGTCGATGTCTTCAACCCGGCCTTCGATGTCTCTGACCACAGCCTTTTCACTGGAATTATCACGGAGAAGGGCCTCTGCCACGCTCCATACAAAGAAGCCTTCGAAGTCCTTGGGATTCATTCATGAATAATTCGTGAAAAGCAGGACGCGGCAGGATAAGTATGTTACAATCCTTTTGTAGCGGCGGGTGCCGCCTGACATTTTTGCTTCTTTAGAGAAAGGGGTAGTTGCCATGTACTTTTATCGTTGTATGAAATGCGGAAATTTTGTTGCCTTCATCGAAAAGACGGCCTGCACGCCGACCTGCTGCGGGGAGCCCATGAAGGAACTGGTTCCCGGTGAAGTCGATGCGGCTCAGGAAAAGCATGTTCCGGCCGTTACAGTAGAAGGCAGCACAATCAAAGCTGTCGTAGGCTCCGTAGAGCATCCCATGACGGACGCCCATTATATTCAGTGGATCTGCCTCGAGACCGAGAAGGGCTTCCAGCTCACGAAGCTGACTCCTTCGGATGCGCCACAGGCTCAATTCACCGTTGCGCCCGGAGACAAGGCTGTAGCGGTCTATGCATACTGTAATCTCCACGGCCTCTGGAAGGCGGATGTCTGATGGAGAAAAGAATGGACGTTTCAGAAAGCATTAGATATACCGGCGTGGATGACACCACGATTGACCTTTTCGAGAGCCAGTACCCGGTGCCGACCGGGGTCAGCTACAATTCGTATGTGATCCTGGACGAGAAGATTGCGGTCATGGATACCTGCGACAAGCGGGGGTCCGAGCAGTGGATGAAGAATGTCAAGACCGTCCTCGGCGGGCGCAAGCCGGACTACCTCGTCGTTCAGCACCTCGAGCCCGACCACTCGGCCAATATTGCGGCCCTGGCGGACGAATACCCGGACATGCAGCTGGTCGGTTCCTACAAGACCAAGCAGATGATTGCCCAGTTCTTCGAGAAGGACTACGCCTCCCGCATGATCGCAGTGAAAGAGGGGGAGACCCTGTCCCTGGGCAGCCACACCCTCCACTTCGTCATGGCGCCCATGGTCCACTGGCCTGAGGTCATGGTGACCTATGAGGATTCCGAGAAGGTCCTCTTCTCTGCGGACGGCTTCGGCACCTTCGGAGCTCTCTCGACCTACGCCGACTGGACCGAGGACGAGTGGCTGGAGGAGGCCCGCCGCTACTATATCAATATCGTGGGCAAGTACGGGACCCAGGTCCTTGCCCTTCTGAACAAGGCAGCCTCGCTCGACATAGCAAAGATTGCCCCCCTGCACGGACCGGTCCTTTCGAAGAACCTGGGCTTCTATATCGGAAAATATCAGACCTGGGCTTCCTATGAGCCTGAAGAATCCGGTATCTTCTTCCCCTATGCTTCGATTCACGGAAACACGAAGAAGGCCGTTCTGGACTTCGTTTCCGAGCTTCAGAAGAAGGGGGCCAATGTCATTCCCATGGACCTCACGCGGACGGACGTCTCCTACGCCGTCGAGAAGGCTTATGAATATGACCGCATGATTCTGGCCGGGCCCACCTATGATGCCGGTCTCTTCCCCTGCGTGGAGGACTTCATCTACCACCTCGAGCACAAGCTCTATCAGAACCGGACAGTCGGCCTGATCGAGAACGGCTCCTGGGCGCCCCAGGCCGGCAAGCTTATGACGGCCCGCTTCTCTGCCATGAAGAATATCACCCTCGTGCAGCCCGTCGTCACCATCAAGACGACGAGAAAGGCCGCCGACCAGGCCGCATGGGATGTGCTGGCGGAAGAAATGCTGAAGTGATATGACAAAGAACTACAAGCTGAAGATCGCCTACGACGGGACCCGCTACTCCGGCTGGGAGCGGCAGCCGGGCAAGGATACGATTCAGGGAAAGCTGGAGACGGTATTCACCCGTATGATCGGGGCTCCGAAGGAGGCGGCCGGCCATGAGGATCAGGGCGGCGTCGAAATCATCGGGGCCGGCCGCACGGACGCAGGCGTCCACGCACGAGGAGCCGTCGCCAATATGCATATCGACACGGACTTTTCCGAGGAGGAAATCCGGGACTATGCCAACCACTACCTGCCGGATGACATTGCGGTCATTTCCGTGAAGGAAGCTTCTGACCGCTTCCACGCCCGCTACAATGCCAAAGGGCGGTCCTATGTCTATACGATTTTCGACGGACCGGTCAAACCGATTTTCAACCGCAAGTACTATACCCGTCTGGAATTGGGCAAGGATTCGGATACCGGGAAGTACAAGGAACTTGATGTTGACGCCATGAACGAGGGGGCGAGGTACCTCATCGGAGAGCACGATTTCAAGTCCTTCTGCGGCAATCCCCATATGAAGAAGTCCACGGTCCGCACCGTCGATGTCTGTGAGGTGCGGCGCTCGAAGGGATATGTCTACCTCAATATCCACGGGACCGGATTCCTGCAGCACATGGTCCGCATCATCGCCGGAACCCTGATGGAAGTGGGGCTTCATCGCATGGAGCCTGCGCAGGTCGGCGAAATCCTTGAAGCCAAGGACCGCAAGGTGGCCGGACCGACAGCGCCGGCCGAAGGCCTGACCTTCATGAGCGTGGACTATTGAAAATGTCCACGCACAACAAAGCACAATACCTGAGTTTCCCGGACGGGGCTGCGCATGAGGCGCAGTCCCGTTTTCTTGCTTCTGCTCCATCCGGAGCCCATCTTTTCCTTGCATGTTTCCCAATCTGCCGATTACGCATCATTCAACGGCCCTTTTCAGCTTCAATGCAAAACCTATAAATATAATAGGAAAATACTTGCAAACGGAATACAACTGTGCCATAATTCGTTTCAATAAATAACCTAGTTGACAAGTAGGAAATATGAGGAGGCGGATATGTCACTTTCCATTAATTCACTGGTCATTCACGGCGGTATCGATGGGGACGAAAGGACCGGGGCGGTCAATGTCCCCATCTATCAGACGTCTACATTCAAGCAGGACGGCATCGGGCGGACCCGGGGCGGCTGGGAATATTCCCGGACCGGAAACCCGACGAGGGCAGCCCTCGAGAAGCTGATTGCGGACCTCGAGGACGGGAATTACGGCCTGGCCTTCGCATCGGGTCTCGCCGCCATCGATGCGGTCCTCTCCCTCTTTCAGTCCGGCGACCGTCTGCTGGTTTCGGACAACATCTACGGTGGCACTTTCCGCATCCTGGACAAGGTCTTCAAGCAGTTCGGCCTGACATATACGATCGTGGACACCTCGGACCTCTCCGCCATACGGACCGAGCTTTCAGAGGACAAGGAGAATAATATAAAAGCCGTCTACATCGAAAGCCCGGCCAACCCCCTTCTCACCGTGACGGATATCGCGGCCGTGGCGGACATTGCGAAGAAGGCCGGAAAGCTTACAATTGTGGACAATACCTTCATGACCCCCTACCTGCAGCGGCCTCTGGACCTGGGGGCAGATATAGTGCTCCACAGCGGGACCAAGTATCTGGGCGGGCACAGCGACGTGGTTTCCGGCTTTGCCATCGTGAAAGACAAGGACCTGGCCGACCGCCTCTACTTCCTGCAGAACTCCATCGGCGGGGTGCTAGGCCCCTGGGACTCCTACCTGATGATTCGGGGCATCAAGACCCTGGCCGTCCGTATGGACCGGCACCAGGAGAATGCCCTGAAGCTGGCGAAGTGGCTGCAGGAATCCGGTTATGTGGAGAAGGTTTACTATCCCGGCCTTGAAAGCGCCCCGGGGTATGCGGTGCAAAAGAAACAGGCCAAGGGCCCCGGGGCCATGATTTCCTTCACTTTGAAGAAGAAGTACGACTACCGGAAATTCTTTGAGAACTTAAAGCTCATCACTCTGGCGGAATCCTTAGGGGGCGTCGAGTCCCTCGTATGCCATCCGGCCACCATGACCCACGCGGCGATTCCCAAGGACATCCGGGAGGCGGTCGGCATCACGGACGAACTCATCCGCTTCTCCGTCGGGATTGAGGACGCGGAGGACCTGAAGGCGGATCTCATTCAGGCGATTGAGGCTTCGGAAAAGTAAATCGGACAGAGCAGATGTAACCTTTATATGCATGCCTCCGATCAGATGACCGAGGTGATTCAGACGTGACAGATACTTTTGCCAGCGGTTTTCCGGAATTCCCGGATCCGTACAAGCTCTTCATAGAGGAGGGAAAGAAGATGGAAGTCTATACAAGCGTACAGGAAATGATTGGTCACACTCCAATGCTGAAGCTCGGGCACATGGGGGTTCCGGAAGGCGTGAACCTCTATGCCAAGCTCGAGCTGATGAATCCGGCCGGATCCGTCAAGGACCGGGTCGGGGAGTATATGATTCATGCGGCGGAAAAGGATGGTACCCTGAAACCGGGCGGCACCATCATTGAGGGCACCGCCGGCAACACCGGTATCGGCATCGCCATTGCGGCCCTCAATAAGGGTTACCGGGTCATCTTTGCCGTACCGGAAAAGTTCTCGGAGGAGAAGAAGAAAATAATGGCGGCCCTGGGGGCGGAGATTGTATCCACTCCCCGGGCGGACGGCATGCTGGGAGCTGAGAAAAAGGCGGAGGAACTGAAGAGTCAGATTCCCGGAGCCATTACTTTGAGGCAGTTTCATAATCCCGCCAATCCTCAGGCCCACTATGAGACGACAGGACCTGAAATCTATAAGCAATTGGACGGGAATATCGACTACCTGGTGGCCGGGGCCGGCAGCGGCGGCACCTTTTCCGGCATCGTTAAATACCTGAAGGAGAAGAATCCTTCTATTCAGGGGGTCCTCGCAGACCCTTACGGTTCAATCATCGGCGGCGGCGAGCACGGGGACTACGATATCGAGGGCATCGGAAACGACTTCATTGCCGAGACCATGGACATGAAGCTCGTGGACAAGGTCTATAAGGTAACGGACGACGAGGCCTATGGAGCCAGCCGGACCCTGGCGAAGAAGGAGGGCATTCTGGCCGGGTCTTCCTCCGGGGCGGCTTTGTCTGCCGCCCTGCGTCTGGCTGAGGAGATCGGCCATGGCAATATCGTCGTCGTCTTCCCGGACCGGGGCGACCGGTACCTGTCCAAGGGCTTGTATGACTGAAGAAAGAAGTGTATTGTAGATATCATTCAGGCGGAGCCTTTTCAGCAGGCTCCGTCTTTTTGCAGGCAGCGGGCCGGGGAGCGCGATACAGCCTTTATGTAGATTGGGCCTTATGCCGGTATGAGAGGAGCAGGAGTAAGTGACCTTACAGCAGTTAAACTATGCAATTGCAGTGGCAGAGGCGAGGTCCTTCAACAAGGCCTCCGAGCTTCTCTATATTTCCCAGCCTTCACTGTCGGCCTCGATTCAGGAGCTGGAAAAGGAGCTGGGCTTTCCCGTCTTCTTCCGCTCCGGCCGTGGAGTCACCCTGACGCCGGAGGGGAGCGACTTCCTCCTCCATGCCCGCCTCGTGAACAGCCAGTACCAGGACCTTCTGGATTATCTGGGAAAGACAAAGGACAGGAAGAAGAAGTTCTCGGTCTCCACCCAGCACTATTCCTTCGCCGACAAGGCCTTTGTGGAGATGGTGAAGGAATACGACACCAGCCGCTATGAGTTTGCCATCATGGAGACGAAGACGAAAGACGTGATTTCCGATGTGGCTACCCTGAAGAGTGAAATCGGCATCCTCTACCTCAGCGACTTCAACCGGTCGGCTCTATTGAAGCTCATCCGCTCGGCCGGGTTGACCTTTCACCACCTGATTGACTGCGAGGCTTATGTCTACCTCTGGAAGGGGCATCCGCTCGCAAAAAAGAAATCCATCCGCTTCGAGGACCTGGCTCCCTACCCCTGCCTGGCCTTTGACCAGGGGGACGCCACATCCTTCTACTACGCCGAGGAAATCCTGAGCACGGAGGAATATACAAGAATAATCAAAACCAACGACCGGGCCACCATGCTGAATCTCATGGTCGGTCTCGACGGCTACACCCTCTGTTCCGGCATCATCTGCGAGGAATTAAACGGCAGCGACTATGCAGCGGTCCCCTTCGAGTCGGACTCCGTGGCCCAGAACTCCGTCATGGAGATCGGCTTCCTTACGAAGGACAAGGTTCCCCTGTCCGATATCGGGCAAAATTACATTGAAAAGATCAGGGAGTATCTGGGCATCCGGGATACCCGGCAGGAGACTTGAGAGCATCAGTGCACCCTGGGTCAATTCCAGTACAGATTCAAATATAGAGCGTTTGCGGCAGGTCCTTTCCGGGCCTGCTTTTTTTGTAGGCAACGAGCCAAGGAGCTCGATACATGCTTACATATAAATCGAGTAAAAATATAGGCAAAACCTATAGCCCTGCATAGACCTACTGTATTGGACAATAGCCCTGCAAAATAGTAGGATTTCAACCAATAAGAAAACAGCAGAAACGCAGGTGGACACTTATGATCCGACTGGAAGGAATCAAAAAAACATTTGAAACGAAGGACGGTCCCTTGGAAGTTCTGAAGGGTGTGGACCTCACCATACGGGACGGAGAAATCTACGGCATCATCGGTTTTTCCGGAGCCGGGAAATCCACCCTGATCCGGACCGTGAATCTCCTGGAAAGGCCAACGGAAGGAAAGGTCTTTCTTGATGACATCTGTCTCACAGATCTCTCCCCCAAGGTGCTTAGGAAGGAGCGTCGCCGGATCGGGATGATTTTCCAGCAGTTTCAGCTCTTTCCTTCGAGGACGGTGTTTGAAAACGTGGCCTTCCCCCTCCGCTACACGGGCCGGACAAAGGCGGAAATCACGGACAAGGTCGAAAAGCTCCTCGAGCTTGTGGATCTTTCGGACAAGAAGGGGGCCTATCCTTCCGAACTTTCCGGAGGGCAGAAGCAGCGGGTGGCAATTGCCCGAGCCCTGACGACGGACCCGGAGGTGCTCCTTTCGGATGAAGCCACCAGCGCCCTCGATCCCCAGACCACGAAGAGTGTTTTGAAGCTCCTGAAGCGAATCAACACCGAACTTGGCGTCACCATTATCTTAGTGACCCATGAGATGGACGTGATCAAGGAAATCTGCGACCGGGTCGGGGTCATGGAAAAGGGCGAGATCGTCGAGGAAGGCGACGTCTTTTCGATTTTCTCCAATCCGCAGGCGGACATCACGAAGAACTTCGTGGAGAGCACGATGAACCTCTCGGTCATCAACGACCTGATTGCGGCGGAAAGCCCCCTTGTAGAGCTTTCACCGGGCGAATGTATTCTCCGCCTCCGGTATCTTGAAAAGACGACGTCGGAGCCCCTGGTATCCGACCTCTCCAGAAAATACGGAATCGTAATCAATATTCTTTTTGCCAATGTGGAAATCATCAGAGACCATCCGGTCGGCGGTCTGGTTGCCCTGGTGGGCGGGCCGGCCGAACAGATCGGAAGGGCCATACAGCATCTGAAATCCATAGGAGTCGGAGTGGAGGTGATCCGGGACAATGAAGTTCTTTCAGCAAATTGCGCCTAATGTGGCGGCAAAGGCCGACGTGTTCGGCAAAGCTATCGTAGAAACCCTTCTGATGGCGGCATGGGCCGGGGTTTTCGTTATTCTCTTCGGACTCATCCTCGGCATCATCCTCGTCATCACCGGTGACAAGGGAATCCGGCCGAACAAGGTCATCTATCAGGTCCTGGACAAGATCATCAATCTTTTCCGTTCCATTCCCTTCGTCATCCTCCTGGCCGGGCTCATGCCCCTGTCCCGCCTCATCATGGGGACGGCCATCGGTCTCAAGGGAGCCATCGTCCCCCTGGTCATCGGGGCCATCCCCTTCTATTCGAGGCAGGTGGAGAGTGCGCTTTCCCAGGTGGACCGGGGGCAGGTGGAAGCGGCGGAAGCCTTTGGCGTAAGCGCTCCCGGCATCATCTTCCGGGTCTACCTGAAGGAGAGCATAGCTCCCCTGGCCCGGGGCACGACGATTGCCATCATCAGCCTCTTCGGTCTCATTGCCATGGCGGGGGCCGTGGGCGCCGGCGGACTCGGCGATTTTGCCATCCGCTATGGTCACGACCGGAATCAGACGGATGCCACCCTTGTCACGGTACTCGTACTCGTCATCATGGTTTCCATCATACAGATCATAGGAAATACGGTTGCAAAAAAGAATACCCATTGAATTATGGGGAGGAAGGAGAATCCAATGAAGAATACTAATGTAAAGCGCCTTGTCGCAGCGGCTCTTGCCCTGACCCTGTCTCTCGGCTTTGCTGCCTGCGGCTCCACCGGAGAGACATCGAGTGCTCCGGCAGCCACGGATACAGCAGCGGACACGACCCAGACCGGTTCGTCCGATGGTTCCGGTACTTCATCCGAAACGACATACAGCCCGGAAAACCCTGTGACCGTCAAACTGGGACTTACGGCCTCCATCTATGAGGATATCTGGAACCCCATCAAGGAAAAGGTGGCCGCCGAAGGAATCAACCTTGAATATGTCCAGTTTTCTGACTATGCTCTGCCCAATGAGGCCCTGGAAAACGGGGAAATCGACATCACGTCCCACCAGCATCACGCCTACTTCAACAATCAGATTGCCCAGGAGGGCTGGACGGACCTCACGTCCATCGGCGACACCTTCATCATCGCCATGAACCTCTACTCGGACAAAATCAAGAGCGTCGATGAAATCCAGGACGGGGACAAGATTTCTGTTCCCAACGATGCCTCCAATGAAGGCCGGGCCTTAAAGCTCCTTGCCAACGCCGGCATCATCACCCTGAAGGCGGATGCGGGAGCGAATCCGGAAATCAATGACATCGAGACATATAACAAGAAGGTGGAGCTGGTGGAGCTGAACGCCTCTGATACTGTCTCCTCCCTGCCGGACGTGACGGCAGCCGTCATCAACGGAAACTACGCCCTGGACGCGGGCATCGACCCGACGACGGCCATCTACAACGAAGAAAAGTACGACGACGACAGCTACTTCTGCCTCCTGGCCGTCCGGGAAGCGGACAAGGACCGGCCGGAACTGAAGCGTCTGGTCGAGCTTTTCCAGTCGGACGACACGAAGAAGATTTTTGACGATGAATTCAAGGGCTATTTCAAGCCGGCATGGGAGTACAAATTCGATGAGCAATAATAATATAGAGCCTCAGCTGTCTGACATCCTGGGGGACCCTGCAAGAGTCCTCACAGGAAACGCCATAGAAGAAAAATATTATTCATTCACCCACGGGAGGGAGCGGGGACACGCGGACGCTCTGGTATTCCCCGAATCGACCGAAGAGGTGAGCCGGGTCCTCAGGTTTGCGTATGAGAATAATATTCACGTCACTCCCCGCGGAGCCGGCACGAACCTGACCGGTTCCACGGTCCCCCTCTACGGGGGTATTGTTCTTGACCTTTCCCGTATGAACCATATACTGGAGATTGACGAAGAGACTCTGACGGCCGTTGTGGAGCCCGGGGTGATTCTCGAGGACTTCCAGAACGAAGTGGAAGCAAGAGGCCTCTTCTATCCGCCGGACCCGGGGGAGAAGAAGGCTTCCCTGGGCGGCAATATCAGCACCAACGCCGGCGGCATGCGGGCGGTCCGCTACGGGGTCACAAGGGACTACGTCCGGGGCCTGGAGGTCGTTCTTTCAGACGGCCGGGTCACGACTCTCGGGAGCAAGAATGTCAAGGATGCTTCGGGACTTTCCCTGAAGAATCTGGTCATCGGCTCGGAAGGAACCCTCGCCGTCATCACGAAGGCCATCCTCCGTCTGGTGCCGAAGCCGGAGGCCAGCCGGAGCCTGATTGCAGCCTTCCCGGATACGGAGAGTGGAATCTCCGCCGTGCCGGAAATCCTGAAGGCCAATCTGGACCCCACGGCCCTTGAATTTGTTGAACGAAAAGTTGCCGAGCGGGGCGAGGCCTTTACCGGCGTCTCCTGGCCCTTCCATGAAGCCGGGAGCTACCTGTTGATGATCTTTGACGGGAGCGAGTCCTCCATTGACGAGCGGACGGACAAGCTGAACGGTCTTGTGGAAAAGCTCGGGGCAATCGGAGTCAAGGCCCTTTCAGTGGAAGAGGCAGCGGATATCTGGAAGGTACGGGGCGCCCTCGTCACTTCGATAGAAGCGGTGTCGGAGCAGGCTCCGGTGGATGTGGTCGTTCCGATCAACCGGACCGCTGACTTCCTCCGCTTCGTCGACAGCCAGTCGGCAAAGACCGGAATGGCCCTGGTGGCCTTCGGCCATGCCGGAGACGGCAATGTCCACCTCTGCGTGGTCCGAGGAAAACTGGGAGAAGACGAGTGGAAGCTCCTTCATGATATCAATATGTCGGCGGTCTACCGGGATGCCGGAGAACTCGGCGGCCTGATTTCCGGGGAGCACGGCATAGGCCTTACCAAGCGGAAGTACTTCCTCAAATATGCGGACCCGGTGGCCCTTTCCGTCATGAACGGGGTCAAGCGGTCCTTCGACCCCAAGGAAATCCTGAACCGGGGCAAGAGCTATCATGTAGTGAAAGGAAGCAGTGATGAAAGCACTATCGGAGAGAACGGAAGGCTTTACGGATTCCGTCATCCGCAGGATGACCAGGGTCTCCAACAGGTACAAAGCTATTAATCTCTCCCAGGGTTTTCCGGACTTTGACCCGCCGATTGAAATCCGCAAACGTCTGCAGGAGGTGGCCCTGACCGGCCCCCACCAGTATGCGATTACCTGGGGAGCCGAAAACTTCCGCCAGGCTCTGGCGAAGAAGCAGACCCGTTTTATGGGGCACCCGGTAAATCCGGATACGGAAATCGTTGTCACCTGCGGGAGCACGGAAGCCATGATGGCCGCTCTGATGACGGTCGTCAACCCCGGGGACAGGGTGGCCGTCTTTTCTCCCTTCTATGAAAACTACGGGGCGGACTCCATCCTCTGCGGGGCCGAGCCCATTTATATTCCTTTGGTTCCGCCGGATTTTCACTTTGACCCGAACCTTCTGGAACAGGCCTTCCGGGAGGGGGCAAAAGCCCTGATTCTCTGCAATCCGTCCAACCCCTGCGGGAAGGTTTTCTCAAAGGAAGAACTCCTGACCATCAGTGAAATCATAAAGAGATATGACGCCTGGGTCATCACGGATGAGGTATATGAGCATATCGTCTATGCCCCCTATACCCATACCTATATGGCCTCCCTGCCGGACATGTGGGAGCGGACGATTTCCTGCAGTTCCCTCTCGAAGACCTACTCCATTACCGGCTGGCGCCTGGGGTATATCATCGGACCGGAAGAAGTTATTGAGCGGGCCCGCAAGGTCCATGACTTCCTGACGGTCGGGGCGGCGGCTCCTCTGATGGAGGCTGCGGTTGCGGGCCTTGAGTTCGGAGATGACTACTACGAGTCTCTTCTGGCCCACTACACCCATATGAAAAATCTCTTCGTCGGAGGCCTGCAGCAGCTGGGCCTTACCTTCACGGACCCCCAGGGTGCCTATTATGTACTGGTCGATATTTCGGATTTCGGCTATGACGACGATGAGAAGTTTTGTTATGACCTTGCTGAAAAGGTCGGTGTCGGAGCCGTCCCCGGTTCCGCCTTCTTCCATGAGAAGGAGAACCGCTACATCCGCTTCCACTTCGCAAAGAAGGACGAGACCCTGCTGGGTGCCCTCGATCGTCTGCAGGATATCGGGAAGATGAAGAAATGATCCGGGCACGCACTTGCTGCGTGCTTTTGAAAACCATAGAGGACGCGGTTTCATTCGCCGCTATCATAAGCCTGTCGGAATTTTGCACAATTCCGGCAGGCTCTTTTTGTGCAGTAATTTGGAAGAAAATGATTGATTTTGAACGATTCGAAAAATATAATGAATGCAGTTGGAAGGAAATGAACGGTCATGACCGGAAATGAAAGATTCCGCAAGCCGTCTTCTATATTCCTTCAAAAGCGTGAAAAAGGCGGCAGCAGGCGGGGGGATGCCGGAAGCCGCACTTAAACAGGCAGGGGAAACAGGATATATGCTGCAGGAAGAGCGCTTTGCGCTGATTCTGGGTCAAGTGAATGAACGGGGAGTTGTCCGTGTAGAGGACCTGAAGGAGACATTGGGGATTTCTGAGTCCACCATTCGCCGGGACCTGACGGAGCTGGATGCCCAGGGCCTTCTCGAAAAGGTCCGGGGCGGGGCGGTTTCGAAGGAGTCGACCTACAAGATCCGGGACGACGATGTGGCCGTCCGGAAAGGCCTGAAGACCGAAGAGAAAAAGGCCGTTGCCTCCTATGCCTCCTCTCTCATTGAAGACGACGACTTCGTCTATGTCGACGCCGGGACGACGACCGAATACCTCTGCGAGGAGGTGACGAACCGGCGGGCCGTTTTCGTGACAAATGCCATTGCCCATGCCCGGGTCCTTTCCGGCCGGGGCTGCCGGGTCTTCTTGATCGGGGGAGAGTTCAAGGCGGCGACAGAGGCCATCGTCGGAGAAGAGGCCCTGATGTCGCTTACGAAATACAACTTCACGAAAGGCTTCTTCGGAACGAACGGAATCTCGAAGAAGAAGGGCTTCATGACCCCCGAGATGAATGAAGCTATGGTGAAGCGGGCCGCCATGGCAAGCTGCAAGACCGCCTATGTGCTGGCGGACGACAGCAAATTCGGGGAGGTTTCCGCTGTGTCCTTTGCGGACTTCGGCTCGGCTATTATTCTCACGAACCGGGTGCGGCAGAAGGAATACAGGGGCTGCAAGAATATTGTGGAAGTGATGCGGGCCTGAGGCCTGCAAAAGTTTCTGGAGGTGAAGCTGAATGATCTACACCGTGACATTCAATCCGTCGCTCGACTACATCGTGTCGGTCGACCATTTCGAGACGGGGAAGGTGAACCGGACGTCGAAGGAACTTATGTTTCCGGGCGGGAAGGGAATCAATGTCTCCCTGGTCCTGAAAAATCTCGGCCTCGATTCGACGGCCCTCGGCTTCATGGCCGGCTTCACCGGGAAGGAGATTGAGCGCCTCCTCGATGACAGGCAAGTTCACTCCGACTTCATTCCGGTGGCGACAGGCATTTCCAGGATTAATGTAAAGCTCAGAAGCGACCAGGAGTCTGAAATCAACGGCATGGGCCCTGGCATAGGGGCAGCCGAAATCGACGAACTCTATGAAAAACTCGATGCCTTGAAGGAGGGCGATATCCTGGTCCTTGCGGGTTCCATTCCTTCGGTCATGCCGGAGACCATGTACCGGGACATCATGGAGCGCCTTTCCGGACGCGGCATCCGCATTGTAGTCGATGCGACGAAGGACCTCCTTCACATGGTGCTTCCCCTCCATCCCTTCCTGGTAAAGCCGAATAATCACGAGCTCGGCGAAATCTACGGGGTGAAACTCACGACGAAGGAAGAAGTCATACCATACGCAAAGCGTATGCAGTCCGAGGGAGCCGTAAACGTCCTCATTTCCATGGCGGGCGAAGGGGCTTTGCTCGTGGCGGAGGACGGAAATGTCTACCAGTCCATGCCGCCGAAGGGGAAGGTGAAGAACTCCGTCGGAGCCGGGGACTCCATGGTGGCCGGCTTCATCGCAGGCTATTTGAAGAGCGGTTCCTACGAAGAAGCTTTCTACACCGGCCTCTGCACCGGTTCTGCTTCGGCCTTTTCGGATAACCTCGCGACCAGAGACGAGGTGAACGGGCTGCTAGCCCAATTGGGAAGAAGTGCCTTTTAAAAGAGGGGCTGCGTCTTTTTTCCGCTGAGAAGGGGTATGAAAACCGGCGGGAGGAGATGGCGGTTTACATTAGTCATGCTTATGAGGCCATACGGCCTGTAAGATAGAGGGTTACAAAGTAAAAAGAAAGGTGGCTTATCGAATGAAAGTCAGAGATCTGCTGTCAAAGGACTCCATCGAGCTGAATGGCTCCGCGGGCAGCAAAAACGAAGTGATCACAAAAATGGTCGACCTCATGGTGAAAAGGGGGAACATCGCGGACCGGGAGACCTATGAAAAGGGCGTTCTGGCCCGGGAGCAGGAGTCCACGACCGGCATCGGCGACGGGATTGCCATTCCCCACTGCAAGAGTGACAGCGTCAAGGCTCCGGGTCTTGCGGCCATGGTCCTGCCGGACGGGGTTCCCTTTGATTCCCTCGACGGGCAGCCGGCGAATCTGATTTTCCTGATCGCGGCGCCCAATACCGAGGACAATGTCCACCTGACTGTTCTGGCCCGCCTCTCCGAGCTCCTGATGGACCCGGATTTCGTAGCTGCCCTGAAGAATGCCAAGACGAAGGACGAGTTCCTTTCCGTCATCGACAAGGCGGAAGCTTCAAAAGAGGCGGCAGAAGAGGCAAAGAAGGCGGCGAAGACAGACGCCGGCGCGGAGATTCTGGCCGTTACTTCCTGCCCCAACGGCATCGCCCATACTTACATGGCGGCGGAGGCCATTGAGAAGGCCGGGAAGAATCTCGGCGTTCGGGTCAAGGTTGAGACCCGCGGCTCTGGCGGAGCCAAGAACGTCCTGACGGATGAGGAAATCAAAAATGCCAAGGCCATCGTCATCGCAGCCGATGCCAAGGTTCCCATGGACCGCTTCGACGGCAAGCCCCTCATCAATGCTTCCGTAGCGGACGGCATCGGCAAGGCGGAAGAGCTTGTGAAGAAGGCTTCCTCCGGCAGCGCTCCCGTATACCATGCAGCAGGCGGAAAGAAGGAGAGTGCTTCGGCTCCTTCCGGAAATTCCGGTTCCGTAGGCCACCAGATCTACACCCACCTGATGAGCGGCGTCGGCCACATGCTTCCCTTCGTCATCGGCGGCGGCATCCTTGTGGCCATTGCCTTCCTGATTGATACGATTGCAGGCTACGGGGCTACCGGCGGCAGCAACTTCGGCAACATGCTGCCCCTGTCCTCCTTCTTCAAGTATGTCGGGGGACTCGCCATGGGCATGATGGTGCCTGTCCTGGCCGGCTACATCGCCTACTCTATTGCCGATAAGCCCGGACTTGCAGTCGGCTTCCTCGGCGGCCTTCTGGCTTCCAACGGAAATGCCGTTGCCGCTTCCTTTGTCTGGGGAGCGGACGGAGCAGAGCCTCTTCATGGCTTCATGAAGTTCCTTAGTGACTTCGGCTTCACCCATTCCGGCAACACGGTATCCGGCTTCCTCGGCGGTATCGTCATCGGCTTCCTGGCTGGCTACATCGTACTCTGGCTGGAAAAGATTACCGAGGGCATGCCCAAGTCCTTGGACGGCATCCGGCCTATGCTGATTTATCCTGTCGTCGGCTGCTTCATCGTCGGGGTCCTGATGACTTTCATCTTCAACCCCCTGATCGGCCTCATCAACACCGGCCTTTCAGCAATGCTTACGGGCCTGTCATCCTCTGGCCTCATCTGGCTTTTGGGTCTCATCCTCGGCGGCATGATGGCCATCGATATGGGCGGCCCCATCAACAAGGCAGCTTACGTCTTCGGTACCGGTATGCTGGCTCAGGCATCTGACTACATGAATGCCGGCTCTGCAGCCAATGATCCCAAGGTTCAGGCCTGCTACATCGCCATGGCAGCCGTCATGGTCGGCGGCATGGTTCCTCCTGTCGGCATTGCACTCGCTACCAGAATCTTCCCGAAGAAGTTTACGGAAGCGGAGAAGGATACCTGGGTTTCGAACCTGGTCATGGGCGCTTCCTTCATTACTGAGGGCGCCATTCCCTTCGCAGCAGCTGACCCCGGTCACGTAATCCCCTGCACCTTCGCTGGCGCAGCGGTTGCCGGCCTCCTTTCCGCAGCCTTCGGCTGCACCCTGATGGCTCCCCACGGCGGCGTCTTCGTATTCGCCACCGTCGGCCATCCCTTCTTCTACATCCTGTCCTGGCTGATCGGATCCCTCGTGACCTGCTTTATGCTGGGCTTCATCAAGAAGGACGCGGACCAGATGTGACTTACAGGGCGAGAGCTGCGAAGCAGCGTAGCCCTGCGGTAAATCACAAAAGTTTTCCGGAAGCCCTGCGGTAAATCATACATCGCGAATCACTTTGATATCTGTTATAATGTTGTGCGGGGAAACGCAGTTTCCCCGCGCAATTGCCTTTAGAGCATATAAGGAGGAAAACAATGAAGGAATTTACTTACACGATCACAGATCCTCAGGGCATCCACGCACGTCCGGCCGGCGAATTCGTGAAGGCCGCAGCTGCCTTCCCCTGCGATGTGAAGATTGCCAAGGGGGACAAGGAAATGAATGCCAAAGGAATCCTTGGCGTCATGTCCCTCGGTGTCAAGCAGGGGGAAGAAATCACCGTTAAGTGCGACGGGGAAAAGGAAGAGGAAGCGGCAGCTTCACTTGAAAAATTCCTGAAAGAAAATCTGTAATACAAAAATACTCACGGGTTACAAGAGGGGCCTTTTGTTGCAAACGGCATCCCTTTTAGCTGCTCGGGGTCACAGGAAGAAGGCTCTGCTGCAAATGACACCCCCTTTCTGACTGCAATAGGTCGCAGGAAGTGGGTTTTGTTGCAAATGACACCCCCTTCTGCCTGGCCTGGGTCGCAGGAAAGGGACTATGGAACAAATGACATCCCTTTTGGTGGACATTGTCGGGGTTTGTTTGATACTGGGGGTAAAAAATGCTAGAGATTACCGGAAAGAGCGTGTTCGGCGGCGTAGCCATCGGCCCGGTCAAGGTATACAGGAAAGGCGAGAATGTCGTCAAGAGGGTCAAGGTCGAGGATACCGAGGCCGAGGTCAAGCGCTTTGATGCGGCCAAGGATACGGCGAAGGACCAGCTTGATGCCCTGCACGACAAGGCCCTGAAGGAAGTCGGCGAGGCAAACGCCGCGATTTTCGAGGCCCATCGCATGTTCCTCGAGGACCCGGGCTACCTGGATTCGGTATACAATATCATCAGGACCCAGGGGGTCAATGCCGAAGTCGCCGTAGCTACCACGGGGGACAATTATGCGGAAATGCTGGCGGCCATGGACGATGACTACATGAAGGCCAGGTCCGCCGACGTGAAGGATGTCAGCAACCGGGTCATCTCTGTCCTGCAGGGAAACACCGGAGACGGACAGCTCGGCGACGTGCCGGTGATTCTTCTTGCAGATGACCTGGCTCCCTCCGAAACCGTTCAGCTCGATAAGACGAAGGTCCTTTCCTTCGTCACCCGCCACGGCTCGACCAATTCCCACACGGCCATCCTGGCCCGGACCATGGGCATTCCGGCCATCATCGGAGCGGATTTTTCCGAGGACGTGGACGGAAGGACCGGCATTGTGGACGGGGCGCTCGGTAAGCTTTTCATCGACCCGGACGAGGAGACCCTGAAAAAGTATACCGAACAGAAGGCGGCCCTCGATGAGAAGAAGCGCCTCCTGCAGGAACTGAAGGGCAAGGACAATGTCACAATCGACGGGAAGAAGATCAATCTCTATGCCAATATCGGCGGGGTTGCTGATGTGGCGGAGGTTCTCAACAACGACGCCGGCGGCATCGGCCTCTTCCGGTCGGAATTCCTCTATTTGAAGAAGGACGATTACCCGACAGAGGAAGAGCAGTTTGAAGCTTACCGGAAGGTTGCCCAGATGATGGCGGGAAAGAAGGTCATCATCCGGACCCTCGATATCGGGGCCGACAAACAGGCCGACTACTTCCACCTCGAGCACGAAGAGAACCCGGCCATGGGCTTCCGGGCCATCCGCATCTGCCTGAAGAGGCCGGAAATTTTTAAGACCCAGCTAAGGGCCATCTTCCGGGCTTCCTACTATGGAAATATCGCCATCATGTACCCCATGATCATCTCGGTCGACGAGGTGAAGCGGATTAAAGAAATTGTGGCAGATGTGAAGAAAGAGCTCGATGCCGAGAGCATTCCCTACGGGGATGTGGAGCAGGGCATCATGGTGGAGACCCCCGCGGCCGTCATCATGAGCGAGGAACTGGCGCAGGAAGTCGATTTCTTTTCCATCGGAACGAACGACCTGACCCAGTACACCCTGGCCTGCGACCGGCAGAACGCCGCGGTCGAGGACTTTGCTGACACCCACCATCCGGCCGTTCTCCGCTCCATCGAGACCACCATCAAAAACGGTCACAAGGGCGGCGCCTGGGTCGGCATCTGCGGCGAGCTCGGCGCGGACACAAGTCTCACCGAGACCTTCCTCCGCATGGGCGTGGACGAGCTGTCCGTCAGCCCTTCCCGCATCCTTTCGGTGCGCGACGCCATCCGCAAGGTGGACCTTTCCAAATGATATATTCTAATATGTATGCTATCGGAGCCATGGATTGACCACGGCTCCTTTTTTTGTAATCGTATTTGGGCCAATAGTTTGTTTCAAGACAAAAGTCCGCCAATCCACCAGCACGCCTTGGGCTCATAGCTATCTTTGGAACAAAAGTCCGCCATTCTGCCAACCAGCCTTGGGCTAATGGCTCGTCTCAAGACAGAAGTCCGCCATTTCGCCTGCATACTATGGGCCTATAAGATGGCTCAAGACAAAAGTCCGCCACTATAATAATGCTTTTCGGCCGGGGGAGCTTTCACAGAACCGGTGAAATTTGTTGGAAAATTTGTCAAAGGTTTGTCACACTTTGTACACAGAAAACCTTTATATTCTTTCCTGTAGTTGAGAGAAGGAAATGCAGCTGAAGATTCTGGCCGGCAGGCCACCGGACGGGGCGAAGGTGCAGGAACATCTTCTCGGAAGAAAAAAGCATTGAGGTAAACCACAGCGGTTTACATTATTCATAAGACAGGAAGGAAGCGTGAATCATGAGCGATTACGGCTACTACGGAAACGGCAGCAATTCCGGAAATTCAGGAAACAGCAATTCAAATGGCTACAGCAGTTCTTCGGACAATAGCTACAGCCAGAACACAGGCTCCACGAACAGCGGCTACGGCCAGGGCACAGGCGCCGCAAACAATACCTACGGCAGCAACAGCTACAGCAATTATAATTACGGAGCTTCGGGCTACAATGCTTACGGGCAGAATGGCTACAACTCATATAATCAGGGCAATCCCTATAAGCAGGCGGCTCCGAAGAAGCCCAGAAAAGAGCATCCGACACTGAAGAAGGCCGGTAAGCTCGTGGCGGCAGGCCTCATCTTCGGCCTCTGCGCCAGCCTCATGTTCACCGGCACGAATTACGTCACTTCAAAGGTGACGGGCAAGAACACAGCGGCGACAGCCAAGACGCTGACGAAGAGCAGTGATTCCGTCGGAACGACATCGACCTCCACGGCGTCGACCGTTTCTGATGTGTCCGATATTGTGGACAATGTAAATCCTGCCATCGTTCAGGTCACGAACGTTTCCCTGGATATTTACCAGACCTGGTTCGGACAGATGGTTCCTCAGGAGTCCACTTCTGCGGGATCCGGCATCATCATCAGTCAGGATGACGATTATATCTATATTGCCACGAACAATCACGTCGTCGAAGGGGCCCGGGAACTGACCATTACTTTCTGCGACAACAAGGCGGTTTCGGCCCAGGTTCAGGGCACGAACGAGGCTTCGGATCTGGCTGTTGTAAAAGTAGCCGTCAAGGACCTCGATTCTTCCACACTTTCCGCTATCAAGGTAGCCACCATCGGGGATTCCAGCGATCTCAAAGTCGGTGAAGGCACCGTGGTCATGGGCAACGCCATGGGGTACGGAATTTCTGTAACAACTGGTGTGGTTTCGGCGCTGGACAGAGACGTTCAGGTTCAATCCGAGACGACCGGAGAGACCGTCACCTACTCCGGCCTGATCCAGACGAACGCAGCCGTCAACCCCGGCAACTCCGGCGGAGCTCTTCTCAATATGAAGGGTGAGGTCATCGGCATCGTTTCTGCAAAGTACGTCGATACCCAGGCTGAGGGCCTTGGCTACGCCATCCCCATCACGAAGGCCCAGACGATTCTTGAAAAGCTCATGAACGGCCAGACCGTCACGGATGCCGATGTGGCAGGCTCTGACGGCGGCAGTTCGGACAGCGCAAGTGCAGGAGCCGGCAATACGGCCCAGACTGCATGCCTTGGAATTTACGGGGTAGACATCACATCCGACATGGCTTCTTCCTATAATATGCCCACCGGCGTTTATGTTTCCAAAGTGGCTTCGGGAAGCGGGGCAGAAGCAGCAGGCATCCAGAAGCGGGATATTATTACCGCAGTTGACGGGACCGCGGTTTCGTCCATGTCCGACATGCAGTCTTATCTGACGGGAAAGAATCCCGGGGACACCGTGAAGCTGACGGTAGCTGTATATTCCCAGAACTATGCGACCCAGGACGTGGACGTCACTCTCGGTGAGAAGCCGGCGGACACCACGAGCCAGCAGTAATGGACTGACCCTTTTCATGCAGAAAGTCCAAAGAAATGGGCGACAATTTCTAAAATATTTATAAAAATTTTTCGTTGACAATTTTCTTCCTTAAGATTAAAGTACCGCTATAGGAAGCAAAGACGCTTCGGGTTTTGTCCCGGAACCGCCTTTGCTTCCTTTTTTTGCGTTTAAAGGGACCAAATCTTTTGGACGCGTTTCAGCGCAGCGGATAGCTGAAATAGACAATGGGGTTTATTTGCTTCCAGGCTATTTCACTGTACCCCGGCTCTCTCCGCCGGGGTGGCAAGTGCCTTGCGGTCTTCCGCAGGCGGCTGCCGGCTGAATGTTTTCCTTGCTGTACTATTCGCGAGGTGCGGCAAGGATTTTCAGGACTACATTCATTTGCTTTCCGTTTGATAGGAGGAGATTATGGACACTCAATTCGTTCCCGTGGATGTCGGCTGGACCCTCATCGCCGCATTCCTCGTATTCTTCATGCAGGCAGGCTTCGCCCTCTGCGAGGCAGGCCTGACCAGAGCCAAGAATACCGGCAACATCCTGATGAAGAACCTCATGGATTTCTGTATCGGTACTCCCTGCTACTGGCTGTTCGGTTTCGGCATCATGTTCGGCGGTGAGGGCCTCCTCATTGGCGGCTTCGATCCCCTGATCCGGGGCGACTATTCCCACCTGGGCCTCGATATGCCGATCTGGGTATACGTCGTTTTCCAGACCGTTTTCTGCGCGACAGCCGCTACCATCGTTTCCGGCTCCATGGCAGAGCGGACGAACTTCAAGGCATACTGCATGTACTCCGCAGCAATTTCCCTTTTGGTTTACCCGATTTCCGGTCACTGGATCTGGGGCGGCGGCTGGCTCAGTCAGCTCGGCTTCCATGATTTCGCCGGTTCCACCTGCGTTCATATGGTCGGTGGCGTCATCGCCTGCCTCGGCGCAGCGCTTCTCGGACCCCGGATCGGTAAGTACGACAAGGAAGGCAAAGCGCATGCCATCCCCGGGCACAATATGACGGCCATGGCCCTCGGCGTCTTCATCCTCTGGTTCTGCTGGTTCGGTTTCAACGGCGGCTCCACAATTGCCCTGTCTACAGATGATGCTATGTTTGAGGCAGGTCTTGTCTGCTTCAATACCAACCTCGCCGCAGCTGTTGCCACTGTTACTACTATGATCTTCACCTGGGTCCGCTATGGCAAGCCCGATGTCTCCATGACATTCAACGCTACCCTGGCCGGCCTCGTAGCCATCACGGCTCCCTGCGACTGCGTAACGCCTGTCGGTGCCTTCTTCATCGGCCTCGTTGCAGGTATTCTCGTAGTATTCTCCGTAGAGTTCTTTGATAATGTAGCAAAGATCGATGACCCCGTCGGTGCCGTTTCTGTCCATATGGTCAACGGTATCTGGGGTACCATCGCTGTCGGCCTCTTCTCCAACGGCGGTGACGGCGTCGGCGTCGGCCTCTTTTACGGCGGCGGCCTGAAGCAGCTTGGCATTCAGTGCCTGGGCTTCGCTTCCGTAGCTGCATACGTCCTCATCGTCATGTTCATCATCTTCAAGATCATCGACAAGGCAGTCGGCCTTCGTGTATCTCCCGAGATTGAGATTGACGGTCTCGACATTCACGAGCACGGCCTTGTATCCGCTTACTCGGGCTTCGCAATTTCCGACGCTACCGAGACCTACATGGATGTCAATGAGAATACCGACCTCGGCGAGGACGATATCACCAAGGCTTCTGCAAAACAGGTGGACACCGCAGTGAAGGTGGTCCGCAACGACGGCGCTACCGGCACTGTTTACGATACCGGCATGCACAAGGTTTCCATCATCTGCCGTCTGTCGAAGTTCGATACCTTAAAGAAGGCGCTGAACGATCTCGGCGTTACAGGTATGACAATGACCCAGGTCATGGGCTGCGGTATTCAGAAGGGTACCTCTGAGAAGTACAGAGGCGTGCCCGTCGATTCCACCCTCCTGCCCAAGGTCAAGGCCGAAGTCATCGTGTCCAAGATACCCGTTGACGACGTCATCGACACCGCCAAGAAGGCCCTCTACACCGGTCATATCGGTGACGGCAAGATCTTCGTTTACAATGTAACCCGTGTCGTAAAGGTACGGACGGGCGAGGAGAACGAAGCCGCTCTTGCTGATGTGGAATGAGAATATTGTAACCCGCCCCGGATTCTTCGGATTTTGAGGGAAACTGCCCGGATTACGGGGATCAGGTTTCTTTTTGGCCGATTGGAAGGGAAGCCGGAAAGAAGACTGTCCGAAAAACTTATAATGAATCTTATTTAATGTCCGGCCCGCTTATGGTGAAAGTTCACTCAAGCGGGCCGGAACTTTGTTTGGGTTCTCTTGACAAAGCAGGGACAAAAGAATTATCATTCTGTAAACTTTATGAAAAAAGTATAAATTCTGCAGACAAAGACGCCTGCAAGCAGGTATCGACAAAGGCGCCGATGCTTACTTGCAGGCGCTTTATTTTTCACCTCATGCGGGGCGGAAAGGCTTTCGGGACTGACTCCCCCGGAAACTCTGCGGACCATCCTTTTTAAGTCAGGAGACCGAAATGAAGGAAGAGGAAAGAAGAAGATTATTGAGCGAGCTCGATTTGGGGCAGGACTCCTGTGGGATCGGCGCCGTCGTGAATATCGACGGGAAGAAGGAAAGCCGGACCATTGATGACGCCCTGTCGATTGTCGAGCGGCTGGAGCACCGGGCCGGTAAAGACGCCTCCGGCAAGGTAGGCGACGGCGTCGGCATACTGACCCAGATCAGCCACAGCTTTTTTGAAAAGGCCTGCAAGGAGGCCGATATCGCCATCGGAAAAGAGGGCGACTACGGCATTGGGATGCTCTTTTTTCCGACGGACGAGAAGAAGCGGACCTTTTCCATGCGTATGCTGCAGGTGATTACCGAGAAAAACGGAATGGAGTTCTTGGGCTACCGCCAGGTCCCGGTCCATCCGGAGATTCTGGGCGACCTGGCAAGAGACTCAATGCCCGCTATCTACCAGTGCTTCATCAAGCGGCCGGAGGACATTCCCACCGGACTTCCTTTTGACAAGAAGCTCTATGTCACCCGCCGCGAGTTCGAGCAGTCGGCGGAAGATACCTACATCTGTTCTTTTTCGTCCCGGACCATCGTCTACAAGGGCATGTTCCTCGTCAAGCAGCTGAGGGCCTTCTATGACGACCTGCAGTCTCCCGACATGAAGGCTGCCATCGCCCTCGTTCACTCCCGTTTCTCCACGAATACGACGCCCTCCTGGGAGAGGGCCCATCCCTACCGGATGATCTGCCACAACGGGGAGATCAATACCATCAAGGGCAATATCGACCGTATGCTGGCCCGGGAGGAAACCATGGCCGGTCCCTATATCGACGAGAATGCCGACAAGATTTTCCCGGTCATCGGCCGCATCGGTTCCGATTCCGCCATGCTGGACAATACCTTCGAGTTCTTCTGCATGAACGGCATGGACCCGGCTCTGGCCATCATGACCCTGATTCCCGAGCCCTGGAAGAACGACAGCTACATGTCCCGGGAGAAGAAGGATTTCTACCACTACTATGCGACCATGATGGAGCCCTGGGACGGGCCGGCCGCCATCCTCTTCTCCGACGGGGATATCTTCGGGGCGACCCTGGACCGGAACGGTCTTCGGCCTTCCCGCTACTACATCACGGACGATAACCGCCTGATTCTTTCTTCCGAGGTCGGCGTTCTGGACATCGCTCCCGAGCACATCGTGAAGAAGTCCCGTCTGACTCCCGGCCGCATCCTTCTTGTGGATACGAAGAAGGGCCGCCTGATTTCGGACGAGGAGTGCAAGAGATTTTATTCGGAAAGAGAACCCTACGGGGAGTGGCTGGCCACGAACCTGAAACATCTCGTGGACGTTCCGGTTCCCAACAAGAAGCTGCATGAGGACAGCCGGGAGCAGATGCTCCGTCTCTGCAAGGTCTTCGGCTATACCTATGAGCAGGTCCGGGATGCCATCCTGCCCATGGCGGAAAACGCCGTCGAGCCCACGGCTTCCATGGGCCATGACGTGCCGCTGGCCGTTCTGTCCGAACATCATGAATTATTATTCTCATATTTCAAGCAGATGTTCGCCCAGGTCACGAACCCGCCCATCGACTCCCTCCGCGAGAAGATTGTCACGGATACGACCATCTATATCGGCTCCGACGGCAACCTCCTTTCGGACGACGGGGCCAATTGCCGCGTCCTCGAGGTGGACAACCCCATCCTGACCGGGACCGACATGCTGAAAATCGAGTCCTTAAACGAGCCGGGTCTTCGGGCCAAGGTCATCCCCATCATCTACTACCGGAACACTTCCCTCAAGAAGGCTCTGGACCAGCTCATGCTGCGGGTGGACCGGGCAGCGGCCAAGGGCTTCAATATCGTTATCCTTTCGGACCGGGGCGTGGACGAAAACCACGTGCCGATTCCGTCGCTGCTTGCTGTATCGGCTGTTGAGCAGCATCTGGTCCGGACGAAGAAGAGGACGGCGGTATCACTCATCATAGAATCCGCTGAGCCCCGGGACGTCCATCAGACGGCGGCCCTCCTGTCCTTCGGAGCCCGGGCCGTATATCCTTACCTGGCCCATGAGTGCATTGCGGAGATGATCCGGGAAGGAACTCTGGACAAGGATTACCACACGGCCATCGACGACTACAATCAGGCCCTCCTCAAGGGAATCGTCAAAGTCGCTGCGAAGATGGGCATTTCCACCCTGCAGTCCTACCAGTCGGCCCGTATTTTCGAGGCGGTCGGCCTTTCGAAGGAAGTCACGGACGAGTACTTCACAGGGACCGTATCCAGAGTCGGCGGCATAGGCCTCGATGAAATCGCCGAGGGCGTCAACGTCCGCCATACCGCGGCCTTTGACCCGCTGGGCCTTGCGACGGATACGACTCTGGATTCCCCCGGCTACCACCGCCAGTTCTCCGGCGACAAGCGGGAGGACCACCTCTTCAATCCCTATACGATCATTGCCCTGCAGCGGGCAGTTCGGAACAATGATTATGAGGAGTTCAAGAAGTACGCCGACATGACGGACAATGAACTGCCCCATACCTTGAGAGGCCTCCTCCGTTTCAATCCCGTGAAGAAGCCCATTCCCCTTTCGGACGTAGAACCGGAAGAGGAGATTGTGAAGCGCTTCCAGACCGGGGCCATGTCCTTCGGCTCCCTTTCGAGAGAGGCCCACGAGACCATGGCCATCGCCATGAACCGGCTGGGCGGCCGGTCCAATACCGGTGAGGGCGGCGAAGACCCGGCCCGCTACGGAACCGAGGCCAATTCCGCCGTCAAGCAGGTGGCTTCTGCCCGCTTTGGCGTTACGTCGGAATACTTAAACTCCGGCAACGAGATTCAGATCAAGGTAGCCCAGGGAGCCAAGCCCGGCGAGGGCGGCAACCTGCCCGGCAAGAAGGTCTATCCCATTGTCGCGAAGATTCGCTACTCGACACCCGGCGTGGCCCTGATCTCGCCCCCGCCTCATCATGACATCTATTCAATCGAGGACCTGGCAGAGCTGATCTACGACCTGAAGAACGCCAATCCCGACGCCCGGATTTCTGTTAAACTGGTATCTGAACACGGGGTCGGCACCATCGCCTGCGGTGTAGCCAAGGCCGGAGCCCAGGTCATCCTGATTTCAGGCTTCGACGGCGGCACCGGTGCGGCGCCCATTACTTCGATTCACAATACCGGCCTGCCCTGGGAGCTGGGTCTCGCCGAGGCCAATCGGGCTCTGATTGAGAATAATCTCCGTGACCGGGTCATCCTGGAAACGGACGGGAAGCTTGTATCCGGCAAGGATGTGGCCATCGCCTGCCTGCTCGGGGCCGAGGAATTCGGCTTTGCCACGGCAGTTCTTGTGTCCATGGGCTGCATGATGATGCGGGTCTGCTCCAAGGATACCTGCCCGGTCGGCATCGCCACCCAGAACGAGTGCCTGCGGGGCCGCTTCAAGGGCCGGCCGGAAGACGTCATGAACTTCATGCTCTTCACGGCCCGGCAGCTTCGGGAAATCATGGCCTCCCTGGGCTTCAAGACCATCGACGAGATGGTGGGCCACAGTGAGTGCCTGGCTATGAACGAGCACCAGATTACCCATATCGCTGAGACGGTCGACCTTTCGAACATCCTGAAGCCCGCAGCGGTAGCGGGTCCCAGCCACTTCGAACCGGAGAAGATCTACGACTTCCACCTGGACAAGACCATCGACGAATCCCAGATTCTCCCGGCCATGAAGCTGGACGGCAAGCCCCATACGGTCAAGGTCGAGGTCAATTCCCCCGACCGGGCCCTGGGCTCCCTCTTCGGTTCCCAGGTGACGCGGAAATTCAAGAGTACGCTTTCGGACGACACCTATACCATTGAGGCCTCCGGCGGGGCCGGCCAGTCTCTGGGCGGCTTCCTGCCCAAGGGCGTGACCATCCGCCTGACCGGCGACGCCAACGACGGAGTCGGCAAGGGTCTTTCCGGCGGCAAGATTGTCATTGTGCCTCCGAAGAAGGTTTCTTTCGACCCGGCGACGAATATCATCGTAGGAAATGTGGCCCTATACGGGGCGACAAGCGGCAAGCTCTTCATCAACGGAGTGGCCGGGGAACGCTTCTGCGTCCGGAACTCCGGTGCGACGGCCGTTTCCACGGGCTGCGGCGACCACGGTCTTGAGTACATGACCGGCGGCCGGGCCGTCATCCTCGGTCCTGTCGGCAGGAACTTCGCGGCCGGCATGAGCGGCGGCATCGCCTATGTCCTTGACCCGGACCACAGCCTGTATACAAAACTGAATATGGATATGGTCACCATGGAACCGCTGACCGAAAAGGCGGACATGGCTGAGCTCAAGGAAATCCTTGAAGAATTCGTCAAGGAGACGGATTCCGAGGTGGGCAGGAAAGTTCTTTCCGATTTCGATACCTATCTGCCTTCCTTCAAGAAAATCATGCCGAACGACTATCGGAAGATTCTCTCCGTCATCAGCCGGTATGAGGAGAAGGGCTTTACAAGAGCAGAAGCCGAAGAAGAAGCGTTCAGGGAAATAGCGGGGTAAGTGTCATGGGAAAAGCCACAGGCTTTCTGGATTACAATAGAAAGGATGACGGGGATATCCCGGTATCCGAACGAATCAAAACTTTCGACGAGTTCCACACCCATCTCAATGAAGAGGAACGGAAGGAGCAGGGCGGCCGCTGCATGAACTGCGGCGTCCCCATGTGCCAGTCCTGCATTAACCTTTCCGGCATGTTCACGGGCTGTCCCCTTCATAATAATATTCCCGAGTGGAACGACTGCATCTGGCGGGGGGACTACTGGAACGGTCTCGAGCGTCTGACGAAGACCTCGAACTTCCCGGAGTTCACCGGTCGGGTCTGCCCGGCCCTCTGCGAGAAGGCATGTATCTGCGGGATGGATTCTGACCCCGTCACGACGCATAATAATGAGCTCTTCCTGATTGAGAAGGGCTTTTCCGAAGGCTGGGTCAAGCCCAGAATTCCTGCCGTCCGCAGTGGAAAGAAGATTGCGGTCATAGGAAGCGGCCCTGCCGGCCTTGCGGTGGCCGATACCCTGAACCGCCGGGGGCATAATGTCACGGTCTTTGAAAAGAGCGACCGGATTGGGGGCCTTCTCATGTATGGTATCCCCAATCAGAAACTGGGCAAGGAGATCGTTGACCGCCGGGTCAAGCTCATGGAGGAAGAGGGCGTTGAGTTCAAGACTTCCTGTGACGTGGGCCGGAAGAAGAAAAAGAGTGAAGGCTATCCCGAGCGGGATGCGGCTTCCACGGCCATCAGCGCAGCCGACATTCTGAAAGAATACGATGCCGTAGCTCTCTGCTGCGGGGCGAAGAAGGCCCGGGCCCTTGACGCCAAGGGAATTGAGAAGGCAGCAGGCGTCTACTTCGCCGTCGACTACCTTTCTTCCAATACAAAGACCCTCCTTGAAAAAGGAGAAGACTATATCCTGTCCTTCGCCAATGGCAAGGGGAAGGGGGAGCCTTCCTTCATCAGCGCAGCCGGCAAGAACGTCGTCATCGTCGGCGGCGGCGATACCGGAAATGACTGCCTGGGCACGGCCATCCGTCAGGGGGCGAAATCCGTCACCTGTATCGAGATGATGCCGGAGCCGCCCGAAAAGCGCCTTCCCACCAATCCCTGGCCCGAGTGGCCCAAGGTCAAGAAGACCGACTACGGGCATGAAGAAGCCATCAAGGTTTTCGGGGCCGACCCCAGAGTCTATGAGACCACCGTCAAAGAGGTGGGCACAGACGAAAGCGGCCATATCAATACTGTCACCACGGTGAAGGTGAAATTCGAAGACGGAAAACTCGTCCAGGTCAAGGGGTCTGAGCAAGTCCTCCCCTGTGACCTTCTGCTGACGGCCGCCGGCTTCCTCGGGGCAGAGGAATATACGGCCGAGGCCTTCGGGGCAGGTCTGGACAAGAGAAACCGCATAGTTACCGAGGCCGGGGCATACGCCACATCGGCCGAAAAAGTCTTCACGGCCGGGGATATGCACCGCGGCCAGTCCCTCGTCGTTTGGGCCATTGCTGAGGGTCGCGCCTGTGCCCGGGCCATCGACGAGTACCTCATGGGATACACTGCTTTGTAAAAGGTCTTTTCGTGGACGGGATTTTCCGTCGGAGAGCACGAACAAGGCGAAAAACGTACAAAGCAGATATCCGGCGGAAGAGGCAGAACTTCCGCCGCACGCAGCGAAGGACATCAAATGCCAAATACGCACTGCGTGTATAGATAAAAGTTTGGAGAGGAAGAAAAATTATGTGTACGGTATTCGCGAGCGAACACAGGATATCGGATGAGGTCCTGAAAAAGTGTCTGGAAAAAACCAGAACACGGGGGCCGGACGGCGAACGGATTGAGACCGCCGGGATGGGCAGTATCGCCTTCCAGCGGCTGACGATCATGGGCGTCAGTGAGGCCGGCATGCAGCCCTTTTCCCTGGACGGCGACAAGGTCGTCTGCAACGGGGAAATCTACGGCTTCCGCCCCATCCGGGCAGAGCTTGTCACCAGAGGCTATTCCTTCAAGAGTACATCGGACTGCGAAGTCCTGCTTCCCCTCTATCGGGAGTTCGGCGTGAAGATGTTCGGACTTCTGGACGCGGAATATGCCTGCGTGATCTATGATTCAAAAGAAGACCGCTTCATAGCGGCCCGGGACCCCATCGGTATCCGGCCCCTTTTCTACTGCAAGCAGGAAGATGGTTCTTTTGTTTTTGCCTCGGAGCCCAAGAACCTTGTGGAAGTGGCAGCCGGAGAGATCAAGCCCTTCCCGCCCGGATATTACTATGTATCCGGAAAGGACGGAAAAGAGGGAACCTTCACCCAGTACTATGACCCGGGGGCAGTTACGAGAGTCCTGCAGGACGACCCGGACGAGGCCGGGGACAAGATCCGCCGCCTCCTTGTAAAGGCGGTTTCGAAGCGCCTCGACTCCGATATGCCCGTAGGCTATCTCCTTTCGGGCGGCCTGGATTCATCCCTTGTATGCTCGATTGCCCAGCGGCTTTCGGACAAGCCCCTTCGGACCTTTGCCGTCGGCATGGACGTGCGGCCCATCGACCTCAAGTACGCGCGGGAGACCGCAGAGTACCTGGGCACGGACCACACGGAAGTCATCATGACGCGTGACCAGGTCATCGGCGTCCTTCCCGAGCTCATCAAGGCTCTCGGCACCTGGGACATCACGACCATCCGGGCTTCGGTCGGCATGTACCTCCTTTGCAAGTACATCCATGAGAACACGGATATCCGGGTTCTCCTGACCGGGGAGGTAAGTGACGAGCTCTTCGGCTACAAGTATACGGACTTTGCGCCCACCCCGGCGGACTTCCAGACCGAAGCCCAGAAGCGGGTGCGGGAACTGCATTATTATGATGTACTCCGGGCGGACCGCTGCATTTCGGTCAACTCTCTGGAGGCCCGGGTTCCCTTCGGCGACCTGGCCTTCGCGGACTACGTCATGTCCCTTGACCCCGCCGTCAAGGTCAACACCTACGGCAAGGGCAAGTACCTTCTGCGCCACGCCTTCGACCGGGCCGGCTTCCTGCCCCGGGAGATTCTCTTCCGGGAAAAGGCCGCATTCTCCGATGCCGTCGGCCACTCCATGGTGGATGAGATCAAGGAATACGCGGAAAGTAAGTACACGGACGATGAATTCATGAAGAAGGCAGCGAAGTATACCTACCGGCCGCCCTTCACCAAGGAGAGTCTCCTCTACCGCGAGCTCTTCGAAGAGTTCTATCCGGGTCAGGCCCGGATGATTCCCGACTTCTGGATGCCCAATAAGACCTGGCCGGGCCTTGCGGAAGTCAACGACCCTTCGGCGAGAGTGCTGTCGAACTATGGAGCTTCAGGAGAATAATATTTTTGCTTCAGGAAAGACGAAATTTACGTACCCCTTTGGCGCTTTACATTAGTCATGTCAAATGAATAAGGAGAAAAAGAATGACAAAGGATGATATCAGAAAAATCGTTGAGGACGAGGACATAGCCTTCATCCGTATGCAGTTCACCGACATCTTCGGCCAGCTGAAGAATGTCGCCATCACGAGAAGCCAGCTGGAGAAGGCCATGGACAATCAGATCATGATTGACGGCTCCTCCATCGAGGGATTTGCCCGCATCTACGAGTCCGACCAGTACCTGCGCCCGGACCTCGACAGCTTCGTGATTTTCCCCTGGAGACCCCAGAAGGGAAAGGTTGCCCGTTTCATCTGCGACGTCTATAATCCCGACGGCACACCGTTTGCCGGCGACCCGAGAAATGTTCTGAAGAGAGAGCTTCAGAAGGCAGCGGACAAGGGCTATTCCTTCAACGTCGGACCCGAGCTTGAGTTCTTCCTCTTCGCCACCGACGAGGAAGGACGGCCCACGACCACGACCGGTGACAATGCCGGCTACTTCGACCTGGCTCCCCTGGACCGGGGCTCCGACACCCGTCGTGAGATTTCCCTCCTCCTCGAGAAGATGGGCTTCGAAATTGAAGCTTCCCACCACGAGGTTGCCAAGGGCCAGCACGAGATTGACTTCAAGTACGCGGACGCCCTGGCTACGGCCGACAAGATCATGACCTTCAAGCTGACCGTCAAGACCACGGCCCAGCGGAACGGCCTGCATGCGACTTTCATGCCCAAGCCCCTCGAAGGCGTCAACGGCTCCGGCATGCATACGAATATGTCCCTCTTCAAGGACGGGAAGAATATCTTCTTCGATCCCACGGACGAGCGCCAGCTTTCCAAGGAGGCTTACCAGTTCATCGCCGGAATCCTTCACCATATGAAGGCAATGGCCGCCATCACGAATCCGACTGTCAACTCGTATAAGCGTCTGGTTCCCGGCTACGAGGCACCCTGCTACATGGCATGGTCTACTTCAAACCGTTCTGCCCTGATCCGGATTCCCGCAGCGCGAGGCGCTTCTACCCGTGTCGAGCTCCGCTGCCCGGACCCTTCGACCAACCCCTACCTCGAGTTCGCCCTCTGCCTGGCAGCCGGCCTCGACGGCATCGAGAAGCAGATGGAAGTTCCCGCTGAGGAGACCTCGAACATCTTTGCCATGACAGAAGACGAGCGGGAAGCCCACGGTATCCAGTCCCTGCCTGGCTCTCTCCATGAGGCCCTGAAGGAAATGAAGAAGGATCCCCTGATCAAGGAAGTCCTCGGCGAGCATGTATACCGCCAGTACCTGGCCGGAAAGTACAAGGAATGGGACGAGTACCGCACCAGCATCAGCGAATGGGAACGCGATAGATATATGATTACATACTAATTAACATATTCTGAGGTGGTGGAATGGAGCGAATCGTAATCGCCATACTTGACGACGCGACGCGCAGCTCCGTAGCTGACATCATTACGAAGAGCGGGATGAAGGTGAGAGCCCAGGTCCGGTCCGGCGCGGATGCGACCAGGGCCGTCAAGGACATGGGCGGAGGCGTAGTCATCTGTTCCCCGCGTCTTCTCGACATTTCGGCAGACGCCCTTTGTGAGCGGCTGGGAGAAGAGGCATACTTCCTGGTCGTCGGACACCCTGCCGTACTTGCCCAGATGGACAGCGAAGAGATATTCAAACTGATGCTGCCGGTGAAAAGCTCGGAACTCATCGGCTCCGTGCGGATTCTTTCCCAGCTCGACGAGCGGCGGATGGACGAGGCACTGCGGCCGAAGAAGAAGACGGTCAACGACCGGGCAATCGTCAACGAGGCAAAAGAATATCTGACAGAAGAGCGAGGCATGACAGAAGCGGAGGCCCACCGTTTTCTGCAGAAGAGAAGCATGGACTTAAGGGTGCCGGTGACGGAAGTCGCCCGGACAATCCTCTACCATGCGGAGTGAAGATTTTCGCCGGACCTGCTCCGGCGTGGTGAAAACCCGGGATTGCAACCCGGGCTTTTGCCTGTTATAATGACTTAGATTTTGTGTTTATCGGACATAGAAGGCGCGAGGATGCGCTTTCTATGTCTTTTGGTGTTTTTCGAAAGGCGGTAGTATGAGCGTCAAATACGTATTCGTAACCGGCGGCGTTGTGTCGGGACTCGGCAAGGGCATCACGGCGGCTTCCCTGGGCCGACTCCTCAAAGCGCGGGGCTACAAGGTGACCATGCAGAAGTTCGACCCTTACCTCAATATCGACCCCGGCACCATGAACCCCATCCAGCACGGGGAGGTTTTCGTAACGGACGACGGGACGGAGACGGACCTGGACCTCGGCCACTACGAGCGTTTCATCGACGAGAGCCTGGACAAGAACTCCAATGTCACCTCCGGCAAGGTCTACTGGTCCATCCTCGAGAAGGAGCGGCGGGGCGACTTCGGCGGCCATACGGTCCAGGTTATTCCCCATGTGACGAATGAGATCAAGAGCCGCTTCTACCGGAACACTTCGGACAACGACACCCATATCGCCATCATCGAGGTCGGGGGCACGGTCGGTGACATCGAGTCCCAGCCCTTCCTGGAGGCTATCCGCCAGTTCCAGCATGAGGTAGGCCCGAAGAACTCCATGCTCCTTCTGGTTTCCCTTCTGCCCTACCTGCACGCTTCCGAGGAAATCAAGACGAAGCCGACCCAGATGGCTGTCAAGACCATGCAGGGAATGGGTCTCTGGCCCGATGTCATCGTCTGCCGGTCCGAGGTGGACTTTGACGACGAACTGAAGGAGAAGATTGCCCTTTTCTGCAACGTTCCCGCTTCCCATGTACTGAAGAACCTGAATCTGAAGAGTATCTACGAGGCTCCTCTTGCCATGGAGCATGAGCACCTGGCCGAAGTGGCCTGCCAGTGCCTGGACCTGCCCTGCCCGGAACCGGACCTGACGGACTGGAAGGACATGGTGGATACCCTCTACTCCCTCGATTCTTCCGTGAAGATTGCCATCGTCGGCAAGTACACCCAGCTGCACGACGCCTATATCTCGGTCGTCGAGGCATTAAAGCACGGCGGCATCAAGAACCGGACCGGGGTCGACATCAAGTGGGTGGACTCCGAGACTGTTGATGAGAATAATGTAGAACAGGTACTTTCCGACGTGGACGGTATACTGGTGCCCGGCGGCTTCGGTGACCGGGGCATTCCGGGTATGATCTGCGCCATCAATTATGCCCGGACCCATGGGGTTCCCTACCTGGGTCTCTGCCTGGGCATGCAGCTTTCCATCATCGAGTTCGCGAGAAACGCGGTGGGCTACGCCGATGCAAATTCCATAGAGTTCAATGCGAAGACGACGCATCCGGTCATTGCCTTCCTGCCTGACCACAGTGACGAAGACGACCTGGGCGGAACCCTGCGGCTGGGGGCTTATCCCTGCAAGCTGAAGGCCGGAAGCCTTGCCGAGAAACTTTACGGGACGACGGAGATCTCCGAGCGCCACCGTCACCGGTACGAGGTGAACAATGAGTACCGGGCTGACCTGGAGAAGGCCGGCATGTCTGTCTGCGGCACGTCTCCCGACGGCCACATCGTTGAGATGATTGAAATTCCCGACCATCCCTTCTTCATTGCTACCCAGGCCCATCCGGAGCTTAAGTCCCGGCCCAACCGGCCCCATCCCCTTTTTGCGGGCTTCGTAGGGGCAGCCAAGAAGCACGGGAAGGCGTGAAGCAGTATAGCTTTTCCGGACGGAGAGGGCAATTGCGGAAACTGTCTTTTCCCGGTCCGAAAATTTTGTTATTGAGAATAGAACACCTGAAACGTGAGAAAATGCTCAACCACCCCGAAAAAAGGCTGAGCAAAGTTGCGTGACTTTTGAAATACAGTCGTGGCAAGGTTTTTGCCACGATTGTATTTTTTTGTACTTACTTTTGTACTGCCTTGTATTGCCTTCACCGAATTAAAGTGTTACCTTCTCCCTTGACTTGAAAATAAACTTTTTATAAATGATGTCCAAGGGCGGACGAGAAGAGGAGAGCTTCATTTCCTGCCCCGGGCAGGAGAGGAAGTTCTTTTTCAGGTCAGTGCTGCATGGTTTGACGTTTTTAGTTCTTCGGAATCGGCGCGGGGAATTTTTGGAAGGGTCCCCGGGCCGGAGGTTCGAGACAAGGCGGTTTGCCGCAGGCGAAAAAGACATATGGATGCGGATCTTTACTTATTGACTCTGAAAAAGGCATACAGCCAATCCTTCGATCTGACATCCGGTTTTGTCGCCGGCGGGAGACGGTTCGACCTGTACGGGCGCTTCGCTTCCACGGGAGAGAAATACGTTCTGACACGGAAAGCCAAGCTCTGGGAGGTGCAGACGTACGAGCACCTTTTAGTCTTCCGGGCGGATGATTTTTCGGCCGGAGATCTTCCCGGGCTTACGGCCTCGATTGACGACAGCCTTGAACCGGACCTGGTCCGGGGCGGAGAGAAGTATCCGCCCGAGAACCACATGATGACCTATCTCACCATCGTCGTCCTGTCGGAACAGGGCTTTTCGCCGGAGACCCGGGAAGCGGTGAAGAAGTTTTCCTATACGAAGGACTACCTCTTCACCTTCCGGGGCAGGATGGAGACCCACCTGTTTCTCGTGGACCTGACAAACGGAGACGTCACATACAGCAAGGCAGGAAAGGATTTCTCCCATATTTTCGGAGACATCTACAAGGCCTGCGAAAGGAAAGAAAAAAGGAGTGAAGAACAATGAACACAGTAGCAGTATTATTGGTCAGTATCGCCTGCCTGGCTGCCGGATACATCTTCTACGGCGGCTGGCTGGCCAAGCAGTGGGGCGTCGATGAGAAAAAGAAGACTCCCGCTGTTGAAATGGAAGATGACGTGGACTACGTTCCCACCAAGACTCCGGTCCTGATGGGCCACCACTTCTCCTCGATTGCCGGCGCCGGCCCCATCAACGGACCTATTCAGGCGGCCGTTTTCGGCTGGGTGCCCGTCCTCCTCTGGGTTCTCCTCGGAGGCATCTTCATGGGCGGCGTTCATGACTTCGGCGCCCTGTTTGCTTCCCTTCGGAACAAGGGTCACTCCATCGGCGAAATTATTTCCGATACCATGGGACAGAAGGCAAAGCGCCTCTTCCTGGTATTCGCCTACCTGACCCTGATTCTGGTCATCGCAGCCTTCGGCTCCATCGTCGCTTCCACCTTCGGTACGACGAAGATGGACGGCAGCGCAGTTGCTGAGCCCACCCTTTCCGCCAACCTGTCGACGGCCATGATTTCCATCCTCTTCATCGTCCTGGCTGTCATCGTCGGCCAGCTCATGTACAGGGTCCATATGAAGGTTCTTCCCGCGTCCTTGATCGGCGTTGTCGGTATCGTCGGCATCATCGCCCTGGGCCTTAACTGGCATCCGGTAGCCCTTACATACAACACCTGGATGTGGGTGGTCGGCGCCTATATCATCGTAGCCGCAGTTCTTCCCGTGTGGATGCTCCTGCAGCCCCGCGATTACCTGAGCTCCTTCCTGCTCTACTTCATGATTGCCGCATCGATTGTCGGCGTCATCGGCTCGGCCGTCAAGGGCGGGGCCAATGTAGACATCCCCGCTTTCACCGGCTGGACAGCCAATGTGGACAACGGCCTTTTCGCTTCCGGCACCATGTTCCCGGCCCTTTTCGTCACCATCGCCTGCGGGGCGGTTTCCGGCTTCCATTCGCTGGTTTCTTCCGGAACCACATCTAAGCAGCTCGACAACGAAAAGCATGCCCGTCCCGTTGCCTACGGTTCCATGCTGATTGAGTCCGTCCTTGCCGTCGTTTCCCTCTGCGCCATCGGCTATGTCTGGAAGGACGCCTATGACGGCAAGTTCGCAGCGCCTACCCAGGTATTCGCAACCGGCGTTTCCACCATGCTGGGCTCCTTCACGAGTGAAGCCGTTCAGAAGGTCATGTATCAGATGCTGATCCTTGCGATCTCCGTCTTCTGCCTGACCTCCCTCGACACCTGCGCGCGTCTCGCCCGCTACATGTTCCAGGAGTTCTGGCTCAAGGAAGGAGAGGATGTCAAGGACGTCAAGGGCGCCCGTGCCATCCTTGTAAATCCCTGGTTTGCCACCATCCTCACCGTCGTTGCCGGCATCACCCTCGGCATGACCGGCTACACGAAGATCTGGCCCCTGTTCGGTGCTGCCAACCAGCTCCTTGCAGCCGTCGGCCTCCTCGCTGTCTGCGCATGGTTGGGCTCCGTCGGAAGAAACAACAAGATGTTCTACTTCCCCATGATGTTCATGCTGGTCGTTACCTGCACTTCTCTGGTTCAGACCATCATCAAGAAGTTTACGGCTCTTGCAGCCGGCTTTGACGGCTGGGCCCTGGCTCAGGCCATCATCGCCATCTTCCTGGTAGCTCTCGCTGTCGACCTTGCAGTCATGACGATCGTGACGCTTTTTAAGCAGCACAGCGCCAAGGCGGACGCCGCCGAGACCAAGAAGGCTGCGTGAGTTTCGCAAGAATAATATAAAGCGCTTTACCTGCCCTGCTGTCCTTTGGGATGGCAGGGCTTTTTTTATGCACTTAGGGGACAAATGCAAAAATGGCGGATATGTCCCCAAGGCATGGCGGTGGAATGTATTGAAAATTTTACCGGCACCTGCATTGAAGCGGGGGCCGGATTTTCGTATAATCAAGAATGTTTGGCGATTTATATTATTCATAAGAAAAAGAAAGAGGAAGCGCTTTGCGAAAGACGAAAATCATCTGCACCATTGGACCGGCGTCGGAGAAGCCTGAGGTGCTGCGGCAGCTGATGGAGAGCGGCATGGACGTGGCCCGGGAGAACTTCTCCCACGGCAGCCACGAGGAGCACAAACGCCGGATTGACCTCATCAAGAAGCTCCGGGAGGAGCTGGGGAAGCCCGTCGCTATCCTGCTCGACACCAAGGGGCCGGAAATCCGCCTCGGGACGTTCAAGGGCGGAAAGAAGTACACCCTGAATTCCGGTGACACCTTCACACTCAAGGTTGAGGACATCGAGGGCGATGAAACCCAGGCGTCCGTTTCCTTCAAGGAACTTTATAAGGACATGAAGCCCGGCGACCGCATCCTCATCGACGACGGCCTGATTGAACTCACCGTCAGTGAAATCAAGGGGACCGACATCGTCTGCCACGTGGACAACGGCGGCCCGGTTTCCGACCGCAAGGGGGTCAACGTCCCGGACGAGCACGTGTCCCTGCCCTTCATGAACGAAAACGACCGGGCGGACATCCTTTTCGGTATTGAGAATAATGTAGACTTCATCGCGGCTTCCTTCGTCCGCTGCGCTGATGACGTCCGGGCCATCCGCAACCTCCTGAATGAGAACGGCGGGTCCAATATCAATATCATTGCAAAGATTGAAAACCGCGAGGGCATCCGCAATATCGACGAAATTATCGAGGCTTCCGAAGGTATTATGGTGGCGCGCGGCGACATGGGGGTCGAGATTCCTTTCGAGGCGGTGCCTGCCATCCAGAAGATGATCATCAAGAAGGTCTATGAGGCCGGAAAGGTCGTCGTCACGGCGACCCAGATGCTGGATTCCATGCAGCAGAATCCCCGGCCTACGCGGGCAGAGGCCACGGACGTCGCAAACGCCATATATGACGGCACTTCCGCCATCATGCTTTCCGGGGAGACCGCAGCCGGCAAATATCCTGTCGAAGCTGTCCAGGCCATGGCCCGGATTGCCGAAGCCACGGAAGCGGATATCGATTATCGCAAGCGTTTCAATGAAAACAGCCGCATGGTGGCGCCGACCATTACGGACGCCGTATCCCATGCGACGGTGCAGGCCGCGGTTGACCTCGATGCCCGGGCTATTGTCGCCGTCACCAAGTCCGGCCGGTCTGCCCGCATGATTTCCCGCTTCCGTCCCTTCTGCGACATCATTGCCTGCACGGTGGATGCCAAGGAGTACCAGAAGCTGGCCCTTTCCTGGGGCGTCATTCCGGTCCTTGTCGAGGAGAAGTCCGACCTCATGTACCTGATTGACTACGTCTCCGACGTCTGCCGGAGCCGGGAGCTCCTGAAGAAGGACGATGTCTGCGTCTTCGCCTGCGGTTCGCCGCTGGGGTCCGGAATCAATATGATCCGCGTGACGAAAATTTGAAAATTTCAGAAAATATTAGCACTCTCACTTGACGAGTGCTAATTCGGGTGATATAACAATAGCAGTGATTGAAACAGAAGTTCAGTTGCTGCTATTGTTGTATATATGAAGAAAGAGGCTCCCGATGAGGCGTTTTCTATAGCATTTCTACAGCGGCCTTCGGGTCCGCCCAATTGTATGGTTTTATATTAGTCATGAAAGAAGGTGAAAGGTCATGAACATCCAGAAGTTTACGCAGAAATCCGTGGAGGCCGTGAACGACGCTGAAAAGATTGCGGTCGATTACGGGAACCAGGAAATAGAAGAGGAGCACCTGCTGCTGGCCCTTTTGCAGCAGGAGGAGGGACTCATCCCCAAGCTCATCGAGAAGATGGACATCGACCTCGAATATTTCAAGAACGATGCCGTGGCCATGGTGGAGAAACGGCCCAAGGTGTCCGGCTCCTCCCAGGTCTATGTGGGAAAGGATTTGAATGCCTGTCTCATCCATTCCGAGGACGAGGCCAAGGCCATGAGCGACGAATATGTTTCTGTAGAACACATATTCCTCTCTATGATTCACTATCCCAACCGGGCCATTGAAGAGAAGTTCAAGGAATTCGGCATCACGCGGGAGCGCTTCCTCGAGGCCCTTTCCACGGTGCGGGGCAATGTGCGGGTGACATCTGACAACCCGGAAGCTACCTATGATACCCTTGAAAAATACGGCTACGACATGGTGAAGCGGGCCCGGGACGGAAAGCTCGACCCCGTTATCGGCCGGGATGAGGAAATCCGGAACATCGTCCGCATCCTCTCAAGAAAGACCAAGAACAACCCCGTCATCATCGGTGAACCCGGCGTCGGCAAAACGGCGGCGGTTGAGGGCCTGGCCCAGCGGATTGTGAAAGGCGATGTGCCCGAGACCCTGAAGGACAAGCGGATTTTCGCCCTCGATATGGGCTCCCTCGTGGCCGGCGCCAAGTACCGGGGCGAGTTCGAGGAACGGCTGAAGGCGGTCCTCAATGAAATCAAGAAGTCCAATGGGGAAATTATATTATTCATAGATGAACTGCATACGATTGTCGGAGCCGGGGCGACCGAAGGGTCCATGGACGCCGGAAATATGCTGAAGCCTATGCTGGCCCGGGGTGAGCTCCACTGCATCGGGGCTACGACCCTGAACGAGTATAGGAAGTACATCGAAAAGGATGCGGCCCTGGCCCGCCGTTTTCAGCCCGTCATGGTGGACGAGCCCTCCGTCGAAGATACGATTAGTATTCTTCGAGGAATCAAGGAGCGGTATGAGGTTTACCATGGGGTGAAGATCAATGATAATGCCCTGGTGGCGGCAGCGACCCTTTCCGACCGCTATATTTCCGACCGTTTCCTGCCCGACAAGGCCATCGACCTCGTGGATGAGGCCTGCGCTTCCATCAAGACCGAGCTCGATTCCATGCCCCCGGAACTCGACGAAATGAACCGGCGGATCATGCAGCTTCAGATTGAAAAGACAGCCCTCGAGAAAGAGGAGGACAATCTCTCCAAGGAGCGGCTTGAGGACCTGACAAAGGAACTCGCCGACCTTCAGGACAAGTTCTCTTCCCAGAAGGCTGAGTGGGACAATGAGAAGAATGCGGTCCTCCATATTTCGGAACTCCGGGAAAAGAGAGAAGACTTAAAGGTCCAGATTGAGAAGGCCCAGCAGGAAGGGGATTACGGGACGGCCGGCCGTCTGCAGTACGGGGAACTGCCCCAGGTGCAGGAGGAGTATGAGCAGGCCGAAGAAGCCCTGAAAAAGAAGAATAATACTTTGATTCACGAGGCTGTGGACGCCGATGAGATTGCGGCCATTGTCTCCCGCTGGACCGGGATTCCCGTATCGAAACTCAATGAGACCGAGCGCAACAAGACTCTGCACCTCGACGAGACGCTGCACAAGCGGGTCGTCGGTCAGGACGAGGCCGTACAGAAGGTGACGGAGGCTATCATTCGGTCCAAGGCCGGAATCAAGGACCCCAACCGGCCCATCGGCTCCTTCCTCTTCCTCGGCCCCACCGGTGTCGGGAAGACGGAACTCGCAAAGACGCTCGCTGCGGCCCTCTTTGACGACGAGAACGCCATGGTGCGGCTCGATATGAGCGAGTATATGGAGAAGTTCTCCGTGTCCCGTCTCATCGGGGCCCCTCCCGGATATGTGGGCTATGACGAAGGCGGTCAGCTGACCGAAGCCGTCCGGCGGAAGCCCTACTCCGTCGTCCTCTTCGACGAAATCGAGAAGGCCCATCCGGATGTCTTCAACGTCCTCCTGCAGGTTCTTGATGATGGGCGGATTACGGACTCCCAGGGGCGGACAGTTGATTTCAAGAATACAATAATAATATTGACCTCCAACCTGGGTTCGGAATTCCTGTTGAACGGAATCGACGAGGGCGGAAACATCACATCCGAGGCAGCCGGACAGGTACAAGACCTCTTGAAGGCTTCTTTCCGGCCGGAATTTTTGAACCGGCTGGATGAGATCATCATGTTCAAGCCCCTGACAAGGGAGAATATCGGCTTCATCGTGGATCTGCAGATGAAACACCTGAACGAGCGGCTTTCTGACAAGCAGCTCACCGTCACTCTCACGGACGAGGCCAAGCAGTATGTCATCGACTCCGGCTACGACCCGGTCTACGGGGCCCGTCCGCTCAAGCGTTTCCTGCAGAAGAATGTGGAAACTCTGGCGGCCCGGGTCATCCTAGAGGGCCAGGTCTCCATGGGAGATACGATTACCATCGGGCTTTCCGATGGGAAGCTCACCGCCACGGCGGAACATATCGAAGCAGCAGAATGATATATTGGAAATGATTCATTACAGGAGGTCCGGTATTCCGGGCCTCCTTTTTCGTGGACATTTTCCGCATTGTGAAACAGAAAATACCAAAATTTTACGAAAAACGAACCGATTCTCTGTCACAAATACACTTGTAAGCCTATAGCGGACAGTGCTATTATAATGCCTGTCGGGCTTAGGTCCGGCAACTACTTCTCAAGTCGGAACCCGTAAACCCTGCAGGGAAAGAAGAAGAAAATGAAGAAGTACACGGAAATGTCGAAGGAAGAGCTGCTCCACGAGAAGGAGAGTCTGGAAGAGGCCTACCGCGAGTATCAGAAGCGGGGCCTTTCGCTGAACATGGCCCGGGGCAAGCCTTCGGTCGAGCAGCTGGAACTGTCCATGCCCATGCTGGACGTCCTGCACAGTCAGGCAGACCTGGTCTGTCAGGACGGTAGTGACTGCCGGAACTACGGCGAACCCGTCGGCATTCCGGAAGCCCGGGCCCTCATGGCCTCCATGATGGAGGACGACCCTGAGAATGTCTTCGTATTCGGAAATTCTTCCCTCAATGTCATGTACGATACGGTAGCCCGGGCCATGCTTTTCGGCGTCTGCGGAAGCACCCCCTGGTGCCGCCTGCCCGAGGTCAAGTTCCTCTGCCCGGTGCCCGGGTATGACCGCCACTTCAAGATTACGGAGTCCTTCAATATCCAGATGATCAATATTCCGATGAAGGAAGACGGGCCGGACATGGACCTGGTGGAGAAGTATGTGAACAATGATCCCGCCGTCAAGGGTATCTGGTGTGTTCCCAAGTTCGCAAACCCCACGGGCACGGTCTATTCCGATGAGGTTGTCAGCCGCTTTGCCCATCTCACCCCGGCCGCCGAGGACTTCCGCATTTACTGGGACAATGCCTACTGTGTACATTATTTATATGAGGACAATCAGCCCCAGATTCCGGAAATCCTTTCGGAGTGCGCTGCGGCCGGCCATCCGGACATGGTATATAAGTTTGCCTCCACTTCGAAGGTGACTTTCGCCGGAAGCGGCATCTCCGCCCTGGCTTCCTCAAAGCGGAATCTCGACGACATCAAGCGTCACCTCGTGGTCCAGACCATCGGTCACGACAAGATGAACCAGCTTCGCCACGCCCGCTTCCTCAAGGATCATGATAATGTAATCCGCCACATGATGAAGCATGCGGCCATTCTCCGGCCCAAGTTCGAGGCCCTGGAGAAGGTTCTCGACGACGAGCTCATCTCCCGGGGGATTGGTAAGTTTGAGAAGCCTCTCGGCGGCTACTTCATCGCCTACGAGGGCCCGGACAATACGGCCAAGGCCATCGTCAAGGCGGCCAAGGAGTGCGGCGTCGTTCTGACCGGTGCCGGCGCCCCCTTCCCCTACGGCAAGGATCCGGACGACAAGTGGATTCGTCTGGCTCCGTCCTTCCCCACCCTCGAGGACCTGAAGCAGGCAGCGGCCATCTTTGCAGTCTGCGCCCGTCTCGTGTACGCGAAGCAGCTTCTGGGAGAATGAGAATAATTTAAACCGCGAAATCTCCTGAAATTTACGGGTCCTGGCGGGCGCTGGACTAGCGCGCCCGCCAGGACCCTTTTTTGCCGGCCTGCCGAAGCCTGCCTGCTTCCCAAAGAAAGCAGATTGAAAATGTCACGATGTCGTGATACATTGTTGCTTGTATATGGTTCGTGATGGAGGTATACATGACAGTCAAGTATGACAAATTATACAGTGTGATTGCCGACAGAAATGTGAAGGAATCTGCTCTGGCTTCGTATGCAGGTGTCAGCCGGAATATCATGACGCGGATCCGCCGGAATGAATATATTTCCATGGAAAGCATAGAGAAACTGTGCCATGCGCTGGATTGCAGGGTAGGAGACATCATTGAATTCGAGAATGAACAGAAGAAATTGAATATTCAGAACCGCCGGTACTTGGGGAACAAGTACAAATTACTGGATTTCATTGATGAAACCATTGCCAAATACTGCCCCGATACCCATTCTATGCTGGATGTCTTCGCGGGGACAGGAGTTGTAGCTTATCATTTCATGGACAGGATGCAGGTCATTACAAATGATACTTTGTACAGCAATTACCTGGCCCATGTCGCTTTTCTGTCGGGAGACGAGGTGGATGAAAACCACCTGTCCATGATGATCTGTGCCTATAACCAACTGACAGATAAAAAACTGAAGCCTAATTATATGTCGGAGACCTTTGGCAATACATTTTTCTGTGAGGAGGACTGCAGAAAAATCGGTTTCATCAGAGAGGATATCGAGAAAAAATATCGGGCAAAAGAGCTGAATGAGCGGGAAAGGGCAATCCTGGTCACGTCGCTCATCTATTCCATGGACAAGGTGGCCAATACATGCGGTCATTACGACGCCTACAGGAAAGGTGTTGAATTTGACCGCAGATTTGAAATGCTGCCGCTGGATTTGTCAAAGAAGCCGAAGGAGGCCAATCTTTTCTTTCATGATGACTCCAACAAGCTCGCGTTAAATGGAGACTTTCCATTTGCTGACTGCGTATACTGTGACCCCCCTTATAACAGTCGAAATTACTGCGATTTATATCATGTGCTGGAAAATGTGGCTTTATGGGAAAAACCCGAGGTGAAGGGGGAAGCAAGAAAAATGGACCGGACTTCCCTGAAAAGCCGCTACTGCACAAGATCGGCAGCCTCTGCTTTTGAAGAACTGGTCCGGGCCTTACAGTGCAGGTACATTGTCTTGTCTTATAATAATACAGGCACCAAGGCGAATGATAGAAGCAATGCGAGAATGACCGATGAAGATATCATGCGGATTCTTTCGGCGAAAGGAAAGGTCCGGGTCTGCTCAAAGAAGTACAAGGCTTTTACGACGGGAAAATCGAAGAACTCAACGAATGAAGAACGGCTCTTTGTCTGTGAGGTGAAGCGGTAATGGCAGACTTCGTCAAATCGCCATTGAACTACACCGGAGGCAAATACAAGCTTCTGCCGCAGATCATGCCCCTGTTTCCGACGAATATTGATACCTTTGTTGACCTTTTCTGCGGGGGAGGAAATGTCGGCATCAACACTCTCGCAAACCATATTATTTATAATGATAAGAATCACTGCCTTATAGAATTATTGAAGGTCTTCGATACATACGACTACCAGACGATTGAAACAAAAATAGAAGATAATATTCTCAAATTCCATTTGTCGGATGCAGGGCGGTATGGATATGCCTATTACGGCTGCGAAAGCAGCAGGGGACTTGGGAATTACAACAAGGCCCCATATATGGACCTGAGGAAGGCATTCAATGAGGCAGAAGAGAAGAATGATGATTATTATCTCATGCTGTATACGCTTATTATCTATAGCTTCAATAATCAGATAAGGTTTAACAGCAAAGGAGAATTCAATCTTCCGGTGGGCAAGAGGGATTTTAATTCAAACATCCGGAAGAATCTTCGGCAGTTTGTAGAAGCACTTCACAAGCAGAACTGCCAATTCACTTCGAGTGATTTTCAGGCTCTGGCTCCGGAGTATTTTGGAAATCAGGACTTCGTATATTGTGCTCCTCCTTATCTCATTTCTACGGCGAGCTATAATGAAGCTAATGGGTGGACGGAAGAGGACGAAACAAATCTGCTGCGGTATCTGGATCAGTTGAATGGCAGGCAGGTTCGCTTCGGATTATCCAATGTCATGAGGCATAAAGGCAGAAAAAACGATATATTAATTTCATGGGCAGAAAAATATAAAGTCCATTTTCTGAATTATAATTATAATAATTCCAACTATCACATAAAGAATAAGAACGAGTTCACGGAAGAAGTGTTCATAACGAATTATTAGGCTGCTTGTGAAGAAGATCGTGCAAAAAGGGAGGTCGCAAATGCCGCATTTTACTTTTCAATCGTATGCCTGGAGTCTTGGTACGACAAGCTTTCGTATGGCTGACTTTCACAGAAAAGTGGAAGAGCAGCTGATGATTCTCAATGATTTCGGGGCTATACCGGATAATCATGAGGTTCCATGGGGCTCCAATCCGGAAATTCAGGAGAAATACTATGAATTTGCCTATGAACGGGGCTTTTTTACAGGCGATTTGAATGCGGATGACTAAGGCAGCAAGGCGAAAACTGCGCGGGAGAAAACATCCGGTTTAGTGGATATCGGTCTGATTGATGAAAATCGAAGGCTGACCGAGGTGGGCCTTCATTTGCTGCATTTGGCCCAGGCCGGGAACTTTGCTTCGGACAATGATTTCCAGATTCCGTCGGACAGTTTTTTGTATCTGAAACAGATTTTGAAAACATCCTGCCCGATTCAGAACGGTTGCGTCCGGCCTTTCCTGGTTACGGGAAAAGTCTTACAAGCTTGCGATAATTATCTGACGGATGATGAATTCACCTACCTGCTTCCGCTTTGTGTAGATGAAGAAACTACAGAAACCATCATACGAAAAATTCATGAATTGAGAAGATTCTTGATTATATGAATTTGTCCATCGATACGGAGCTGCTGCCCAGAACGCATGCGGGAGGAGGCGAATCCGATATTGAATATGTCTATGAGGCGACCGCGGATTACCCCGGGCATACATTATTGATTGAATGCACTCTGATGGAGGGAACCACACAGAGACATGGGGAGATGGAGCCGGTGTCGAGGCATCTGTCCAACTATATGATTGACAAGGACCCCAACGCCTACTGTACCTTTGTCGCAAATAATCTGCACGCCACGGTGGTATCGGATTTTCGGGGAAGAAAGAGCATACCGTATTACCGGAATGATACCGAGCATGTCGATTCAATGAAAATAATCCCTCTTCACACCAGGGAGCTTCGTACCGCAATCGAAAAACATCTGAAGTACAAGCAGTTATACAGGCTGTTTGAGGCTGCCTTTCAGGATACTTCCGTTTCCGCCCCGCCCGAGTGGTATGAGCAATGTGTGAGGGGAGAAATTGAGGCTGCTTCCGACGGATAGATATTTTTGATTTCTGCAATATATTTCAATACATGCTTGTCAAGGCGTGAAAAAGCCGCCCCGGATTCTTTTCCGGAGCGGCTCTTTCATTTTTTATGGCTAATATTTCACGCCTGTCTTACGAAGTCGCCTTCTTGCGAAGGGCGGCAAGCTTTGCCCGGATGCCTTTCTTCTTCGGTTCGGGGGCTTCGGCCCGGCCGTGGAGGCCGCGGACAGAAGTGATGTAGAGGCCGGAAACCATTGCCTTCACTTCCTTCTTCACCGGAATCTGGTCGAAGATTTCGGGGTCGGCAATCAGGTTCATGACCTTGGGACCCGCCTTGACCTTGACAATGGGAAGCTTGGCATTCCTTGAGAAGCGGCCCGCCTGGTCGATGGCCTGCTGGGGAAGGCCGGAATCCTTCAGCTTCATCATCTTCTTGTCAATGACCAGGAAGGAAATCGGCTGGGCGGAAGAGCGGATGAGCTCGTCCTGCTCGGCCTTCTTCTTTTCGGCCCGCTTGCCGAGAATGTAGAGAACAATAATGCCGGCCACGAGGGCGGCGATGATGATCAGCATGACAATGGCCCAAACAGGCATGATAAAACCTCCGAATGATATACAAATATATTTGCCGGGAATAAGCGCTTCAGGACCTCGTGAAATTGAGACTTCCGCGCGTGTTCACAAAAATTCAGCCGAAGAATCATAACATTTGTGGCATGAAAAAGCAATAAATGCTATCATGTGATTTCAAGTGCCATAAGTCATCGACAGAGGCAAATTTATTTGTCGATGGCGATGACTTAATGGCACGCCCCCTTTCAACGAGCGCGATGCTGCAAAGCAGCAGAAAAGCGCGAGTTGGAAGGGAGCAGAGCGGGAGTTGCGAAGCAACGAAGCTCTGCGGAAAGCACATGTTAAGGAGACAAATATGAAAAATATGAAATTACTTGCCCTGGTCCTGGCGGCTGTGACAGCAGCTTCCCTGCTTGCCTCCTGCGGCAGCAAGAAGAGTGACAGCAAAGATACGACGGACAGCAGCGACACATCTTCTACGGACACATCACAGACGGACGATTCTTCCGCTTCCGGCGAAGACCTTGAGATGACGGAGACCGCGAAGAAGGCGGCCGAGCTTGTGACCCTGGGCGATTACAAGGGTGTCGAGGTGAATTTCCCCGACGCGGAATCTGCCGACGAGGACACTCTGAAGGCCTTCTGTGACAGCAACCTTCTGACCGGGGAGAACGGCTTCTACCGGGATGACACGAAGACGACGGTGGCCGAGGACGACATCGTAAACATCGACTACCAGGGTCTCAAGGACGGTACGGCCTTCGATGGCGGCACGGCTTCTGACGTCTATGTGGACGTGGCCGGAAATTCCGACGCGGTTCAGGGAACCGGCTACATCGACGGCTTCACTTCCGGCCTTGTCGGCGCGACAGTGGGCTCCACTGTTGATTCCAACGTGACCTTCCCGGATGACTACGGGGCAACGGACCTGGCCGGCCAGGCGGTGGTCTTCCGCTTCACCGTGAACTTCATCTGCACCAAGTTGACCTATGATACCCTGACGGACGCCATCGTCCAGGACAAGTTCGGCTGCACGGACCTTGCCGACTTCAAGACCAACTACCTGAAGCAGCAGTACGCCCAGTACTTCAAGGACCACGAGACCGACCTCAAGCAGGAAATCGTCATCAACAAGGTCACGGGCAACGCCACCGTCGACGATTCTGTTGATGAGAATGCCCGGGAAGAGTACGTTTTCCTGGCCGTTGCCATGAAGGAAGGCCTCACGATTGACTCCGAGGGCTTCGACCAGTACGTGCAGACCATGATGTCCCAGCTGGGCGTCACGGACAAGGACACCCTGTACACGAATATGGGCGGGCAGGAGACCATCAAGGATTACTACCTCGCCTCGAAAGCCCTGCAGTGGTGCATGGACAATGCGGTCGTAAACGGCCTCGATTGAAAAGAGTTTGTAATTTCTTCCCAGTATGCTATAATATCTTCCGCGTGTTTTGCCCGTGTGCCGGGAATGGCTTTTTCCGCGGCGAAAGCGAGGCGGGACACGGAAGACGAACGATTGTCACCGCGTGGTGATGCATTACATTATTTATATGAAGGGAGACCTGTCATGAAACACATCCAGACTCTGAACACGAGAAAGCTCACAAACACTGTAAAGACCGGCGGCTGCGGCGAGTGCCGTACTTCCTGCCAGAGCGCCTGCAAGACCAGCTGCACCGTAGGCAATCAGTCCTGCGAAAAGCTTCTGAAGAACGCTCAGTAAGGTTTTTCAACCGCCACTCGGCGGAAACAGACATCTGAAATATTTAAAGGGACATGGCGACGGGCCTGCCTGCCGCTCATGTCCTTGTGTTTTGAAAAAGGGTTTATTTTGATTCATCAGTACAAGCAGTGCGGCATGAACATTGTCCTCGATGAAAACAGCGGGGCCGTGCATGTCGTAGACGATTTGACCTATGACCTGATCGGGCGGATTGCGGCCGGGAAGACGACTTCGAAGAAGATTCTTTCCGCCGTGAAGAAGGACTTTCCGAAGGCTTCGGACAAGGATATCGCGGAAGCCTGCGGGGAGATCAAGGAGCTTTCCGACAATGGGGACCTCTTCACGGAAGACCCCTACGAGGACAGCATTGAGCGCTTCGCCAAGCATCCGACCGTGGTCAAGGCCCTGTGCCTGCATGTGGCCCATGACTGCAATCTGAACTGCGTATACTGCTTCGCAGGGCAGGGGGAGTACCACGGGCCGAAAGGCCTCATGTCTTATGAGACCGGCTGCCGGGCCCTGGACTTTGTCGTATCCCATTGCGGGGGCCGGACCAATATCGAGGTCGACTTCTTCGGCGGTGAGCCCCTCATGAACTGGGATGTGGTGAAACGTCTCGTGGCTTACGGACGCGGCCTCGAGAAGAAGACCGGCAAGCATTTCCGCTTCACAATTACGACGAACGGGGTTCTGATCACGGACGAAGTCATCGACTTCTGCAACCGGGAGATGGACAATGTCGTCCTTTCGATTGACGGACGGCCGGAAGTTCACGACCGCATGCGGCCCACGAAGACCGGGACAGGATCCATCGACATTATCCTGCCGAAGCTGAAGAAATTCGCTTCTTCCCGGGAGGCCCTTGGGAAAGAGTACTATGTCCGCGGGACCTATACCCACTACAATCTGGACTTCGCGAAGGACGTTCTCTGGCTGGCCGACCAGGGCTTCCACGAGATTTCCGTGGAGCCGGTCGTGGCGGACCCTTCGAATGACTACGCCATCCGGAAAGAGGACATTCCCGTCCTTCTTGAACAGTACGATATCCTCGCGAAGGAGATGCAGAAGCGGCGGGGCACGAAGAAGGACTTCAACTTCTACCACTTCATGATTGATCTCGAAGGCGGCCCCTGCGTATATAAGCGCCTCAGCGGCTGCGGTTCCGGCAGTGAATACCTGGCGGTCACCCCCGAAGGCGACCTCTATCCCTGCCACCAGTTCGTCGGCGAGCCCGAGTTCCTGCTCGGGGATGTATGGCGGGGCGTTGAAAAGACGGACCTTGTTGAGTCCTTCAAGAAGTGCAACGTCTACGAAAAGCCTGAGTGCCGGACCTGCTTCGCCCGCTACTATTGCAGCGGCGGCTGTGCGGCGAACGCCTACCACGCGAACGGCGACATCCACATGCCCTATGAAATCGGCTGCGAACTGCAGCGGAAACGGGTCGAATGCGCCATTGCCCTGAAGGCCGATGCGGCGCTTTCAGAATAATGTAGAACAAACCAGTCCCCCGGGCTGTTTTGGAAGGGCGGGACTCCGAACGGAGCCGGTGTCCTAAATTAGTCACTATAAACCATAATTAGGAGTGTATTACGAAATGAAACGGATGAAGAAGAGGACGGGAGTCATCGTACTGGTGGTCTTCCTCGCAGTCCTCGTTGCCCTGGGTTACTACTCCCTGTCGATTCTGAAGTCGACGGGCATGGGCAAGGACAGAAACCTGAAGCTCGGCCTGGACCTGGCCGGCGGTGTGTCAATCACATATGAAGTCGTCGGGGAGACTCCCTCGGCCGAGGATATGAAGGACACCATCTACAAGCTGCAGAAGCGTATCGAAAGCGACCTTGGCGAAGACACGAAGACGACGGAAGCTTCCGTATACCAGGTCGGCGACAACCGGATTACGGTCGAGATCCCCGGCGTGTCCGATGCGAACGCGATTCTCGAGGAACTCGGTACCCCCGGCAAGCTCTACTTCATCAAGCACAAGGATTCCGACGGGAACGAGAATTATTCCTATGATTCCTCCAAGGGCGAATATGTCCTGAACAAGACGATTGACGAGCTGCAGGAAAACGGCGGCATCGTCCTTGACGGCTCCGAAGTCAAGTCCGCTACGGCTACCTACGAGCAGGACCAGACGACGAAGGCCAGTGAGCCTGTCGTACAGATTTCCCTGAATGACGAGGGCACGACGGCGTTTGCGGACGCCACGGCGGAAGCCTACGCCGACAGCAATGATACCATCGGCATCTATTACGACGACCGTTTCGTTTCTGTTCCTGCCGTACAGGCATCCATCACGGACGGAAACGCCGTCATCAACGGCATGTCCGATTTCTCCGAGGCTGAGAACCTGGCCTCCTATATCCGGATCGGCGGTCTGAACCTGGAGCTCAAGGAACTGCAGTCCGAGGTCGTTGGCGCCCAGCTGGGTTCCAATGCCCTGTCCACGTCCTACATGGCAGCCGGCATCGGCCTCCTTCTGGTCTTTGTCTTCATGATCATCGTATACCAGTTCCCCGGCTTCATCGCATCCCTTGCCCTGATTCTCTATACGGAACTGATTGTTTCAATCCTCTATCTCTTTGATATCACCCTGACCCTGCCCGGTATTGCAGGTATCATCCTCTCTATCGGTATGGCCGTCGATGCGAACGTCATCATCTTCTCCCGTATCCGGGAGGAACTCCGTGACGGAAAGTCCCTTCTTTCGGCCTGCGGCTCCGGCTTCCACCGGGCTATGTCCGCCATCATCGATGGAAACGTCACGACCCTGATTGCAGCGGCTGTCCTTGGAATCATGGGCACCGGTACCGTCAAGGGCTTCGCCATTACCCTGGCCCTCGGCGTCGTCCTTTCCATGTTTACGGCCCTCATCATCACCCGTCTGCTGATGCAGAGCTTCCTCTCTGTCGGCGTGGACAATGTAAAGATTTACGGCAAGGCCCGTCCCGAGAAGCGGCTCGAATTCATCAACAAGCGCTTCCTCTTCTTCTTCATTTCCATCGCCCTGATTGCCTGCGGCATCATCGCCATGATCGCAAACTCCGCTATGGGGAAGAAGGCTCTGAACTACAGCCTTGAGTTCTCCGGCGGCACTGCGACTACGGTCAACTTTGACAAGGAATACACAATCGAAGAGATTGAGTCCGATATCGTACCCGTCGTTGCCAAAGTCACCGGCGACAACGATATCCAGACCCAGAAGGTAAACAACGGAAACTCCGTAATTATAAAGACCCGGACCCTGAACCTCACCGAGCGTGAGTCCCTGAACAAGGCTCTTGAGGACAACTTCGGAGTCAAGGAAGACGCCATCTCCTCCGAGAATATTTCTTCAACGATTTCCGGTGAGATGCGGTCGACTTCGGTCCGCGCCGTCATCGTAGCGGTCATCTTCATGCTGCTCTATATTTGGGTACGGTTCCGCGACTTCCGTCTGGCATCCTCGGCCATCATCGCCCTGGGCCACGACGTTCTCGTAACCCTCACCATGTATGCCCTCTTCCGTTTGTCGGTCGGCTCGGCCTTCATCGCCTGCATCCTGACCGTCATCGGTTACTCAGTCAACGATACCATCGTCATCTTCGACCGGCTGCGTGAGAACTACCGGTCCCTGCGCGTGGTAAATAAGGACACCCTGAAGGACCTGGCAAATGACTCGATTTCCCAGACTCTGTCCCGGTCCCTTTCGACCTCCATTACGACAGCTCTGACCATTACGATGCTCCTGATTCTGGGTGTATCTTCTGTCAAGGAATTTGCCTTCCCTCTGCTGGTCGGCGTTGCCTGCGGTACCTATTCCTCCATCTGCATCGCTACGGAGCTCTGGTACATCATGAAGGTCCACTTCCCCGGCAAGGGCGGCCTGGACAAACAGGTAGCTCAGAAGAAGAAGCCTGCCGCCAAGGCCACGAAGGAGAACGGCGGACTAGTAGTCTGAAAATAATTTTTGCACGTGAATAAGAAGCCGGCTCGACCGAAGGTCGAGCCGGCTTCGCTAAAAAAGAAAGGAATTGCCATGTACACGATCGACGACATCCACAGGGAAGACCCCGAAATTGCTGACGCAATAAGTGCAGAGTACAAGCGCCAGTCTGACCACATCGAGCTCATCGCCTCGGAGAACTGGGTTTCTCCGGCAGTCATGTCCGCCATGGGCAGTGTCCTTACAAACAAGTACGCGGAAGGTTATCCTGCCCACCGCTACTACGGCGGCTGCGAGTGTGTAGATGTCGTCGAGGAACTGGCAAGAAACCGGGCGAAGGAGCTCTTCGGCTGCGAGTATGTAAACGTCCAGCCCCATTCCGGCGCCCAGGCCAATATGGCTGTCGAGTTTGCAGTATGCAAGCCCGGCGACACCATCATGGGCATGGCTCTGGACCAGGGCGGACATCTCACCCACGGAAGCCCCGTGAACTTCTCCGGGACCTACTTCAATATCGTGCCCTATGGGGTCAATGCGGACGGCTTCATCGACTACGATGAGGTCGAGAAAATCGCCATGGAGTGTAAGCCCGCGATGATCATTGCCGGCGCGAGCGCGTACGCTAGGTCCATCGACTTCAAGAAGTTCCGGGAAATCGCGGACAAGTGCGGGGCAGTCCTCATGGTGGATATGGCCCACATCGCCGGTCTGGTCGCTGCCGGCCTGCACCAGTCGCCGGTTCCCTATGCGGATATTGTGACGACCACGACGCATAAGACTCTGCGCGGTCCTCGGGGCGGCATGATTATGGCCACCGAGGAAGCCAATAAGAAGTACAACTTCAACAAGGCCGTCTTCCCCGGCATCCAGGGCGGTCCCCTCATGCATGTGATTGCAGCCAAGGCGGTCTGCTTCAAAGAAGCCCTGCAGCCTGAGTTCAAGACCTATGCCAAGCAGATTGTGGACAACGCCCAGGCCCTGGCCAAAGGCCTGACACTCCGCGGGGTTTCCCTGGTTTCCGGCGGCACGGACAATCATCTCATGCTGGTAAACCTTGTCCCGGACAATCTCACGGGCAAGGAAGTCGAAGCCTGGCTCGATGAGGCCCACATCACGGCAAATAAGAACACTGTCCCGAACGACCCCCAGAAGCCTTTCGTCACAAGCGGCATCCGTCTCGGTACGCCGGCCGCTACGACAAGAGGCCTGAAGGAAGAGGACTTCGACCAGGTAGCCGAAGCCATCGCCGCCATTGTGAAAGAGCATGAGGCCGGCATCGAGAAGGCCCGCTCCATCGTTTCCGATCTGACGGCCAAGTATCCCCTGTCGGCGGAGTTCTGATTACCCGGTCGCAGAGGGCAAACGCAGCTTTTTGTGCAAATGACATCCCTTTTCAGGCAGCCTGGGTCATGGGAAGGGGCTTTTACTGCAAATGACATCTCTTTTCAGGCAGCCTGGGTCACGGGAAGGGGCTTTTACTGCAAACGACATCCCTTTTGAACCGGCTGAGGTGTCAGTGCGGGGGCTTTTTTGCAAACGGCATCCCTTTTAATACACCGCGGGGAACGGGAGAGGCGTTTTGGAACAAATGACATCCCTGCTTTAATTAGACGGGGAGAAATGGTAAGATAAGTTCTGTTGTTTAAAAGTATGCGAATTCGCAGTTGATGATCCGCATTGGTTTATTTTGTAAGAAGAACAGGGAGTAGAAGAGATGCTTGACATCAAGTTCGTCCGGGAGCATCCGGACGTCGTCAAAGAAAATATAAAGAAGAAGTTCCAGGACAAGAAGCTTCCCCTGGTGGATGAGGTCATCGACCTCGATGCCAAGGTACGGGCGGCCCAGCAGGAGGCCGACGGTCTCCGCGCTGACCGCAATACGCTTTCGAAGCAGATCGGCCAGCTCATGAAAGAGGGCAAGCAGGAAGAAGCCGAGAAGGTCAAGGCCCAGGTTCAGGCCAACGCCGAACGCCTGGCTGCCCTTGAGGAAGACGAGAAGACCCTCCGGGAGAAGCTGAGGAAGGACATGCTGGTCATCCCGAATATCATTGATCCCAGCGTTCCCATTGGACCGGACGACACCCACAATGTGGAAATCGAGCGCTTCGGCGAGCCTGTCGTTCCCGACTACCCGATTCCCTATCATACGGAAATCATGGAGTCCTTCGGGGGCATTGACTTAGACGCTGCCGGAGAAGTCGCTGGAAATGGGTTCTATTACCTCCTTGGTGATATTGCGCGCCTTCATTCCGCCTGCCTTGCCTACGGTCGGGATTTCATGATTGACCGAGGCTTTACCTACGTCATTCCTCCCTACATGATCCGGTCCAAGGTCGTCGACGGCGTCATGTCCTTCGACGAGATGGACGCCATGATGTACAAAATCGAGGGGGAGGACCTCTACCTCATCGGAACGAGCGAGCACTCTATGATCGGCCGCTTTATTGACTCCATGACGGATGAAGAGAAGCTTCCCATCACCCTCACTTCTTACTCTCCCTGCTTCCGCAAGGAGAAGGGGGCCCACGGCATTGAAGAGCGCGGCGTCTACCGCATCCACCAGTTCGAGAAGCAGGAGATGATTGTCGTCTGCAAGCCCGAGGACGCTTTTGACTGGTACAATAAGCTCTGGCAGAACACGGTCGACTACTTCCGCTCCCTGGAGATTCCGGTCCGCACTCTCGAGTGCTGCTCCGGAGACCTGGCGGACCTGAAAGTGAAGTCCTGCGATGTCGAGGCCTGGTCGCCCCGGCAGAAGAAGTACTTCGAAGTCGGCTCCTGCTCGAATCTCGGCGATGCCCAGGCCCGCCGCCTCAACATCCGGGTCAAGGGCAAGGATGGCCAGAAGTATCTGGCCAATACCCTGAACAATACCTGCGTGGCCCCTCCCCGGATGCTGATTGCCTTCCTGGAAAACCATCTGCAGGCCGACGGAAGCGTCACCATCCCCAAGGTCCTGCAGCCGTACATGGGCGGCAAGGAAGTCCTGATTCCCAACAAATAAAACTTGATTTTAAAAGAATAGTTCCGGCCGGAGCACGCATTGCGTACTCCGGCCGCTTGGGTTTCCGGACAAAACGAAACTATTTGACTGGCTCCTCCGTCTGATCGAAAAAGGAGATTTTCCATGCAAAGACGAATGAAAAAAATATTTTCACTGCTGCTGGCAAGCGCAATGGTTCTTGCCCTGGTTTCCTGCGGAAAACAGGCCACGGAGACGCCTGCAGAGGAGTCGACGCAGACAGCCCAGGAGCCAGCGCAGACTTCTGAAGAGCCGGCGGCGGAGCATACGATTGATACACCTGCCGCAGAAGATTCCTACCTGCCGGTGACGGTTTCCTACATCTACGGCTACCGGACCGCCGACGACGGGACGACGATTGCCAGCAGCAAGTGTCCGAAGATTGAATTGAAGGAACTTGCCATCAGGGATGACGGGACCACAGGCTGGCGGCTGGCAGATGGCTATGATGCCCTGAATGCTGCCATAGAGAAGTGGGACAAGGAGACAGAGACTGTCAACAATGATTCCCTGGATGCCAATGAGGAATTTGCCAAGGCTGCCATGGAAAACGGCGCCTGGTACGACGGGCAGGTATTTGCAGATGAAACCAGTGCGACGGTGAAGCGGGCGGATTCCACGGTCCTTTCCGTAAGCCTCAAGACGTATGGGGACGAGGGAGGCGCACATCCTTCGACGATGTATTCCGGAGTCACGTTTGACAGTCAGACCGGGACCATCCTGAAAGTTTCCGATCTTGTGACCGATACGGACAAGCTGGCAGAAGAGACAATCAGCAGGATTCACAAGGAATATCCGGATATCAATGACGGACTGTCTGAAGAAGCTCTGACATCCGGCGTGAAACGGTTCCTTAGTGATGGCACCGGGGAGGGGGAATGCTTTTCCTTAAGCTCAGAGGGAATGGATATTGCCTTCTCTGCCGATTTTCTTACGCCCCATGCTTACGGACCGGTCTTTGTGACCCTGCCTTTTGCAGACTATCCGGATCTCTTTTACGAAAAATATGCGGTGGGTGAGTCGGAATTCTTCACGCCGGTGGAAGAGGGGACGACCATTACAAATCCTCTCGGCCAGCGGATTTCCTGGTACTTAGAGACCGCGGTGACAGAGGAAGGAATTGACGATCCTTCAAACTACAAGCTTCACATTACAGTGGACGGCTATGACACGGCTTTTCCGGCGGAACTATCCTATTCCGTGAAGACCTACGGCCTTTTCAGGAATAATAAATACTATCTCTACTGCGACGGGACCGGGGACGATGGCTATCACAGCCTTTTGATCTATGAGATCAGCGGGAGCGGGGCGGCCTGCCTGTCCGGGGATATCCCGCTTTCCCTGGGTTTCTATGACTATATCCCTGTAGATCCGAACCACTTCATTTTGCAGGGAAGGTCCCATGTGATGGGAACGGAGCAGGTGGGTCGCTATTACAGCGTGGGTTCTGACGGTCTGCCGGTGGCAGAGGATGCCCCCTGGACCTATATTATTTTCGATGACAACGGGGAACTGTCTAACCGGACCCTGACGGTCAGGCAGGAAGTGACGATGGAAGCGGTCAAGGACGCAGAGGACTATGATTTTACGAAGAAGAGGGATACGGTCACTCTGGAGCCGGACGACAAACTGACCCTGCGCACTACGGACAATTCGAACACAGCCATCCTCGAGACGGAGGACGGGAGCTATCTGCGGGTGACCCTGGCCGGCGAAGACGGGGATATGGTCGGAGGCTGCCAATTCATAGACGGGAAAGATGCCAGTGAAATCTTTGACGGTATGATTCTGGCCGGATAATGAATACACGCAATGCGTGTTACACGAAATTAATATCGAGAAAAAACGGGGCGGCGCCAAATCGGCACCGCCCCTGTAAACAAAAAGGTTTTCAAACCGCCTCGGCTTCCATGTCGAGGCTTTCTTCGATTGTCGTGGGAATTGAGTTATAGTCCTTGAATTTCGGATTCCGGACGCCCAGGTCCACCTGCTGCATGGCCCCTGCCGACCCTGTACTTTCGTGCAGGAAGAAGCCGCTGCGGCGCATTTTCCCATAGACACTGATTCCGTCATCGCCTGTCTTTGTAAATTCCGTCGGGGCAGATCCGAGATAGATGGCGCCGACATCGGCGTCCTTCAGGGACTGCATATGTTCCGCCCCGTCCGAGTCGACGGTGTAGATGCAAAGCTTACTCCAGACGTCGTCTGCTTCATCAATCCACCCGTTGCCGTCGGAATCATATTCCGCGAGGTCCGCAAAACCGTTGCCTGAGCGGGCACCGAAGAGCTCCGTACCGTTGTCGATTCTTCCATTATTATTCTGATCGATGGCCAGAAATCCGCAGCCGGCGGCGAGGTTCTGCACCTCTTCCTCCTTCCCGTCGCCGTCGATGTCGAAGATGAAGGTCTGGTCGGAGATGGAGGCGTCGGCCGGCACGTCCTCGTCCGTCCGGATGATGAGGGGGTCCTGCAGGATGGCCTGGCGGGCGCTCATGGCGTCATAGGAGGCGGAGAAGGAGCGGGTCATGGAGATGTTCAGGTTGAAGGACAGGTTCCGCCCGTCTGCAGTCTGAACCGTGCCGGTCGTCGAAAAGGACGTGGCCTCTTCTTCCGAGTAGGTAAAGGAGGCCGCAGTGACGTCATAGACACAGGTTTGCAGGAAGCTGTCGGCCTTGTCCCCGAGAGTTTCTCCGGAGAGTCCGTCTTCTGTTTCCGGGTCATAGACTTTTCCATACAGAAGCTGCAGGATATAGCGGAGAATCGAAAACTGCATCCGAGTGGAAAAGTCGGAAAGACTCATGGTACTGTCCGCCTGCTTTGCACTATCGACGGAAGAGGCCGCCGTATCGGTGCCGGTCTTTCCTGAGCCGTCCGCGTCCACCTTGTCTGCCGCATCCTCGGCAGTTTTTGCGTCAGCGGACGTCGGACTGCCTGTGAGTCCGGTGGCGTCGTACAGAAGCTGGGCGAACTTTGTATAGTTTCCGGATACCAGGGGGGCGACGGCGACGCAGTCAGCCTGGGCGCCGACAATCGTTCCGCCCAGGTATTCGCCCTGCCCGGCCTTTGCCCTGGCGCAGGCCATATTCTCGTCGAAGGCCCCGACCCGGATTTTGGAATAGGAAAATCCTGTGTGCTGTGAGTAGGTATGCTGCGAACTCATGTCCACCGCAGCGTTTGAAATGATCATACACATTCCTCCCATAGGTAGTGATGCACCGGGACTTACGTATGCGGCTTCCATTCCAATATACGTAAAAACGGACGGGTCCGAAGAAGAGTTCCATCTCCTTTCCGGCACCCGTCCGTGGTGAAGTCTGATTTTCAGGTCTGACCTGTTCACAGTATGTATCGACGCTCCCCGGCGAAAAGTTTACCTCCATTTCTTCAAAGTTCACCTGTTAAATCAATACAATCAAATACAATTTCGTGAGCTGAAAGGCGCAGAAAAAGCCTGCCTCAGGAAACTGAAAAACAGGCTTTAACAGGTGAACTATTTTTACTCACTGAAATTTTCATTCTTCAGTGCTTCGGCGTGTGCGCGGAAATCGGCCGCGGTTTTCAGTGCCCAGGGGTAGTCGAGGGCCTCGACGGAATCCGCCAGGGAGAGGAGCTTTCCCGCCTGCCCCTGGCTTTCGTAGATGTCTGCGAGGAGGGTGTAGTTCGACCGCATATCCGTTTTTTCCCGGGCCCCGAATTCGAGCACTGTCGCCGCCCCGTCCGTGTGGCCTTCTTCGAGGAGGGCTTTCGCGTAGTCGACGAGGAGGACCGTCACCCGGTCGAAGTCGTCGGAAATCTGCTGCATGGTCTTGATATTGGCGGCCCCGTAGGCCAGGCGCAGGTCGGTATTGGTCTTCCCGGTCAGGTTCAACAGGCGATGGGTGGCCAGGGCCCGAAGCTCGTCCTCAATCATGGCCGCTTCGTCGCTTTCACAAATGCCAAGTGGAAATTTGTCGAGGGGAATGGTAATATAGGGCAGATTGCTTAAATCCGCGGACGGGGCCACAGCGGCCTCCCTTTCCCGGTCCCAGAAGGACTGCATGTCCCCCTTCTGTTTTCTGGAAAGGGACTTGAGACGGACGACAAGGACGACGGCGAAGATCAGCGCGACGATGACCGTCGGATAGGGTATGATGAAAGCAGCGTACAAAACAAAAGCCTTTCAGAGGAGATTCTATGTATAAGCGTTCCAAAAAGACACGGATTATCGCGGGCGTCATCGTCATTGTTCTGGCTGTGGCCATGGTCGTGACTCTGATTCTTCCCATGGTTCTCTAGGCCGGGAACATGCGGTTAAGCGCCTGCGCTTATTATAACCAAAAGCGGTCGGGAAATGGTACTTTATTTCGTGGGATAGTGATATTTCGGCATAAGCCCGGCCTGTGGTAGAATGGCTACGGCTTTTAAAAAGTGCCCGGCGGAAGCTTCGCCGGATGTTTCGGTATTGGATTTATGACGAATATTAAAAAACTTACTTTGACATTATTTTCCACTGTCCTGCTCATTGCGGGGCTTCCCTGCTATGTCTTTGCCGGAGATGCCACCCAGGGCGTGACCGAAGGCGGACAGACCGGAAACAGCGAGGAAGAGGCTATTTCCACGGAAGAGAATGCTTCTGCGGAAACCGACGGGGCAGTAGCAGCTGACGAGACCCCGGCCCCCCTGACCTCTGCCGAAGTGCCCGGCACCATCGCAAACGGAGTCACGATTGCCGGGACCGATGTGTCCGGGATGAATTTCGATGAGGCGAAGGCGGCTGCCGAGCAGTATGCCTCCCAGTTTGCCAGTGTGAATTTCACAGTGAAAGCCGGAGACCTCTCCGTCAACGCGACGGGGGCGGATTTCGGCATCGGGGCCAGGGCTGATGAGGTCTGCCGCCTGGCCGTCCTTTATGGAAAAACGGGAAATCCCCTCGAACGCTATATCGCGGGCAAGAAGTGCGACGCCGGACAGGCGGTCGACTTCTCTATCCCCCTTGTCGCAGATTCAGAAGCGGTTTCCACCTTCCTTACGAACAATCAGTCCGCCCTTTCCGTCCCGGTCGTGAACAACGGCTTGAAGCGCGAGAACGGCCAGTTTGTCTTCATCGCCGGAAACGACGGGGTCAGCATCGACGTGGCTTCAAGCGCCGCGAAGATTACGAACTTCGTGGACAGCGAGTGGGACGGCAGCGACAGCACGATTGAACTTGATACGACGACCGTGGAGCCGGAGGGCAGCGAGGAGCAGCTCAGGGCCATTCAGGACAATCTCGGGACCTTCTCAACGAATTATTCCACATCGGGGGCCAGCCGCAAGCAGAATATCAAGGTGGCCACGGCCAATATCAATGGTTCCGTCGTCTATCCCGGGGAGACCTTCTCGACCTCGACGACCATGAAGTCCAGGACCCTGGAGAACGGCTACGCCATTGCGGCCGCTTATGAGAACGGCACCACGGTCGACTCGGTCGGAGGCGGGGTCTGCCAGGTGTCCTCGACCTTATATAATGCGGTCATCCGGGCCGAGCTCGAAATCGTCGAGCGGTCGCCCCATTCCATGAAGGTAGCCTACGTCAAGCCTTCCGACGACGCGGCCATCGCTGACGGCATCAAGGACTTCGTATTCAAGAATAATCAGGACTACCCCATCTACATTGAGGGCATTACGACCGGCACGGTCGTTTCCTTCACCATCTATGGCAAGGAGACCAGACCCGCCAACCGGAAGGTTTCCTTTGAGAGCGAGATTCTCGAGACCACGGACCCGGGCAATGAGTTCCATCTCGACGGGACACTGGCAGTAGGTACCGTGACCCGGACCTCTGCGGCCCACCAGGGCATCAAGGCGCAGCTCCTAAAGATCGTGACCGTCGACGGGCAGGAGCAGAGCCGGGACGTTTTCAACAAGTCGACCTATCGGATGACGAACAATATCTACTCCGTCGGGACGGCCGGAGCGACGCCCGAGGGTCTGGCCGCCATCAATGCTGCCGTTGCCACCGGAGACGTCGAGGCTGTGAAAGCAGCGGCAACGTCAGCTGCTGCCGCAGCAGCCGGGAGAACCCCTGCGGCGGATCCGAATGCGGCCGGCCAGACACCGGCAGCAGGGGCGGAGACTACTCCCGGGGCCAATACGACCCCGGCTGAGAACACCACCCCGACAGCCCCCGCAGAGAACACGACGCCGGCCCAGCCAACGACTCCCACGGAAAATACGAATACAACCCCTGCCGAGTCGACGACGCCGGCAGCGGATACAACGGGAGCAGGCGGGAATTAATATGGAACTGAAGCCGGGAAAAATACCGGAAAATATACTGAAACGAAGCGTCCTCGGGAAGATTTCAGGAAAGAGGCCGGAAGTCCTCCTGGGCAGCGGGGTCGGAGAAGATTGCTGCGTCCTCGCACACTTCTCGGACGAGGTTTTCGTCATGTCGACGGATCCGATTACGGCCGCGGAGAAGAACACAGGCGATCTGGCTGTCCTCGTGACTGCAAACGATCTGGCTTCTGCCGGAGCGGAACCGGTGGGTATCCTTCTCACGGTATTGCTTCCGGTGGGAACCACGGAAGAGGACATCTCTTCCCTGATGGGAGAGGTTACGGACAAGTGCCGGGAGCTTTCCATTGAAATCATGGGCGGCCACACCGAAATTACGGATGTCGTGAAAAAGCCCCTTCTTTCCGTGACCGGGGTCGGGAAATGCCCGAAGGACCGGGTCATTACGACCGGCGGGGCAAAGCCCGGCATGGACCTCATTGTCACGAAGGCCATCGGTCTCGAGGGAACTTCGATCATTGCCTCGGAACACAGGAAAGAGCTTCTGACGAAGCTTCCCGCGGACCTTATAGACCGGGCGGCTTCCTTCATCAATGAAATGTCCGTCGTGGAGGACGGCCTTACGGCTGCGGCAGCCGGAGCTTCTGCCATGCACGATGTGACCGAAGGGGGCATCTACGGGGCCCTTTGGGAACTGGCGGAGGCCTCCGATGTAGGCCTGGACTGTGACCTCAAAAAAATTCCCATCCGCCAGGAGACCGTGGAAATCTGCGAGTTCTACGGGATTGACCCCTACCGCCTCATCAGTTCCGGTTCCATGCTGATTGCGGCCAAGGACGGAAACGGAGTCATCGAAGCCCTGAAAGAGAAGGGAATCGCGGCTTCCTACATCGGGCGGACGACGGCCGGAAAGGATCGGGTCATCCGTTACGACGATACGGCCCGCTTTCTGACTCCGCCGGATATCGACGAACTGCACAAGGTGCCGGCTTCGAAATGAAAGTGCAGGCGGCAGTATGGAAGAAGCAGAACTGCTGCGTACTGTGCTGCAAGACGGACATTATACCCGCTCATGGGGTTTTACATTAGTCATAACAGGAGAAAGAGATGAGAGAGAAGATTCTGAAGGTTCTGGAAAAGAACGCCCGCGTGGACATTGACGAGCTGGCCGTCCTGATCGGGGAGGACCCGGAGGCCGTTGCTGCCGAGGTCACGGCCATGGAGAAGGAGAACATCATCTCCGGCTACAACACCATGATCAACTGGGACAAAATCGGCGTAGAGCGCGTGACCGCCATGATCGAAGTGTCGGTCACTCCCCAGCGGAATATGGGCTTCGACGCCATCGCGCGGAAGATTTACCAGTACCCGGAGGTCGACTCCGTTTCCCTGATTTCCGGCGGCTTCGACCTCATGGTCACCGTCGAGGGCCGGACCCTGAAGGAAGTCTCTTCTTTCGTTTCCGAGAAGCTGTCTCCCCTTGACTCCGTCATCCAGACGAAGACGAACTTCATCCTCAAGCGCTACAAGGACCACGGCATCGTCATGACAGAGACGAAGAAGGATGAAAGGATACCTATGTCATGAGAGACCCTCTGTCGAAAACCATTGTTATGATTCAGCCCTCCGGCATCCGCAAGTTCTTTGACATCGTAGGGACCATGGAGGATGCCATTTCCCTCGGCGTCGGCGAGCCCGACTTCGATACCCCCTGGCGGATCCGGGACGAGGGCATCTATTCTCTGGAGCAGGGGCGGACCTTCTATACGTCAAATACCGGTCTTCAGGAACTCAGGCAGGAGATTTCTGCCTATGTGGCCCGGAAATACGACGTGGACTATGATCCCAAGTCTGAAATCATGGTCACCATCGGCGGCAGCGAGGCCATAGATATTGCCCTTCGGGCCATGCTGGACCCTGGGGACGAGGTTATCATTCCACAGCCTTCTTATGTTTCCTATGAGCCCTGTACGGTGCTGGCCGGCGGTAAGCCCGTCTTTCTGCCCCTGCAGGAGAAGAATGAATTTCGCCTGACGGCGGAGGAACTGGAAAACGCCATTACGGAAAAGACCAAGGTCCTGATTCTGCCCTATCCCAACAACCCCACCGGAGCCGTCATGCGGCGGTCCGACCTGGAGGCGATTTCCGCTGTCATCCGTAAGCACGACATCTTCGTCCTGACGGATGAAATCTATTCCGAGCTCTGCTACATGGACGACTACTGCACGATTGCTTCCCTTCCCGGGATGAAGGAGCGGACGGTCTATATCAACGGCTTCTCCAAGGCCTTTGCCATGACCGGCTGGCGCTTGGGGTATGCCTGCGCTCCGGCGGTCATCCTGAAGCAGATGCTGAAGATTCACCAGTTCGCCATCATGTGCGCCCCGACCACGTCCCAGTATGCGGCCATCGTGGCTCTGAAGTCCTGCGACGCGGAGGTGGCCGAGATGAAGGAAGAGTATAATGAGCGCCGCCGCTACCTGGTACATCGTTTCCGGGAGATGGGTCTCAAGTGCTTCGAGCCTTTCGGGGCTTTCTATATCTTCCCTTCCATTCAGGAGTTCGGCCTCTCGAGCGACGAGTTCGCGACGAAACTGCTGCAGGAAAAGAGGGTGGCAGTCGTTCCCGGTACGGCTTTCGGGGCCTCGGGGGAAGGCTTCATCCGCATTTCCTACGCCTATTCCCTGGACAAGCTGAAGGCAGCCCTCGAGCGAATCGAGGAGTTCATCACCGAACTCAGGGAAGAACAGTAAACCGATTATATGGCACCGGACCTCCTCTGAGGCCGGAAGCCCAAGGACGGTATATTATGACAGCTACGGAAGCTGCAAAAGATTTTCAGAACATCATTTCAGGAAAGCAGCTGGTCTGCGAATACTTCCGCCGGGACGAAAACGGCAATGTTGAGAGTATCGACACGGCCATCGACCACGTCGACATCGAAGTGGCCCGGGGCAAGTTCGTAGGCATCATCGGTCACAACGGCTGCGGCAAATCCACCCTTGCAAAAAATATCAATGCCCTCCTTCTTCCCTCGGAAGGGGTTCTCACCGTGTGCGGCATGAACACGTCCGAGGAGAACAACCGCCTTCCCATCCGGCGGAAGGCCGGCATGATCTTCCAGAACCCGGACAATCAGATCATCTCCTCTGTTGTCGAGGAGGATGCGGCTTTCGGGCCGGAGAATCTGGGAGTTCCCACGAATGAAATCCGGGAACGGGTGAAAAAAGCCCTGACCTCTGTCGGCATGTGGGAGAAACGGAAGTCCTCTCCCAACCACCTGTCCGGCGGCCAGAAGCAGCGGGTCGCCATCGCCGGAGTCATGGCCATGGAGCCGGAATGCATTATTTTCGACGAAGCGACGGCCATGCTGGATCCGGAAGGGCGGCGGGACGTCCTTTCCGTGGCCCGGGAACTGAATCGGGAAAAGGGGGTCACGATTCTCTGGATCACCCACTACATGGAAGAACTCGTCGAAGCCGACTATATCTATGCCATGGACAAGGGGAAGGTCGTCATGCAGGGCACGCCCCGGGAGGTATTTGCGGACACGGCCGGAATCAAAAAGCACCACCTGTCCCTGCCCCAGATCACCCTCCTTGCGGAACGCCTGCGCCGGGACGGGGTTGACCTGCCGCCCGCCGTCCTTACCGAAGAGGAGCTTCTAGAGGGTCTCATGAGAGTAATGTAGAGCACGGCAGCAGGAGAACAGCGCCAATGCGGCGGTTGCATTTTGCAGTGCATGAACCGCTTTCAACCAGCCTGAGGGATACAATGAGTTTCATTCTGGACCACCTTTCCTATACCTACCAGCCGGGGACAGCCTACGAGGTCCCGGCCTTAAAAGACATCTCCCTGAAAATTGACGACGGGGAGTTCATCGGCCTCATCGGCCACACGGGTTCCGGCAAGTCGACCCTGGTGCAGCACTTAAACGGCCTTCTCAAGGGTACGTCCGGCACCATCTACTACAACGGCCAGGATATCTACGACAAAGATTATTCTCTTCATGACCTCCGCATGGAGGTCGGCATGGTCTTCCAGTATCCGGAGAACCAGCTCTTCGAAGAGACGGTCATGAAAGATGTCTGCTTCGGGCCGAAGAATCAGGGCCTGGACGAAAAGGAGCAGACCCTCCGGGCCTATGATGCCTTGAAGAAGGTCCACTTCCCGGATGATTCCTTCGACCAGTCCCCCTTCGCCCTGTCCGGCGGAGAGCAGCGGCGAGCGGCCATCGCCGGGGTTCTGGCCATGAAGCCCAATACCCTGATTCTGGACGAGCCCACGGCCGGCCTCGATCCCCAGGGGCGGGACGAGCTCTTCGGCCTTCTGAAGGAGCTTCACGACAACTCCGGCATCACCATCATCATCGTTTCCCACTCCATGGAGGACGTGGCGGAGTATGTGGGCCGGATTCTTGTGATGAATGACGGTCAGGTGGTCTTCGACGGGACGCCTCACGAGGTCTTTGCCCACGGAAAGGAGCTTTCTGCCCTTTCTCTTTCGGTGCCGGCTGTCACTTCCTTCACCGAAAAACTTATAAATAAGGGCTTCTTCCGCGACTCCTCCGTTTCTCCGGCCGTGACAGTGGAAGAGGCGGAAGATATGATTCTCAAAGCATTGGGGAGGCACTAATGTTTCGTGATATAACAATCGGACAGTATTACCCGGCGGACAGCCTCCTCCACTATATGGACCCCCGGGTCAAGCTCATGGGGACCCTGGTCTGGATCATTGCCCTCTTCGTCATGGACAATATTCCCTCCTTCATCCTGGTCACGGGCTTTCTGATTCTGATCATCCGCCTGTCCCACGTGCCCTTTTCCTTTATGGCAAAGGGCCTCAGGTCCATCATGGTGCTGGTTCTGATTGCAGCTATATTCAACCTCTTCTTCACGCCCGGGAATGCGGTCTTTGAGTGGAAGGCTATCACCATCACGGACGCCGGAATCTACAATGCTGTCATCATGATGGTCCGCATGTTCTATCTCATCATCGGAACCTCCATCATGACCCTGACCACGACGCCCAACAATCTGACGGACGGCCTCGAGACGGCATTGGCGCCCCTTTCTGCCCTGCATGTGCCCGTCCATGAAATCGCTATGATGATGTCGATTGCCCTCCGCTTCATCCCTATCCTCATCGACGAGACCAACAAAATCATGAAGGCCCAGATGGCCCGGGGAGCGGATTTCGAGTCCGGCAATATCATCACGAAGGCCAAGAATATGATTCCCCTCCTTGTGCCCCTTTTCGTCTCAGCCTTCCGCCGGGCCAATGACCTGGCCCTGGCCATGGAGGCCCGCTGCTACTCGGGCGGGGACGGGCGGACGAAGATGAATCCCCTCCACTATACCGGAAATGACCTCTGGGGCTACGCGGCCCTGGGAATTTTTCTCGCGGGCACCATTGCCCTGAAGGTCCTCTTCTGATGCGGGTCATGCTGGTCGTCGCTTACGACGGAACGGCTTACGCGGGCAGCCAGATACAGGCCAATGCCCTGACTATAGAGGCGGTCCTTCTGCAGGAACTTGAGAAGGTCCTTCATGAGGATAATATAAAGCTCCTGGGTGCCAGCCGGACCGACGCCGGGGTGCACGCCCTGGGCAATGTCTGGGTCTTCGACACACAGACGACGATTCCGGCGGAGAAGATTTCCTATGCCCTGAACCGGAGCCTGCCGCCGGACATCGTCGTGCAGGCCTCGCATGAGGCTCGGCCTGACTTCCATCCCCGCTATACAAAGACCTCCAAGACTTATCGTTATCGGATTTTGAACCGGACCTTCCCGGACCCCCTGCGGAGCCGCTACACGCACTGTGTATATGGGAACCTGGACACGGCCGCCATGCAGGAAGCCGCGGACTTCCTCGTCGGGGAGCACGACTTCACCTCCTTTGCCTCCATTCACAGTCAGACGGACTCCTTCGTGCGGACCATTTACAGTATACGGGTCTTCCGGACAGGGGTGCCTGAAGGCGGCTGCTTTCCCGGGAAAGACGACGCCCTTGCGCCGGAAATGGCGGGATCCGCCCCGTCCGGCGGCATTGCTGAATATGGTGATGAGGTAGATATCGAGGTCACCGGGAACGGCTTTCTCTACAATATGGTCCGCATCATCGCCGGAACTCTGATCAATGTGGGCCTGGGGCGGACAAGTGCTTCTTCCATCCCCGGCATCCTCGCCGCAAAGGATCGGGAGGCTGCTGGGCCGACAGCTCCTGCCAGGGGCCTGACTCTGGTACGGATTGACTATCCGGAGTTTTGATACTGTGATTTCGCGCCCATGCAGACAATCCCATCCTGTTTTTGTATGTGAATTGGTGCATTCCAGACTTCTTTTTTCTTGACGAAGCGGATTCACCATATTATAATAGACAAGCTTGCGAAAATCTGCCTGTGTTTCCAAAGCCCCGGAAACCCAGGAAAGAAGCAGGCTTCAGACAGTTTTGTGACTGCTCCGGGATTTCGGACATTTTCCCGGCGGCGTCCACAGACAATCGTTGCACTATTGCACAGGCTTTTCCTTTTTCAGCGGCCTCTCACCGCAACAGGAAATCGAAGAGCCGCGCGCGGACAGGTTTCATCAGTCCCTGCCCGATTTGGAGGATATTATGAAGACATATATGCCGAACCCGGCCGAGGTCGAGAGAAAGTGGTATGTAGTTGATGCCGATGGACAGACTCTCGGACGTCTCGCCAGCGAAGTCGCAAACGTACTTCGCGGAAAGAACAAGCCGGTCTATACTCCCCATGAGGATATGGGTGACTACGTCATCATCGTCAATGCGGAGAAGATCAAGGTCACCGGAAAGAAGCTTGAGCAGAAGCATTACTACAGCCATTCCGACTATGTAGGCGGTCTCAAGGATACCACCCTGAAGGATATGCTGGATCGTCATCCCGAGCGCGTCATCGAGCACGCCGTTCGCGGTATGCTTCCCCACGGAGCACTTGGCAACACCATGTACAAGAAGCTTTTCGTATATGCAGGTCCTGAGCACAAGCATGCTGCCCAGAAGCCTGAAGTGCTTACATTCTGATAGGAGAGGGAAATCATGGCTACAAAGAATGCAAAATATTACGGAACCGGTCGGAGAAAGTCCTCTGTTGCCAGAGTCTATGTAACACCCGGCACCGGCAAAATCACAATCAACAAGCACGACATCGACGAGTACCTCGGTCTTGAGACCCTGAAGCTCATCGTTCGTCAGCCCTTCGCTGTCACAGGGACCGAGGGCAAGTTCGATGTCACCTGCACCGTCAAGGGCGGCGGCACCACCGGCCAGGCCGGCGCTATCCGTCACGGCATTTCCCGTGCCCTTCTCACGGTTGATGAAGAGTATCGTCCCGCTCTCAAGGCCGCAGGTCTTCTGACCCGTGACCCTCGTATGAAGGAGCGGAAGAAGTACGGTCTCAAAGCAGCAAGACGCGCACCGCAGTTCTCCAAGAGATAATCAAAGGCCCCTCAAAGGTCTTTATCAGGCTCCTCGACGTTGGCCGAGGGGCCTTTTATTATCTCTATCGCCGCGGTTCCCTGCGTCGGCATGGCCTCCTCGGGGCCGCGGCGAAAAATGCTCCACTGGAGCATTTTTTGCGCCGCTACAGTTCAGTAAGCGATAATTATCTATCGGTTATATCAGAGCCCCGCAGCCAAACGGCTGTGGGACTCTTTTTCACTCTTTTCTGTCTCAATTTCATCCTACTTTTGCAGCCGGATAGGCCACATCTTCGTAGATATCCTCCTGATCAGATATAAATTCCAAAATATCTGATGAAAGAGCTTCCGGATGTTCATCCATAAATGCCTTTACAGCTTCTAGTCGTGATGTTTTCTTTTTTACATAGCTTAAAACGGCTACTATAAAGCCATAGTAGGAATCTTTTACGTTACTTAGCCTTATTGTAAATTCTTCCATATTGAAAACCTCCTTAGTTATTGTTAAACAAACGAAGATAAATATTGTAATTGTTAAAACCATGATTCTCAAACAGATAAATATATGCAACGCCATCTATCCCAAAGGATGGGTGAGCACATAGTCTCTGTTCCTTATATTGTACATCATAAAGGCTATTAATCTCTGAAATGATTTTTCCATATTCCCTTGGTTCAAGCCAAAATGATGAACGTTCAAATGGATACCCATTGGCATCTAAAGGTATATCGTCATGTTTCATAGTACTCTCCTGACATACCTTCTGTGAGGTATTATAACATGGAATCTAATGCTGGGGCCATTGCTATTTCAGAAGCTCGCTTCACTGATGTCCGTGAAAGGTATGGCGAGGACGGCCGTGTCCCCGCAGTCGTAGTCGGATTCGCCTTCGAAAAGGCTTCCGGTGGAAAGGAGGATGGCCTTTTTGTCCGGGGTGAAGCCTTTGACCTCCCCGTCAGCATAGGAGTAGCGGTCCTTTGCATAGTAGGTCACATAGATGTAGTCTCCCGGATGTAGTTCGGAAAAGAAACGGTTCAATAGCTCCAGCTTGTCCTCCGAGAGCTCCCTCTTCGGAACGATGATTTTTTCTTTCTTTGCCAGCTCCGCGTAGAGCCCCTTCAGGGCATTGTAGGGGGCGAAGATCTTTGCCCGTTCGGCTTTCATATAAAATCACACACCTTTCAGGCCTTGTGGCCGCCGATCTGTCCGTTCCGTTCTATAGTCGTCCCGCAGGGGAGGAGGTCCATACCCTTGAGGACAGCGTTCTTCCCGAAGCGGTCTCTGAGTCCGTTCACATCCCCCTGCAGCTCATGATCCTTCTCCGCAGTCTCCCGGTCGAGAAAAAGGGAGAGCTGGACCAGGGAGGCCGGGCGGACATTCTCGAAAGAAATGCCGACCCGGCGGACGAAAAGCCCCGGAACCACCCGCTCCCGGTAGAGCCCGGTCAAGACTTCAGTCAGCAGGCGGCGGGAATCTGTGGCGGCCGGCAGGACGGCTGAGGCGGAAGCATAGTGGCCGGTAAGCTGCACATAGGACTCCCAGGGGCGGAAGGATGTATATTCAAAGGATTGGGCCTTGCCGGTTCCGTCCGGACTTCCGGCAAGGGGATGCCATCCGGGGGATTCACAGGCGTCGCCTGTCTTTTCAGCTGCCGCAAGGCCCTGTTCCCTCGTATAGGATTTCAGGCCGCCGGAGAAGTCCTCGGCGTAGCCTACATAGAGGGTGACGGCGTCTGTCAAGAGCTCCTGGTCCGTGAGGTCGAGGGTCAGGAGGTCAATCATCTCCTTCAGGACCACGAGGGCTTCTTCCCAGGTATAGTCCCGAAGCAGGACCTGATTCGAGGACAGGGAGTGAGCCGGGCTCCGGTAGGACTTGATGTCTGCCATAGTCGTCGGTTCCCGTCCCCAGGCGTGGTCGATGAGGTAGTCGGCATTGCGGCCGAGAAGGCGGTAGAGGACAGACGGGTCCGTTCTGCGGATGTCCGCCATCGTGTAGATGCCGACTCCGTTCAGCCGCCGCTCCGTCCCTCGTCCAATCATCCAGAAATCCCGGAGGGGTCGGTGGTCTCCGAGCTCACGGCAATAGCTCTCTTCATCGAAGACAGCCCGGAAGTCCGGACTGTGCTTGGCCACCATATCCATGGCGACCTTCGCCAGATAGAGATTCGTTCCCATGCCACAGGTGGAAGTGATGCCGGTGGTGGCTTTCACGTCCTCCTGAATCGCTCTTGTCAGGCTCCGGATGTCCGGCCCGTAGAGGGAGGCGTAGGGGGCACCGTCGAAAAAGGCCTCATCCACGGAGTAGACGTGGATGTCCTCCGGGGCCAGGTACCTGAGGTAGATTCCGTAAATCCGGGCGGAGTAGTCTATGTAGAGGTGCATCCGGGGCACGGCCTTGATGTACTTCAGATTTTTCGGAATCTCAAAGACCCGGCAGCGGTTTCTGACCCCCAGGGACTTGAGATGGGGAGAGACGGCCAGGCATATGGTCCCGTCTCCCCGGGAGGGGTCCGCCACGACCAGGTCCGTCGTCAGCGGATCCATCTGCCGCTCTACGCATTCGACCGAGGCATAGAAGGATTTGAGGTCGATGCAGAAGTAGCGGAGAGGCGCTTCTCTTTCCGTCATCAGCTGCCTCCGTTCCGCAGGCTGCTTGAAGAAGACGAAACATCCGTACGATAAATCGCCGCAGCTCAAACAAAATCCTGCATAAATAATGCAATTCGCAAAAGGAAGGGAATCGAATTTCCGTTCGGTATGCGTACTATATCACCTTGCACATCAGAATGCAAACATTTGTTTGCAAAAATTCAAAAGAAATACAATCGCTGCCGGGAAGGCTTCCAAAGTCCCGCTCCCGGCGGTTTATATTATTCATGAAAAATAATTTTTCCCTTTAAGACTCCTTTAAGGTACGTCCTGTATATTCTCATCATCAAAAGAAACAGAGCACAGATAAGAAAGTGAGGTACCTGCTATGAGTACATTCTTCAATGGAATATTTGATACAGCGACAGCAACCATCAGTGTTTCGAACTTCCTCGTCGTCGTTTTCACGGCGCTGGCTATCGGCGTTTTCCTCGCCCTGGTCTACCGCTACAAGGAGAAGACGACGAACAGCCTTCTCCTCTGCCTGGCCCTCCTGCCGGCCATCGTTTCCGTAGTTATCATGATGGTCAACGGCAACATCGGCGCAGGCGTCGCAGTGGCCGGGGCCTTCTCCCTCGTTCGTTTCCGGTCCGTACCCGGGACGGCAAAGGAAATCGCCGCTATCTTCCTCGCGATGGGTACAGGCCTTGTCTGCGGGATGGGATACCTCGGATTTGCCGCTCTCTTTGCCGTAATCCTGGCGGCCGGGATGTTCATTTTCACGGCCCTGACCGGAGACCGGAGTGAGAAGTACCTGACAATTACGATTCCTGAAAACCTCGATTACAGCGGCGCTTTCGATGAAATCTTTTCCGACTACCTGACCAGCTGGGACAGCGTCAGCGTCAAGACCACGAATATGGGCAGTCTCTTCAAGCTCAAGTACCGGATCACAATGAAAAACGCTGGTGACGAGAAGAAGTTCATCGACGCCCTGCGGACGAAAAACGGAAACCTCGAAGTTGCCATCGCGGCATCGGACAATTCGCTTGTTATGTAAGGAGGCCAGTTATGAGTGAGTATATGAATAATATAAATCCCGACACAAACAACAGCCTGAACGAAGGGCAGGTCATTGTTGATAGCACGGCATCTGAGAACGGCACTGGTGAAGGCGGAACTTCTTATGAGAAGACTCCGTCCCCCAGGAAGCCCAAAAATCTGAAGGCGGGTGCCATGGTAGCTGTTGCGGTATGCGTGGCGGCAGCCCTGACCATTACCGGCGTCGCGACAAACGGCTTCGGCCTGGCAGGAAAGACAAGTACCAGTACCACAACAGCTTCGTCCTCAGACAGCGATTCTTCATCCAGAAATTCCGGAAGCAGCTCAAATACAGTGAAGGCTGCCGCAGCCTCTGCAACCGATATTTCCGAGACCTCTTCCCTGGATGTAAGCGACATGTTTACAGACCGGGACCTGGCCCAGACCTGGGATGAGAGCAAGGCCGAGACCATTACTCTCTCCGACGGGGCTTCCTCCACCAGCGCGGACGGCGTGACCATCGACGGCGACACGATTACCATTACGAAGGAAGGCGTCTACGTCCTCTCCGGAACTCTTTCCGACGGGCAGATCATCGTGGACTGCGAGGACGAAGACGCGAAGGTTCAGCTGGTATTAAACGGGGTGACGATTTCAAACGACAGCAGCGCAGCCATCTACATCAAATCGGCTGACAAGACCTTCATCACGACGGCTTCCGGCACGACAAATACCCTGTCGATGACCGGTTCCTCCTATGAGGCCATTGATGAGAACAATAATGACGCCGTTATTTTCGCCAAAGACGACTTGACCTTAAACGGGGAAGGTACCTTGAATGTCACGGGAAGCACAGGCCATGGCATCGTCTGCAAGGATGACCTGAAGGTTACCGGCGGCACATACAATATCACTTCTCCGGACCACGCCTTAAACGGCAAGGACTCTGTCCGCATCGCCGGTGGGACATTAAACCTTAAGACGACGGAAGACGGCGGCGATGGCATCCACAGCGGAAATGACGAAGACGACACGAAGGGCTGGATCTATATTCAGGACGGCGACATCACCATCGACGCAGCAGATGACGGCATTCACTCCGGCACCGAGGTCCGGATTGACGGCGGTACTATCAATGTCACGAACAGCTACGAAGGCATCGAAGGTGAAGTCATCAACGTAGTGGACGGCACCATCAATGTAGTTTCCTCCGACGATGGTTTCAATGCAGTCGGCGGCAGCACCACGGAAGCTTCGGATAGCAAGGGCTTCGGCGGCGGTATGGGCGGCGGAATGATGGATACCGATGAAAACGCGGCTATGTACTTCTACGGCGGGACGACGACCGTGGACGCAGGCGGTGACGGCCTTGACAGTAACGGCTACCTGGTTGTAAACGGCGGCACCATCTACGTTTCCGGCCCCACCGACGCAGGAAACGGCGCCATCGATTCCGGCATTTCCGCAACCATCAACGGCGGTATAGTCATTGCGGCAGGCGCAGCCGGCATGGATGAAAACTTCGGAAGCGACTCCACTCAGGGTTCTATCAAGGTACAGACTTCCTCGATGGTGACCGGCGAGGTACAGCTTCTCGATGCTGACGGCAATGTCCTTGCTTCCTGGACCCCGACCAAGCAGTATTCTTCCGTAGTCATCTCGACAGCCGGAATTGAAGACGGCTCCACCTATACAGTCAAGACAGGTTCCGAGTCCACGGAAGTCACCATGGACGGCCTGATCTATGGCGAATCCTCCGGCATGGGCGGCTTCGGCGGCGGCAAAGGTGGAATGCAAGGTGGAAACGGCGGTCCCGGCAATGGCGGTCAGCGGCCGGACATGAATTCGAATGGTTCTTCTGATTCGTCCGATGGGAATTCTTCGGACAGTGGATTCGGCGGGCACGGCGGCATGACTCCTCCGGACATGGGCAGCTCTGATGATTCAGGCAGCTCCGACAATAGCCAGAGGGGTCCCCGTGGCGGCCGGCCGGGAAGCAATGGCAGCAGCGACAGCAATTCCTCTGGCAGTACCTCCTCTGACGGCAACCTGTGAGAGATGAGCAAAAGACAGATGGGAGAAATTTCCAGGAAATTCAGGGAAATTTCTCCCATTCTTGCTTTCAAGGCTATAGCACAAAGAGACAGAAAGAGAAGAAAGAAGAATATTTGAAGAATCTTCTCTTTGCCGTCCGTCGGGAGAGACCGCTGGAGCGGAGAAAAGGAGAAGAAAGAAGAAACTTCAAAGAATCTTCTCTTTTTTGCCTGCTGGAGTTTCAGCCGGAGAGCTGAGAAAGGAGAAGAAAGAAGACTCTTCATAGAATTTTCTCCCTATGGCCCGTCGAGATTCCTGCCGCCTGCTGCGGGCCACAGGCCAGGCGCTACAAGACAGGAACAAAGTGTGATAGAATTGGGCATGTGGCCTGGTGGAGGCTGCCATGGATATACGCGATGCGTGCATAACGCTCAAAGGAGAAAAAGGTATGCGCTTACTTCTGGCGGAAGATGAACAGGAAATGTCGGCGGCCGTAGCCACGGTCCTCCGGCACAGCAACTATTCCGTGGACTGCGTCTTCGACGGGGAGGAAGCCCTGGACTACCTGGAGACGGACCTTTACGACGGGGCCATCCTGGATATCATGATGCCGAAGATGGACGGAATTGAGGTTCTGAAGAAGGTCCGCGCCGAAGGCAATGACATTCCGGTCCTCCTTCTGACGGCCAAGTCCGAGATTGACGACCGGGTCGAAGGTCTGGATGCCGGGGCGGACGACTACCTGACCAAGCCCTTCGCCATGAAGGAGCTTCTGGCCCGGGTCCGGTCTGTCACCCGCCGTAAGGGGGAAGTCACAGACAATGAACTCACCTACGGGGACCTGAAGCTTGACCGCTTTTCCTATACCCTGTCCTGCGGAGAGAACAGCGTCCGCCTTCAGAACAAGGAATTTCAGATGATGGAAATGCTGATGCAGAACCCCGGCCAGCTCTTTTCCGCCGAGCAGTTCATGGACAAGATCTGGGGCTATGATACGGACACGGAACTCAACGTCGTCTGGGTTTATATCAGCTACCTCCGGAAGAAACTTACAAATATCGGCTCTTCCGTGAAAATCGCAGCGACTCGGGGCGTCGGCTACAGCCTGGCCCTGGGAGAAGCATCATAAAGACCTGAATAGCCGAGGCTATGGGCGGTATTTGCCCACCGGCTTTTTTAGTGGAGACCCTTTGATATGATTAAATCCCTTCGCAGAAAATTCATAGCGATTTCCATGGCTTCCATGGGGGCCGTCCTGGCCGTCATCATTATTATTATTAATGTATCAAACTATATGAGCATGCTGTCGACGGCCGAGCGGCGGATGTCGATGGCGGAAATGATTGCGGCCGAGGGTTCTTCAAACAGTGCCTTTGCTCCGGACAAGCTGGGGGGGACTCCGCCGGACCTGCCGGACAATGCGGACTTCGGCTCCCGGGACCACATGCAGAACCGTATCGACACGGAAAGCAAGTTCGACACCCGCTTCTTCACGGTGACCCTGGATGACAGCCTGGCGGTCACGGATGTCAATGTGAAAAATATCGCCTCCGTCGACGAAACCGGGGCCGGGACCCTTGCCGGAAAGATTGTTCTGAAGCAGGCGGATACGGGCGTCTATAGCGGCTTCTATTACAAGAAGACGACGGATGACAGCAAAAATCACTATATCATCTGCCTGGATATTTCCCGCGAATATTCGTCCTACCTGTCCACCCTGCTGACGACGGTTCTGGTTAGCCTGGCTGGGGCGGCAGCGGTCTTTGTATTGATTCTGATTTTCTCGAAGCGGGTCATGAAGCCGGTGGCGGAAAGCTACGAGAAGCAGAAGCGCTTCATTACGGATGCCTCCCATGAAATCAAGACCCCTCTGGCCATCATCGGGGCCAATGCCGAAGTCCTCGAGCTGGAGTCCGGTGAGAATCAGTGGATTACCTCCATCAATCATCAGATCAAGCGCCTGACAAGCCTCACCGAAAAGCTGGTCTTCCTCTCGAAGATGGACGAGGAAGGGGCCAGAAGCAGCATGGACAAGACGGCCTTTGACATTTCGGATGCCATAGCGGAGACGGCCGATTCCTTTGACGCTGTGGCGGAGGCCAGAGGCTATGTCTATGAGAAAAATATAGAGCCCGGCCTTACCTACTACGGGGATGCGGAGCGGGTCCGCCAGGCGGCCTCCCTCCTTCTGGACAACGCCATGAAATATGCCTCTGAGGGCGGGACCATCCGGGTCAGCTTGACAGGGGGCAAGAAGAAGACAGCGAAAACCCTCTTGGCAGAACCGAAACAGAAAGCAGATGACGGGAAAAAGAATGCCCATCGCGCAAAAAAAGAATACGGGAAAACCGAATATTCGACATGTACGCTATGCGTATATAATACGGCGGACAATCTAACCCCGGGCTCTCAGGATATACTTTTTGAACGCTTCTATCGGGCGGATAAATCGAGAAACTCCAAGACCGGCGGTCATGGAATAGGACTTTCGGTCGTCCGCGCAATCGCTGAGGCGCATGGTGGCACGGCAAGTGCAAACAGCAAGGACGGAAATTCTATTGAATTTATTATTAAATTAAATTAGGCGGCGCGATTGAAAAATTTCTTCCGGAGACTCTGGCACAATTTCAGATTCAACTTCGGGACCCTGATTACGTTTGAGCTTCTGTACAAGCTCTTCACAATCGGGGTCATTTCGCCTGCCATCCGGATGGCTTTTCAGGGCATTCTGAAGCTGTCCGGTTATTCCTATATCACGGGGGACAATCTCGGGGAGCTCGTGACAAATCCCCTGACCATCGTCCTGACTCTGGCCCTCCTCCTGGGGATGGCTGTCTATTCCATGATTGACATCAGTGCGGCCATCTTCATCTATGACCGGGCGGAAGAGGAGAAGAAGACGACTCTGGGGCAGACCCTGCGCTTTTCACTCAAAAATTCGGCCCGGATTTTCTCCCGCCACAACATGCTGATTGCCCTGGTCATGCTCTTCATGATTCCCTTTTTGAATATCGGAGTCGGCCTCTCCTTCGTCGGCACGGTCCGTCTGCCGGACTTCTGGGTCCGCTACATCCGAAACCATCTCTGGGTGGGCATTCTCGTGGGCATGGGCATCCTGCTCATGGTCTATTTCATCCTCCACTGGCTCTATTCCTTCTCCTATTTCACCCTGGAGCAGAAGCGTTTCCGCCTGTCCCGCCGCTTTTCCCGCATTCTGTCAAAGGAAAACGAGTGGGCCGGTGTGGTGGCCCTCCTCATCGTGCAGGGGATTTTCTGGCTCATCTACCAGGCCATCTCGAAAATCGGGGTCCTGATCATCGTTCTCGTGGAAAAGGCCGTGGAGCATGCCTCCATTCCGGGAGCCGTCTTCTATTCGGTCATTACGGTCTTCCTCTGCGCCCTGGCCCTGTTCGTCTCGGCCTTCGTCGTGCCAGTAAGCTTCCTGGTCATCACGACCCTTTTCTATCACTTCAAGGACAAGAAGGGCTTTCCCATCATCCACGTCAAGGCCCAGGAACCCTATATCCGCCGCTTCTCGGGCCGTTTCAAGCGGAATCTCACCGGGGCATTGCTTGCGGTATCCATCGTCCTTTCCTCCGTCTACATCTATGGGCTCTCGACCGGGCGGTATTCACTGAATGTTGAAGGAAACGGCAACATTGCGGTAACAGCCCACCGGGGGGCCTCCCAGTACTATCCCGAGAACACGATGGCCGCCTTCCGCGGGGCCTTCATGCAGGGAGCCGACGTGGTGGAGCTGGACGTGCGGGAGACCAGGGACGGGCAGCTCGTCGTTCTTCACGATGATAATGTAAAACGCGTCACGGGGGTCGACCGGGACATATGGGCCATGACCTATGATGAGGTGAAGGAACTGGATGCGGGGGCCGGCTTCTCCGAAAAATACGCGGGGGAGCAGATCCCCCTTCTTTCCGATGTGGTCCGCTTCGGCCGCTTTTCCGGAATCAAGCTCAACATCGAGATCAAACCCACGGGCCACGGGGACGATGACATTGTGTTGAAGACAGTTTCAACAGTGAAGCAATACGGTATGGAAAACAATGTGGTCATTTCCTCCATGGACTATACGGTCCTTTCCGAAACCAAGAAGGCGGATCCGGACCTGAAGACCGCTTACATCACTTCGATTGCCTATGGAGACCTCTCCAAATTCCCGGACGCGGACGCCTTCAGCATTGAAGCAAGCTCCGTCACGAGAAACCTCGTCCACTATGTCCACAAGGGCGGGGGAGAACTCTACGCCTGGACCGTGAACGACGAGACCCGGGCGGAAGACATGATTGCCGACGGAGTTGATTCAATCATCACCGACGATGTCCCCAAGGTCAAAGGCTATATCTACGACTCCCGCTCTTCGGCCTGGTACGGGCAGTTCGTGCGGACTTTGCTGGGCCGGCAGTAGGCAGAAGGGGCCTGAGGGCCGGGAGAGAACACGGGGGTTTCCACAGAGACCGTATTTGCAGGAATCTGTTCTTGGTGAAAAAAGTTTCAACAAAGTTATGAACATTATCGACGGTTTTGCACAGCCCTGTTCACAAAAATCGCCGGTCAGTCGGGTGGCCCCTGCGCAGATTTACAGGGGCAAAATCCCCCTGCGGAGTTGACAGTAGCGGTCCTTTTAAAGTATTATCTCCAATAACTAAGTGCTTTTTGCGCATGTCTTTTTGATGCCCTTCTGCAGCAGGGACTGCAGGGGCAAAAAAGGCAGAAAAAGCAGGATTGGAAGAAGCATATGGCATTTCCGTTTTCAAATTCAGATTTTCCCGGGGAGGAGGACGACGCCTTTTCAGACGCCGCCAAGGGGGATTTTGACTTTGACAGGGAAGTTCCTTCTTCTCCCTTCGGTGCGCCCGGTTCCTTCGCTTTCGGGCCTTCTTCCTTTGACTCGGACAATTCTTTTTCCTCCTCCGGCAGTGATTTCGGGGACTACGGCAGCCCCTCCGGCGGGGGCTTTCTGTCCTTCGGGGAAGAGCGGATGACGGATTCGGACGGAATCTATGGAAACGGCTTTTCCGGCGGCGACAGCGAAGACGACGATGCCTTCAATTTCGGGGATTTCGGCTCTTCCTACATGAGCCGGCCGAACAAAAACGATGTCCGCTTCAAGCAGCCCGAGTCGGCCAGAGATCAGATTCTTCTGATTGCCGAGTCGCAGACCTTCATGGTGAACGCCATTACGAAGTCCCTCGAGAACGAGTTCTACGACGTCATCTTTTCCCGGCCCGTGCCGAAGGTCATTGCGGCCCTGCCCAACCGGCCGAATTTCATTATTATCTATGTGGACAATGCCACGCGGCATACGATAGAGACCCTTTCCTACCTGCGGGAGCTCTATCAGGAGAACGAGTCGGACATCAGCATCTATCTGGTCGGAAACGGCAGGGAGATTGAGGATGCCTATGCCTACCTTCCCCGGGAGTATACGAAAGGCAATTTTTCGAGGCCTCTGAACGTGAAGCTCCTCGTGGAGAAGCTCCGCATGAACCAGGCCCTGTCCGAGGACGATACGACGAGAAAGAGCATTCTGGTCGTGGACGATGACCCGGTCATGCTCCGTACAATCAAGGAGTGGCTGGCCGGAACCTATCACGTCTATATGGCAAATTCCGGGGCCAATGCCATCGCCCTTCTTGCCAGGAACCATGTGGACCTGGTTCTATTGGATTACGAGATGCCCGTCATTTCCGGAGCCAAGGTCTTTGAGATGATGCGGTCAGAGCCCCAGACGAAGGACATCCCTGTCATGTTCCTGACGGCCCGGGATGACCGGGAGGCGGTGCTGAAGGTTTCAGCCCTGCGGCCGGAGCGATACATTCTGAAGGGGACCGCTCCGGATGAGGTCATCCGTATCATAGATGATTTCTTTCAGAATCAGGAAAGACATGATTCGTGAGGGAAGGAAGGAGACAAGGCTGTATGGCAGAAGAGAAGAAGACCGTTCAGTTTGAGAACAGTTCTATTGTCATCGATGAAGAGGAATTGAAGCGCCGGGCGAAGAAACTGGGCCTGCAGACAGAGGAGGAGTCCTTTGCCGGGAAGTTTGAAAAGATTCTCGATTCCTTCTCGAAGGTCGACCCCCAGGAGCTTTTGGACGGGCTGAACGAAATTTCCAAAGACGGCGAGTGATATTTTGCGGTTATGGCGGAATTGGCAGACGCGCCAGATTTAGGTTCTGGTGGGAGACCGTGCAGGTTCAAGTCCTGTTAACCGCAGTGGGATTCGAAATTGAATATTGTTGCGGCGGGATATGTTTGGCAGAAAGAACCTTCGAAATGTTCCGCCGTCAGGTGCAGGAAGAACGCCTGGCTTTATATTATTCATGAGGCTTTCATTCCTGCATAGATGGGAAAACTGAACATATGAGTGCCGAAAAGAGTTACGACGAACTGAAGAGCGAACTCCTGACGAAGAGGTCCGGTAGAAGCAGGGGCTACCGGTCTGCGGCCAAGAACCTTCTGACCTATGCCAAGCGGTCCGGTGACGCGAATGACGACCAGCTGGCAGAGGCCTATTTCTATATGGGGGAATACTGCTATACGACCCAGGAATATTACGACAGCCTGGGCTTCTATATGCAGAAGGCCCTCACCTATGCAGACCGGGCGGCCAACTTCCGCATCATGAGCCGGATATACAATATTCTCGGCAACGACGCTTCTCTGCGGGGCCTCCTGGAAATCGGGGTCCAGTATTATTCTCTGGCCAGAAGCAGCGCCGAGCGGGTCGGGGATGCGGAACTTCTCTCCCGGGTCAATTACAATCTCGGCTTCGAGCACTACCGGCTGGATGACTTCCGGACGGCCATAGAGGCCTATCGCACTTCGGCGGCTTACATCAAAAAGGTCGGCTTTGAAAACGACGACGCGAAATATATCGCGGCCCTTCTTTACTGCGAGGAAGGCCTGGCCTATCTGGAACTGGGAAATTACAAGGCGGCGGCCCGGGCCTATACGGAACTCAAGGCCTTTCAGGGGCGCTACGACTATACCTTTTCCGACGGGGAAGACATCTTCATCTTCAATATTCTGGCCCTGTCCCTGGTCCGAAAATACGGGGATGCAGACGACGTGGAACGGCTGGAAAATGCCATGCTGTCCCAGGTCATGGATTCGGCCACCTATCTGGACTGCATCCCTGAAATGCTGAATATGCTGGAGCGGGACTATCGGGGCGGCCATCAGGAATTTGTTGAGAATATGGTGGCGAAGGGTCTGCCCGTGGTAGAGAAATACGGCTCTCCCTATGTCCTTGCGGCTGTCTACAATGACATGTCGAAGATGGCGAAGGTCAAGAAGCTGCCCGAGCGGCGCATTTACTACCTCGAGCGCTATTTTGAGGCGGCGGAGGCCCAGGCGGTCGTGAAGAAGACCACCTTCCGCGTATATATGCAGATGGTGAACGCGGCCGAGGACATCAAGCGGAAAAATATTATTCTGGAGAAGCAGGCCAAGACCGATATCCTGACCGGCATTCCCAACCGCTTTGCCCTGAATGATTACCTGCAGAACGCTTTCGAAAAGGCCCAGGAGGAGCAAGTATTCTTCGGCCTCGAGATTTTCGATATTGACAATTTCAAGCAGTACAACGATACCTACGGCCACCAGACCGGGGACAACTGCCTCGCCCAGGTCGGGGAGCTTCTTTCCGAACTGGTCGGGGAGCATATGTATGCGGCCCGCTACGGGGGCGATGAATTTGTCATTCTCTATGAGGGCATGGAAGACAGCGCCATCACGGATTTCGCTGAGCGCCTGAAACAGCGGGTTTCCACCTTGAAGGTGCCTTCAACCGGCGGAAAGACGATTACCGGAATCTCTATTTCCCAGGGCATAAGGAATTCCGTACCGACGGAATGGAACCGGTCCTGGGACTACCTCTATACGGCGGACAATGCCCTTTACTCGGTCAAGCGAAAAAAGAAGGGAGAAATCTGTCTCATGCACCGGTCCAACTTCGCCGGTTCCACGATTGACGACTCGATCTAGGAGGACGGACGTTTCAGTCTCCCTGAATGACAGGACATTTTGCAGTCTGAACCGGAAAAAGTTTAAACATTTGCATTGCAGGAAATGACCGGCCTCTTGGCAGGCATTTCCTTTTTTATTTTCAGGATGGTTTGTATTTCGACAAGGAGAAGAAAGTGAAATTCGAAGACATAGACCTAAACAGCGCCAAGTGGATTTCCCCGGAACTGGAAGACGCATCTGTACCGCGGCGGGACAAGAACCGGGTCTTTTCTTCCGTGACGCCGAACGATGCGGATTTTGAGACCTGTCCCGATTTCGGCCGCCACGCGGGGTACCTGAGGAAGCGCTTTTCCTGCACCCCGGGGAAGGAGAATGTCCTCTACGCCGCCGCCCACGGGGTCTTTGAATTATACATGAATAATGTAAAGATCTCTTCTGAGGTGCTTTCCCCCGGTCCCTGCAACGCCTACATGCACATGCCCCTGAGGGAGTACGATGTGACCACATACCTTAAGGACGGGGAAAATGAGCTTGTGGCGGTTCTCGGAAACGGCTGGTACCGGGGCTCCTGCGGGGTGGACGGGCAGAAGGTCCTGTACGGAAAAGACCTGTCCCTCTACCTGCAGCTTCTGGTTGACGGGCGTCAACTTCTTGTCAGCGACGAGTCCTGGGAGGCTTCGACCGACGGCCCCATCCGGGGAAATGACCTGGAGCAGGGGGAAATCTACGACGCCGGCCGGGAGGTAAATTATCTCCGCCGGGCCCGGGAGGTCCGCCTGACAAAGGACCTTCTTTACCTTTCCCATGAGCCTGCCATATTGCGGCATGAGACCTTTCCCGGTAAATTCATCCGGACCCCGGACGGGTCTCTCTGCCTGGACTTCGGGCAGAACCTGGCCGGTGTGATTTCAATTTCTTTGAAAGACGCCCCGGAGGGCGGCCATCTGGCTTTAATCTGCGGGGAGACCCTGGACGCCGAGGGGAATTTCACCATTGAAAACTTCCAGCCCGGAAAGCGCCACTTTGAAGCCGGCATCCGCCAGGAGCTCCGACTCATCACGAAAGAAGGGGAGAACGCTTACACGCCTTCCTTCACAATCATGGGTTTCCGCTATGCGAAAATCGTTTCCGACTTCCCGGTCGAAGCGGACAAGGCTACCTTCACAGCCATCGCCATCTATTCGGACATGGCCGAGACCGCGAAGTTTGATTCGTCGAACCCGGACTTAAACCGCCTCTTTTCAAACTGCCTCTGGTCCCAGAAGGGAAATTTCTGCGGAATTCCCACGGACTGCCCCACCCGGGAGCGGTCGGGCTGGACCGGGGACGCCGGCCTTTTCGCCCACACGGGCCTCAGACTCATGGATTCCTATGACGTATATGAGAAGTGGCTTTCCGAATGCATGGTCAGCCAGCACAGGAACGGCCGCGTGCCCAATATCTGCCCGCCCACGAAGATGACGGGCTTCATGGCGGCCTTTATGAGCCAGTCGACGGGCTGGGCGGACGCCGTGATCATTGCCCCCTGGGAGATGTACTGCTACAAGGGAGACGTCGAAGTCCTGAAGCGCTTCTATCCCATGATGAAGAAGTGGTATGAGTTTCTGATCCGGAGGGCTTCGAAGAAGCCCATGAAACCTGCGTCTCCCAAGCTGAAGGGGCGGAAGAACAGGAAATACGAGAAGTATACCATTGACAAGGGCTTTGACTACGGCGAGTGGAAGGAGCCGGGCTTCGAAGTTTCGGATATGAAGGACAGTGCCACAGCCCTTAAAGACGTGGGGACAGCCTACCTCGCCTATGACGGCTTCCTCATGGGCCGCATCGCCCAGGAAATCGCCGAAAGCCTGCCCGAGAAAAATGGCGAGTACAAGCGCCTGATCAGCGATTCCCTCCGCTACTCCGAAATCGGAGAGAAGGCGAAGGCCGCCTATACGCATGTCTTCACGGAGGACGGGACCATTTCTTCCGACCGCCAGTGCCTCTATGTGCGTCCCCTTTCCTTCGGCCTCCTTCCGAAAGAGAAGCGGCAGGCCGCTGCCCTTGCCCTTGAGAATAATGTAAAGCGGGCAGGCTATCACCTGAATACCGGTTTCCTGACGACCCCGGCCCTCTGCCCGGTCCTCTGCGACTATGGCTATGCAGGGACGGCCTACCGCCTGCTTTTGAATGATACGGCGCCCGGCTGGCTCTACGAAGTGAAGCAGGGGGCCACAACCCTCTGGGAAGACTGGGACGGCATCGATGAGAAGGGCCGGCCCCACGACTCCCTGAACCACTACTCCTATGGAGCCGTGGCCGGATTTCTGATCGAATATGTTGCCGGCATCCGCTACAGTCACGGGAAGCTGTTTTTAAAGCCGGTGGCTGCGCCGGAACTGTCGGAAGAGCAGACACGGGCTGCAGGAGAGGCTGTTTCTGAGGGTAAGGCGGTAAAGACAGCAGCGAAGCACTATCTGGAGCATGCTTCTGCCACCCTGCATTCCCCGGAGGGCCGTATTTCCTGCGGCTGGAAGTATGAAACTGACGGCAGCATTACAGTTTCCGGCAGCGTGCCGGAGGGCCTTGCCGCGGAAGTCTCCCTGCCGGACGGCAGTACAAAGAGCGATGTGAGAGGGGAATTCGCGTTTTTGTGCAGGACGTAAGGGCGCTGCAGAGAGCCTTGAAGTTGGGAGGGATCCAGGGCAGACCTTGGAGAGTCCTTTGGCAGTTTGGGAGAGTTCCATGGCATCTTGCAATGGTGCTGTAGCTCTTGGAGGACGCTTTTTGGAAAGATGTGGGCAAATACCGCTCATGCCTGGTGGCTCCGGAAGGTAAAAAGCAAGAAACAAGTCGCTGAGGCTGCGCTTGGGAGCAAATACCGCCCATGCCCGGCAACTTCAGAAGGTGAAAATCAAGAATCAAGTCTCAAGCGGCCCCGGAAGGTGAAAAGCAAGAATCAAGTCCCAGAGGCTTTAGTTCTGAACAAATGCCGCCCATGCCTTGCAATTCCAGACCTCTGGCAGCGCAGCAAATGGGCGGTATTTGCACCAAACCGCCGCTCCTGCGACCTGATTTTCTTATTTGAGTTCTTGCTAAGAGTGCGCATGGGCGGTATTTTTGCAAATATTCTTGATTTGTGACTTGCCTTTTCAGTCGTCCTTTAAGAAGGCCGTTTGAATAGATTGAGGTGAAAGAAACTTGAACAGCGAAGATGAAAGAAAATCTGTCACCTGCGAGACCTGCTTCCGCCACTGCCATCTGACTGAAGGCCAGACAGGATTCTGCAAGGCCCGGGGAAACCGGGGCGGTGAAATAGTCCCTCTGAACTACGGCCTTCTTACCGCTCTTGCGCTGGATCCTATTGAGAAGAAGCCCCTGCGCCGCTTTCACCCGGGAAGCTTTGTCCTTTCTATTGGTTCCTTCGGCTGCAACCTCCACTGCCCCTTCTGCCAGAACAATGAAATTTCATATGCAGGAGAATCTGAAGTCTCCACAAAATATGTTTCCCCGGAAGAATTGTGTTCTCTGGCCGTCTCCAGTCAGAATCAGGGAAATATAGGCGTTGCCTATACATATAATGAAGCACTCATGGCTCATGAATATGTCCGGGATACGGCCCGCCTCGTCCATGAGGCCGGGCTTTTTAACGTTCTGGTGACAAACGGCTGCGTATCACGTCATGTATTGGAAGAGATTCTGCCTTACATCGACGCTATGAATATTGATCTCAAAAGCTTTCGTGAAGACGTCTACCGTGATATTCTGAAGGGGAACCTTTCCGATGTGAAAGCCTTCATTGAAAGATCCGTGCAATCCTGTCATGTGGAGCTTACAACGCTCATCGTTCCGGGCATGAATGACAGCGAGGAAGAGATGGAAGGAATTTCTTCCTACATTGCCTCTCTGACCGACGTCAATCCGGAGCAGGGCCAAGGTGAAAACATCCCTCTCCACATCAGCCGCTTTCTTCCCCGGGCGGCCTACAGCGACCGGGAGCCCACGCCGGTGGAGACGGTCTATCATCTGGCAGACATTGCGCGACGGCATCTAAAATATGTATATACCGGCAATTGTTGAGATGAACGATGTTCTTCAGGGAAAAATTGCCATAGAATTGCAGCCGTTCAAGGACTTCCGGGCATAGGCGGCATTTGTGAGAGCCGGGTTTGAAAGCAGGTGATTTTCTTGTCTGAAAATAATAATAGAAACGCAGGCATACTTGGCGGTGTCATGGTACCCCACCCGCCCCTCATAATTCCGGAAGTCGGGAAGGGCGATGAGAGGGGAATTCAGGCAACCATTGACGCTTACCGGAGGGCTTCAGAATTCGTACTTTCTCTGAATCCGGATACCATTATCATTTCGTCTCCCCACAGTATCATGTACCGGGATTATTTTCATATTTCTCCGGGAAGTGCTGCTGTCGGAAACTTCGGCCAGTTCCGGGCACCTCAGGTAAAGATTTCCGCGGTCTATGATACTGAACTCAGGGATGAAATCTGCAAGGCCGCAGATTCCAAGGGCTTTCCTGCCGGGGACCTGGGCGAGCGGGACCCGTCCCTTGACCACGCCACGATGATTCCTCTCTACTTCCTGCAGCAGGCAGAGAGACAGACCCCTTTGGGGGCAGTTTCCGCGAAAGAAAGAACTGGATCAGAGTCTGGCATTGCTGAAGATGCTTTCCAATCTTCTGGAGCAACGGCCGGAACCTCCCCCTTCCGAATCCTCCGCATCGGCCTCTCCGGCCTGCCCCTTTCCATGCACTATGAATTGGGACAGATGGTGGAGAAGGCCGCGGAAAAGCTGGGACGGCGCATTGTATGGATTGCTTCCGGCGACCTTTCCCACAAGCTGAAAAGCGACGGTCCCTACGGCTTTTCCAAGGACGGTCCGGTATATGACGAACGCATCATGAAAGTAATGAGCAGCGGGGCCTTCGAGGAGCTCTTTGATTTCGATGAAGCCTTTCTGGAAAGCGCCGCCGAATGCGGGCACCGGTCCTTTGTCGAGATGGCCGGAGCCTTCGACGGTCTGGCCGTAAAGCCGCAGAAACTTTCCCATGAAGGCCCCTTCGGCGTCGGCTACGGAGTCTGCACATTCCTCGCACAAGGTTCGGATGGCTCCCGTCACTGCCTGAGAAATTGGGAAGAAAAGAAGGCTGGAGCCCTGAAAGAAAAAAGAAAATCGGAAGACCCCTATGTGCAGCTTGCCCGGGCATCCGTTGAGGCCTATGTGCGGGAGAGGAAAGAATTGACCATCGCGGAGGCGGAAAAACTCCCTGCCGAAATGTATACAGACCGCGCCGGGGCTTTTGTCTCCATCCATGAGAACGGCCAGCTCCGGGGCTGCATAGGGACTATCTCTGCCGTGCAGGAAAACATAGCCGAGGAAATCATAGAAAACGCGATTTCCGCTTCAACCCGGGACCCGCGATTTTCGCCGATTCGGACAGACGAACTTCCATATCTTGAAATTACTGTAGATATTCTCGGCCCCGCGGAAAGAATTGCGTCGCCTGCAGAACTTGATGTGAAGCGCTATGGCGTCATTGTGACGAAGGGAATGAAGCGGGGGCTTTTGCTTCCGAACCTGGACGGGGTGGATTCAATCCCTCAGCAGATTGCCATTGCCAAGCAGAAGGCCGGAATTAGCGTGGATGACAGCGATGTAGAGCTGCAGCGCTTTGAAGTGGTCCGGCACTACTGAACTGTTCTGCGAAGAATTCCCCTCCATCCATGTCAATGATTTATATTAGTCATGAATTCTCTGCGATATATCTCGCCACATACACCCCGCTGGCCGATGCATGGGACAGGGAATGGGTGACGCCGGAGCCGTCTCCGATGACGAAGAGGCCCTTGTGGTTGGTCTCCAGGTTTTCGTCGATATCGACCATCATATTGTAGAACTTGACTTCGACTCCGTAGAGAAGGGTGTCGTCATTGGCCGTGCCGGGCGCAATGGTGTCGAGGGCATAGACCATCTCGATGATATCGTCCAATATACGTTTCGGCATGACGAGGGAGAGGTCGCCGGGAACTGCTTTCAGCGTCGGATGGGCAAAGGATTTCTTCAGGCGCTTTTCCGTCGTCCGCTGGCCGCGGATTAAATCCCCGAAGCGCTGCATCATGACCCCGCCGCCCAGCATGTTGGAAAGGCGGGCGATGGACTCGCCGTAGCCGTTACTGTCCTTGAATGGTTCCGTGAAATGCTTGGACACAAGGAGGGCGAAGTTCGTGTTTCCTGTCTGCCTTGCCGGGTCCTCATAGGAGTGGCCGTTTACGGTCACAATTCCGTTTGTATTTTCCGTAACGACGGCTCCCTTGGGATTCATACAGAAGGTCCGGACCTGGTCCTGATACTTCTTCGTCTTATATACAATCTTCCCCTCATAGAGCTCGTCCGTGATTTCCTGAAAAATCTCGGCAGGCAGTTCCACCCGGACACCGATATCGACCCGGTTCGAAGACGTAGGAATTTCAAGGTCACTGCATACCTGCTCCATCCACTTGGAGCCGGACCGGCCGACGGAAACAATGCATTTCGGAGCTACATACGTTTCCTTTTCGGTCACAATTTCATAAGCCCCGTCGACTGCATGAATGGTCTGCACCGGAGTGTGGAAGAAGAAATCGACTTTTGGGGACAGCTGCTTATAGAGGTTTCCAAGGACGTCGTAATTCTTGTCCGTACCCAGATGACGGACGGATGCGGAAAGAAGGTGCATGCCGTTCTTGAGGCAGAGAGTCCTGAGGGGCGTATTGCCCGTCGAATACATATGGGTGCCGGCTCCGCCGTTTGCCATATTGATGGTGTCGACGTAGTTCATGAGCTCTATAGCCTTGTCCTCGCCGATATATTCGTGCAGGGTGCCGCCGAACTCGTTTGTAATATTGTATTTGCCGTCGGAGAAGGCCCCGGCCCCGCCGAAGCCGTTCATGATGGCACAGGTCTTGCAGTGGACGCAGGTCTTGACCTTGTCTCCGTCGATGGGGCACTTGCGGCTCTCGAGCGGCCCGCCGTTTTCAAAGACCGCGATCTTCATGTCCGGGCAGAGCTTTGTCAGCTCATAGGCCGAAAAAATGCCGCCGGGCCCGGCCCCGACGATGATCACATCATAATTCTTCATGGGAAATCCCCCTCTTCAATTCATAATTCAAAATGCATAATTGCAGGTTTCGTAAAATTCCCCAACAGCCGTCGTCCTGCGTACATGCTTTGGGGCGTGTATGCAAAGCAACGAACGGAGCAGACACACCTGCGAAAGTATACCACCATGGGCCTCTTCCTGCAAATGCCGCCCATGCTCTTCCTTCAGTGAACCTTGCTCGCGTTCCATGGGCGCAATCTTCGGCCTTTTTCTCAAATACCGCCCATGACCTTCTTGCAACTAGTTTTCACACACTCCGCATGGTCGCTATTGCCGGCTGTTTGGGCAAATACCGCCCATAGCAGGGGCCTGGAGAGGCTCAAAAGAAGAATTCAAGTCTCAAAATCGATGGTTTGGTGCAAATGCCGCCCATGTGTAGCTTCTACAAGAACTCAAAACAGAAATTCCAGTCGCAGTGGTAGCCGTTTTGTGCAGATACCGCCCATTTGCTACGCTGCCGGAGGTCTGGAATTTCAGCTCATGGGCGGTATTTGTCCAAATCTTCCACCTCAGCGACTTGATTCTTGCTTTTCACTTTCCGGGGCCGCCAGCCATGGGCGGTATTTGTTCAGAACTAAAGCCTCTGGGACTTGATTCTTGCTTTTCACCTTCCGGAGCGGCAGGCATGGCGGCATTTGCACCAATCTGCCGCAGTAGCGACTTATCGTCTGCCAATCGGGGTTGGAAAATATTGACATACAAGCGCTTCTGCATTTGCCTGATTGAAAGGGCGTTCCTTCGTTTCAAAGGTCATGAGCAGATTGTCTCCCGGGAAAAAGCCCATTTGTGCATAGACGCCAATCTTGGGCAGAGAAGTAGCAGCATAGGCATTGTCATCAATCATTCCGAAGTGCTCCCAGATATAAAGTTTCCCAGTCTGCGGGTGTCGGATTGTGAAATCCGGATAGAATGGACCGGCAGGCGTTTCCAGGAGACATTCATAGCGAAAGGGGATGCCATATTTCTCAAGAGAAGCTGCAATCATGATTTCGGATTTTGAACGCACCTTCAGGCCAGAAGAAGTCATATATTGAAGGTTTTCGGGGCACTTGGGATTTGTCTCGTACTCAGCATGAACCCAGGCCTTGGCATCGGAATCGACAGAACTAATCAGTTCACGGAAGCCGGAGTTTTCCATCAAGGAATGCAGATGGGTCTTTCTGCTGCGAAAAGCAATGAGATAATTTTCACAGGCCTCGATTTCAGCCCTTACTTCCGCCAGCCGCGCCTGACACCAGGCGAGCTGAGCGAGCCGGACAGCCTTTGGGCGTTCGGATTTTGGGAGATAGGTACGAACACCGTCTTTGATGACATACCATTTGGCCGCATTCCCGCACATGCGAACGTAGAGATGTTCGCGGGTTCGTGAGGCGGCGAGCACATGGGCGAGCCGCGCCTCTTCCTTGCGCAGCCGTTCCAGATCCATGCGAATTTCTTCAGCTCGCGCAATGGAAGGCACTGATATGGTTTCTTCTGATTTTTTCATGATGTGCACCTCTTGAAATGAAAATAGAAAAGAATAATAGGAATTGCAGGCCTTTCCTGACGGATGCAGGGTGGATTGCCTGACATGGAGGATTATATCATATTTATTTCAAAAATGTTATGAAATAATTATAAACAAGTCAGAGGTACCGCCGCTTATGGCTGGATCAATGGGGCAAATGCTGTCCATGGCAGGAGCCAGAAAAACTCAAAAGAAGAATACAAGTCGCAGAAACGGTCGTTTGGTAGCAGAAGACTGAAAATCTCGGAGTAAGAAATCAAGTCACAGGAGCGGCGGCTTGGTGCAAATGTCGCCTAGAGCAGAAGACTGAAAATCTCGGAGTAAGAAATCAAGTCACAGGAGCGGCGGTTTGGTGCAAATATCGCCTATGGCAGGAGACTTAATAGCTCGAAACAAGGAATCAAGTCGCAGAAACGGTCGCTTGGTGCAAATACCGCCCATGGCAGGAGACTTAAAAAGCTCAGAAAAAGAAATCAAGTCTCAAAGACAGTCATTTGGTGCAATTGCAAGGCATGGGCGGCATTTGTTCAGAACTAAAGCCTCTGGGACTTGATTCTTGCTTTTCACCTTCCGGGGCCGCAAGGCATGGGCGGTATTTGCTCCCAAGCGCGGTTCCAGCGACTTGATTCTTGCTTTTCACCTTCCGGGGCGGCAGGGTATGGGCGGTATTTGTTCAGAACTAAAGCCTCTGGGACTTGATTCTTGCTTTTCACCTTCCGGAGCGGCAGGGTATGGGCGGTATTTGCTCTCCAAGTTCCTGAAAGTGCGTTATCCTTCAGCCGAAGGCGGGGGCGGCGTTCCCTTCTGCCGCAGGATGAGTGCTTGTCATCCTGCCTTCGGTGCCCTGTTCACTATGACAATTCCCGCGACGACCAGGAGGAGGGCGGCGAGGGTATAGATATTGGCGGCTTCGGAGAATTCGCCCAGGAGGACAGCGGAGATGATGACCCCGAAGACCGGATTCATGAAGCCGCAGATGGTGACTTTGGAGACTTCATTGTACTTGAGGAGGATGCCCCAGAAGGTGTAGGCGCCGGCGGAGATGAAGGCCATGTAGAGGATGAGGGGGACGCAGGCGGCGGCGCTCGGCATAAGCCTCCCGCCGCCGAGGAGCCCGAGCCCCATCATGCATAGGCCCCCGCAGAAGAACTGCCAGCCGGAGAGGAGGACAGGGTTCTCTTTCCGGGAGAAGAGCTTGATGGCGCAGCCGGCGAAGGCGGAAGAAAGGGTGGAAAGAATCAGAATGCCTTCCCCTGCCATAGTGAAGGGGGCTCCGGAGATGGCTTCCCCGTTGGTGACGATGAGGAGGACTCCGAGGAAGCCGGCGATGGAGCCGATGACCTTGGCGGCGGAGAGCTTTTCAAAGCGGAAGAAAAAGACGGAGACGGCAATCGAGAAGAAGGTGCCGCAGGCATTGATTATCGAGGTACGGACCCCGGAGGTGTGGGCGACGCCGTTATAGAAGAGGATGTACTGGATGACGGTCTGCAGGGCGGCGAGGGTCAGGATACCCTTCCAGGAGGTCTTCTTCGGCAGCAGGAGGGTGTGCTCAATCAGGCTTCCGGCGGCGATGACCATGAGACCGGCGAGAGTGAACCGGAGGCCGGCGAAGAGGATGACGGAGGGGACGTTTGCGGTATCGACGCCGAAGAGGCGGTAGCCGATCTTGATGCAGGGGGCCGCAGAGCCCCAGAGCAGACAGCAGAAGGCTGCAGTCAGTACTACAACCGGCGTTTTCTGCCAGACGTTTTTCTTCACAGTTTCATTCATCATTAAACTCCGAAATTCTTTACATTTGAAAAATGCGACAAGGTTTCCGAAGACCCCCTGCCGCACTGCATTTACGTATTTTTGAAACTTTTCATTCCCCTTCGGATTTCGATGAAATTCCTATCCCCCAGGCAAATTTCACATATGGGCCGCTCCCCCGTCTTCCGGCGCTTTCTCCTTCGGCACTGCCACCGGCCGCGAGGAAAGAATCAGGCGGATGGCGGCGTAGGTCACAATCAGGCAGCCCAGAATCAGGAGGAAGAAGACGAAGGGGCCGAAGCCGGTGAAGTCCGTCTCCCCCATGAGAAACGAGGTGGCGTTGAAGGTCAGGTGGATGCCCATGGTCACGAAGATATTGTTTGTCTTCCCGTAGACATAGCCGAGAAGGAGGCCGACGACGGCAGCCATGATGCCCTGCAGGGGATTCATGTGGAAGACGCCGAAGAGGATGGCCTGGACTGCGTTTGCCCCCCAGAAGCCCATTGCACGCCGTGCGTATCCATAGGTCAGGCCCCGGAAGGTCAGTTCTTCAGAGAGAGGCCCGATGATCATATAGAGGACGATGAAGACAGACACCTGCTCGGTCCCGACGCCGGAGGCCTTCATGGCATCCTCATAGGTTTTCAGCCAGTCGGGGCGAATCATGGCAAGGACCGTCGTGAAATAGTTCATGACAATCTGGAAGGCAACTCCGCAGAGGAGAATGCCTGCGATGAGGCGGCCTTTTTTGTAGCCCCGGAGGGAGTCCTTCGCATCCGTCAAAGCTTCGGAGGGGCTGTTTCCCGTCTCCATGTCCGGATAGGTTTTCTTGCGGAAGGCCCTGTACCAGAGGCTGGTAGCCAGCAGGGCGAAGACCCCGTAGACAAAAAGAATCAGGGACATGGTGTTCGTGCCTGTGAGGTGGGAGAGACCGGCCCGTACGAAGGTGCCGAAGTCTGTGATGGGACTCGTTCCGATGAAGGTGATGAGCTCCAGCTGCATGATGAAAATGCTGGCTGCGGACTGGATGGCCAGCACCGCCAGGAGGGGCGTAAAGCTCAGCCAGAAATATTTCATGCGGTTTTGGGACTGGTTCATTGTTTCTTCTCTTTTTCTTTTCTGATTTTTTCTATGCGGGGCCGGTAGACAGAGAGCATGTCGGGTCCGGAGAGGTACTTCTCCATGGCGTCGAGCCTTTCGTTCCCGTCGGAAAGGCCCTCCCGGTACATGCCGTCGAGGACATTGATATCCATGGTATAGGTCGAAAGCTTCTCCTTCGGGGCGAAGAGGAAAATCCGTCCTTCCTTATAGAGCTTCATCATGGTCGCATGCTGGCGGTTGTACATCTTGTAGCGGTACTTGAGCCGGGCCGCGGTCTTCGGGTACTTATGGAGAATAATATTGATGGCCTCCATATGCTTCTGGGGCTCCATCACGAAGTCGAGGGGCTTTGAGAGAATAATGACCAGGCGGTCCACCCCGTTTTCAATGGCCTTCACATAGGGGAGGGAGTCCGAAACGCCCCCGTCGAAAAGCTTCATGCCGTTTAATTCCACGGGATGGCAGAGGACCGGCAGGGCGCATGTGGCCTTGAAGCACCTGTAGTCGTTCGGGACGATGTCCTTTTTCGTGAGGTAGACGGGTTCGCCCGTTTCGGCGTTTGTCGCGACGAAGACGAATTCCTCGGGCCCGGCCAGCAGGGCTTTGATGTCCAGGGGGTCCGCCCCGTCCTCGTTCGTCAGTGTATCATAAATATAATGTAAATTGAAGAAATCCCCGGACGAAAGGAAGGCCTTGAGGCCGAAATATTCGGGATTCGTGGGGTGGGTCGTGAAAAAGCGGCGGTTCCTGCCCCGCTGGCGGGCGAGATAAGAGGCGGCGCAGGTGGCCCCGGCGGAGACCCCGCTCACGTAGTCAAATGTAATGCCATGGTCCAGAAAGGCATCAATTACGCCTGCATTGTAGGCGTCCTTCATTCCGCCGCCTTCCACAATCAGTCCGGTCTTCATAGACTTTTCTCCTTATGAATAATGTAAAACAGGAAGTCGGTACCGGGCCTTGTTTTTTCACGGCCCGCTTCCCTCGTCAAATTGGTCCCATTATACCCCAAAGGAGGGGAAACTCCACCTCATACCCCCTGCAAATGCGCTATACACATGCCGGACATTGTCTCTTGAGGCAAAATTTTAACTATTTTAGAATGAGCGGCAGTGATACAAAATGATGTAAAACTATATTGATTTACATTATTCATGAAAGATTTATAAAGGAACGGTGAAAGAAATGGCAGAAGGAATCAAGCATGCTGCAGAGCGCAAGGCGTTCGAAGTAGCTATTGATGCGGCTTTGAAGCACATCGACAAGGACCGGGAGAAGGCGATGATCCAGTTCATCAACCTCATCCAGAAGGTCCTCGGCGATACATGGCCGGACAGCGCCTATGACGCCCTCCGCGGTGTATATGAAGATCCGAACAGCAAGTGGTGCAAGTTCACGAACGACCTCTTTGACGATATCGACCACGGCATTCTGAAGACGGCGGCCCTGAACCTCGGGTATGAGACCGCATTCCGCGGCTACCGCCATACACGGGAGGTTGCGGAAAAGGAAGGCTGTAATATTCCTTTCACAATCCTTCTTGACCCCACATCCGCCTGCAACCTCCATTGCACGGGTTGCTGGGCTGCCGAGTACGGCCACAAGATGAATCTCTCCAATGAGGACCTCGAGTCCATCATCAGCCAGGCAGAGGACCTCGGCATCCACACCTTCCTCTTCACCGGCGGCGAGCCTCTGGTGCGGAAGGCAGATATTGTCGCCCTCGCTGAGAAGCACAATCACTCCTTCTTCCAGACCTTCACGAACGGGACCCTCATCGACGAGAAGTTCTGCGAGGATCTGCTCCGCGTGAAGAATTTCGTTCCGATCATCTCCCTCGAGGGCTTCGAAGAGGTAAACGATGACCGCCGGGGCGAAGGCACCTATCAGAAGGTCATGCATGCAATGGACCTTCTGAAGGAGCACAAGATTCCCTTCGGCCACTCCATCTGCTACACCTCGAAGAACTATAAGACCGTTACGTCTGACGAGTTCCTCGACATGGTCATCTCGAAGGGCGCCAAGTTCATCTGGTACTTCCACTACATGCCGGTCGGAAACGAGGCTTCCACAGACCTGCTTCTGACCCCTGATCAGCGGGAGTACATGTTCCACCGGGTTCGGGAAATCCGCGGTTTCGAGGGCGGCAAGCCCATCTTCGCCCTGGACTTCCAGAACGACGGCGAGTGGGTCGGCGGCTGCGTTGCCGGCGGCCGTGAGTACTGCCACATCAACCCCAACGGCGATGTCGAGCCCTGCGTATTCATCCACTATTCGAGCGCGAACATCCACGACATGAGCCTTCTGGACTGCCTGAAGCAGCCCATCTTCCTGAAATATAAGGAAGGCCAGCCGTTTAACGACAACCACTTAAGGCCCTGCCCCATGCTGGAGAACCCTGAAAAGCTGCGGGAAATCGTGGCGGAGACCGGGGCCAAGTCCACGGACATGCAGTCGCCTGAGTCCGTCGACAGTCTCTGCGCCAAGTGTGATCCTTACGCTGCCGAGTGGAAGGAGAGGGCCGAGAAGCTTTGGGCCGCTGAGCAGAAGGAGCGGGCCGAGATCAAGGCCAAGCGCGAAGCTGCAAAAGCTGCCAAAACCGCATGATCAACTGAATTTTGAGAGCCCCGCCGGCGAAAGCCGGCGGGGCTCTTTTTCTTTTCGCCAAAAATTATCCCTTTTGCATAATGAAGGCATAGCCGATTTTCATCCCCTGCCGTATACTGCAGATAAAAGAAACGAGAGCGGGTGCCGGACAGCGGCAGCCGTGCAGGCAGCTGCCGGGGAAGAAGCAGGACAGGCCGTTTCGGACATGGGAACTGCGCAGACCGCACCTCAGGAAGAGGACGTACAGGCTGCCTCCACGGATTCAACTGAGAAAAAGGAGAATGAATAATATGCGCGCCTACGAAACTGCGGAGCTTTCCTATAAGGCGGCCGCCCCGGAAGGGGATATGGTCCATGTCGACCTGTCCACCCGTACTCCCGGATACGGAGAATGCGGGTTTTACATTAGTCATGAAAAAAGGGGACGATATGAAAAAAGAAATCTATGATCCGGCAAAGGACCCGGACTATCAGAAGCCGGTCATCGACGCGGAAGAAGAAAAGGAGCGGGCCCTTTCCGACGGACGGCACCTGCCCTACACATACATGCACGGGCATTTCGAGGGGACGGGGGTCAAATTCATCTTCTGCTTCCCGCCGCAGGAAAATTTCAAGGGGCGCTTCTTCCAGTATCTAAGCCCTTTTCCGGGACCGGACGAGGAGATGGTGCCTTTGGGAAAGACCGGCCTTGACGACGAGATTGCATTTGCTATTTCCCATGGGGCTTACTATGTCGAGAGCAATATGGGTTCGAAAGCTTCTTTCGGGGACATTCCCGACCCTCAGCGGGTCTGGAAGTCTTCGGCCGTCGTCGCGGAGTTTTCCCGGAAAAAGGCGGAGGAATTCTACGGCTGCACCCGGCCCTTCGGCTATGTCTACGGGGGCTCCGGCGGAGGGTATAAAACCATGGCGGCCATTGAAAATACAAGAAGCTGGGACGGGGCCGTCCCCTTCGTCATCGGTTCTCCCGTCTCCCTCCCCAATACCATCATGCTCCATGTGCAGGGACAGCGGGCCCTGCGGCGGGTTTTCGGCCTCATTACCGACCGGGTGGACGCCGGGGGAGATATTGAGCACCTTTACGATGGGCTGACGGAGGACGAGGCCTTCATGCTCCGGGAGATTACGGATATGGGCTTTTCCCCGACCATCTGGTATTCGGAGGCCCATGGCCGCATTGACGACGGAGCCCTGCCGGTCCTCATGCCCCTGATTCATGCCCGGGACCAAAGCTATTTCACTGATTTCTGGACCGTGCCCGGCTATCTGGGGGCAGACCCTTCTTCCTCGGCGGTGAAAGACCGCCTGCAGTTTGAGACGGTGGTGAAGGCCGTGCACCTGCCCGGCGAGCCTGTTGCGAGCCGTGATATGGACGACGTCGACGGGGCCTGGAAGAAGATGCTGACGGACGGCTCCGGGGCCTGGATTGAAGTCGAAAGCGTACCGGAAGGCGAAAATCTTTATATAAAAGGCGTAAATATTACATTCCCTGAGGGGGAGGCGAAGGAGTATACTCTTCTCCTGGACAGGATCGAAGGAAACTGCCTTCTGATCGGTTCCTGCTACGGGATGGATGACCTGCCCGGGGCCCTTTCGAAGGTGCATCCCGGAGACCGGGTTCATCTGGACAATTCCGACTACATCGCGGCCCAGTCCTACTACCGCCACCAGGTGCCCGAGGACCCTTCCTTCCACGCCTGGGACCAGTTCCGGGATGCGGAAGGCCATCCGACCCTGCCCCAGCGCTCGACGGTTTTCGGGCCCGGCATGACCGGAACTGGCACGGTGCAGGACGGGCAGATTCAGGGAAATGTCATCGTGGTCCAGGCCTTAAACGACGAGTCCACCTGCCCCTGGTGCGCTGACTGGTACCGGGGAAAGGTGGCGGAGGCCGGAAATGCCGCAAAATTCCGCCTCTATTACAATGACCACTGCATGCACGGAAATACCGAAAAGATGGAAAACACCATGGTGACAAATTACCTCGGTGTTCTCCGCCAGTCCCTTCTGGACGTTGCCGCCTGGGTGGAGGAAGGAAAAGAACCCTGCCCGACGACGAATTACGAGGCGGACGGGGGACGTATTTCCGTTACAAAATCAGGGAGAGAGCGGGGCGGACTGCAGCCGGCCGCAGTCCTTCTGGCAAACGGGCGGACCGCTGCCCATGTGAAGGTCGGAGAGACCGTGAACTTCTCCCTTTCTATCGGGGTTCCGGAAGGGGCCGGAGAGGTGACAAGAGTCGACTACGGCTTTGCCGATGACTGGGACCTTCCCGCCAAAGATCCCTTCCCCGTACCGGGTACCTTCGAGCGGACGAATGAAAGGGGAGTCCACGGGGCTGTGTCTTATATTAGTCATGTATTTGATACCCCCGGGACCCACTTCGTGACAGCAAGATTTATGTCAAACAAAAACGGAGACGCCGCAGACGACTTCACCCAGTGCCGGAATCTGGCCCGGGTCCGGGTCATCGTGGAAGAGTAATTTTCCGGTCGGCTGCAGGGCGGATGAGGCCCTTGCCATAGGCGGGGTCAGTGCAGCCGTGTGCCGGCGGATTTTTCAGGAGGGAATGCCATGGGCTATGTGCCGGTGGAGGAGAGATTGCGGATACTGGGCGAACAGCTCTTTCATACGTCCGGGGTTTCCACCTGGTGCTTCGGGACGGGGTTTGAGTTCTTTGCCTCGACAAGCTCCATTGAGGACGACCTTCTGGACATTCTGGAAAAGAACGGCTGTCTGGCCTACGTCCGAAAACGCGGCTTTGCTTCCTGCAGCCGGCCTGTCTTCTACAGGGACTTCCTCGGCCTCTGCTGGTTCATTGAGGGTCTTTATGACAGGAATAATGAAGGAAAGCAGTTTCCCCGCCTCCTACTTCTGGTGGGGCCCATGCTGGAGAGCCGCATTTCTTCGGAAGAGCTCGACAGCCGCCTGCGGAGCCGGCCCGGGATTGACTCGGGTTCCATATCCCGCCTGAAGAACGAGCTCAAGACGATTCCCGTAGTGCATAGGGAATTGATGGACCAGTACGGGGTCCTTCTTCACTATATGCTTACCGAGGAGGGCATCCACCCCTGGGATTTCATCTATCCGGAGGAAAGCCTCTCCCTTCCCCAGGAGCCGGAAGCCCTGCCGGACCGGACCAGGGAGGCCAGGCAGATTCTGCAGGAAGAGGAGGTCCTCGGGGCCATCCGGGACGGCAATGAGCACTATCTGCAGGTTGCGGAAAGCGGCCGCCTGAGCCGCCTTATCGATACCGGGAATTCCCTCCGGGACGAAAAGGATTCCCTGATTGCCTTCACGGTCCTCTGCTTCCGGGCAGCGGTGGAAGGGGGAGTTTCTTCGGCCGGGGCCCGGCAGGCCCAGGCGGATATGCTTGCCCGGATTGAGGCCTGTCCGGATACGGAAGCGGTCGGCCGTATGACCCATACGATGCTGAAGACCTGCACCGACCTGGTCCGGGCGAGGAGGGACGAGGAGGGAGTTTCCCCCATTGTCCGGACCAGCTGCGACTACATCCGGGCCAATGCCAAGCGGCCGATTACGGTGGCGGATGTGGCCGCTGCCGTGGGCTACACGGAATATTATTTTACGAAGAAGTTCTATAAGGAGACGGGGGTCCGCCTCAAGGACTATATCAAAAAGACCAGGGTGGAGCTGGCAAAGATTGCCCTGACCGTGACCGGGGACTCTGTGGAGGAAATCAGCGCATCCCTGCAGTTCGGCAACCGCAACTATTTCAGCCGGGTTTTCCGGGAAGAGACAGGAATGACGCCGATGGAGTACCGGCAGAAGCGAAATTTCCAGGGAGAAAGAAAAAACGATGGACATCAATGAAAAAAAGGCAAGAGACCTGCTCAGTGAACTGAGTCTCGAAGAAAAGGTGGCCCAGATCGGCGGCATCATGTATATGCCGGAAATGAAGGAGAAGATTTCCGCCATGCTGACCTACGGTATGGGAGAGATCAGTACCCTCTGTGTCCGGGAGATGAAGACCCTTTCCGAGGCCGTCGACTGGCAGCGGGCCTTGCAGAAGGAAATCATTGAAAAGAGTCCCCACCACATTCCGGCCATCTTTCACATGGAAGGCCTTTGCGGTCCCTTCTTCCAGGGTTCTGTTTCCCTGCCCTCCGGGGTCAGCCGGGGAGCTTCCTTTGATACAGATCTCGAAGAGAAGCTGGGAGCCCTGGTTGCAAAAGAGGAGCTTTCCTGCGGCATTACCCACGTCCTGGCCCCTGTCCTCGATGTGACGAGAGACCCCCGCATGGGCCGCTGCGGCGAGAGCTACGGGGAGGATCCGACGGCTGTGGCTGCCATGGGAACCGCCTTTACCAAGGGAATTCAGGAGGCGGAAGAGGACGGCCGGCATGCGGATGCCGTGGCCAAGCACTTCTTCGGCTTCCATTCCTCCAGCGCCGGTGTACACGGGGCGGAAATCCGCATCGGCCGCCGGGACCATCTGGAGACCTTCGGGAAGCCCTTCCAGGCGGCCATTGCCGAGGGCGGTCTCAAGGGGGTCATGCCCTGCTACTGTTCCGTGGACGGGGTTCCCTTCTCCCTTTCGAAAGAGTTCCTGACTGATATCCTGCGCGGAGAGATGGGCTTTGACGGCTGCGTCTTCGCGGACTACGGGGCCGTGTCCAACGCCTTTGAATTCGACCACGTGGGAACGAGCTACGGGGAGACGGGTCTCTCGGCCCTCTCTGCCGGCATGGATCAGGAACTGCCCTTCCCGAGATGCTTCAACCAGGACGACTTCGCCCGGGCCTTCCGTGAAGGAAAAGCGGATACGGCTCTTCTCGACCGGGCCGTCCTCCGGGTCCTGACCGCGAAATTCCGCATGGGCCTTTTCGACCACCCGTATGCCGAAGAGACGCCGAAGGTTTCCGCCCTCTTCGAGAAGCCGGAAGCGAAGGAGCTTACCCTGCAGTCTGCCCGGGAATCGCTGGTACTTCTCAAGAATGAGAATAATGTATTACCCCTGGACAGGAAGCTCCGGAAGATTGCCGTCATAGGGCCCCAGGCCGCGAACGCCCGCTACTTCTTCGGCGGCTACACCCATATGGATATGATGACGGCCACCCTCTGCGCCACGAATTCCATGGCCGGGGTGGAGCAGGAGGCGGCCGCCGGAAGACCCGCAGATATCCGCCTTCCCGGTACCCAGGTTCAGGACGATGAGCAGGAGGGGTTCGATGAAGTTCTGAAACGGCAGAAGCCGGACTGCAGGAACCTCCTGGAGGAACTTAAAGACCGCCTGCCGGATACGGAAATTGTCTGGGCAAAGGGCTTCGACAAATACGGAAATGACCATTCCGCTTTTGAAGAGGCGCTGGATGCGGCAAAGGACGCGGACCTCATCCTCCTGACCCTGGGCGGCAAGTGGGGCAGTGGCTCCATCTGTACCATGGGCGAGGGCATTGATACCATGAATATCGGCCTGCCCCAGGGGCAGGAAGCCTTCATTGAAGAAGCTTCCAAGCTCAATATTCCCATGGTCGGCCTCCATTTCTCCGGAAGGCCCCTTTCAAGTGACATCGCAGATGAAAAGCTCTCTGCCATCCTCGAGTGCTGGGCTCCGGCCGAGGCCGGTGCCGAGGCCGTGGTTGACGTCCTGACCGGAAAGGCGGCTCCCTCCGGCAAGCTTCCGGTCTGCACGGCAAGGAATGCGGGGCAGCTTCCCGTATATTATTATGAACCCTACGGGACCGGCATGTTTCAGGCAGACAGCATCGGCTTCACGGACTACGTGGACGGCTCCCACAAGCCCCGCTATTTCTTCGGCCACGGGCTTTCCTATACGACCTTCGAGTACAGCGGCCTGAAGGTCGAAAAAGAGACCGTTCAGCCCCATGAAGCCCTGACCGTCTCCTTTGATGTGAAGAATACCGGCTCCCGCGAGGGGACCGAGACCGTATTCCTCTTCCTTCGGGACGATAATGCCTCCATGGTCCGGCCCAATATGCTCCTTTCCGGCTTTGCCCGGGTGCCCCTTTCGGCAGGCGAAACAAAGCGCGTGACCTTTGAAGTTTCGCCCAGCCAGACGGCCTTCCTGACGGGAAGCCGGGACATCGAGTGGAAGATTGAGGCCGGAGACATCGGGGTCCGCATCGGGGCGGCCGCCGACGATATCCGTCTGGAAGGAAAGTTCCGGATTGCGGAAGATGCCCTTATCGAAGGAAAGATGAGAAAGTTTTACTCGCCTGTCAAAATGGAAGAGAGATGAAAATGAAGATTGAAAATCTGCGGGTCAACGGCGAGACCGCCCCGATGGGAATTGAACTAAAGAACCTCACCTTTTCCTGGGAGGTGACGGAGGCCGTCGGGAAGCGGCAGGAGAAGAGCCGCCTTCAGATTGCAGAGGATGAAGCTTTCAAAAGTATAGTTTTTGACAGCGGGGAGAAGGTCCTCTCCTCTTATGCATATGTGCCGGAACTCTCTTCAGCGGTGAAAGCAGGCCAGCCTTATTTCTGGCGGGTGACCGTCACTGACGAGACCGGGGATACGGCAGTGAGCGCAGCCGCTTCCTTCGAAGGCGGCCATCCGGCCGGCCAGTGGAAGGGGGTCTGGATTGGTCCGGACTTTTCCCGGGAGATTCTGCCGGTCCTGCGGAAAACCTTCACCCTGTCCGGAGAAGGTATGAAAAATCTGTCCCGGGCCCGTCTCTATGTCTGCGGCCTGGGCCTCTATGAGGCTTATCTCAACGGAAAGAAGGTGGGAGAGGAGTACCTGACCCCCTACTATACCGACTACCGGGACCGGGTTCAGTACCAGACCTATGACATAGGTCTGCTTCTTGAAGAAGGAGAGAATACGCTCGATATCTGGCTGGGAGACGGCTGGTACAAGGGCCGCTATACCTATCTGGACGACGGCCGCCTCCGGGAAATCTACGGGGACAGGTATCAGGCCATCGCAGATATCTGTATTACAAAAAATGACGGGACAAGCGAAGTCATCGGAACCGATGAGACCTGGCGGAGCCTGAAGTCCCCGGTCATTGCGTCCAATCTCTACGACGGGGAAATCATCGACCCTGCCCGGATCGATGTCCTGAAGCACCCGGAGGTCCGGTCCCGGAACCTGACCGGGGTGAAGAAGGCCCCGGCTCCCGCCGGAAGGCTCATTCCCATGCAGGGCCTCCCGGTCAAGGCCCACGAGCGGCTTTCCGCAAAACTCATTGTGACTCCGAAGAAAGAACTGGTTCTGGATTTCGGCCAGGAAATCACGGGCTGGGCGGAATTCTTCATCGACGAGGGGATGAAGGCGCACCACATTATTCTCTCCTACGGGGAAATCCTGCAGGACGGCTGTTTCTATAATGACAACCTCCGTTCGGCCAGGGCCCTTTTCGAGTGCTACGCCGACGGGGAGAAGCGGTATATCCGCCCCCATTTCACTTTCTACGGCTTCCGCTACGTGAAGGTGGAGGGCATGACGGAGGAAGAGATTCAGCGGGCAGCCTTTTCGGCGGTGGCCTTGTATTCGGACCTCGAGCCCATCGGGGAACTCTCGACCGCCCTTCCCAAGCTGAACCAGCTGATTTCAAATACGAAGTGGGGGCAGAAGGGAAACTATCTTGATATTCCCACGGACTGCCCCCAGCGGGACGAGCGCCTGGGTTGGACCGGGGACGCCGAGATTTTCTCGGGAGCTGCTTCCTATCATATGCGGACCGACGCCTTCTTCCGCAAGTATCTCTCCGACATGGCCTATGAGCAGGGCCTTGCCGGAGGGGCCGTTCCCTACGTGGTTCCCGACCCCCTGTCCATCGGGCGGGAGAAGATGGGGGAGCCTGCCTACGACCCGGCGGACTGCCCGGAGAATGAGGGCGGGGCTTCGGCCTGGGGTGATGCGGCGACCATAATCCCCTGGAACGCCTACCTCCATTCGGGCAACACCGCCTGGCTCGCTGAAGAATATACGAACATGAAGCAGTGGGCCGATTTCATCATCCGCATGGACGAAGACTACTGCGGCGGAAAGCGACTCTGGGAGTGCGGCTTCCACTTCGGAGACTGGCTCTCCCTGGATGTCGAGGGCGGGGCCGAGGACGAGACCCACACCCTTGGTGGGACGGACCCTTACTTCGTCGCCAGCGCCTACTACATGTATTCGACGGGCCTGACGGCAAAAGCGGCGGAGATTCTCGGAAAGGAAGAGGACGCTGCCTACTACCGGAAAATTTCCGCGGAGGTGCGCTCTGCCATGCGGAAGAAGTACCTGACGGCCCCCGGCCAGACGGCCTATGCCATGGGCTATCGGTTCGGGCTATTTGAGGAGGATGAGGAGCGAGCCGTGGGCGAGCGGCTCCACGCCCTATTGAAGAAGTGGAACATGCACCTGGCGACCGGCTTCCTTGGAACGGCCCACCTCTGCGACGCCCTGACGGACCTGGGGCACGCCGACGACGCCGTGACATTGCTTCTGAACGAGGACTACCCCTCCTGGCTCTATGAGGTGAATATGGGGGCCACGACGACCTGGGAGCGGTGGAATTCCGTCCTCCCCGACGGCCATATCAGCGGCACCGGCATGAACAGCCTGAACCACTACGCC
>ONBT01000008.1 GCA_900316075.1 uncultured Lachnospiraceae bacterium | reverse complement strand
GACCAGAACTCTCCCCAAGGCAGTTACCGCCGCAGAGGTACACAAGATGTACGCCGAGCACTACAAGGACGCAAAAATGGTCGAAGTAATGCCCCTTATGCCGGCTGACGAGCAGAAGAGCTTCTTCCTCGCATCAAACACCCTCAGCGGACAGAACAAAATGCAGGTATTCGTTTTTGGCAATGATGAACAGATACTGCTCTGTTCACGACTCGATAATCTTGGTAAGGGCGCAAGCGGCGCAGCAGTTCAGTGCCTCAATATAATGATGGGCATTGATGAGACTACCGGTCTCGTATAAGGCTTGACTCTTACCCAACGGAGGGCTTATTATGCACAAGATGAAATTGAAAGAGATCTACGAGTATGATTACATTCCAGATGAGAGTGATACATACCCGCTTCAGGAGTGGTTCAACGCCATTCTTGAGAAAACTGAGGACGAGCTGACTATCGCAGATGTCTGCCGTATGCTCAGACAGAGAATGTGTTCAAAGTGCGCGATGAAGAGAGCTGTCGAGATACTCCGCGAGGATCCCTTTGCCGGTGAGATCTATGACGGTCAGCTTATGAGCACTCTTTACGGTTCAAAGGAAAAATACCTCTGCCTCTTCTACGGTGACATCAAGCCTATCCTCGATGAAGCCGAGCTCCTCGCGATAAAGCGCGAATGGGGCAGCGAGGAGGAAAAGACAGAATATCTTAAAATAGCTTCGGCTTTCAAGGAAAAGATCGCTGAGGCTGGCAAATAAGCAAGGAGACTTTCATATGGAACTCAAACAGGTCGGAAATGTAAAATTCGTTGAGGGCGGCGTATGTGCTGCCAAGGGCTTCCGCGCAAACGGCGTTCGCTGCGGGCTCGCTCACAAGCCGCTTACAGATACAGAGGCGGCAAATGCTGCTGCAAAGAAGGCTGCAGACGAGGCTGCCGCTGCAAAGAAAGAAGCGGAAGAAGCCGCATCCGGAGAGGCTCTGGAAGAGGCAAAGAAAGAAACCGCAAGCCTGAAGAAGCAGGTAAAGACCCTGCAGGCACAGCTGGAAACAGCCCGGGATGAGGCCGAGGAGGCAAAGGCCGAAGCGAAGACAGCCAAGTCCCAGCTGACTGCCGCCCAGAGTGAGGCGAAGAAGGCCAAATCCGAAGCCGTCACCGCAATAGCCCAGCTGGCAACGGCCCAGAACGAAGCAAAGACGGCGAAGGCTCAGCTGACAAGTGCCCAGAATGAGGCCAGGACAGCGAAAGCTCAGTTGTCCACCGCCCAGAACGAGACAAAGACGGCAAAAGCCCAGCTGACAAGCGCTCAGAACGAGGCAAAGACAGCGAAAGCTCAGCTGACAAGCGCTCAGAATGAGGCAAAGACAGCAAAGGCACAGCTCTCCACCGCCCAGAATGAAGCCAAGACAGCGAAAGCTCAGCTGACAAGTGCCCAGAACGAGGCAAAGACAGCAAAAGCACAGCTGGCAACTGCTCAGGCCGAAACGAAGAAGGCCAAGGCAGAGGCAGAAGCCGCCAAGGCTGCAGGTGACGACAGTGAAGAGGTTGCCGACCTCACCCGGAGAAATGCAGCCCTGACAAAGGAACTGGCTTCCACTAAAAAGCAGCTCTCCCAGGCCAAGGCCAATACTTCCACAAATTCAGCAACTACATCATCCACAAGCTCCACGTCTTCCAAATCGAAGACAGGCAGCGCGACATCGAGCAGCAAGACAGGTACCAACAGCACATATGGCAGCAACAGCAGCAGCTCTGCTTCGAATTCCGCAAAGAACGGCAATACATACTCCGGAAGCTCAAATACCGGTTCAGGCAGCAGTACTGCTGCAGGCGGTACATACAGGAACTCCACAAGCAGCTCCGCCGGAATCTCAGGCAGCAGCTCCTACAGCGGCACCTCAGGCTATCGGGCATCCGCAGGAAGCAGTGACGCTTCCGACACAGATGCAAGTGCAAACGACGAATTCATGATGAGCTGGCTCGAGGAAGATGAGGGAGCGGACAGCGGCTCCACAGGCAGCGGATTCACAGACAGCAGTTCCGCAGGCACCTCCTACAACGAGGAAGGCAGCTACACTTACTTCTCCGACGAAGATACGGAAGACTCCGCAGATACGGGCGAGGAAGGCTCAGAAGATGCTGAAGATCAGGATACCGATTCCGAGCCCGACAAGGCCACTTCCGGCTTTGGCAGCGAAACCACCGAAGACAATTCCGGAGCCTCCCCTGTCGTCCTCGTATTCCTCCTGATCGGGGCCGTATTCACCTCCATTGCCATCGTCCTGACCGTCCGCAAGAACAAGCAGGAAAATGCCCGCCGCAAGGCCCCCGCGCCCAAGGGCAGACGCTGAAACACACTAGGCAAAGCAGCCCCTGCCAAGTGCACAGACAGGAGCTGACGGCCGGTTTGCAGGCAAAAGAAAACGGACAGGAGAACCCTGCCCGCTGAAAGGAATCCATATGAAACGAAATACAATAGCCAACTCCCCACGCAGCCCGACCGGACTGCCTGAAGGGTGATCCGAAAGCCATCGACAGACGGGACGGGACTGCATTTCCCGGGAAAGGCCCCTCCCTGCCCTGATGGCGAATTAGGAAACCCGAAGGCGGAACTTCTGCGCCTCGCGCTCGTCCGACGTCTTCTCGATGTCGGCGCCCAGGCCCTGGAGCTTCACCTCAAAATTTTCATAGCCACGCTGGATATAGTGGATATCGTCGACTGTTGTGAATCCGTCGGCCGCAAGGCCCGCGATCACAAGAGCGGCGCCGGCGCGGAGATCCGGAGCGGACACCCTGGCCCCGGTATAGCCCTGCACGCCCGTAATTATGGCGATATTGGACTCGGTCTTGATATTGGCCCCCATCCGGGCCAGCTCATCGACGTATTTGAAGCGGTTTTCGAAGATGGACTCCGTGACCGTGGAGACCCCGTCCGCCAGGCCCAGAACAGCCGTCATCTGGGGCTGCATGTCCGTGGGAAAGCCCGGATAAGGCAGCGTCGTGACGGAAGTCGGCCTGAGAACCGTATTTGTCGCAATGACCCGGACCGCATCGTCGAATTCAACAATCTCGCAGCCGGTTTCAAGAAGCTTCACCGTCGTGGCCTCGAGGTGCTTGGGAATGACATTCTTCACGAGGACATCGCCATGGGTGGCAGCCGCCGCAAACATGAAGGTTCCGGCCTCGATCTGATCCGGAATGACGGAGTACTCTGTCCCGTGCAGGCGGGTAACGCCGGTGATCCGGATCACGTCCGTCCCGGCCCCGCGGATATCGGCTCCCATGGAGTTCAGGAAGTTTGCCACATCGACGACGTGGGGCTCCTTCGCCGCGTTTTCAATGACGGTCCTGCCTTCGGCCAATGTGGCCGCCATGAGGATATTGATGGTGGCCCCGACGGAAACCTTGTCCAGATAGATATGGGCCCCTGTGAGGCGGTCCGCCTCGGCGGAAATCAGCCCGTAGCTTACATCCACATCGGCTCCCAGCGCGCGGAAGCCCTTGAGGTGGAGGTCTATGGGCCGGCTTCCGATGGCACAGCCGCCGGGAAGGGCGACCTCTGCCTTCTTGTACTTGCCGAGCAGGGCGCCAAGGAGATAGTAGGAAGCCCGGATTTTCTTGATATATTCGTAGTCGACGTTCAGCGATTCAATTGCAGAGCCGTTGATAATGACCGTATGGGGGTCCGGCCGCTTCACCCGGCCGCCGATTCCCTCGATGGCGCCCAGCATGACATTGACGTCCCGGACATCGGGGAGGTTTTCAATCGTGACCGTGTCGTCGGTCATGACCGCCGCCGCCAGAATGGCCAGGGCCGCATTCTTCGCCCCGCCAATGGCTACTTCCCCGTGCAGGGGCTTACCGCCCTTGATTACAAACTGTTCCATATACTATTTCGCCCTCAGAAAATATTTGTATGGAATCTTCCAGAAAAGGGAATTATACAATGCATTAATTGCCGCTGGTGCTGTCAGTGGATACTGCCCCGTCGGAAGTAGTATCCGCGCCGCTGTCGGTGGACACAGCCCCGTCAGAGGTTGTGTCTGTGCTGGTATCCGTCGTGCTCTGCTTCATCGTGAAAGTGGAGTCGGTCATCGTGACCTTCTTCCAGAGCTTGTCGTCAACGGACCACTTGAGGTCCGATTCCCAGCCGTCGAGAACTTCCTTGTAATGGTCCTCCTGGGCGGACTGGGTCAGCTCCTTGGTCTTCGTGGCCGTGGCTTCGTCGTCATGGACCGCATCCATGCGGACGACATAATAGCCGGTATCGGCATCCTCGATGACGCCGCTGGTGTGGCCTTCCTCGACTTCCTTGGCCGCCTTGATGACTGCCTCGGGCAGGCTCTCGTTTTCATAGGAATCCGCAGCCGTCGTATAGGTATAGGTCTGAACGGAAGCGTCGAGTTCCTTGGCCTTGTCTTCGAAATCAGCTGCCATCACACTGGCCAGCTCGTCGGCCTTGGCCTTGGCTGCCGCCTTGTCCTCGTCGGACATCTCGGTCTTGTTGCCGTCGGAATCGGTTGTGGCCGCTGTGGAGAACTTCACGTAGGAAATCTTTGACTGACCGGTCTCGTCGTCGGTCAGGGAGACCTCGGTCTCCGCCTCGATGGCGGACTTCATCTTCGCCGTGACGGTATTGTCGGTAAGCATCTTTTTGACATAGTCCTTCGTGGCGCCCATGGCCTTCAGGGCATCCTCGTCATTGTCGGAGAAGAACTTGTCAACCGCGTCGTCGATGGCCTTCGTCTCGTCGTCCGTCAGAGAAATATTGTAATCGGAGGTATGCTGGTTCAGGATGTACTCGGACTTCATCTCGTCCATGACGGAATCCTTGACATCCGCTTCCATCGTGGAGCCGTCATTGGCCAGGTCCTGGGTCCAGAAACTGCTCCCGTAGTAGGAGCCGTAGGTCATATCATAAAGGGACTGGTAATACTTGGCCATGAAATAGCCGTAGCCGTACTCGATCTTTGCCTCGCCCTTGTTGATATTGACAAGTGTGCTGCTTGCAGCCGGTGTGCAGCCGGTGAGGACCATGGCAGCCGCAAGACCGGCAGCGGCCAGCTTTGCGACAGACTTTCTATTGAACATGAAAACAAAACCTCCAAATCTAATTTTTAACTTGTCTATTATAGCGGGAAGGGGCTGATTAGTAAACTTCTTTTTTGAAATCCGGCTTCAGTCCTCCGCGGGGGCGGGGTCTTTCATGACCAGACGGTCTGCGATTTCCGCCACAATCCGCGTGGGAATCGCCGCGACATCGGCTTTGGAGAGGCGGTTATTTGCGGCGGCGTCGAAGGTGAAGGAGGGGGGAACGGCGCCTTCCGCGCCTGCTGCCCCACGGCCAACGTTAAACCTGAGGTAGGGCTTTTCGGCTTCGACAAAGGCCGGAATCTGTCCCGGATCAATCTGCCCGCTGGGCAGCAAGGCGAAAGTATAGACCGACCCCTTTTGTTTTATATTAGTAATGAATGCCGCGTGGGCCCTGGCCTTTAAAATGGCAATGTCCATGAGATTTGACACTGGCTTCGGCAGGTCCCCGTAGCGGTCGAGGAGCTCATCCGTGACGTCGGTCCGGTCCTCTTCGGTCTTGATGCCGGCGATGCGCTTATATGCCTCCAGCTTCTGGGAAGCGTCCGGGATGTAGGTCTCGGGGATGTAGGCGTCGATCATGAGATCGATGGAGGTCTCGAAGTCGGGCGCGGTCTCCTGGCCCTTCTTCGCGGCGATGGCCTCGGAAAGGAGCTTGACGTAGAGGTCATAGCCGACGGCTTCCATGTGGCCGCTCTGGGCCTCGCCCAGAAGGTTTCCTGCCCCGCGGATCTCAAGGTCCCGCATGGCAATCTTGAAACCGGACCCTAAGTCCGTGAACTCCCGGATGGCAGCCAGGCGCTTTTCGGCCACCTCAGCAAGCATCCGGTCCTTCCGATACATGAGGAAGGCGTAGGCGGTGCGGTTACTGCGGCCGACCCGGCCCCGGAGCTGATAGAGCTGGGAGAGGCCCAGGCGGTCGGCGTCGTGGATGATGATTGTGTTTACATTGCTGATATCGAGGCCGATTTCGATGATGGTCGTGGCCACGAGGACGTCGATGCGGCGGTTGATGAAGTCGCTCATGATGGACTCCAGGTCCCCTTCCGACATCTTCCCGTGGGCGAAGGCGACGGAGGCGTCGGGCACCAGCTTCTGGATTTCCGCGGCTACGTCGGCGATGTCCTTTACCTTATTGTAAACATAATAGACCTGCCCGCCCCGGGCCAGTTCCCGGTCGATGGCTTCCCGGACGATTTCCGGGCTCCGCTCCATGACGAAGGTCTGGATGGGCATGCGGTCGACGGGGGCCTCTTCGAGAAGGCTCATGTCCCGGATGCCGGCCAGGCTCATGTGGAGGGTCCGCGGGATGGGGGTCGCCGAAAGGGAGAGGACGTCGACATTCTTCTTCAGCTTCTTGATCTTCTCCTTGTGGGTGACCCCGAAGCGCTGTTCCTCATCAATAATTAAAAGCCCCAGGTTCTTGAAGGCCACGTCTTTGGACAGGACCCGGTGGGTGGCGATGCAGACGTCCACGGTCCCGTTTTTCAGGCCGCATACGGTCTTCTTGTTTTCAGCGGCGCTGCGGAAGCGGCTCATCATGGCCACTGAAACCGCAAAGGGACTCATGCGCTCCGTGAAGGTATTGTAGTGCTGCTCGGCCAGAATTGTTGTGGGACATAAATAGACGACCTGCTTCCCGTCGCAGACGGCCTTGAAGGCGGCACGCAGGGCGACTTCGGTCTTCCCGTAGCCCACATCTCCGCAGATGAGGCGGTCCATGATCTTCGGGGATTCCATGTCCTTCTTCACGTCCTCGATGGCGGCCAGCTGGCTGTCGGTCTCCTCGTAGGGGAAGTTGTCCTCGAACTCCCGCTGCATCTGCCCGTCTTTGCTGTAGACAAAGCCTGTCTCCTGCTGCCGCTCGGCATAGAGCTCCACCAGGTCGTCCGCAATCTCACCGACGGCCTTCCTGACGCGGGACTTGGTTTCACTCCACTCACGGGAGTTTAATGCATTTAACTTGGGTTTCTTCCCCTCGGCCCCGGAGTACTTGCCGATCATGTCGAACTGGGTGGCCAGGATGTAGAGGTTGTCCCCCTTGGCGTAGGCGATCTTGATGTAGTCCTTGGTGACCCCGCCCACGTCGATTTTTTCCAGGCCCCGGTAGATGCCCAGGCCGTAGTTTTCGTGCACGACGTAGTCGCCCACATGCAGGTCCCTCAGGGACCGGACCTTCTCCCCGCCCGTGTAACGCTTGATTTTCCGCGTCTTCTTGCGGACCGAAGAGCCGAAGATGTCCGTCTCCGTGATGAAGACCCAGCCGGAGGCGTCGATGATGGTGCCGGTGGTGAGTCCCCCCACGGTGACGATGATTTCCCCGGGCACCGTATCCCGGTCCAGGTCCTCGCTGTAGTAGCAGTTGACCCCGTAGGACTGGATGTCCTCGGCAAGTTTTTTTGCCCTGGTTCTTGAAGGGGAGATGACGGCTACCCGGAACTTATTCTTCCGGTACTTGGCCAGGTCCTTCGTGAAGAGGTCGAAATCCCGCCGGTAGGAGACGACTTCGGTCGTGTGGATGTAGTAGCGGGCAGCGACCCTGATCTTCCCCTTCGTATAGTCCAGCATGGATAATGTAAGGCCCGGGAGCGAGCCCCAGCGAGCGTATGTGCTCTCCTCCGAGAAAAGGAGTTCCGCCTGGCGGGGGGCGGCTTCGCCGGTTTCAATCCGCCGTTTCATGGACTCGGAAAATTCGTCGGAAATGCCTTTGACGGCGGTTGAAATCCTTGAGGGCTCGTCGAAGACGAGGAGGCTGCCCTCTTTGGGCAGCCAGTCCGTCAGGGATACGGCCTTTTTGCAGAAATAGGGCAGGTAGGTCTCAAACTCCTGGCCGAACCAGCCGGTCTCCACCGCCTCTTCGAAGTCCTCGAGCCGGGTCTTGACGCGGAAGGCGGCCTCGGTCTCCTTCGCTTCCCGCAAAGTGTCATACTGTTTCTTCAGGTCGGCTTTCACAGCCTTGATTCCGGCCGCCTTCTCCTCTCCGCTCACGATGAATTCGCCGGCCGGGCAGAGGGTGAAGGATTCGATTTTTTCTATGGACTTCTGGGACTCGGTGTCGAATGTCCGCATGGAGTCGATTTCGTCCCCGAAGAATTCCATACGGACCGGGTACTCTGCCGTCAGGGGGAAGACATCTATGATGCCACCTCTGGACGTAAACTCTCCCGGTCCGGCCACTTCCGTCACATTCTCATAGCCGTTCTTCACAAGGAGCTTTATGAGGGCATCCGGCTCTATGGTGTCGAGGTCGGAAATCGTCATGAAGCCCTTTTCGAAATTCTCCCGCGGAGGCAGCATATTCATGAGGGCCGATGCGCTCGCAAAGATCGTGAGCCGGTCCTTGTGAAGAAAGGCGTCTATGGCCTTGATCCGCTCGCGCGTGAGCTCGTTCGACCGGAGGTCGGACTGATAGAACAAAAGGTCCTTCCCCGGGAAGAAGACCGTGTTCTCGTCGAACCAGGCGTACTCTGCCGCCCGCTCCTTCGCCGTCCGGTCGTTCTCACAGACCACGATCTTCCAGGGGATGTCGCCTGCGGCCCCGTAGAGGACGAGATTCTTCGCGCTGTCGGAGACGCCGCCCAGGGCGAGCGCTCCCTGCGAGCCCGTCCCCTTCTTCAGGGCATCCCGCAGCGTGTCAATTTCCGCCAGACCCTGTATGGCCTGGGTATATATGTCGCTCATAGTCGCTTCCTGTACAAATACCGCCCATGCTTCGGGCTTGATGGGATTATAAGAGTCTCTTTTCTTGCTTTTAAATGTAAATACCGCCCATGCTTTGGGCTTGCAAGGAATTTGTGGGTCTCTTTTCTTGCATTTAAACGCAAATACCGCCCATCACCCGTTGAAGGCGCACATGGCTTTCTCTGTTCCCTGCATAATAATGGTCTCAACCGCCGGCAGGCATTTTTCGAAGGCCTCTTCCACGGCCCGACGGTCGTCCTTGCTCTCGCGGCCGAGGACGAAGGAAATCATGTCCTGGCCTGCCGGCAGGGTGCCGACCCCAATCCGGAGGCGGACGAAGGCATCCGTCCCGCAGTTTTTGATGATGTCTTTGAGTCCGTTGTGGCCGCCGGCCGAGCCCTTGTGGCGGATTCTGATTTTCCCGGCCGGCAGGGCGATGTCGTCGGAGATGACAATCAGGCCCTCTTCGGGATTCACCTTATAATAAGCGCACAGGGCCTGCAGGGACTCGCCGGAAAGATTCATGAAGGTCTGGGGCTTTACAAGGAGGACCTTCTGCCCGGCAATGACCGTGCTTCCGGTCTTTGCCCGGCACTCGTCCTTCTTCACGTCGCACCCTAAAGCCTTTGCCATGGTGTCTATGGCATCAAACCCCGTATTGTGGCGGGTGTGGCGGTACTTGAGGCCCGGATTCCCCAGGCCGGCTACGATATACATATCAGACGTTCCTTTCTTTTCGCTGTACGCCAAAGTGCCGCAGAGGAGGTACCCCTGCGGTTTATATTATTCTCATGGAGCATCTATATGGGACGGAAAGCTTGCATTTGAACGGCAAAATAATAGGGACCCGCCAAAAGGCAGGTCCCCTGAAAGTCACTGTTTCCGTGCCAATGCTCCCGGCATAATAGCACGATTTTTCACTCACTGCAAGTCAGACCCCGTAGCGGTTCTTCCGCTCGAAGACGACCTTGATTTCGTTCTCCCCGATGTAGTTCTGGTCGGAGAGGAGGGTTTCATTGCTCTCTACGATGCAGTTCTCCACGTGAACATTGTCCCCGATGTAAGCCCCGTTCATGATGATGGAATTCTTCACCGTGGAATTGTTCCCGATGAAGACCCGCTTGAAGATGACGCTGTTCTCCACGTAGGAATTGATGATGCAGCCGGAGCCGATGAGGCTGTTCTTGACGCCCGAGCCGACATTGAACTTGGCGGGCGGCAGGTCCTGGGCCTTGGAGTAGATCTTCGAATCCTCGCGGAAGAAGAAGTCCTGAACCTCGGGCTTCAGGAAGTCCATATTCGTCCGGTAATAGGACTCGACCGTGGCGATATTCGACCAGTAATCGTCGAGCATGTAGCCGTAAATCTTCTTCATGCCCTTGTAGCGGACCAGGATATCCGTGACGAAATTGTAGCGGCCCTCGCGGTTGCACTGCTCCAGGAGCTCGACCAGCTTCCGCCGGCGGATGATGTAAGTGCCGGTGGAGACGATATTCGAATGGGCCATCATGGGCTTCTCTTCAAACTCGGTCACAAGGCCTTCATTGTCAATCTTCACGGTACCGAAACGGGAGATGTCGTCCCCCTCGGGCGCGTGGGCGCAGACGATGGTGATGTCGGCCTGCTTCTGGATATGGAAGTCGAGCACCGGCCCGAAGTCCATCTTGTAGACGCAGTCGCCGCTTGAAATGACGACGTAGGGCTCGTGCCGCTGCTTCAGGAAGTCGATGTTCTGCCACATGGCGTCGGCCGTGCCCCGGTACCACCAGGAGTTGTCCGCCGTGACAGTCGGGGTGAAGAGGAAGAGACCGCCCTGCTTGCGGCCGAAATTCCACCACTTGGAGGAATTCAGGTGTTCATTCAGGGAGCGGGCGTTGTACTGGGAAAGCACCGCCACGGTCTGAATGCCGGAATTCGTCATGTTCGAAAGGGAGAAGTCAATGCTGCGGTAGCTGCAGGCAATGGGCATGGCGGAAATGGCCCGCTTTTCGGAGAGTTCCCGCATCTTCTGGGAGTTGCCGCCTGCAAGTATGATTCCGAGTGCCTTCATGCTACATCACCTGCCTTAATGATATATCCGCCGCCCTCAAGACTGTTGTTCGGATAATCGTTCATGTCCGTAACGCCCTTGATTGCGGTGTTCTTGCCGATGGTTACATTCGCCGGAATGACACTGCCGTTGCCGATGGTGGCCAGGCCGAAGCTGTAGATGGAGGCGTTGAGCTTGGACTCCAGCTCGTCGCCGACGCCGACCTTCGTGTTTTCGCCGATCTCGCAGCGCTCCGCTATGATGGACTTTTCAATGTACGCACCCTTGTGGATGACGGTATTCTTCATAATAATGGAATCGCGGATGCAGGCCCCCTCTTCCACTATGACGCCGGCCGAGAGGACGGAATTCGTGACCTCGCCGTGAATCCGGCAGCCCGCGCCGATAATGGATTTCGAAATCGTCGACGAGTCCGCCACATACAGGGGCTCAATCAGGCTCTGCTTGGTGTAGATCTTCCAGAACTCCTCATAGAGATTGAACTCCGGGATGAGGTCGATGAGCTCCATATTCGCCTGCCAATAGGAGCCGAGGGTTCCGACGTCCTTCCAGTAGCCGTTGAACTCGAAGGCATAGATACGCTCGCCCTTTTCGTGGCAGTATGGAATAATATGCTTGCCGAAGTCGCAGTTGCTCTGGTCTTTCAGGGCAATCAGGGCTTCCTTCAGGGCCGGCCAGGAGAAGATATAGATGCCCATCGAAGCCATATTCGACCGCGGGTGCTCGGGCTTCTCCTCGAACTCGGTGATGCGCTTGTTCTCATCCGTGATGACGATACCGAAGCGGGAAGCCTCTTCCATGGGAACCGGAATCGCGGCAATCGTCACATCCGCCTGGTTCTGCTTGTGGAAGTCCAGCATGGCCTCGTAGTCCATCTTGTAGATATGGTCGCCGGAGAGAATCAGAACGTAGTCGGGATCGTAGCCTTCTATATACTGGAGGTTCTGGTAAATGGCGTTCGCCGTGCCTGAATACCACTCGCTGTTGTCGCTCCGCTCATAGGGAGGGAGGACGGAAACGCCGCCGTCATTGCGGTCCAGGTCCCACGGAATACCGATACCGATATGCTGGTTCAGGGCCAGGGGCTGGTACTGGGTAAGTACGCCCACGGTGTCGATTCCGGAGTTGATACAGTTGCTGAGCGGAAAGTCGATGATCCGGTATTTCCCGCCGAATGCCACAGCCGGCTTCGCAACGTCGCTGGTGAGGACGCCGAGACGCGAGCCCTGCCCGCCCGCGAGGAGCATGGCAATCATTTCTTTGTGCATCATTCCAGTCACCTCTATTCATGCAGTTTCTCACACACCCGGGAAGCCGGACTCCCGAAAGCGGGCCCGCGCTTCTGCCCGCGCCGTTTCCGCAAGCTGCTGACAGGCCTCTTTCCCGCACTCCCCGTCCAATTACCCGCTTACAATACGGGTATTGGAAAATCTTGATGACAGTATAGCATAAGTTGCAGGGCAGGCACAACAAATTGCATAAATTTTTTGGGCGACATTTTACATTTTTTATACATAAAAACGAAAAAATCTTCAATAACCGGTTATGCAACTGTTTCTATATGCAGAACGCAGTAACGCGGTGGTGCGTGAAAGCGCCGGGCCGGTCTTCCGATTCACGAGTACCGCTCCGGCTCCTCGGAAACCTTTTGAACAAGCATCTCGCAGGTCCCGTCGTGGTTGTCGGAGAGTTCGAGGACCTTCTGCCCCTCCAGCTTGAAGGAACGGGGGACGTTGCGGCTGGGGTCCCCGGCATTCATATGGACCCGGAGGACCTGACCGACCTCCATCTCGTCGAAGGAGACCTTGGCCTTCACGAAAGTGACCGGGCAGACCACATCCGTGATGTCAACATATTTGTCATACATTTTTTCTTCAGTCATGATTTTTCAGGATGCTACTGCAGGAGGGCCAGCACGCCCTGGTTGGAATTATTGGCCTGGGCCAGAACGGCCTGTCCTGCCTGGGCGAGAATATTATTCTTGCTGTACCGCTCCATCTCTTCGGCCATATCCGTGTCGCGGATCCGTGTCTCGGCAGCCTGGGTGTTCTCCTCCATATTCGCCCGGGAGTTGTAGGTGTGCTCGAGGCGGTTCTGCATGGCGCCGTAGGCGGACCGGTGGGCGGAAAGCTTGGCCAGGGCATTCTTTGCCAGGTCGATTGCGTGGGTCGCCTGATTTTCCGTCCGCACACTGAAGGCCTTCAGTCCGAGGCTGCGGGTTGAATTATTATAACGCGTGATTACCGTCCGGTCAGGGAGATCGTCCGAGTGCTGGATCCCCACATAGTCAATCTTCTCTTCTCTGATAATCGGACGGATTTCCGTAGAAAATGTATACCGGTCTGTCGCGGTCCGTCTCTCCAGGCCGGAGCGGGTAATTGTCGTTTCTTTGCCTGAGGTCAGTGAAACGGAGAGGCCCTTGCGGAAATTGTCAAGGGAGGTCGTCTTTAAATTGTCCGAAAGACTTTGAGCCTTGGCCCCAATGCTGTTTCTGAAAGCGGAGGCAGAATCATAGACAACTTTTTCCGACCCGAACGAAACCTGAATGCCGTACTTGTCCGCATCGGCAAATGTTTTCTCATAGCCTGCTGTTTACAGAGCATTTGTCCCGGCCTTTTCAGCAGCTGTCTTAACGGCTGCCTGATAGGCCGTTTCGCCCTGACTTGCTATTGACGAGATAGAGACGCCTGCTGCCTGCAGGGCTTCATCATCTGACTTTCCGGCTGCCCTTGCGTTGTCATATGCGGTCTTTTCGTCCGCCGAAAGGCCGTTAATCAGTTTCGTCCGCTCCGCTGCTTCCGCATCCGTCCGGGCTTTCTGACAGGTATTATAATCACTGTCCGCCTGCCGGACATCCTGGTCGGAGCTCGTCAGTGCGGATTTCTTATTATTATATGCCGTGTCGTAAGTACTCTTCCGGTTCGAAGAATATTCCGTCTCATCCATGTATTTGCCGCCGGCCTTGGCATCTTTTCCGCTTGAAGAAGTAGCAAAATCGGCCGTGACATTCGGTGCATCAACTGAAACGTCCCTTGCCGCTGAAATGGTAATGGCCTTTTCCTCGTCGCCGGTCTCTCCGTTTGTAAATTTCAGATTGATATCCGCAGTCTTTCGGTCGGTATATGAACCTGTAGAAGACGTAATCCGGCGGGCCGAGTCCTCAGAAGCCTGGGCGGAAGCCAGCTGATCCACTGCCGCGTCAGCCGCATAGGCAATATGGGAAGACAGGGCAGACTGCAGGCCGGACAAGGTAGCATTTACCTCATTTCCCCCGGCGTTCAATTTCACAGACTGACCGCCCGCAGAGAACTCCAGGGCTGCTCCGTCCGCAGCTGAAGCACTTGTCACACTGCCTGTTGCTGTAAGTGTCCCGTTTTTTTCAGAGAAATTCCTTCCGAAGGCCACCTCCTGCTCAAAGGTCAGAAACTTACCGGACCCTTTTGTGGTGACATCATTTATCGTGGTGCCGACCCCGCCCTCTGCCTTTGCCGTATAGGAATTCGACAGTTCACTCGTGACCTCAATGCCGTCTATTCCAGCAATCAGCTGCTTTTTGCTGATATTGTCCGCGACGGAAAACGCGAAATTAATATAGGTATCGTTTGTCCCGTCGTCATCCATATAGTAGTAGCGGTAGTTCTTGAACGAGGCATCATCGTGGGCGGCAATATCCTGCTTCTCCGTCCAGTCTTCGTCGTCGATCCCCCCGGTATTTTCTCCATTAAGGGGAGTCACTCTATTGTCCGGGTCGGTGGATGTCGAGGCGGAAATCGTGACCAGGTCTTTCCAGGCCTTCTTCGAGCCGGTCACTTCAGAGCCATTGTGCGTGAGCCAGACACCGGTATCGTCCGCCCTCACTGTAAATTTTGCCTCCGCACCGAATTTCGAAAGCATGGATTTCTTGTTGTAGCCATTTTCATCGTCTACCGTCAGGGTTCCGCCCCCGGCAACGTCTACAGCCACATCGCTTTCCGTCCCGTCCGGCTGCTCATGCCATTCATAAATAATGCTTTTCGTTCCGCCGTAATTCACGGCATTGATCTCGTCCCCGCGGCTTTCGCAGGAAATGAAATTCAGTCCAAGAACCATGCCGTGATAATGCAGTTCATAATTTCCGACATCTTCATCCATTTATGAAATGTATTTGTTTTTGCATCATAAAGATCTGCATCAATATCTTCCCACTTGACCCGGTAGCCGTGAAAATGATGCCGGCGGCATTTCCATTATCGTCCCGGAAGAAATTGAGGTCGTCGTGGGTGTCCGGTTTTCCGGTCACGGACAGTTCCACTTCCGCAATATTCGGTTCGTCCTGTAAAAATACGTTCATTTCATTGAACTTTGTCGTTTCATTGATCCGGTCGATTTCTTTCTTGAGGTGGGAAACTTCGCCCTGGATGGCCTCGCGGTCCGAAGCCGAGTTCGTGCCGTTGGCAGCCTGAACAGCCAGCACATTCATGCGCTGGATCATGTCTGCCACCTGGCCCATGGCCCCGTCTCCGACCTGGACAAATGAAATACCGTCCATGGTATTGTCCTGGCCCCGGTTCAGGCCCCGGATCTTCTTCCGCATCTTTTCGGATATGGCAAGGCCGGCCGCGTCGTCCGCCGCCCGGTTGATCCTGTAGCCCGAAGCCAGTTTCTCCGTGGACTTGGCCTGCAGCCCGGTCGTAATGCCGAGCATGCGGCTACTATTCATGGCCTGAATATTGTGCTGGATAATCATTGACATCCCTGTCGCCCCGCTGTCTATTCAGTGATACATTAGGTAAAGAAAGCCCTGAAAAAGAATAATCTGCTATTTATGCTATCGGACAAGGGACAGAGATTCTTGAGGGCTGGCGGGAATTTTGGGATGCGGGCGGCAGACGGAGCTCAGGAAAAGGAAGTCCGGTCGCAAAAGTGCCGGCCGCACGCAAATACCGCCCATGCGGCGCGGCGGGAAGATCTAAGGGAATGAATCCTGGTCGCTAAACCGCCGCCCACACGCAAATACCGCCCATGTCCATGCATGGGCGGAGCTCAGAAATGAAAAACAAGTCGCAGGGCAGGCAATTTGAGACAAATACCGCCCATGCATTGGGGCTTCAGGCGTCCGGCGATGAAAAATATGGGCGGTATTTGCCCGAATCCGCCGCGTGAGCGACTTGATTTCCTGATTTGAACTTTCAGGGATGGCGGCAATGGGCGGTATTTGCCCGGATCCGCCGCGTGAGCGACTTGCTTTTCTGATTTGAACTTTCAGGGATGACGGCGATGGGCGGTATTTGCCCCACCAAGGCAACACAGGCACCGCGCAGGCGGCAGCAGACGTAGCGATGCGGGCAGGTGACAAAAAGGCCGGGCGACGCGTTCGTTCGCGCCGCCCGGCTCAGTAACCAATGGCGAAAATATTATTCTCAATATTCACCGGCCCGGTATCTCTTGAGGAGATTGTTGATCCGCTCCGAAGGATCGAGCAGGGAGGAAAGGCTGCAGTCGTGGTTCAAGGTATCGATGATATAAGCGATGTATTTCGACATATCGCAGGAGATGTACCACTCCCGGTCTAAAAGCTCCGGGGTCTGGTATACGAGGTTTGTCGTGACGACCTTGTAGATGACCCCGTCTTCCACCGCCTGATCGAAGGCCTCGAGGCCGTTCGTGAAGAGGCCGAAGGTGGAAACCGCGAAAATCCGGTTCGCCTTGCGCTTCTTCAGCTGTCTCGCCACGTCAATCATGGACTCGCCGGAGGAAATCATGTCGTCGATGATGATGACGTCCTTGCCTTCGACGGAATCGCCCAGGAATTCGTGGGCGACGATGGGGTTGCGGCCGTCGACAACACGGGAATAGTCCCTGCGCTTATAGAACATGCCGACGTCGACACCGAGGACGTTTGCCATATAGACTGCCCGGTCCATGGCGCCCTCGTCGGGGGAGATGATCATCAGGTGGTCATTGTCAATCTGCAGGTCTTTGACCTTCTTGCAGATATTCTTGATGAACTGGTAGGCGGGGCGGATGGATTCAAATCCGTGAAGAGGGATGGAATTCATGACCCGGGGATCATGGGCATCGAAGGTGATGATATTGTCCACGCCCATATTCACAAGCTCCTGCAGAGCTACGGCGCAGTCCAGGGACTCCCGGGAGGCCCGCTTGTGCTGGCGGGATTCATAGAGGAAAGGAATAATGCAGTTGACCCGATGGGCCTTGCCGCCGATGGCAGCGATGGTCCGCTTCAGGTCCGCGTAGTGGTCGTCGGGGGACATGTGGTTCGTCTGCCCGCACATGGAATAGGTCAGGGAATAGTTCATGACATCGACCAGGATGTAGATGTCCAGGCCCCGGATGGAGTCGGAAATCGTAGCCTTGGCCTCGCCGGAGCCGAAACGGGGGCACTTCGTATTGATAATGAAGGTGTCCTTGGCGTAATCCTGCTGCTCGACGCTGTCAAGGTGGTCGATGGGCCGCTCCGCCCGCCATTCGAGCAGGAACTTGTCGACCTTGGACCCGATCGACTCGATGCTCTTCAAGGGAATGAGCCCTAAGGGTGCGACCGGTTTTCTGGTCAGTAAATCTTCATTTCCGATGCTGCCTGCCATGTCTTTCCTCCGCATATTTTCTGATGAATAATGTAAAAAGTCCGTAAATTAGGCCGCAAATATTATAACAATTCGAAAAGCCGCAACAAGGGGGCATTTTGCGGGAAATTGCACTATTTTTGACTCACATTCTGTGGAAACTCACGAGACGCAGTGCGTTTCCGGGCGGGGCAAGCCTTGTGCGAGCCCCGGGGCCGGACTATGTCCGGCGGTGCATTTGTGGGCCAGCTCTATTCTACCCGGTGGTCGGCCCCGACCAGGCGGATGAACTTGTAATTCCCGCCCAGCCGCGAGAAGGTCCGGTCCGAGTAGGTCGTCTGCAGCTGGTCCAGCATGAGATTGGTCGAAATCACGGTGGACTTACGGTTCAGGAGCCGCTCGTTCACGACCCGGTAGACAACGCCGGACGTGAAGGAGTTCACAAGCTCGGTCCCCAGGTCGTCAATGACCAGGAGGTCGCAGGTGAAGCAGTTCCGGAAATCCTCGGGCTGGTGCTTGAACTCCGCCTGCTCCGCCACATCCACGAATTCCGCGGCCGTGAGATATATGCAGGTCTTCCCCGCGTCCATGACCTCGCCCGTGATACAGTGGGTGAGGAAGGTCTTGCCGGTGCCTGTGGAGCCGTAGATGACAAGGTTGGGGACGGAGGCGCGAGCCTCAGCGAGCGCCGGACCGGCAGGGGCAGCCGCAAGGCTGCCGGAGCCGGCGTCAACAGCCGGACACTTGCCCGAGGCAGTTACAGCGGCCATGACGGCGGGGCTGCCGTGAACGGGCCGCCCCGTCATGTCATAGACAAAGGCCGCGGCCGTTCCGAGGGCCCGCTCCGCCAGGGTCCGGCAGGTCTCCCCCGTTACGGGGTCCGTCTCCGCGTCGGAGTAGAGCGAGAGATCAAAGCTCCCGAAGCTGTTCCGGCTGAGCCAGTAGCGAAGCCGGTCCTGGGAATATATGATGTCGTAGGCGAGCTGGGTGAAGCAGTGGCAGGGGGTCCCGTCGTCGAAAATCCCCGTGTCATGGCAATCCGGACATGTGTACTGCGGCTCGAGATAGTCGGCCGGCAGGCCTTCCTTGGCCAGGAGGGCAGTTTCCATTTCCGCCGCGGTTTTCCGGATCTTGTCAAAGGCCTCCCGGGCCCCCTTGTCCCCGGCCATGTACTTCTTCGTGGCCGTGACGCCGGCGGCGGTCACCTCGTCCTTCAGCTTCTTCAGTTCGGGCAGCCTCGCAAAGGTCTCTCTCCGCCGGTCTTCCGCGGCCCGCTCGGCTGCAAGCTCCCGTGCGTTGATGACCCGCATCACGCTCTGGTACTGGTCCCCTGTCAGAGGCATTCGTTTTTTCCTTCTATAATCTCAAGACTTCTTCAGGAGCTTCTGCTCGATGGACTGGAAGTCGTAATTGTGCTCCGGGAAGTTGTGAATCTTCGGATTCACGGGGCCTGCGGTGCTCGCTCCGGTTCCCAGCTTCACGCTGTAATCCCGGCTGGTCTCCTGCCCGTGCTTCTTGTCCAGGGCCGCAATGTCCGAAAGGGACGTGACGCCGGAAGACGCCCAGCGGGCCAGGATGGAATCCGCATAGGGGAAGCTGACCGTGCCCAGGCGAAGAATCGTCTTGCGGCAGGCCTCGGCGATGATGCCGTCCCCAAAGCCGTATTCGGTCACCCACTTGTCCACATAGGCGGTCTCCGCGTCGGAGAGGTTCCGGCCCGATATGCCAAATGCCTTGACCACGGCCCGGTAGGTAGTCGAGTAGACCTTCCCGTAGGTCTCGGCCTCCTCCGGGGTCTTGAAGCCCTTCTCCGTCCACCGAAGGGCGACCGCATTCATATAGGAAAAATCCCGGTGGCCGGCCCCGATGCAGGATTCGATCAGGTGGGAAATCAGGGCGGGGGACATATGAAGGTCCTGGTACCAGGAGTAGAACTTCGCCGTCTCCTGGGGCGTCACAGGCCGGCCCAGATAGATTTCCGCAGCCTGCAGGGTATCCCGGATCTCCTCATCCTCATCCGCAGCGGCCGCAATCTCGACCGGGTCGTGGTCCTTTTCAAGGGCCGGAGCGGGTCGCTCTTCCTCAGCAGCCTTCCCGGCAGGCGCTCCGCCCCGGGGCCGCTTCCCGCAGGTCAGGGCCACCGCGTCATCCCCTGCCGGGACAGGAGCCTTCTCCGCAGACGTCTCCGGATAGTCTCCGGTGATGTCGACCAGGGTGATTCCTATAAGCTCTTCCTTCCCGTCGAACTCCAGGGTGATCAGCCCCTTCTTCTCCCAGTAGCGCAGGGCCCGGCTGATGTCCCGCTCCGTGTGGTCCAGGGCGTCGGCCATGGCGGAAACCGAAAAAGAGCCGTCGTCTCTCGAAAGGCAGCGGAGGAGGTAGAGGTAAATCTTCACGAACTCCCCGTTCGCGTCCTTCATATATTCATCTATAAAAATGTCAGGTACGGCGGTAACCCGCTGGCGGGCCCGGCTGATCCTCAGTCGTATGTCATCCATGTATCGGTGAGTCTTCCTCTCCCCTCGAATTTAAGGTGAGACGAATTATAGCACAGCCGACAGCTTCCGAAAAGGATGAAGTTGCCCACAAGGCAGGAACGGCGCGGGTTTCCGCCTTCGTTCACACTGTTGATAAGTCTTGGTCAGGCCCTGTTTCCACGGCAAAAAATATCCACAGGGCTCCGCCTCCGAAAAGGCCTTCTCCTGTGGATAATGTTCATAAGTCAACCCGCCGTGATATCATCGGCGACTTTTACGACGTCTCCGGCCCCCATTGTTATCAACAGGTCGCCGTTCATACAATTTTTTCGAAGAAAATCTTCAATCTCATCAAACGTGTCGAAAGCGTAGGCGTCTTTTCCAGCTTGCACCAGCAGGTCCCGGATGTCCGTGGAATGGATGCCGTAGACGTCCTTCTCCCGGGCCGCGTAGATGGGGGCGAGCACAACCGTGTCCGCGAGCCCCAGGACCCGTACGAAGTCATTCAGAAATGACTTCGTACGGGTATAGGTATGGGGCTGGAAGACCAGGATCAGTCTCTTGTGGTCCACCCGCTGGGCAGCCTTCAGGGTAGCCTCGATTTCCGTCGGATGGTGGGCGTAGTCGTCCACGACCGTAGCCCCCTGGAAGGTGCCCCGGTACTCGAAGCGGCGCTTGGCTCCGGTGAACTTGGAAAGGCCCGCCGCGATTGCCTCCGGGCTGACCGCAAAGGTCCCGCCTGCTGCTTCAGTCTGCTCGTTCTCAGAGAGGGCGATGGCCGCAGCCGCTGCAGCGCAGGCATTTCCGACATTGTGCTCGCCGGGCACCTTCAGTTCTACTCGTGAGAGCTTCTTTCCCTTATATACAGGGACGAAGGAGGCGCAGCCAAGGGCATTATAAATAATATCTTCGGGATGGCAGTCCGCTTCGCTTGTCAGGCCGTAGGTCACGACCCGGACGCCTTCATTGAGGCCGGCCGCCAGCTCTTTATAGTTTTCGATGGAAGAGTTTATGACCACGCAGCCCCCGGGCTTTACATTAGTCATAAACTCATGAAAGCTCTCGCGGATGGCGCCTAGGTTCTTGAAGAAGTCCAGATGCTCGGCCTCGACATTCAAGACGACGGCGACGGTCGGGTGCAGGAAGAGGAAGGAATTCGAGTATTCGCAGGCCTCGGCCACGAAGGCGTCGTCGTTGCCCACGAGGACATTGGAGCCGATGGCCGGGTCAATGGCGCCGACGGAGACTGTGGGCTTGTGTAGCCTGTCCTCGAGCAGAATCTGGGTCACCATGGAAGTGGTCGTGGTCTTGCCGTGGGTACCGGCGATGGCCACCGACTGGGCGTACTCGTCCATGATGGCGCCGAGCAGGGCCGCCCGGGTCACCATGTGAAGGCCCCGGTCGACACAGGCTACGTACTCGGGGTTGTCCGGGTGGATGGCCGCCGTGTAGACCACGAGGTCGATGGGCCGACTGCCGATATTCTCCGCCGCCTGGGGGTAGCGGATGTCGGCGCCGAGCTCGGAGAGGTGCTTCGTCAGGGGGCTTTCGGCCCGATCGCTGCCGGAGACTTCAAAACCGCGGCCCAAGAGAATTTCCGCAAGGCCGCTCATGGATATTCCGCCAATGCCGATGAAATGGACCTTCAGAGGCTTCGACAGATCGATTCCGTTCATTATGCAAAACCTTTCAAATCAGGGATATTGTTCAAAACAAAATATTATAGTCTTAAATGCAGGAAGTTCGCAAGTCCCCCAGCCGAATTACCGGTTTACGGACCGCTGCGGCGTCCGTCGGGGCCCCCTTCTTTTCCCGCTTACCCTTGCATCAGGCCAGGCTCTTGAATACTCACATTTTGTGCAGGCGGTTTGGCCACTCACCGGATTTTCACGCCGGACCTGCAGGACTCTCGTGCCTTCGGCTCCCATTCTGCCCTTGCTGACCGGCAGCTAGCGCAAAGGCACTGAAGGCTTTTGGAAGGAGACGGCGACGGGATTTGCACGAAATCAGAGTTGGCAAAACCGCTGAACTTCTTTTACGGAAAGACCCAGGACATCTGCAATCTGCTCCACAGATTTTCCGGCAGCCACAGCATTTTGAATCATCTCGGACTTACCGATTTTTATTCCTTTTTCTGTTCCGATTTCTATCCCCTTTTCTGTTCCGATTTCTATGCCTTCTGCTTTTCCGATTTCCCGTTCCTCTTTGTAGTGTTCTTCAAGAGTCATATAACGTATTCTCCCTTCTTCACTATCCTTTTGGTCCAGGACCGCTTTCTCAATTGCTTTTGTCAAAGGAGAACTAGGGCCTTGGCCGTTCAGGTAATCAAAAAATTCCAGCAGTTCCGGAGAAGCTCCGTTCGAGCTCTTGGAATTGATGAAGATGGTTGTCCTTCCGTCCTCCAGGCGATAGTCCGGCAGTTCCTCACATGTTTCATGGAATGTATACCGGGCGATATCCTTCTTGAACGGATCTTCCAAGCAGATGAAGACGATGTACGAATCCGGTAGGGCTGAATATTCAGTCCCTTGTTTCAGATGGTACATGTCGATCATACTGCTGTAGTAGCGGCTGCGCTTAGAAATGCCTGCTTTCAGGACCGTCTGCATTTCGATGTCATAATTCGTATGAGCATCATCCTCAAAGGTAATATCGAAGCGAACGCCCTTGCCCTCATACAGGAATTTTTCCGACATCTGCGCCTGAGGCAGGCGGACAGACTGTACCTTCCTGCCGGTCACCAGCTCCGCCAGTGCCTTGCAGAGCTCCGGATGGTTCCGCAGCACCTCACAGAACATGAAGTCATCCGTGAAGGTGAGTTCGTCATAAGTTTTTCTCTTTGTTTCCAAACGCTTTCTCCTTTCGATTATAGCATCTGAACAAAAGCATTTCTATTCCCATCGCGAGACAGGAACAAAAGAAAAGTGAGTATGCGGCCCCTCCGGAAAGGAGAGACCCTGCTGCGAACACAGCTGCGGCGAAATGCCGCTTGAAGATGTTACAAATATATTGCAGTGTCAGATGAATGTCAAGAAGAAAAAGCATCCCCTGTCCTTTCGGACCTGCCCGAATGTACACAACCTTATTTCACTCCGTCACAAGGTAAGTCTTCTTGACATGCCTGTAGTAGAAGAAAAGGAAGAGGCTGCTCAGGGCCCACGTGGCGGGATAGATGATGTAGGTCGTCATGATGGTGTGGACGAATAGCTCCACGATGGCCAGGCCCGCCACCCGGACGACGCACCAGCAGAGAAGGAAAGCCAGTAAAGAAGGAATCGGCTTGCCCAGGCCCCGGAGGACGCCGCTCATGGCGTGGGTGTAGGCGCAGAGGAAGAAGAAGGGGGTGACAATGCGGGCCCGCATGACTCCGTAATGAATGACCTCCGGATTCCGGTCGAAGAGGTAGATCATCTGGGGGGAGAAGACGGCCAGCAGGAGCCCGAGAATCTCTGCAATCACCAGGGTACAGATGAGGCCGAAGCGGACGCCGTCCTTGATTCTTTCTTTCTGCCCGGCGCCCCGGTTCTGGCTGACAAAAGTCGTGATGGCCAGAGCGAAGGACGTGATGGGAATGAAGACGAAGCCCTCAATTTTGATATAGGCTCCGATGCCGGCCACGGCCGCCGTTCCATAGGCATTGATATAGGACTGAATCACGACATTGGAAAAGCCCATGACGGAATTCTGCAGGCCTGCCGGAAGGCCCTGCCCGAGCACGAGACGCAGGGTCCGCTTTTCAATGCGGATCTTCCGCGGAACAATACGGTAGTCCGCATCTGTCCGTACCAGACGGACAAAGCAGAGAAGAGCGCTGGCAATCTGGGAGATGTCCGTGGCGAGAGCCGCTCCGGCCACGCCCATCTTCAAAGGCCCTACAAATATCAGGTCAAGAATAATGTTTACGACGCTGGAGAAGATCAGGTAGTAGAGGGGGTGGCGGCTGTCTCCGGCGGCCTGCAGGATGCCGACAAAGGTATTGTACATAACGAAGCCGAAGGCCCCGGCGAAGTAGATTCTGAAATAGGTGATGGAGAGGGGAAGGACATCTTCCGGAGTCTGCATCAAAATCAGAATGGGCGGGGCAAGCAGAATGCCGATCAGGGTCATGATGACGCTGCAGATGATGCCGAAGGCCACGGTCGTATGGACTGTGGTCTCCGTCCGCTTCCTGTCTCCGGCTCCGATACTGCTTCCGATCAGGACTCCGGCTCCTGAAGCAATGCCGATGAAGAAGCTTGTCACCATGAAGATGAGGTTGCCGGAGGAGCTTACGGCGGCGAGGGCTTCGCTGCCCACGAAGTTTCCGACAATCAGGGAGTCGGCCGTATTATAAAGCTGCTGGAAGATATTGCCGAGGAAGAGGGGCAGGGCGAAGCGGACGATTTTCTGTCCGACAGGGCCGGTTGTCATTAAGTTTTTATCTGCAGAGTTTGTCTCAGTCATACTTTTGGCTTTTAATATTGCAATCGTGACTTATTGGGATTGACACGTCATGACTTTCCCAGAAGGAAATCCACAAGGTTCCATACTTCTATGCCGTCTTCAGTCAGTCCCTGCGGCTGTCTTTCCGAGATGATAATCTTCGGAAAGCTGTCGCGTATCTGACGAAGGGGCGCCAGCTCTCTTTGAGCGGCAGCTTCATCGCTCAGAGACTCTGTGACCTGGACATACAATTTCTCATCACGGCGCTCGACAATGAAATCGACTTCCAGGGAACCGATTTTTCCAATGGAAACGGTGTACCCTCGGCGAAGAAACTCCAGAAAGACAATATTTTCGATGAGATGTCCGCGGTCGATCCCCCGATATCCCAACAGGTAGCTTCGGAGTCCCGGATCAACGATATAATATTTTTTCTGGGTTTTCAGATATTCCTTTCCCTTGATATCGTAACGATCTACCGGATAAAAGAAATAACTCTGAACAAATGCATTTACGTATGCCTGTACAGTAGCTACTGCAGGCTTTCCCTGCTTTGACAGATTCGTAAGCTCCTTTTGCGATACCAGCATGTTGCTGATCCCGTTCATTGAGATGCTGCTGCCAATGCTGTCGGCCATAAAACAGGCGATTTTTTTCAGCAGGACCGGGTCAGTGACTTTTCGTTCTCCGCTGTCCTTCCGGTTCTCGTGTTCCAGAATGTCCCGGACAACAACCGTATTGTAGATGCCGTCAATCAGAGCAAATGCCTTCTCCCGATCAAATCCGAAATCAGCTAAACCCGGAAATCCGCCAAAAGTGAAGTAGGCTTCCAGCATCTCTTCTGAAGAGACAGATGCTTTTTCTGCATCCAGAATGCGAATCCCAGTCGTTCCCGTTGGAGACGTGTACTGTTCCATCTGATATCCATGAAAGCGAATAAACTCGTTGAATGACAGGGGCAGCATTTTCAACTCGATATAGCGGCCGGAAAGGTAGGTTGAAAGGTCAGATGAAAGCAGGCGCGCATTGGAACCGCTGAGATAAATGTCCGCATCCACCTCTGTATGAAGCGAATTCACGGCCTCTTCCCAATGGTCCACAACCTGGATTTCATCAAAAATGAAATACATCTTCCGGTCCGGCAGAACGTGCGCCTTGACATAGTCATAAAGCTCAAGATAAGTCATAGACCGGAATTGAAGCAGTTCAAAGGAAATATAAATAATCTGTTCTTCCGCAATACCGTACTTCCTGAGTTCCTGGCACAGCAGCCCCAAAATACTGGATTTTCCGCACCGCCGAAAGCCGGTGACAACCTTAATCGGCTCGCTGTCCCTGTAAGAAAGCAGTCGGTCCAGAAAATAATCCCGCTTTTTCAGATGCTTTTGACGTTCCATAAAGGTCTCCTTTTGCAATAATTATGGAATAAACTTCAAAAAAAATCAACTTTATTTCAATTCTGAAATAAAGTTGATCCATTGAGTATTTTATTGCGACTGGTCTGATGCAGATTCCGCCAATCCTCTAATCCAGCGAGGGTATCGCCGTCATTCGGGCGGCGTTCGAATGGACGATATAGACGAGTTCGTTCGACTCCCGGAAGACTGTGTCCGAGGAGCCGATCTGCTTGACCTGGATGAGGTCCGCATTCTTGATGTCTTCCCCGTCGATGGTCAGGTGCTGGCCCGACTGGTAGGCGGTTGAGACCTTGTGCCCGTTGACGAAGACCTTGGACCACTTGGTGAAGCCGTCCCCGTAGATATGGAGCTTGCCCCCGAAGAGGTAGGCCCGGTCCACCGTGATGTCGTGGGTGCCCATGACGATATTGGAAGCCGGATACTTGTCCTTGTCGTCCCCGTAGGCGTAGCGCTTGCCGTAGAGGAGGTCGTACTGGAGCATCTCCAGATTGTCGGAATAAGCGTTTGACGTAAATGCCACCCCGTCCGCCATCTGCCGCTGGTTGTAGGAAAGCATGGTCCCGTCGTGGAAGCCCAGGCGGTTCAAGTACTGGCTGACCAGCTGGTAGGAGGTCAGGTCCTGGTCGTGCTTTTCCATGCCGAAATTGTTCCAGGTGATATACTTGGTTTTGTAGGTGTCCCCGGACTTCAGTTCCCGGTCCGTGAGGCCCATGGTCGGGATGTGGTCGCCGAAGGCGATGAAGAGGGTGGGCTCGTTCCGCTTGGAGAGCATATCAATATAGGACTTGAGAAACTTGTCCTGGTCATGAATCATATTGACGTAGTATTCCCACTTGTATTTCGTCTCCTCGTCTTTTCCCCGCGCCTTGACCTTGATCTCCGGGTTGTCAAAGACCTTATAAGTCGGGTAGTCCCCGTGGGTCTCGACCGTGATCGTATAGACGAAGTCGGACTGAGGTGTATTGTCCATGGCTTCTTTCGTGGCGTCGGTGAGGACGTAGTCCAGAGGCCAGGAATTCAAAGGATTATACTCCGTGATGTCCAGCATTTCCTTACATGTAAAGGAGTCAAAGCCCATCATGGAAAAGGCGTTGCGGCGGGAATAGAAATTGCCTCCATTATTATGAACCACATGGGTTCCGTAGCCCACCGTGTGCAGGTCCGCCGCGAAGGACTCGCAGTCGGTCTTTTTCAGAATCGTCTTCTGGGGATATTCCCCGGGCCCGAAGAAGCGGCAGGACATGCCGGTCAGGATTTCAAACTCGGTATTGCAGGTCCCGGCCCCGACAACGGGAACGGTCAGGTGGCCGGTAGAATAGTTCTGCTCCAGGTAGTGGAAGAAGGGATTGGGGTCCTCGCTGGTGTCGAGGAACTTGACCTCCGAAGGGTCGAGATAGGACTCCAGCAGCATGACGACGATATTGGGACCCGAAGTGGCGTTGAAGTCGGTCTGATTTTCTTCGGCGTAGCGGTCATCTTCCTTCGTGATCTTCGCCACGGTGTCTGCGCTGTACTTCTTGGGTGTGCTCATGCCCCGGCCGAAGGCGCTCATGGCGAAGCCGTAGAGGTAGCCGTTGTCGAGGTAGCCCCGGGCCAGGTTTCCGAAGTAGGAGTCGATGAGCCTCGTCGACTGCAGGCCCGTGGTGACCAGGGGCAGGCTGGCAAAGGCCAGGACGAAAAACAGCAGGCGGAACTTCATTGGCATACGGGGAACAATCCGCTTGCAGGAGTGGAACTTCCGCTTCATGATGTACCAGAAGACCACGATGGCCGCGATGATGACGATGCTCTCGCCCTTCGACATGTAGCCCGTGTTCTGCATGGTCAAAAGGTCCCCGATCATGCCGATATCCGAAAAACCGAAGGGGGTGACCCGGTTCAGGAGAATGATGCCGTTCGCGATTCCCATGGCGATAAAGAGGGCCGCCACCAGGATGCGGACGAAGGCCTGCCGCCTGGTCAGGAAGCAGATGGTCAGAAATACAAAAATAATATAGGAATTGTAGATATAGGCCACCGGCTCGTTTACGATGAAGCGGAGGGAGTCCAGGGCCGAGTGGCGGCTGATGGCTTCAATGACGAAGCAGAGGAGCAGGGCAAAGGGAATATGAAAGAGCAGGGCATGCCGATCCAGGAAGGAAGGCGGCTTCCGGGAGGCCTCCGGCATCTTGAATATCTTTTTTATCGTGCTTTTCGCGCTCATGGTTTGAAATAGGTATAAAAATCAGTATAATATTTGTCTGCAGTGCCCGAAAAGCGGGCGCATTCCGGCAGGGCCGAAAGCAGGCTCTGCAAAGACCGTATTATAGCACGCTCCCACCTTACTTACAATTTACAAAGAAGGAATTTTCTGTGAATCTTACCTTTCGAACCAAGGGCCTGCCCAAGGGACTGATCAAGCGCGTATTGCTGCTGTTGGCCGTATTTCTGGGGTGCCTTATATTATTCTCTATAATAATAAACTTCCACACGAAGGACACGACGTCCGAGATGTCCGGCCCCACCCTGCCCACGGTCTCCCTGACGGCGGGGGGCCGGGAAATCAGCTCCCTCCGGGCCTACACGGCCGAGATGGACGCCTGCTACATGCGGGATGCGGTCGCCCCCCTCGACGAGACCCGGATTCTGCCCATCAATATCAAGACTTACGGGAACAAGATTTCCGACATTTCCTACCAGATCCGCTCCCTTGATACCTCCCGGAAGATTGCGGAGACGAAGATACAAGACGTGCCGGCTCCCGTGGACGGGGTCGTGACGGTCTCTCCCGAGCTTGAGAACCTGATCGAGGACGGGGACGAGTACCTTTTCGTCCTCAATATGAAGGCCGACGGGCGGGAGCTCTTCTTCTACACCAGAATAATCATGCCGAAGAACGCCCACCAGGACCAGATTGCGGCCTTTGCGGAGGACTTCTCCCAGAAGGCCCGGGACGGAAACTCCGGGGCCCTTGCCACCTATATCGAGCCGGCCGAGGACGCGGCTTCCACCGACACAACCGGCCTGGCCGAGGTCACGATCAAGTCCACGGCTGCCGACGTCTGCTGGGCGGGCTTTTCAGGCGAGAAGTCCGGGGACACCATCTTCGAGTGGAACGACATCTCGGACAATTATTCCGCTTTGACCATGTACTATACCATGCGGGATGACGCCGGGGACATCTATGACGTGAGTGAATATTTCAAGGTCCGCTACGGGACCGAGCGCATGTTCCTCCTGGACTACGACCGGCGGATGACCGAGCGCTTCACCCCCATTGCCTCCCGGGTCAGCGAGAACAGTCTGACTCTCGGCGTCATCCCCTCCGACTACCAGATGCGGTCAAACGAGAACGGCCGCATTGTGGCCTTCGTACAGGGGGGCGAGCTGTACGAGTACGTCGAATCCAAAGGGCAGTTCATTACATTATTCTCGTTCAACGAATATTCGGGCGCAGGCAAGGAGGCCGATGCGCGCGCCCTCTGGAACGAGCACGCCATCAAGATTCTTTCGATTGACGAGACCGGAACCGTGGACTTCGTCGTCTACGGCTACATGAACGCCGGGCGGCACGAGGGCCTCTGCGGCATCGACGTCATGCGCTACGACGCCACCACCGGCCACACGACCGAGCAGACCTTCATCAAGTCGAAGAAGTCCTTCCAGATTCTGAACGCCGACTTCTCCGAGCTCATTTACAAGTCTTCCACCGACGACTTCTACATCATGGAAGAGGGCTCGCTGGTCCACGTCAACCTCTCGACCATGGCCATCAACACGATTGCCTACGGCCTGGCCGAGTCCGAGTACGCGGTTTCCGACTCCCGCCGCTATGTGGCCCTCGACGGGGGCGCCATCGGCGGCAGGGAAGGCACGATAGTAATCAAAGACCTCGAGGCGGGTACGGACCGGACTCTGGCGCCCGAATCCGGGGAAGAGCTCCGGGTGCTGGCCTTCATGGACGACGACCTCGTGTACGGGCGGGTCCGGGAGGGCGACATCACCGAGTCGGCCTCCGGCCTCACCCTCTACCCCATGTATGAGCTGGAAATCATCTCGGCTTCGAATGCGTCGAACGATGTCCTCATGACCTACCAGAAGGACGGCCTCTATGTGACGGATTCCAAGAAGGAGGACGCCGCCCTGAACCTGACCCGGGTCACGAAGGGAGAGGACGGGCAGTTCGTTGCGGCGGCCGGGGACACCATCCGGAACGCAGAGGGCGAGGTGAACCGGGCCGTGAGCCTCAAGCGAGCGGCCGCCGAGGGCAAGGGGATCTCGGCTACTCTGGTCATGGCAAAGCTCGGAAGCGACGAGACCGTGGCCGGCATCTCGGCCTCGACAGCGCCCCTTGTCCTCATGGCCAAAGGCCACGACATCGACATCCAGGTTTCCGACGTGGAGGAGCAGTACTTCGTCTATGTCGGCAGCCGGGTTGTGGCGGCCACCTATGACGTGACCGAGGCGGTCTCCATCGCGGATACCCAGATGGGCATTGTCATCGACAATTCCCAGAACTACATCTGGAAGCGGGGCCTGCCGTCCACCGGCAAGTCCGGCGGCAAGCTTTCGGCCTCGAACGCAAAGACTTCCCGGGGCCAGGCCCTGGCCGCCATGCTTTCGGCCTTCGGAGAGAATGTGGACGTGGACACCCTGCTCGAGCAGGGCCAGTCGGTCTCTTCCATCATGACCGCCACCCTGTCGGACCGCAAGGTCCTGAACCTGACCGGCGCTACATTGCAGGAAGTCCTCTACTACGTGAGTCGGGGAGAGCCTGTGTACGCTGAGTTTGCGGACGGGACGGCTTCCATCATCTCGGCCTACGACACAGCCAATGTGGTTCTCTTTGACCCGGCCACGGGCGACACCAAGAAGATGGGCAAGAGCGATGCGGCGGCGGCCTTCGCCGCCGCCGGCAACACCTTCGTCACGGTCCTGGACCAGGCGAAGTAGGGGCGGACGTTTTCCTTGAAGCATTTATACTGTATGCCCAAAAAAGGCTGCGAAGATTTTTTTCTTCGCAGCCTTTTGCATGCTCATTTTAAAGTTCAAATGTTTCAGTCGTCCAGCCTGGAGTTCCCGGCCTTCTGTACGATGACCGCCCGCTGGCGGCGGCTCAGAATGATGGTCGCAAGGCCTGCTGCGAAGACCGCCAAGGCGATGACGAAGCGGGGATCGAGGTCCCCGTCCGCCGTCTTCGGCGTATTGTCCGCCGTGTGGGTATTTCCGGTGGAGCCTGTATTGGAAGGCACCCGGACGCCCGGCTGGGCCGTGCCTCCGTTGTTTGTGCCGTTCGTACCGCCGTTGTTCGTCCCGGTATTTCCCGTATTGTTTCCGGTATTGGTACCCGGCGTAGCTCCGTTATTTCCGGTATTGCCGTTGTTCCCTGTATTGTTGCCTGTGTTGTTCCCGGTATTATTGCCTGTGTTGCCGGTGTTATTACCCGTGTTGTTTCCTGTATTGTTGCCGGTGTTATTTCCGGTGTTCCCGCCGGAATTGCCGCCGGACGACGACCCGCCGCCCGAGCTGCTGCCACCGCCGGATGAAGAACCGCCGCCACCCGAGCTGCTGCCGCCCCCGGACGAAGATCCGCCGCCGCCAGAACTGCTACCGCCCCCGGACGAAGATCCGCCGCCGGAACTGCCGCCGCCGGAGTTGCCGCCATTGTTGGGGTCAACAGTGGTATTACCGCCTAATGGTACAAATGTATATCCATTGTCAGAAGCGTACGTTTCAGCCGTACTTCCTGTGTAGCCCCAAACAGCCGCACCAGCCGGAAGGGTACCTGTATCGTTTATTACAGCATCTTTATTATTAATGACCAGCTTTGATATCTTGGAATCCGTAAAGGCACCGGTGTCGATAGTTGTTACCGAGGCAGGCAAATCTACTTCCGTGACATTCTTTGCTCCTTTGAAGGCGCCGGCCGCAATCCCGGTCGTTCCGTCCGAAACTGCCATTGTCGCGGTCTTGGTTCCTTCCGGCACCCGGATCAGTTTCGTTGAACTATAGAGATTCGTTCCATCGGATCGGTAGTTGCTGTTCCCGCTTGAGACCGTAATCGCCGTCAGCTGCTCTGCCCCGTCAAATGCGCCCGTTGCCGGATTGCAATTTGCCGGAACATTGATTGTCGTAATTTCAGTCCCGGCAAAAGCCGAACTTCCGATGCTTGTCACCGCATCCGGTACCGTGAATGCAGTCAATTCATAACACTGATTGAAAGCCTGATCCGGGATCGCAGTCACACCGGGAACGGAAATGCTAGTCAAAAGCTGAGCCCCGGCAAAAGCCCCGTCCTCAAGAGTCGTCACCGTCTCCGGCAGATCAATCACTTCAACGCCGGAATCTGCAAAGGCGTTTGTGCCTATCGCGGTTACTGTATCCGGCAGCTTTCCATCGTCATATGACGATTGACTGGAGCTGATGGTTGTCGCCCCACCAGTATACTTTGTCAGTGTCTTTCCGTCGGAACTGAGGATAAAACCTGCATTTGTGATGTCCTGGTCCACAGCCTTGCTGCTCTGACTCACGACCACCCACAGGGAAAAGACGATGGATATGGCGATGAGCAGCCAGCCGATCTTCGTACCCTTCTTCATTGCGGAAACCTTACCCCCGATATCTTTAAAGAGTCGGACAAATACATTCTCTGTCATCCTTGCCTTCACTCCTTTCTGCGGAATGAAGCCTTCTGTTTCTCATGAATAATATAAAGCGCCGCGTCTTCGGACGCACACACTAAGGTCTACGCTTCGCTTCGGTCGGCCCGAAAACGTGCGTCCACTGGACGCACCGGGCCCTACAATATCTTGTATATTATAAAACAGGTTCTCCACTATTTCCACTGTATTTTGCAAAATTTTACCCCCGCAACACAAGTTGTGGGGGCATTCATAGCTAATCGGGGCAAAATGGTTTCCTCGGGCTTTACATTTCATCATTATTCATGTAATGCGCTTCGCCACCAGGAAGAGGCGGCCGTTGTCCTTGTAGTGGTCACAGGTGGACAGGGTCAGGACCTCATCGCCGGGGGACAGGTCCAGGTCCTCGGGGTACATGGTCGTGGAGCGGACGTTCTCGACGAAGGCGTCCCACTCGGTCTCGTTCGTGGCGTTGATGAAGTTGTAGTAGCGGTAGTCGTCCGAGTCCTGGTACTTGACGTCGGAAAGGCAGACAGCCACGATCTCGTAGGTCCGCTTCTCGTAGATCGTGTTGAAATTCACAGTCCGGTGGGCGCTGTAGTAGGCCGGGTCCTCGTAGTAGTCGGACAGGCTGCCGAACATCTGGCCCGAGTTCATATTGTGGCCGTAGATGATGGTGTTCGTCGAGGCATTGAGAATGCCGCAGCGGTAGTCGGCGAAGAGGGTCCCGTTGGAATCGGAGGCCCCGTCGAAGTTCCGCTTCAGATAATATTCATTGTCCGTCGTCTGCACGACCGGGTAGTCGATTTCCGTGTCCGGAATCGTGAGCCAGCCCACGAGGTCATGGTTCCGCTCGTAGAGGGTCTCGTACTCGGGCAGGATGGTCGCCGCATTCGGATCCGTCACCGTGGACATGGCAAAGGGGTCCCGCTCCGGCTGGGTAAATTTCGTCCCCCCGCCCGTCACTATTGAGGCAGCCGCATCCTCATCTGCCGCCGAAAGGCTACCCTCAGAAATCGCGGCCGCCTTCTGGGCCCGGAGCTCCTCCGCCTGCTTCGTCCGCTGCCAGTTCAGATACTGCTGGCCGCCGAAATAGACAAAGAGGGCCGCCGCCGCGCAGGTCAGCCCGATGCCGATCCAGCGCGTATAGCCGGTCCTCTTGTCGGCTTCCTCCACGACTTCCCGGTCGGCAATGAGTCCTTTTGACTTCTCGGCCACAATGTCAGAAATGTGGCGGGCGAAGTCATTTCCGATGTCCGTCTTGAAGGAGAGACGGCCGTCCCGAATGTCCCTGTATATGCGGACGGCCACCTCCGGATCCTGTATATCCAGCTTTTCCTGGATGATGGAAATCTTCTTTAAGTCCTCTTTTCCGTCCCGGTATTCGTGGAAGGAAGTGAAGGTATATTCGCCGATTTTGAAAGTGTTCTTTTCTTTCATGACGGCGTCATTATAGCATTATTTTTTTTTTGCTTCTACCGGTCAGTTCACGGTCATGATGGCAACGGAATTCGAGAAATTACTGTAACCGTACTTCTGTCCGAACGTCGACCCGGCTGTCGTACTGATCTTGTAAGCGCGAACTTTGTAGTAATAAGTCGTCCCGACCGTCGCATGGGAGTCCGTATAGCTCGTTGCCGAAGCCGTGGCTGTCGTAAGCAATTCGTAAGTTCCATCCTTCCTCGTCGCCCGCCAGATCTCATACCCGTTGGCTCCGGAAACCGTACTCCAACGGACCGTATTCCTTCCGCCTGAAGAGCTTCCGGTCGTCGTCGTTGCCGTCAAAGCGGTTTTCGCGAATATCGTATTCGGATCACCAAAATAGGTCGGGGTGCTGCCTTCATTTACAAAGGCCTGAACCGCCACCTGGGTTGAATCGTCCGTCGGAAGATCTGTCACCGTATAGGTCAGGTTCTTTGTCTGAACCTTCTGGACACCCTTTGTGTTCTCGTAGGTCAGGAGGTAACCGTCAACACTCGGGCTCGCACTCCAGGATATCTTCGCAGAAGTCGTGGAAACGGATGTCGCTGTGAGACCGGTCACATTGGCGACAAAAATCGTGAATGTCTTTGACGTCTTACCGGAAACATAGCCGTTGTCGCCTGCCGTAATAGAGACTGTAGCCGTGCCGGGCTTTGTATTGTTCACATAGCCCGTAATCTTATAATCCTTTCCGGGCGTCAGCGGATTTCCGTCTGCGCTGATGGAAACGACCGGCTCTTGGGCGCTGCCATTGTACCGTACATCGACAGGTCCTATGATATCGCAGGACTTCAGAGAACGCTTCAGGATCCGGAACTTTGCCTGATTGCCGTTTGCGTCTTCGGAAACCTCCGTCGTCTTTGTAGTTCCGGTACTGTCTGTATAAGATACAATGGCTGACATAGTTACCGTACCGGGAATAATGCAGGCACTGTCATCCTTGTCGCTATGGTAAATAAAGCCGACCACGGATATATTGCCGCCCTGCATTGCACTGCCTGAAACCACAAGGCCGGAAGGGCTGATCGGCTGTCCGGTGTACTGGTAAGTTGCATTGTACCCTGTCAGGAAAAGCCCTGTCGGTTCATCCGTCAGTTCACCATAGGCTTTCTTGGTTCCGGTGATATAAGTCATACCCAGCAGGGGTTCGACGCCCTTGACAGTGACTTCGACCTTTGTCGCTGTCTTCCAGTTCCCGGTATCCGCCCGATATGTAACATCGTACCAACCGGAATCCGGATCGATGATATGGCTTGTGCCGGACTTGTCCTTAAAGTCGACCGTAACTTTGGGCGTCACCTTCGCCTGGATATTCGTGGACCGGGCAACCGTTATCGTTGCATCACTGATCACGCCGACAATGGTCATCGTTGCCAGAGGAGCCGTACCGGTATAATTCCCGTTGCCGGTACCGCTGACCTGCAGGTTGGCTGTACCGGGAGCGATATTGTTCGTCCAGTCGACATTCAGGCCGTCGTTCGCTGCCTCGGTTTCAATCTGTACGGCTGTACCGCTGTAGACCTTGGAAACCGTCTGCCCGGCCGGATTCTTTCCGGAAAGGGTGAAGGCCTTCGTCTGAGCCGTGCCATCAAAGTCAGCTTTTGTGCCGCCATTGAGAGTCAGCGAAAAATCTTTAATATCTACCGGCTTGATTGTAAATGTGGCCACCCGGTCTTCCGTCCCGCTGATCGCGTAATTATTGATCAGGTGGACCGTGATGGAGGCTTCTTCGCCGGCATTGACATTGCTTGAATATGTCAGGTAATAGTCCGCCGTCGTACTGTCTGCATCTCCGCCAGTCAATTCCGTCTTCGTGTCATCATCCGGCGAATAGTAGACTTTGACCGCAGGCGTGATGGCCTCACCCGTGTAGTACCAGAAAGGCGCTCCACTATCATCTGTCTGCATAGCGCTATCGCTCTGGAATTCCACTATAATGTCTGCACGGCTGGCATTCTGGGCCGTAATCGTATACTCCGCAGAAGCCGTACCGAAGTAAGCCCCCGTCCCGGTGACGGTTGCCTTGTAAGTACCCTTGGCTGTGGGTTCTGTGGCTGCCAGGACTGCCCCGCCCGTCGTCGTATAGGCCGGGCCGGTGTAGTCGGTCGTCTCTGTCAGCGCATTTCCATTCAGGGTCACACCGGTGACCGTCGGCCGGAAGGCCGCGCCGTCATAGCCGTGGGTAGATTTATCCAGTGTTACCGTTGCGTCTGATAGGTCGGTGCCGATCTGGAAATACTTGTCGACTTCGCCACCGTAGTTTCCGTTCCCTATGATCTGTACGACCGGGGCTGCCCCGTCAGTATTATCGCTCGAATGAGAGACGGTATTGTTGGCGGGTGTCGCTGTGTAGTCTGTACCGGATACAAGCGGTGTGGTGCCGCCTGTCGCAAGGCCTGTATCTGTGATGGTAACGGTAGGCGTTACTGCGTCGCCGTTAGCATAGGCATACTTGCCGTCCGCATTGTCGAGGATGACTTCGATGCCACTGCTTGTAAGGGAACGCGGGGTGATAATGAATTCAAAGTCCTTCGTACCCGTATAGTTCTTGTTCGTTCCTGCGGAAATCGAGCATGTATGATTGCCCACATTTGTCAGGTCCTGATCTGTCGGAGGCGTAAACTTATAATCAGTAGGATCACTCAGGGTTGCTAAAACTGTCCCGTCGTCATCTACACGTTGAACAGTAACAGTCGGCGTTTGCTTCTGACCATTGTAAACCGCAGTCGAGGTAGCCTTAATCAGCGTACTGTCAAGACTGACCTTTCGAATTGTGAACTTGTCAGTAATATCATCCTTATAATTGTTTTTACCGGAAACTGTAACTGTTACTTCTGTTCCAGCATTCCAATCGGAGGCCGTATACTTAATCGTATAGTCATCCTTTGTCAGAACGTTCCCCAGATCATCAGTTACGGTATATTCAGGGTTCAGTTCTGTTCCTGAATAATACAGTTGATTATCATCCGAATCTGTCAATTCCATAGTGGCGGAATTATCCTTCAAAGATCTGGACGTAATCGTATATGTCGCTTTCAGTTCCTTTCCCGCATCTGTCTTGTAGTTGCCAACACCACGAATCTTCAGCTCATAGGTGCCGACGTTGACCATATCACCGGCCTTAAGAGATGTGGAACTTCCCTGCTTGGTGACCTGAACCGCATAGTCTGTTCCCTGATTCAGTGTTTCACCATCGTAGGTAATCTCGACGTTTCCGGCAAAGTCATTGAAATGATCCTGTCCATCGTACTCCTGGGTGTTAGTAGACTGAGAAGTAGTCATGGATACATTTGCCGTATCCTTGTTCAACGGTTTCCGGGTTCCCGTCAGAGCTGTGCTGGACTTACTTCCGTAGGAGTGATCGAGGTTCGCGTCCGGCTGGAGAGTAAAGGTAAGGCGAGGGGTCGCATTAGAACCGGTGGAAACCCACTCCGGCTGCGGATTGTATATGAAATCCTGATTTTCAACCAGCGTCTGGCCCTTATAAGTCACTTCTATCTTTGACTTCAAAGTGTCTGCATCATCTGTCATAGAGAGCGTCGCCCCCGACTTTTTGGCAATCGTCACTTTGCTCAGGTCATAGCGGATATTGTAGTTGGCCGTGACACTTCCTGTATAAAGATTCTTGTACGTGTCGTTGTCGGTATTGACCTCTACCGTGATTGTCGCATCTTTTGTTCCATCGGTCGGAATATAATTATTCGTCGATGAAGATGTAAACTTCAGCGCCTTGGTAGGAATGGGATAGTTACCGAGTTTTACTGTAATCTGACCGATATTCGTCGGGCCGGGAATATTATCCTTGCCTTTGAAATCGTAATTCTCATTGACCCCGGATATCGTCGCATACTCAAGATTACCTTTGACGGTAATATTGTTAAACGTCACCGTACCATAGCAGCCATTGCGGATCCCTGTGCCTGTATAGGTAATCGTATAGACACCGGGTACAGACATATCGGATACCGAAACCCCGTCCCGCTTAAGAGATGCTGTATAGTGGGTGCCATAGGTCAAGATATCGGACCCATGTTTAAATTCAACTTGTGTGTAATCAAAGGCTGTCTTGGTTTCCGATGTAATTAGATGGCCATTTTCATCAAGTTCATATGTTTTGTAATCTGCTACATCGCTAGTTGTAAATGAACCTGCTAAAGATGCATCCTTTGACAGTTCTCCATATACATAGAAGCTCTCCGTCAGATCCGCATCACCGCTGTAATTGTTGAGGCCTTTGACGGTGACGGTCTTCAGACCAACGCCGCCGGTCTGGGTCAGCGAGTCTGCACTCGTCGGATCATAGTAGTAGTCTTTGCCGGGATCCGATTTATTGAATGTTCCGGACAATGTCCGGCTGCCGTCCGTCACAATGACAGTAGGAGAAACGACATTTCCGCCATTGTACTTGGCATAGTAGATATCCGAGCCGGCCGGTTTTGTCACGTCTCCACCCAGCGTCAGGGTTGCTGAGGACAGACTCTTCCCCTTAATAACGAAAGGATCCGGATACATGACAGGTGTCGTGTCAAAATTCGTTCCGGTTCCAGAGACCTGAATGTAGATGCTCTGAGCCTTCGTGAAGTCACCGCTCTTCGGATCAATCGATGTCTTGCCGTCCGCATCTTCGAAGTAGCTGAGGGTATAATCCTTATCCTTGGTCAGGGGTTTATTATTATATGTGACCGTGACAGCGCTATCGATGACGTTCTTCTGAGAGCTTCCATTGTAGGTCGCGCTCGTCGGGGACATCTTGATCATGTCCTCCGTAATCTTTTTCTGCGTCACCTCGTACGGAATGGTCAGAGTGCCGGAGAAGCCGGAACCTGTATTGGCGGTCAGGGTGAAGTTTTGATTTTTCTTTACATCCGCCGGAATAGTGGCCGGAGCGACCGTCGCGTAGGACAGGAGGTTGATGGGCGCAAAAGTCCCGTTGAATTTGCTGCTGTCCGGCGTAACCGGAGTGCAGGTCACACTGAGCTTGGGCGTGATGGTGCTGCCGGTGTATTCGTAGGAGATAGCCGCAGCAGACACTTCAGAGCCATTCGATACGACATAGGGCTCCGCTACTGCTGTGTCGGATACCGTCAGCCGGCCGGCACGATAGCCGGTTATTTTCTTCCCGAAGTCGGAAAGGTCTGTCGCTGATACGGTAAATACACGTTCCGTCTGGTGGCTGCCGAAGAAAAGCTTGGAGCCAGCCACTGCAGAAACACGGACCTTAAACTGTGTATTGACAGGCAGGGAGCTGAGTTCTGCAGCCGCATCATCCTTTGAAGCTGTTGTACCGGGAACGAAATGGACGGTATAGTCCTTCGCCGTATCGTTCTTGTACTGACCGTTCTCATAGTCCGGTCCTGCCAGTGCAATACTGTTGCCGCTGACTACAATATTCTGGTTGTACGGATTTACAGAGGAGGTCTTCGACGTCAGCTTGCCTGATTCCAGGTAAACAGCAGGCAAATTGGAGCCCAGATAAGGTACCGAATCACCGCTGCGGTCAAGGATATGGATGACATCCACCGCATCAACTGAGGCGCCGACCATGAGCTTGTTCTTTGCTGTGCTGCCATCCCGGTCGACGGAAACACTTCCCGAGTAATTCCCGTGGCCGGTGATCTTCAGTGTGTAGCCCTCTCCTGCTATGGACGGAATCTGATTTTCAGCGAGTTCTGTCCCGTCAGGCTGCGTCCACTGGAAAGTATAATCGCCGGAATCCGTGACAGACTCTGCTGTACCGTCTGCATTGTAGGTAATGGAAGCCGGTGACAGGGGAATTGCATTGGATCCCGTTCCGATCTGAACCTTGTAGTAGCGCTTGATGGCGTCCGTACCGGTCTGGATAGCTCCGGATGTGGAGGCACCGGATGCAACCGGCACAGCCTTCGCGCTGGTCAATGCCTTAGGAATGACGACATAGACCAGTTTTGCTTCCGTCCCGGCATAGTTGCCGATACCGGTGATTGTAATGGTCCGTTTGCCGGCCCTGATGGCTGAACTTGTCGAAACGGTATAGTCAACTCCGTTCCGCAGGGCACCATTGTTCAATTCAATATTGGGAGTGCTGGGTTTACCTGTATACTCTTCCGTATACCCGGTATTGGTCGTTCCGGAAAGCGTGCCGGTCTTTGTGCCTCCAATCCGATAGGTTACTCCATCCAGCAGGCTCTTGGTCTTAATCCTGAACGTCGTATATTTAACGCCAGTATAATTTCCAAGACCTGTAATAATAACCTTTGCCTTATCTGTGGTCTTGATATTGGTTCCCTTCTCATAGGTAACCTTATAATCCACATCCTTTTCCAGCGTCTTCCAGCCTTTATATTGCACGACAACCAAGCCCTTTTCATCGGGTTTAATTTCGCTGCCGGTATAGGACTGATCCGGGATTGATTTAATTGTAAAATCCGTTGATTTCGTAAAATCAAAGGGATTGATTTTCATAACCGCGATTGCGGATCCGGTATAGTTGCCGATACCTTTGGCCGTAACCGTAGCATCCCCTTGATCTGTATTATTTTCATACTCGAGAACGAAGTCCGTTCCTTCTGAAAGAGATTTTTTGTCATGAGAAACAGAATATTCCCCGTTCGCCAGAGTAGCCGCCTTGCCATTAGGGTCATATGTCTTCTCTTTGGATACCGTCAGATCACCGGCTGCCAGGGAAATCGGCGTGATGGTGTATTTGACCGTCAGAATGGGCTGGCCCTCGAACTTGTTCATGCCCTGGATGATCAGGCTGGCCTCACCTACATTTGTCTCTTTTGTCGGATCATATATGACTTTGTAGTCCGCATTGGGCGTGGTTGTATCATTGACGTACTGGGACAGTTCATGAGCCCCGATCTTCACCTGAACTTTAGGCTGTTTTGCATTCCCATCATAGACTGCCGAGTAGGCGGAAACCCAGGAGGTTCCCACATTGGCCACATTGACATCCGGGAAGGTATTCCCGTCTGTCAGACAGACATCGGCCTTGTCCAGAGACGCAATAATCTCATATGTGACGACGGATTCCGGATGAATCAAATCCGGATTGGCATCCAAATCGGCTACTGATGTTCCTGCCACTGCCTGCTTATGGTTTGAGAAGTTTATGGTCTCGCCGGAGAAATTTCCGGTTTCCAGGGGAATAATCCGAACCGCATAGGTACCCGCATCTTTCGTTTGATCAAAAGCATAATCATAGTCTATGCCCTGACGCATGGTCCAGCGGCTGGAGCCATCTGTACCGTAACGATACTCTGCCGTTACACTGGTCGGCTGGTGCACGGTGTCATCAGCCACGAATGTAACCGGACTGATCTTCACGATGAAATTGTTGTAGGTTAGAGATCGCCGCTGAATCTGAAAGACCTGATCTGAAAAGTCGGTCGATTTGATGGTTCCGGTATACTTCCCCCGTCCCCGGATTTCCACTGTATAGTATCCTGCATTAACAGCACCGGCATACGTAATGGCCGAAGGCGTCACGGAGTCATATACGACTGCCTGTGTGCTGTTGTCCCGTATTGCGTATTCGTAATCATTGTGCAGCTTTAGATTCAGCTGTGTGTTGTTTTTATCGTAAAAATAGATTCCGGGTTCATTATGAGCCGTTGCATCAAAGACATAAATCGCCCCCTCTGACGAATTTTTGTCCTTCGTAAGCATCAGCTTATTAACAAGGGTATTGAGATCCACTGTACCGCTAAGCGAATTGGACGACTGGATAACCCGGGTCCCGGTGTAGTTTCCCTTTCCGGTAATCGTGATGGAATACTTCGCATTGTCTGCCGCATCCCGCTCTACCTTGTCGACCGTGTAGTCATAATCCTTGATCAGGTTCTGCCCGTTATCAGTCAAAGCTCCGTCCGCATTGGTAACTGAAAGCGCAGCCGGGTCGACCTGCATGTCCGATCCGGTAGTTACTTCATTTATATCCTTTGGAGCAATAGAAAAGGATTCAGTATATGTCAGGCCTTCATAGTCTGTTCCGGCCGCGCCGGACAGGGTTACCGTATATTCGCCGGCATTCCTGATATTGGAAGCTACATCGTCATTATAGGGATTCCCCTGTCTGTCTTCACCGGAATAGGTCGCAAAGAAATCCGTTCCTTCTGTAAGTACATTAAGGCCGCAGGACGGCGTAACCACGGAAACGGAATTTCCATTATAGGTTAGATTGCTATAACTAATGTTTGGTGCAACTATCCGCACGGGAATCTTAAGCCACTTCGAAGAATCGTTGCCGGAAAAGACCAGAAGGGTATCTTCACCTGACTCGGTACCGGGCGTCAGAAGTTTTTGTGTGTCATCTACCGCTATAGAAGCATGGGAGGTCGCTGTATAGTCGGAGCTGCTGGCAATCGTCGTGATATTCGTATTATCTGAACTGTCGTAAAGCTTGTAATAGATATTCCGCTTATAAGACGGAGCCAGGGAGAAATCGCCCGTGAAATCAATAGGCGCCCCGTTCGTAACTGTGACATAGCTCGAACGGCCGGTTTCGGAAACCAGCTCCGCATCCGAGAAAGTACTCTCATACTTTGTCCCGACTGCTATAGAATTCTGTTCTGAATCCTGACCATATGAAATCACGGCCCCTTCTGAAATATTGGAGAATGTGACTTCAATCGTGGCCTTCTCGCCGGACGCCAGGTATACAAGGGCGTTCTTGTCATCCGGCCAGTCCCAAAGAGTAATCACGTTATCATATTGGGTCAGATCACCGGAAGCTATTTCGTTTCCGCTGCGCACACTTGTGGCGGTCGTATAATCCGCATCATCTGCGTAATTCTGATATATAGCCACCTCATAGTGGGCAGTAGCCCCCTCTGAAAGCTGGACATTCATGTAGGCAGAGTGGATTCCCAGATACATGGGCGTATTGTCGGCCTGATTACCGCCCTTTCCGATGACCTCTCTCTTGATGACCGGGTTCGACTGGTCGAGCTCAACCATAGTAGTCAGAGAACCGTCGTACGGATAGGTATCTTCCGCTCTTGCCGTTAAGGAAGACCAGTCCACGGAAGCCGACGCAATGACGGTGACCGCCGTCAGGACCAGGGCCTCTATCTTTCGCGCAAGAGGAATTTTCGAGAATCCGTTCTGTTTACCAGACATATATAGCTCCTTCTTTCTGTCCGTCTTTTCCACACCCTGTAAAAAAGGACATAAAGATACTTTTCAGAATGGATTTCGGCTATTTGCGTATATTTGTTTAGGGGGAATTTGAAAAAATATGAAATTTTTGGGAAAAAATCGGGGAGTTATTGACAGGATCGACAGGAGGGTGGTAGATTGAAGATGCCAAGGGAGAAATCTCTTCCTGTCACCGCAGGACACATCGCGTAAGGAGCGCGCGTTCGTAGAACTGGCTACGTTAAAACTCTGCATCCTCTCTACGAAGTAGTTTGACTTCGCGGGAAAGTGGAAGGCTTTCAAATGGGTGGCAAGCACCTAAACTAAACCAGTATCTTATCTATAAGGGCTTTGCTTCATGGCAAGGCCTTTTCTTTCTTTCAATTCTAGTTTCTTTTCTTGGGTACTGTCTATGATCATTTCTACTTCTATGACGGATGAGCAATTGCTCGCTGCCATTCATTCCGCAGCAGTTCAATACAACCAATTGTTGGACCAGGTCTTTCTTTTTATCGGGAAAAATAATAATAGCCCACAGTACCTTTGGTTCCAAGCCAGGTTCAGAAAACACCAGTTTATGCACCTTCTCGGGCTGACGAGTCCCATACTTTCAGCCGTTGAATTCTTTGATCGTGCTTTCGATGATCGGCTAATAATTTCAGACTGCCTTCCCTCTCGGGAGCACATACGTACAACCGTTGTAGAAAAGTGCTCTTGCTGTGCCCGAATCCTTAACCTCAAGGATGCCAAGTATATGAGTATTGGCTCGAAGGACAAAATCACAAGGAATGTTGAATTTTCCTATGCATATGGAAAAGAGGCAATTCTCGGGTTTGCAATTGAAACTGATGATATCTATTTTCCTATTACGTTAATTCCCAGTCCAATTGAGAATTTTACTACCGCACGCTACCGCACGATATTGATTTGCAGTAAATCCCAGCCTGAGGGCTTATACAGAAGGCCTTTGATAGAAATCAAAACGGGTCTTTTCGATGAGCTTTTTCCTTCATTTCCCGAGCCGCTGGCAGAACTTTTCTGCAATGAAAAAGACCCTGCCGAATAGCAAGGTCTTTTACAAGTAATTTCCTGGTTTCGTTTAGGTGCGTCCCACCCAATTGTGAAGCCTTCCACTTCCATGCGAGGTTAAGCCACCTCGTGGGGTGCCGGATCGTTTATAACGTAGCCAGTTCTACGAACGCGCGCTCCTTACGCGATGTGTCCTGCCGAGGCAGGAGGAGATTTCTCTCCTGGCGATTTCAATGTAGCACCCTCCGGCGCGGCTTGTCAACCCGCAATCAGAAATTTCAGATATCCGCCTTGTTCAGGGCGCCGCGGATCTTCTTGCCCAGGATGATGGCCAGGGCGATCTTCACGCAGTCGAAGGGGACGAAGGGGATGACGCAGGCCATCAGGGATGCCCAGAGGCCCATTGCCTTGTCGGCCATGGACATGCCGACCATGAACCAGACGGTGCCGACGAAATAGAGGACGGCCAGACCCAGGAGACATCCCAGGAAGCAGGGCCAGAACTTCTCGAACTTGTCGCAGAAGATGCCGGCGATGAAGGCCGTGATGAAGAAGGTGACGAGGTAGCCGCCGGTGGGTCCGAAGAGTTTTGCGGGGCCGCCGGAGAAGCCGGAGAATACGGGCACGCCGGCCAGGCCGATGAGCAGGTATACGAGGGTGGCGATAGTGCCCCGGTACTTACCGAGCACGACGACCGCAAGGTATACGGCGAAGGGGGTCAGGGAGACGGGGACCGGGCCGATGGGAATCGAAAGGGGCCCGAGAACACAGATGATGGCCGCTGCCAGGGCGATCTGGGCGATGTTCTTCACCGTGAGGATTTTCTTCTTGTTCGTGGACACAGAGTTTTCCATGATTTTCCTTCCTATTGTGCAAAGTTTTGTGAACCCGAAATCCGGCTTATAATAACACTTCCCTCACGCATTCACAACTTTGCCGGTGTAGAGCTGGTAGTAGCGGCCCTGCTGCTTCATGAGTTCGTCGTGGCTTCCGCGCTCGATGATGCGGCCCTGGTCCAGGACCATGATGCAGTCTGAATTGCGAATCGTCGACAGACGATGAGCGATGACGAAGGTGGTCCGGCCGGACATCAGACGGTCCATGCCCTCCTGCACCAAGCGCTCCGTGTGGGTATCGATGGAGCTGGTCGCCTCATCGAGAATCAGGACTGGCGGGTCGGCGATGGCGGCCCTTGCAATCGAAAGCAGCTGCCGCTGGCCCTGGGACAGGCTGCCCCCGTCTCCGGTCAGGACCGTGTCGTAGCCGTCGGGCAGGCGGCGGATGAAGCCGTCGGCGTTGGCCAGTTTCGCTGCGGCAATGACTTCCTCGTCGGTGGCGTTCTCCTTGCCGAAGCGGATATTGTCTGCGACGGTGCCGGTGAAGAGGTGGGTGTCCTGCAGGACAATGCCCAGGGAGTGGCGGAGGTCGTCCTTTTTGATCTTGTTTACATTGATGCCGTCGTAGCGGATCTTCCCGTCTTCCACGTCGTAGAAGCGGTTGATGAGGTTCGTGATGGTCGTCTTGCCGGCGCCGGTGGCCCCGACGAAGGCAATCTTCTGGCCCGGCTCTGCGTGAATTCGGATATCGTACAGAATCTGCTTCTCAGGCACGTAGGAGAAGTTCACGTCGTCGAAGACCACGTCCCCGGTCAGGGGCTGATAGGTCGTGGTATTGTCCGCGGCGTGGTAGTGCTTCCAGGCCCAGTGGCCGGTCCTTTCCGCACTCTCCACAATGTTCCCGGCCTCGTCCTTCGTCGAGTTCACCAGGGTGACATAGCCCTCGTCGGTCTCCGGCTCCTGGTCCAGGAGGTCGAAGATCCGCTGGGAGCCCGCCATGGCCATGATGATGAAGTTGAACTGCTGGGAAACCTGCATGATGGGCATGATGAAGGAGCGGTTGAAAGTCAGGAAGGAAGCGAGCTTTCCGACGGTCAATCCTGCCATTCCGGACAGGGCGAGCGCTCCCCCGGCCATGGCGACGATGACATAAGAGAGGTTGCCGACCTGGGAGTTAACGGGCCCCAGGACGTTCGCGTAGGTATTAGCCGCATTCGCCGCCTCGAAGAGGTCGTCGTTCAGCTTGCGGAAGTCTTCTGTCGTCTCCTCCTCGTGGTTGAAGACCTTGACCACCTTCTGCCCGTTCATGGTCTCTTCGATTTCGGCGTTGACCTTGGCGATAGCATTCTGCTGCTTGGTGAAGTTGACCCCGGACCGGCTGGCCAGCTTGGCCGTGGCGAAGATATTGATGCCGGTCATTGCCAGGGTGATCAGGGTCAGGGGCACGTTCAGGATGAACATAGACACGAGCACCGAGACGACCGTGAAGCCCGCATTGATGATCTGCGGGATCGACTGACTGATCATCTGCCGCAGGGTATCGATATCATTGGTGTAAACCGACATGATGTCCCCGTGGGCATGTGTGTCGAAATACCGGATCGGCAGGGACTCCATCTTTGAGAATAATTGGTCACGAAAGTCCCGGAGAGTCCCCTGGGACACATAGATCATGATGTAATTGTAGGCCAGGGTCGAGCCGATGCCGATGCAGTAGAACAAGGCCACCCGGCCGATGGCAGAAAGCAACGGGCCGAAGTCCGTGGAGCCCTCCTTCAGCATGGGCGTGATGTAGGAATCGATCAGGGTCTGCATGAACATGGTCCCCTGGACATTGGCCAGGACGGACACGATGATGCCGACGAATACAAAGATCAGTTGAATAGAATAATGTTTAAAGAGGTATGCGAACAGGCGCTTCATGACTACGCCCGCCTTCGCCCTGTCTTCTTTGCTGGCCCTGCGGCCGTTTCTTCTTCCGGGTCCCGGCATATCACTCACCCTCCTTTCCTGCAGTCTTATCAAAGTCTCCGGAACCCTGTCCCGTCTGGGATTCGTAGAGCTCTCGGTACATTTCGCTGGTCTTCAGAAGCTCCTCATGGGTTCCCCTTGCCGCAATTTTTCCGTCGTCCATGATGAGAATCATGTCGGCATCCTGCACGGAGGAAATCCGCTGGGCGATAATGAATTTCGTGGTTCCCGGAATCTCGTCCCGGAAGGCCCGGCGAATCTTCGCGTCCGTCGCCGTATCGACGGCGGAGGTAGAGTCATCAAGCACCAGGACCTTGGGCTTCTTCATCAGGGCCCGGGCGATGCAGAGCCGCTGGCGCTGGCCGCCGGAGACATTGGTCCCGCCCTGCTCAATCCAGGTGTCGTAGCCGTCGGGCATCCGGTCGATGAACTCGTCGGCGCAGGCCAGCTTGGCCGCCCGCTGACATTCCTCGTCCGTGGCATTCTTGTCCCCCCAGCGGAGGTTGTCGTAGATAGAGCCCGAGAATAATACATTCTTCTGCAGTACGACGGAAACGGAATCCCGCAGGGTCCTGATGTCGTACTCCCGCACGTCGTGGCCGCCGACCTCGACCGAGCCCCCGTTCACGTCATAGAGGCGGGACAGGAGGTTCACCAGAGTCGTCTTTCCCGACCCGGTCGGGCCGATGATGCCCACGGTCGAACCTGCGGGGATATCTATATTAATATTTTTCAGGACGGGTTCCTCATACTTGTCGAAGTACGAAAACTCCACGTTCTTGAATGAGACACTGCCGTCTTCCACTTCCATCAGGGGTTTGTCCGGGTTCTTGATATCCGGTTCCTCGTCGAGGACTTCGACGATTCGCTTGGCCGAAGCCGTGGACATCAGGATCATGACGATGACCATGGCAAACATCATGAGGGACATCAGGATGTTCATGCAGTAGGTAAGCATGGACATGAGGTTTCCGGTCGTAAGCTCGCTGCCGCCGGAGAGGACGATCATCCGGGCGCCGAACCATGAAATAGCCAGAATGCAGGCATAGACCGCCGCCTGCATGATGGGCATGGCGACCACCATGAGCTTCTCGGCCTTGATAAACATGTGGTAGAGGTTCTCATTGGCCTTGTGGAAGCGCTTCTTCTCGTAGTCTTCCTTGACGTAGGCCTTGACTACCCGGATGCCGGAGACATTCTCCCCGACCGAGGCGTTCAGGTCATCGTACTTTTTGAAGACCTCGTTGAAAATCCGCTGGGCCGCGCCGGACATGAAAAAGATGAATATCGCGATGACGATGACCGCGAAAAGATAGACCATCGACAGCCTCGGGGAGATGGACAGGGACAGGACCATGGCCACGATCAGGGAGGCCGGGGCCCGCATGCCCATGCGGATCAGCATCTGGAAAGCGTTCTGCAGGTTCGTGACGTCGGTCGTCAGCCTTGTAATCAGGGACGCCGACGAGAACTTGTCGATATTCTTGAAGGAATACTTCTGGATTGACTCGAACTCGGCCTGGCGCAGGTTCTTCGCAAAGCCCGTCGAAGCCGAAGCCCCGTACTTGCCGCCCATGACCCCGAAAAAGAGGCCGGCTCCGGCGCAGCAAGCCATGATGATTCCGACCTTCACTATCGTATCCATATCCCGGCCGTAAACTCCGTCGTCGATGATCCGGGCCATCAGCAGGGGGATGATCATTTCGACCACGACCTCACCCAGCATGAAGATAGGGGTCAGGATCGTGTCCTTCCAGAAGCCCCGGATGTAGCCGGCCAGTTTTTTCATAATTGCCATTGAGAATAATATCCTTCCTATGTTTCGTCTGCTGCCCGAAAAAATCCGGACAGAGCCCGCAGATTGTGGTATTATAACACATTGTCCGCCGGACATAGCCGAGTTTACAGACTTTTCATATTTTAGGAATCTACAAACAGAAGGGATTGTAATGGGAGAACGTTTAACAAAAAAGGATGTGGAAAAAATCCAGGCCGAAATTGACGACCGGAAGTTCAACAAGCGCCCCGAGCTCATCGCGGAAGTGAAGGAAACCCGGGCCCAAGGGGACCTGTCCGAGAACTTCGAATACCACGAGGCCAAGGGGGCCAAGAACCGGAACGAGTCCCGCATCCGCTACCTCGAGAACATGCTGAAAAACGCCACCATCATCGACGACACTTCAGTCGAAGGAAAAGTCGGCATGGACGATACGGTCACCCTCTACTTCCCCGAGGACGACCTGACCGAGGATTATAAGCTGGTCACCAGTATCCGGGCCAACTCCCTCGAAAACCGCATCTCCATTGAAAGCCCGGTGGGCAAGGCCATCCGGGGCCACAGTGTCGGCGATACCTGCACGGTCCACGTCAATGACTCCGTCTCCTACGACGTGGTCATCAAAGAAATCAAACAGGGTGGGTCGGAAGACGAAGCAATCCGTTCCTTCTGACGCCAAGCGGCGCGGGCAAAAAGCCCGCGCCGCTTATATTATTCTCATATCTCTTCAGGAGCCTACTGCTTGCCCTTCTGGGCCCGTTCCCGCATGATTTTCCGCTGCTCGTAGACCGCATTCAGAAGCGTCTCCTCGGTCTTCGAATCCATGAGGCTGCCCATCTCTTTCATCAGGGCCCCCTTGTCGTTCTTCAGCCGGCGGATTTCGTTCTCGTGCTCCTCAATCTGCTTGTCCAGCTTTTCAATTTCCATCCGGATGTCGTCCACCCGGTCTCTGTTTGACAGATTGTTGTCTACCTGCATTGGTTCACCTTGCCATTACTATTCTTCCACGGGCGCCTTCAGCTTCTCGTCGTAGCCGTGGGCCTCGTTCAGCATCATGTCCTTGACCTTCATGAGCCGCACCTGGGTCGAGCGCTCGTTCTCGTCCAGCTTCATCGTGATGTAGCGGATGCCCTCCTGTGTCTCAGGAATAATGACATGCTCCAGAGCGTTGACACGGCGTCTCGTCTTCTCAATCTCCGCGCTCATCAGCTGACAGGACTTTTCGACCTCGGCCAGCTTCAGCATGTCCTTGAAGACCTCGGAAAGCGAAGATACCGCCCCGTCCAGATCGCTCGACGTGAAAGCGAAGCCGTAGGAGTACATGTCGTTTTCGTCCGGGGTTCTCGTCTCATAGTCGAAAACCGGGATGTCGACGGACATGACGTTTTTCGTGCTTTTCTTCAGGTATACTTCCTGCTTGGGCGCCATCAGGGCTTCGGACAGGGTCTGCTCGTCCATGCCGGACCGGGCCAGGACAAATTCCCGGTTCGCGTCGGCCAGGCCTTTTTCAACCTTCTTTCGAAGCTCCATGTCTTCCCGCACCAGGTCCAGGAACTGGCGCATGAGCTCGTCCCGCTTGTCCTTGAGGAGGCGGTGGCCCTTGACGGCCGTCGCCAGCTTCTTCTTCAGGCGGGTCAGCTCCATCCGGGTGGGATTTACGTTTACAGATGCCATAGGTTATATCCTTTCGGCATTCAGTACACGGTTACAAACCGGGGACAGGCACCTTCGCCACGCAAATGTGCGGCGTAGGGAGCCAGTCCCCTTATTGGCAGTCCCCATGTACCTCTCAATCCTTCTTTTCGTAATATTCGTCCAGCATCGCATCGGGGATACGTTTCAATTCCGACCGAGGAAGCAGGCGGAGCAGATCCCAGCCGATTTCGAGGGTTTCCTCGATGCTGCGGTCTGTGTCGTAGCCCTGGGAAACGTAGCGCTTCTCGAACTCGTCAGCGAACTTCGCGTAGAGGAGGTCGGTCTCTGTCAGGGCGGCCTCGCCGAGGATGACCATGAGCTCCTTCGCGTCCTTGCCTCGTGCGTATGCGGCAAAGAGCTGGTTCATGGTGGCGGCGTGGTCCTTCCGGGTCTTGCCCTCGCCGATACCCTTGTCCTTCAGACGGGACAGGGAAGGCAGAACGTCAACCGGCGGCTGGATGCCCTTCTGGTAAAGCTCACGGGACAGGATGATCTGTCCCTCTGTGATGTATCCCGTAAGGTCGGGGATGGGGTGGGTCTTGTCATCCTCGGGCATGGTCAGGATCGGGATCATTGTAATGGAACCGGGCCGCCCCTTCATACGGCCGGCACGCTCATACAATGTCGCAAGGTCCGTGTACATGTAGCCGGGATAGCCGCGGCGGCCGGGAACTTCCTTCCGGGCGGCGGAAACCTCACGCAGGGAATCTGCGTAGTTCGTGATATCGGTAAGGATTACCAGGACATGCATGCCCTTCTCGAAAGCCAGATATTCAGCGGCGGTCAGGGCCATACGGGGCGTGGAAATTCGCTCTACGGCCGGGTCGTTTGCCAGGTTCAGGAAAAGAACCGTACGGTCGATGGCGCCTGTTTCACGGAAGGACTGCTCGAAGAAGTTCGCTTCCTCGAAGGTAATGCCCATGGCGGCAAATACTACGGCGAATTTCTCATCCTTGCCGCGGACCTTTGCCTGACGGGCAATCTGAGCAGCCAGCTGGGCGTGGGGCAGACCGGAAGCCGAGAAAATAGGCAGCTTCTGGCCCCGGACCAGGGTGTTCAGGCCGTCGATGGCGGAGATACCGGTCTGAATGAACTCGGACGGGTACTCCCGGGCGGCGGGGTTCATGGGCAGGCCGTTGATATCCATCCTTTTATCCGGGATGATTTCCGGTCCGTCATCGATGACATTTCCCATGCCGTCGAAGACACGGCCCAGCATATCTTCCGATACGCCGAGCTCCATCACGCGGCCGAGAAATCTGACTTTTGAATTCGAGAGGTTGATACCGGTGGAGTCCTCGAAGAGCTGAACCAGGGCGTTGCCCCCGTCGATCTCGAGAACCTTGCAGCGTCTTACCTCGCCGTTGGCGAGCTCGATTTCCGCGAGCTCATTATACTTGACATCCTCTACGCCTCTGACCAGCATCAGGGGGCCGGCGACTTCCTGTATGGTACGGTATTCTTTCGCCATCTCTTCAGTCCTCCTTTCCGGTCAGGCCGGCAACCTCGCGGACGAGCTCATCGGCAACTTCAGTGTAGTGGGATTCGACGTCCTTCTCAACCGTGTACTTGAAACGGCCGATGTCCTCGCGGACAGGGAGTTTGACAAGGTCGTCGATCTTCGCTCCGGCAGCCAGGGCCTTGGTGCCCTCGTCGTAGTAAGCATATACGAGCTGCATCATGCGGAACTGCTTCCGGATAGAGGTATAGGTATCGACGTCGTCGAAGGAGTTCTGGTGGAGGAAGTCCTCACGGATGGACCGGGCCGCTTCCATCTTCAGCCGATCCTGAGGCGACAGGGCGTCCATGCCGACCATCTTCACGATTTCGTTCAGGGAAGCCTCTTCCTGAAGTAAGGTCATCAGGTGCTGACGGGTGGTCATCCAGCCCTCATCGACATTGTCATTGAACCACTTCTCCAGCGTGTCCAGATAGAGTGAATAGGAGGACAGCCAGTTGATGGCCGGGAAGTGCCGCTGGTAGGCCAGGTCGGCGTCCAGACGCCAGAAGACCTTGACGATACGCAGGGTCGCCTGGGAAACGGGCTCTGAAATATCACCGCCGGGAGGCGATACGGCGCCGATGACGGAGAGGAAGCCCTCTCTGCCTTCGTGGCCGAGCGAAATGACATGACCTGCGCGCTCATAGAACTGGGCGAGCCGGCTGGAGAGGTAGGCCGGGTAGCCTTCCTCGCCGGGCATTTCCTCGAGTCGGCCGGACATCTCTCGGAGGGCCTCAGCCCAGCGGGAGGTGGAATCCGCCATCAGGGCTACCGAATAGCCCATGTCGCGGAAGTATTCAGCAATCGTAATACCGGTGTAGATGGACGCCTCACGGGCGGCAACGGGCATATCCGATGTGTTTGCGATCAGGATGGTCCGCTTCATCAGGGACTCGCCGGTCTTGGGATCCTTCAGTTCAGGGAACTCGTTCAGAACATCGGTCATCTCGTTGCCACGCTCGCCGCAGCCGATGTAGACGACGATGTCGGCCTCGGCCCACTTGGCCAGCTGGTGCTGGATGACGGTCTTACCGGAACCGAAAGGTCCGGGAACCGCGGCAACACCGCCCTTGGCGATGGGGAAGAAGCCGTCGATGACACGCTGACCGGTGATCAGAGGGGTGTTGGGAGCGAGCTTGGTCTTGTAGGGACGGCCCTTACGGACAGGCCACTTCTGGGCCATGGCGACATTCACATCGCCCTTTTCGGTCTCAACGACCGCTACGGTCTCGCGGATATTGAAGGAGCCGGACTGGATCGACTTGATCTTTCCGGAAACCCCGTAGGGGATCATTATCTTCTGTGTAACAACGGATGTCTCCTGGACAGTTCCGATGATGTCACCGGCTTCAACCTCGTCGCCGACAGCCGCTGTAGCCACGAAGTCCCACTTCTTTTCCTCGTCGAGAGCGGGAACTTCGACACCGCGGGACAGGCGGTCCGTGCCGGTCACCTGCATGATGACGTTCAGGGGCCGCTGGATACCATCGTAGATGGATCCAATCAGGCCGGGTCCGAGGTCAACCGAAAGGGGAACCTCCATGGACTCGACGGGCTCGCCGGGGCCCAGGCCCGATGTCTCTTCGTATACCTGTATGGAAGCCTCGTCACCGTGCATCTCGATGATCTCGCCGATCAGTCTTTCCTTGCTGACACGGACGACATCGTACATATTGGCATCGCGCATTCCTGACGCAATGACAAGCGGTCCCGAAACTTTTTTGATCACTCCTGTACTCAAAGTCTTCGTTTCCTCCTATTTCAATCGTCGTTTCCGAAAAGAATGTCGCTTCCGACCGCCTTTTCGACCGACTGCTTCACGCCCTGTATTCCGGCGCCCGTATTTCCGCTGACACCGGGAATCTGAATGATGGCGGGGAAAACATCTTCCGCATATTCAGCGATGACATCGGAGAGGGCTGCCGCGCAGCTTTCCGTGATATAAATAATGCCGTATTCCCCGTCGGCCAGCCGCCGGAGGAGCTTTGCGTCCTCCTCGTGGTCCCCCGCCGTCGGGAAAATGGAAAGGCCCAGGGCAGCGAAGCCGTAGATGGAATCCCGGTCGCCGACTACGCAAATCTTATCCATACATCCGCCTTGCCCTTTCCTTTACCGCTTCCTCCGGAAAGCCGTTCTTCTTCGCGGTCAGGAGGACCCGGACTGTGGAAATCTCGTTCATGCGCCCGAGATAGAAGGCCACAACTGGGCCGATCGTGAAGGGATGGGTCTTTTCCGGCCGTATTGACTCGATGATGCTGTCGTCGCACCACTTCTCGAAAGCCGTGATGGAAGTCTTGAGCGCGTCCGCCGCTTCGGCCATGCCGTGGCCGGAGAGGTAGTTGAGCAGCGACTCCTCGTTCTCGGATGCGGCCTTCGCCAGAATGTCCCGGTCCAGCGTCCGGCAGGGAGCGAGCGCATCGCGGATGTACTCGTAGGTCTTCCCTGTCCGCGCACCACGGACAGCAATCTTCACGTCCGTGACTGCCACGGTCCGCTCCAGATAGTCCCGGAGAATCGGATACTTGGACTTCTTCGCCCGGGCTTCCATGTAGTCGAGGCAGGCCCGGTCGATGATGACGTCGGACTTCTGCCCGTCGTGGTGCTCAAGCATGACGTTCATGGCTTCTTCCGCGGGCTTCTGCATCTCAGCGGGCAGGGCCCGGTAGTTTTTCTCCTGCAGAATGTCCGTGAAGTACTTCGCATTGTAGACCGGATGCTCGTAGTAGGCGTAAGGAGAATCCCCCTCGACGCAGACGTCCTTGATGGCGGTCTTCAGATTGTGGTAGACCTGGGAAATCGAGAGGATGGAGAGAATGTCATCCCCGACCCCCAGAGACCGGATGAGCTTGTCCGTCTTCACCTGCTCGGCAGCCAGCATTTTCTGTGGGTCCCGGCCGGTGTTTTCATCGCCCCAGCCCTTGTCGGAGAGGTAGGCCGTCACAGCGTCCGCATCACTCATTCCGCTCATCTGGGCGATATCCGAATCCGTCAGCAGGCTCTTCTCCAGTACCCGGATGCGTGCGACGGCAAAGATATAATTGTCACCCATCGCATCACTCCTTCGGCCAAAGCTTCCTGTATACAATATCCGAGAGGTCCGTCTTCCGGCTCTCAAAAATCGCCGAAAGGGAGCAGTTCTCGTCGATTCCCGCATACTTGAGGACGAAGCCGCTGTCAATGGACGGGTCCCCTGCGGGGTCGAGCTTTAGGCTGCCGCCTTTTGCCGCAGCGGCCTTGTTTACATTATTTTCGAAATCCGACGGCAGGCGCTGCATGTCGGCGGGCGAGAGGACGATGGTCCCTTCCTCCCCGTGGGCAGCGGCCCCGACCATGCCATAAAGCATGGCGAAGTAGGAAGCGCTGTCGCGGCCCTTCAGCTTCTCGTAGGCCTTTTCAATGACGTCGTTTATGACTTCGCTTCTGGCGGAAAGGACAGCCCGGCGGCTTTCGCTCTCGGCCTTGGCCTCGGCCCTCGAAATGTGGGCTGCCGCGTCGGCCTTGGCTTTGACCTCATTCTTCGCCGTGGCGTCGGCAAGTTCCGCCTTCGCCGTCTCGATACGCCCGGTCTTGGCCGCCTCCGCATCCGCTATGATGCCCTTCGCGGTCTCTTCAGCTTCCTGCAGGATTTCGTTTTTGATTGTGTCAACTCCTGCCATTTCCTTCTCCTATCAGTTCGTGATTTATGAATAATATTTTTCGCCAAATTTTTGTTTAACGCAAAGTTGGCGTTCTATATTATTCTCAACCGATATTTGTAACTGCAAGGATGGAAATGAGCAGTGCGAGAATAGCGTATGTTTCGACCATGGCGGGGAAGAGCATTGCCTTACCGAACTGGTCGGGCTTCTTCGCTACAATGCCGATGGAAGCGACAGAGGTCTTGCCCTGATGATAGGCGGAAATCAGGCCGCAGACCGCGATGGGAAGGCAGGCAGCCAGATACATCCAGCCGGTGTTCGTGTCGGTGACCGCCGTGCCGCCGAGGATGCCGATGCGGGAAAGGGTGATGAAGGTAACGAGCAGGCCGTAGATACCCTGCGTACCGGGAAGCAGCTGGAGAATCAGAACCTTTGCGAACTGATCGGGATCCTCAGCGGTAACCCCTGCTGCCGCCTGACCTGCAATACCAACGCCCCACGCGGAGCCGACGCCGCCGCCGATTGTGGCAAGTGCTGCACCAAGTAATGCCAGAACCATTCCTGTACTCATTTTTACATGTCCTCCTTGATTTCCGTGTATTTGTTTGCTGTTGTAAACGGCTTGAACGCTATGCCCCCGCCGTCATAAAACTTGCCGAAGAACTCGACATATTGCAGCCTGTTGGTGTGGACATAGGCGCCCAGGGCGTTGATCGCCAGGTTCAGGATATGTCCGAAGATGAAGATGATTATGAATAAAATAGCGCCCACGACGCCTCCTCCGAACATGGAGGCCATCATGTTCACAACCGATGCGATAACGCCGGTCGCGAGGCCCAGGGCCAGGAGACGGGAATACGAAAGCACGTCGGAAAGCCAGCTGGTCACGCCGTAGATATCATAGGCACCGAGGGCAATCCGGAGTCCCCAGTTCTTCTTCCCTCTCGCGCTCATTACCAAGATCACCAGCATGCCGATGATGGTCATCCACTTGGATACCTGCTTCATGGCCGGGGAGAAGTTGAAGGTCATGCCCGAAATTCCCTGGAAGAGCTCGCTGGGAAGGAGCATGAGGATCAGTCCCAGGAGGAATGCGTACCAGGCGACGATGTCGCAGAAGAAACCGACGATGTCCTTGTCCCTCAGGTACTCATAGCCCTTGATTCCAAGTCCCGTGAAGAGGTGGATGCAGCCGAAGAGCATGCAGAATATGAGGAGCCGCATGGGGTTGCCCATGGGGTCGAACCACAAGGGTTTCAGGATGCCGTCTCCGGTATAGCCGAAGAAGGTCTTCGCCACCACATCAATCGCGTCTCCGAAGAAGCCCCCGTACATGAAGCCCCAGAAGGTGGTCGAAAGGCCGCACCAGAAGAACATGGTGAGGAACTTCTTCGTGCCTTCCGCCAGCCGCTTGTGTTTCGCCAGAATAATGGCGCATCCTATTGCCATCACTATGCCGTAGCCCGCGTCGGAAAGCATCATTCCGAAGAACCAGACATAGAAAAACGACATGATGAAGGTCGGGTCGACTCTGCCGTGCTGGGGCAGGCCGTAGGACTCGAGGACGCCTTCCATATTTCTGGAGAAAGGATTGTTCTTCAGGACTGTGGGCTCGACCTCGTCCTCCCGCTTGTCTTCGTTTTCCACGTAGGCGTCGAACTTTTCCGTAAGGAGCTTCGTGATCTTCGGAGCGCAGGCCGCCGTGACCCAGCCCTCAATGAAGAAGGCGTGCTCGGTCTGGGGAATCTTCCCCAGGAGCCTGTATTTCTCGGCCCTTGTCCGGAAGTAGTCGCTGGCAATCCGGAAGTCCTCCCTCCGGTCCGCGAAATCCGATATTTCCGTCCCTATCAGAAGAATCCGGTCCTCCTGGTCCTTGATGTCGCCTTCGAGGATTTCCGCGGCGTCCTTCGGTACGTAGGACGAAGCCGTCGCCGACCTTGAAAATCCGATGTTCCGGAGGTTCTGGGAAACCGTATCCGCCACGCTGTTCAATGCCACGACCGTGATGTAGGTCCCCTCCGGGCTCGATGAAAGAATCTCACCCGTCACCGGCGCCGGATCTGTAAGTCCCATGGAAGCGGCCGCATACAGGCCTGCTTCGTCCAGGGCCTCTGGTATGGTTCCGATGAAAATCGTCGTCCGCCCGGTCCCCGTGGAATTCATGGGAATGCCCAGATTCATCCAGGGCTGCAGGCCCGCGATCTGGTTCTGATCCTTGGCGATGGTCCCCTGACACTCGGCCCGCTCCCGGACCAGCTTCAGGATGTCATTCGCGTCGGCCACGAGGTTTTCCCGGTTCTCAATGACCCGGTCGTAATCGGCCTGGGAAACCTGGTCCTTCTCACCGAAGAGACCCGCGCTCGGGTCCTTCTGCGGTGCGGCCCCGTTCAGGGCCGCCAGGGCTTTGTCGAAAGCATCCGCCGTCTTTTCAAACTGTGTCCTCGCCCCGTCCGTGTCCATGTGGATGAGCTCCGGGTCCTCGATGGACTCCGTCCGCATCTCCATGGCTCCGGTCTTCTGCAGGGCTTCGAGGATGGCCTTCCTGTGCTTCTTCGAAGCGACGATGGAAAGCTTCTGCATTTTCACAATAGCCATCGCATCACCTGCTTTGTGCCAGCACCGCCTCTATGACCGCGTCCACAGCGGCCCCTTCCTGAGGCGCCGCCGCAGACTCTATGGCCTGCTTTTCCTCGGCGGCCTTTGCCTGGGCGGCGGAGAGAATCTCGTCCGCCTTCTGGGCAGCCAGCTGCATTTCGTTGTCGTAAAAGCTCTTGTCCCCGGCCTTCGCCGCCTCGTAGAGGTCCGCTATCTCCGAATCGCCGGCCCGCGCAATCTCGTGCGCCTTTTCCCGGGCATCGGAGACTTTCTTCTTCGCCTCTTCCTCAGCAGCTTTGACGGCCTGAATGGTATCTTCTATCATACGACCCCCATCCTGTAACTGCTTACATTTTTGAAATGACTAATATTTCTGCCCCTTTTAGGAGCACGTCTTGTGTAATATTACCACAACAACTTTTTGAATACTATATTTTTTGTCTATTTTTACAAAAGCCGCCGCGTTGTACATAAATTAGTACAGAAATGATAAAGCTCGCGCCGGGCGCCCGAAGGGCGCCCGGCGCGAGCCGGACTTTTCTATACTTCGATTTCCAGTTTCCTGCCGGTGTGAATGTATTTGCGGTAGTGGACCCCTGCCGCGTCCAGCATGCGCTTCGACGCAATGACCGAAGGCGTTTCCGCGTACTTGTCGCTGTCGTAGATGATTTCCCGGATGCCGCACTGAATAATGGCTTTCGCGCACTCATTGCAGGGGAAGAGGGAAACATAGAGCTTGGCCCCCTCGAGCGACCCGCCCCGATAGTTCAGGATGGCATTGAGTTCCGCGTGGGTCGTGTAGAAGTACTTGTTCTCCAGCGGGGCCCCGTCCCGGTTCCAGGGAAAGTCGTCGTCGCTGACCCCGCTGGGAAATCCGTTATAGCCCATGGACAGAATCTTGTTCGCCGGGCTCACGATGCAGGCCCCCACCTGGGTGTGGGGGTCCTTCGAGCGCATGCCCGAAAGCGACGCAATCCCCATGAAATACTCGTCCCAGCTGATATAATCCGTTCTCTTTCCGCTCATTGCACTTCCCCCGAGAGCTATTATATTTCCCTTTTTTCTATACCATATCCCTATTTGTAAAACAATATGTAACGCTTCAGAGTTTGCGGCTTTGAATCATTGCACCTCTACTGCAGCGGGGCCTGCTCCTGATCCATCAGAGCTTGTGGGCTGGCCTCTGCCACTGGCTGTTCTTCTGCCTCTTCCGTTTTTTCTGTCTCTGCGACTAGGCCGGGCTCCCGGACGAAGAGGCCGTCCGTTTCAATCAGGGAAATCAGCTTCTCCACCGTGGTCTTGATGAGTTCGAAGCAGAGACCGTAGGACTGCAGGGTTCCCCCGTAGGGGTCCATGATTTCCAGCTCATCCCCCACATATTCGGACAGGATACGGACATTCTCCTCCCCGGCGGATTCGAAGTTTTCGAGAATCTCTTCCCGGTCCTTCTTCCCCATCGTAAAGATCATAGTCCGGTCCGTAATCTCATAGTCCATGAGGGGCTTGGCCGTGAAGCCCGTGATGTCCATCCCGTTGCCGATCATGACGACTTCGGCCTTGGGATTCAGGGGTTCCTCGAAGGCCACATGGATGCCCCGGGACAGGACTTCTATGTCCTTATTATCATATAGCTCCCCGAAAAGGGCCGCCGCCATGGGTCCGCGGGAGAGCCCTTCCCCGACGGCAAATATTATTCTTGTGACTCTGTTCATATAATAATATGCAGTCCCGCAGTTCCCGGACTGCTGAAAAACACAGGGGTACCTGCATTTTTCTGCCTTTCTTTTCCAGATAATTGTCCCGGAATACCAGGTTTTTGTTATACAGAAATAATGTCGTGGCCGGCAGCCTTGATCAGGCGGTTCATGATGGCCCCGCCGATGCGGCCGTTTTCGAAGGACTCGGAGAAAATCCGCTCCACCCCGTCGTCGTCGCACTTTCTAAGGACTGCAAAGAGGTTGGCCGCAATTTCCTCGTCGTCGCCTTCAGCGCCCAGAGAAATTATATCTACTCCACAGGCACTAAGGCGGGCATTTGCGCGGTATTCATCTGCCAGTTCGCTGGAACAGATAATTGCCGTTTTCACGGACTTTCCTTCTTCTTCCTCTTCGAGAACCTGCTTCATGGCAGGAGTCAGCGTCCCTTCTGCAAGCTGGATCTTCGCTGTATTCTCTCCTGCAGGTACGGCACCGCCTGCCGCCTCGGAAGAGCGCCCTAAAAGGCCCGCTTCTACCGCTTTGCCGCTGGCCGTTGCAGCCGCATATTCCGCTATGGCAGTACGCACCTTTGAATATTCGCCTTCCACAATGGTAAGTGCCGCCTTCGGCGCATAGTGGCGGTAGCGCATACCGGGAGCTTTCGGGCGGACATGGGTATTTTCATTCGTAATGCCGGGATCGATGCGGCAGGAACCCAGGACCCGTTTCACATCGTCGGGCGTGATGTAGCCGGGGCGGAGGATGGTGGGCGTGTCCTCGGTCAGGTCCACAATCGTGGACTCAAGGCCGATATTGACGGGCCCGCCGTCGATGATCATATCAATCTTCCCATCGAGGTCGTCCTTCACGTGGGAGGCCCGGGTGGGGGAAGGGCGGCCGCTGGTGTTGGCCGAAGGGGCGGCAATGGTGCGGCCGCTGACCCGGATCAGGGCATTCGCCACCGGGTGGGAGGGAAAGCGGACGGCCACGGTGTCGAGGCCGCCGGTCGTCTCGTGGGGAATGAGCCCTGAAGAATTCACGATGATGGTCAGGGGCCCGGGCCAGAAGGCGTCGGCCAGTTTCTGCATGTCTTCGGTATACTCGGCAGCAATTTCTTTGAGCTGGCCGAGCTCGCATATGTGCACAATTAAGGGATTGTCCGAGGGGCGGCCCTTGGCGGCATAAATCTTCTTCGAAGCCTCGCGGTTTTCCGCGTCCCCGCCCAGACCGTACACGGTCTCCGTCGGAAAGGCAACAAGCCCGCCCGCGCGGATGATCTCCCCGGCCTTTTCCAGGGCCTTCTGCGCCGCAGGACAGTTTACATCCTGCGGATTAATTTCTATGTATTCGGTATTCATTCTGCTTTTCTCTGAAAATGACATCCCCTACAGCCCTTGGAAGGGGCTATTTCTTGCTTTTCTCTGAAAATGACATCCCCTGCAGACCTTGGAAGGGGCTATTTCTTGCCTTTCCCTGCAAACGACATCCCCTGCAGACCTTGGAAGGGGCTATTTCTTGCCTTTCTCTGCAAACGACATCCCCTGCAGACCTTGGAAGGGACAATTTCTTGCCTTTCTCTGCAAACGACATCCCCTACAGACCTTGGAAGGGACAATTTCTTGCCTTTCTCTACAAACGACATCCCCTACAGACCTTGGAAGGGACAATTTCAAGCCTTTTCACGCAAACGACATCCCCTACATCACTGCATATAGGAATTGATGGTGGCCCAGATGTCTGAAGACTCCTGCCCGGACTTCCAGAAAGCGCCGCCGGCGAGGGAGTTGTCCTTCATGGCCTGAAGCTTCAGGGAAAGAGACTTGGCATCCTCCAGCCAGACTTTGTAGGTCGTGTCGCCGTCTACATACTCCGCATAGTTGGTTCCGTCGGCGTCCGACCAGGTGGGCGTCAGGCCGTGGTCCGCCAGAAACTGGGGCGTCCCGGCAATGCTCAGGGTTTCAGATGTGGCTCCGGCGGAGTTGACCGCCCAGATCCTCGTGTAGAAGGGCATGCCCAGAATCGTTTGGTTGGCGGGTACTTCCTTCAATGTATTTGTAATGCCATCGGTTACAAATGAAATCGAAGCGTTGGGGCCTTCGGTTTCCGCCCCGCCGTAATGCTCGTCGTAGGCCATAATGACGACATAGTCCGCGTAGTCGGCCTGGTTGGCCCGGTCGTAGAAGGCCGAGTAGTCGGTCGGGACATAATTGTCCACGGAAAGAACCAGGTCATTGGCCTCGCACTTCAATGACAGCTCCCGGATGAACTCCCGGTAGCCGCCGGCCGCCGAGGATTTGAGCTGCTCGAAGTCGATATTGATTCCGTCGACGTCGTAGGCGATGGCGCTGCCGATGATATTGTTCACGAGATTGTCCCGGGTGCTGGTCGTAGACAGAAGGGCCGTCATGTCGATGTCCGCATTGTCCACATTGCCAACAAGGGCCCAGACCTGAACGCCTGCCGCCCGGGCCGTCCGCACGTAGTCGAGGCTGGCGATGGACCTGAGACCGCCGGCCGCATCCGCCACCGTAAACCAGGTGGGGGAGAGGACATTGACTCCCGGGGACCGGGCAATAACGTCCGAGACACCGGAGTTGGCGTTTACATTGGTCACCTGATGCCACAAAAGACATACGGGCTTGTCCATGAGAATGTGGCTGTATACCCGGTCCGGAAGCTGCTTTTCCGCGGTCTGGCTCGTGACGTTTCCGATGCAGGAATTCCTGATACAACCGATGACTCCAGTGTCCGTCAGGACCTTCGACCACTTGCCGTAGTTTTCCAGGACCGAGAAGCCTTCCCCTTTGGGAATGTTGTAGAGGATTTTCGACTTGGGTCCGCCGAAGCGACGGATTTCCGTGTCCTTTTTCGCTCTCGAGACATTCTTCGTGTAGCCGGCGGTCTCAATCACGATGCGGTTGGGGTCGGAAAAAGCCGTGTAGGACAGGTCGGTATATTGTTTGATGAAATCCAGCGAGACGAAGTCGAGCCCGTTTGCATTGACGACAACCGGCTTGCCCAGGTCCTGACTGTCCCGGCCCACGGTATAGGCGCTATTGTCCTTCGCTGCCGAAATGACCTGCGTATCAGTCACATAGCGGAGAATTCCTTCCGTCGTGTCGTAGAAATAGCCCTTGTCAAAAGTCGAATCCAGGTAGCCGACCTCGAGATAGGCCCCGTCGCCGGTGATCAGGCCCTGAACCTCGGTCCCGTCCTGATTGTCGTCGTAGGCGCCGTTCACGATGACGGCCGCCTGACCCTCCGCCGTCGTGTGGAAGTAGGAGGACAGGGGCATGGTCTCCTTGGTCGGGGCGTAGCGGATGACATAGGCCACAAAGCCCGCGGCGATGACCAGGGCGCAGAGGACGCCGATCAGGAGAACGGGTGCCTGCCGCCGCTTTTTTCTTCTTCTGGTATTTCGTTTGACGGATGTCGTATCCATTTTCTTCCAGCCTGTTGTTTTACATGAATAATGTAAATCCCGAAATACTTGCTGCGTACAAGCATATGCAACACGAATTCAAGGAGTTTCAGAAATTTCGCAAATTTGAGGCCATTATATCATAGGTGGGGAAGGGAGGAAAGTCCGGGGGCCGAGCCGGGCCCGAAGGGCCCCTGCGAGGCCCCGTCCGAGGCCACGGGACGAGGCTTTTTTCGTACACCCCAAGCAGCGGGCGGCCCGAAGGCCGTCCGCTCATGAACATTTCTTTTTGCACCCCCTGATGGAATGTCTGTATATCTGTCTCCTCTCCGCGGACACGGGCCGGAAGGCAGCGACTGGGGCCGAAGCGACGGCACTGTATTAGTCATGTGAATGCTGCTTCCCGGTCCGGCGGACGTCCGATAAGTGTACGTCCTGCGCGGGCAGGTATCGAAGCGGGGACAGCGGCCGGTCATATCCTGGCAGATGAGACTGCCGCAGGCCCTGCTTCTTTTTACCGCAGTCTTTCAGCCCCTCTCCGGCGGCGAAATCCGCCCCGGGCGGTGGCTTTTGGCCCTGCGGTCATCTTTTTCTTCTGAACAATCCCCTCCTCTCCCCTGCACCCGGGGCGAAAATGGCCCCCAGGTCCTCGATGTCCGCCTGGGTCAGGCGGCAGGGGTCTCCGATGAAGGGCACGCCGATGACCGGCATGCGGAGTTCGGCCGAAAGCCGCCTGCGCTCTCTTTCTTCGGGGTTCAGCAAAAGTATTTTCTCACTTCGTGTGTCCGTCGTGATGGAAAACATCCCCTCGAAAAGAATGGCAAGCTGCTCCCTGCGCCAGGGAACTACAGATGCTGTGAAATACAGGGTTTCGGCCCGCAGGTCTTCGATGCCCGGTCTTGCTTCCCCGCAGTCCAGGACGATGCGATCGTATGGCATATCATAAAGGGCGGATAGCGCTCCGGTACTAAGGTCCGGAAAATAATCCACATCCAGATACTGAAAGCCGCATACACTGCCATTGACCACTATGTCGTCGTTTGCTGCAAATGAGAGCTCGTTCCGGCCCGATACTTCCGCGAGAGCCACCCTTTGGCCCAGCACCGATGCGAAATAATTGGCACAGCAGACCGCCATGAAAGTGGCTCCTGTCCCGCGCCCGACCGATGCAAATGCCAGGGTTTCCCTTTTCGCGCTCCTGAAATTCCCAGTCCTTTCCTTCAAAACAAAAGACCCTTCTCAGCCCGTCGAAAAAATCGTTCCTTCTCGTGCGTCAGCGTGAAAGCATCCGGGTCCTGCGGAAAACCGTATACCTTCTGCCCCAGAGCCTTCGACATGCGTATGCCTCTGGCCCTTCTTGCGGGATTCAGGACAACGGCGGTCCCCTGCCCCAGCGGCTCCCGGCTGTCAATGAGTCCGGCCCTCCAGAGGCAGGAGCTCACGACAAATATTACAAGGTCCGCATCATAGGCTCTTTTCAGGTCCGTTCCGCAATCCACGACCCGCACGGCATCCGGCAGCGCCGGCTCCTCCGCAGCCGGTCCCCTCTCAGGAAGGCCGATAAAACCTGCGTGGTAAATGAGTCCGTCCGCCTTCTCGCAAAACGTACTGTCGTTTTCGACGAGATTCCTTGTCACGGCCCTCCCCGAACGGTTGATGTAGACGGCTTTCCGTCCCGTCCGGTTCAGGTAGACGGTCAGGGCCAGGGCCACATGAGTGGCGCCCGCACCCCGTTCCGTTCCCGCAACGGCTACTGTTTGAGAGAGACATCCCCTTTGACTCTTCTCCTGCGAAATAGCTGCAAGATAGGCGTCTTTCCAGTCGGCTACCGTCTCCTGGCGTTCAGAAGGCTCCGTGGCCAGCGACTTCATAATCACTGCGGACACGCTTCTTTTCCTGCCGTCGGAGCACCTTTCGTACAGAGCTTCTGCAAGCCGGCCAAGGCTGTAGATATCGCTCCGGACCGAAACTTCTCCTCCGGCCGCCGCTTCCGGCGAACACCAGTCTCTGGTTCCAAAAACGGGAATTGCTTTGCCCGAATGGGCGTTTTGAAGGCTACGGCAAATGCCGTAGTCGATGAGGCTGACCCTGTCCCCGGACAGAATGATGTGTTCGGGCTTGAGGTCCAGATAGAGGATCGGGCCGCCGGGCCGGGTATGCAGGTAGGTAAGAATCCCGCAGACAGCGGTCAGGATATGGCTGATTTCCTTCTCTGAGAGCAGATGCTCTGTGAGATAGCTTTCGAGACCGCTTCCCGGGAAATACTCCTCGATAAGACAGACGTAATTTTCGTCTTCTGCTGCATCATACAATGCTGGAATTCCGGGATAGCGCAGGCCTGAAAGAATCTGCGCCTCGTTTGAGATCTGACCTGAAGGGCTTTCCGCCGAATCCACCGCGGGCACTCTGCCGTCCGCCGGACTTCTGCTTCCCGCAGGCCGACCGGACCGGGCATAGCGCCGCACAAGCTTCATGACGCGCAGCTCTCCAAGAACGATGTGTCTGACCAGGTACACCGAAGTGTTTTCTCCCTCCCGGAGTGTCGCTTCACAGGTGTACGTATCAGAAAAGAATGGTAAGACCAATGAATATCTCCTTCCGTATGCATTCGGAAGGATGTCTCTCACTGACATTATTTATATCATATGAATAATATAAATGCAACATTTTTGCAAAATATTTGACTCGGAAAAGTAACCAAATCAGAAGGACAAATCTTGTGAAAAACGCCAAAAATCCCCCGCTGCCTGAGCTGCGGGGGATTCTGAAAATTCTGATGTGAAATTATTCAGCTGCAGGAGCTGCGGCTTCGGCCCGGTGGGTGGCGATGTAATCGTTGATCTCATCGCAGAGGGCGTCGGGGTTGACCCCGTGGACCATGGCCGCTTCTTCAATGGATTCCATCTGGGATGCAGGACAGCCGAAGCAGTGCATGCCAATGCCCATGAGGATATAGCCGATGCCCTGGTCGATCTGCAGGAGCTCGCCGATCAGGGTTTCTTTCGTAACTTTGACTTCATTTGTATCTGCCATGGTATATACCTCCGAAAAGTGCTTTATATTATTATCTATCCTTTTATAGCAGGGCTTGGAGGGAATTTCAAGTACCCACTGTGCTTATATTGTATACAGCGGCAGGAAGACTGGATGTTGCGCTGGCAACGCAGGCTTGTGCGTTTGACTCCGTTTGTCTATATTATCCTGAAACAGCATTGTATCCGGCTTTGTACGCGCCGCGGCTTTTGTATGCAATATAAAACTTGTTAAATATTTGTCACTGTTATATATTGGGTCTTACGGAGAACCGATCCTTCTCCGGAACTATATGTATACATATTTAGGAGGTACTATCATGGCTTACGTTATCAGCGATTCTTGTGTCAGCTGCGGTACATGCGCACCTGAGTGCCCTGTAGAGGCTATTTCTGCAGGCGATACCCAGTACAACATCGATGCAGACAAGTGCATCGAGTGCGGCACCTGCGCAGGTGTTTGCCCTACAGGCGCTATTTCCCAGGGCTGATCGAAGCATCAATTATGAACGGGCCTGTGAAGGATTTCCTTCACAGGCCCGTTTTTTGCACCATTTCGAAGACGTCTCAGGGGGGACGTTTGTCGAAAACAGCCCATTTTTACCCCCGCGGATGCACCTCAGGGGGGACGTTTGCTGAAAACAGCCCATTTTTACCCCCGCGAATGCACCTCAGGGGGGACGTTTGCTGAAAACAGCCCATTTTTACCCC
>ONBT01000035.1 GCA_900316075.1 uncultured Lachnospiraceae bacterium | reverse complement strand
AGGCATAGACGTTTTTGATCATCTGAACGATGGAATCTTCATCCGCCCATTTCAGGAAATCCTCGCCCAGGCGGGGATTTTTTTTGCCTGTCCGGCCGAGAAGGGTGACACGGAAGTAATGCTCGTCGGACCGGGTCCAGGCCCGGGTCGGGCAGTAGGTCACGCAGACGCCGCAGCCGATGCACTTATTGGTGTCGCGGACGATTTTTCCGTTCACGGCTTTGAGGGCGCCGACAGAGCGCTTGGAACAGTATTTGACGCACTGTTCGCAGCCGACGCAGCGGGCAGGGTCATACTGGGGCTCCGTCATACCGATGATGCCGAAGTCGTTGAGCCGGACGTGGGCACAGTCATTGGAGCAGCCCGTGCAGGCAATCTTCACATGGTGGTTGTTGGGATAGATTTCATGGTCGATACGCTTGGCCAGGGCTTTTGTATCGTAGCAGCCGAAGGGGCAGAGTTTCTCACCCGGACAGGCAACGACGTTCCGTGTTCCTGAAGCCGGATAGCCGGCATCCTTCTCTTCCTGATTGATGCCCATGTGGTCGATGATGGATTGCAGAGCCTTGTTCACTTCATCGACATCTTCGAGTGCAATGCCGGGGATTTCAAAGCCCTGGCGGTTGGTGATATTGACAATTCCCTTTCCATATTTCGTGGCAATTTCAATGACTTTCGCAAGGGATTCCGTATCGATTTCCCCGCCGGGCACCCGGACCCGGGAGGCTGTTTCACCGCGGACTTTGGAGACCCGGTAGGCGTTCTTTTTCAGCTTTTTCAGATTGACATCGAGTTCACCCATTTTTACCGCCTCCTTCAGTCTACCAGGAACTTCGCCTGGGCGTAGTTGAACACCGGCCCGTCCAGGCAGATGTAGGTATTGTTCACGCGGCAATGGCCGCATTTTCCGAGACCGCAGCACATCTTCCGCTCGTGAGAAACGATGATGTTTTCGTCTTTGAAGCCCTTCTTCTGAAGCTCGATGATGGTGAACTTCATCATGGGAGGAGGCCCGACAACGACGGCTTTTGCAGTGGACGGGTCCTTCAGCGGCAGGTCAGCGATATATTTCGTGACCAGACCGACATTTCCGGTGTAGCCTTCTGGCGCCCCATCTACGGTGAGAGTGAGATTTAATTTTTCATCCCAGTCTTTGAGGTCGTCGCGGAAAAGCATGTCCGAAGGGCTCCGGAAGCCGACGATTACGTACTTGTCCTTGGCATTCGGCATTTCGGAAAGGGCCCGGACAACGCCGCGGACAGGGGAAACGCCGGTTCCTCCGGCAACGACGACCGTCTCGCCCTCTTTGAAAAGGTCGATATCAAACCCGTTTCCGTAGGGCCCGCGAAGGAGGAGGGACTGGCCCTCGTATTTTTCAAAAACTTCATTTGTGACCCGGCCGACCCGGCGGATGGTCAGGTCGACAGATCCGTTCCCTATGCCGGAAACGGAAATTGGAGCTTCGCCGAATTTCGGTACGGAAACCTCGAAGAACTGGCCGGGCTTCACGTCCCCATGGTACTCCATGACGAAGGTATATTCCTTCTTCGTATGGCGGATTACCTTCAGAATCTTTGAGGGGAAGGGAATGTAAGTGTTTTCATTACTCATCATGCATTCTCCTTTCCGGCATTTTTTACTGCTTCATCTACTTTATGAATAATATTTGAATACGAAATGTACTCAGGGCAGACATCGTCGCAGCGCCCGCAGCCGACGCACATGTCGTTGCCGAAGCGTTTCCGATGGTCGTAGATCTTGTGCAGGACCTTGAAGCGCATGCGCTCCCCCTGAGTCTTCCGGTACTGGCCGCCGCCGGCTACATTGGTGAAGCCGTCGACCATGCAGGAAGCGGCTACCCGGCGCCGCTCGCCAACTTTGCCGTTTTCCGTATAGAAGACGTCCTGCATGGTAAAGCAGGTGCAGGTCGGGCAGACGAAGTTGCAGCGCCCGCAGCCGATGCAGCGGGACGTGTACTCATCCCACAGACTGTCCTTCAGGACAGAAGCCGGAATCTCTTCCGGAATGTGCACGTTGACCGCGTTTTCCGTCACAAAAGCCGGCTTTACATCGAGCTTTTCCGCTGAAACTGCAGAGAAAATGGCATTGTAATCGACCGATGCAGTCTCTCCGGCTGCTGTCGTAACGGAAACAGATGCCGCATTTTCCGGCACACTGATGGTCACGCCGTCTGCCGCAGGATTTACAGCAAAGTCATATCCGGCGTCAATGGTATTCGTCCCCATGGAGACACAGAAGCAGTTCTTCCCGCTTTCTGTGCAGCCAATCAGAGCAAAGCGGACTTTCTTCCGTCTTCGTTCATAGAACCAGTCCGGAGCCCCGTTTTCGAGGTAGATCTGGTCCTGCCGTTTCAGGGCATGCAGGTCGCAGGAACGCAGAAAAATCAAGGTAGGCCGCCCGTCGATATCCGCTTCCTTCACCTGATTTTCAGTGAAGAAGAAGAGGGTCTCGGAAAGAGGAGTCAGCGCTTCTTTGAATGAATAATCCGATTTTTTGATGAGTTCGATTTCGGAACCATCCTTCACCTCATCATAGAGGATGATGTCAGTATCCGTAAACCGGCCCTTTCCCGTCTTTACGACAGGAGCCAGGACTCTATATGTCCCGGCCAGTTCGGCGACAGCCCGGGCAAAGCCGTCACGGTCAAGTCGATAGCCCATTTTTACCCCCGTTTCACTTAAATTATATGCATAGGATTCCGCAGCAGCGATTGTTGCCTTTTCAATCGGATGAGCTGCACTTAGTTACGGAAAATATAACAGGATTTACTGGAGAATAACAAGGAAAGTTGTCAAAAATGACGGAAAATAGACGAAAAATGGTTGTCTTTCTCATTCCATGTTCTGAGAGAAGACTTCCGCCACATCCGAGATGATGACATAGGCATTCGGGTCTATGCTGTGAACGATATTTTTGAGGCGGGTGACCTGGAAACGGTTGACGACGAAATAGACGACGCCCTTCTTGCTGTTACTGTAGCCGCCCTTGGCGGGGAGGATTGTGGAGCCGCTTTCGAAGAAGTCCATCAAGGCTTCGGCTACCTCCTGCTCGTGCTCCGTGACGATCATGGCGCTCTTTTCCCGGTCGATACCTTCGACCAGGAAGTCCACGGTTTTGACCCCGGCCGCATAGGTCACGATGGAGTAGAGGGGAAGAATCCAGCTGTCCCCGAGGATGCCTGCGATGATGTAGAGGCAGACGTTGTATATCATGACGAAGGTACCGACGGAGATTCCGAGATTCTTTGCAAATATGACAGACAGGACTTCAATACCGTCGATGGCGCCTCCAGCCCGGAGCACCAGGCCGCTGCCGACGCCGGAAATCACACCTCCGAAAAGGGCGCAGAGGAGGAGGTCCTGGCCGGCCAGGGGAGAGGCGAAAGAAACGTCAATCGGAAATACGTCCGTGATCAGGTAGGAGAATAATGAATAGATGAGGACGGCATATACGGAATAGATGGTAAAAAGCGGTCCCTGCCTTTTCGCCCCGTAGGCAAAGAGGGGGAGATTCAAAACAATGAGGAAGAAGGACAGGGAGAAATGGGCAGGCGTGATCTGGGCCAGCAGCATGGAGGTGCCGGAAATGCCCGAATCGTATAGTTTCACCGGATACAGGAATGCCGTGATGCCGAAGGCGTTGATGATGCCGGCTACCGTGATGATCCAGAGATTTTTGGCATGGATGTCGCTGATACTTTCCGTGAAGCGGTTTTTGATGGGGACAGGTCTTGCCATGCGGCCTCCGTTTCTGCGTAAGAACTGAAATTATTCATAGTATACACTATGGGGCGGGAATTCTGAAATATGTATTCTGCAAAAAGCGGCCGCGGGATTTTCCGCAGTTGGTTTTATGTGAAAATACTTGTTGCAGAAAACAAACTGTAGTGTATACTATGTATATCCTTTTGGAGGTGCTGAATATGGATACAGTAGCTGTAAAAAAATGGGGAAACAGTCAGGGAATCCGCATTCCGAAGACTGTCCTGAACCAGTTGGATATGCATATTTCCGATGAACTCGAAATGTCAGTCGTTGGAAACAGCATTATTCTAAAAAAGGCCTTTCAACACAAGACGTTTGAAGAACGATTGGCTGCATACGGTGGAAAAATTTCCGTTTGTGACTTCGACTGGGGCGAGCCGGTCGGGAAGGAACTCTTATGAAATCTTTTTCCCAGGGAGATATTCTGAAGATTGAGGGATTCCGATTCAAATTTCTTGTCGTCAGCAAGAATGCCTATATCAGGTCTACACGTACATTTCATGTCTGTCCTCTGCTGAATGGCGTGCCCGAGGGACCACTGCATATTGCTGTGACCGGAGAAAAGGGGGAGTGTGGTGTGGTGCATTGCGAACAAATCAAATTGATTGATCCGGAGAAAAGGGCCTGCACACGAATAGACCGTTTGCATTACCGGGATATCATGGAAATTTCGGATGCTTTGCAGGGAATCTTTGAATACGACTGAATGCGGTTCTTTCCTTGCCAGTCGGCATGAAGCATGCTAGAATACCTGCGAATTGGAAGAAATTGGAAAAATTTTTCAAAATTGGAAGAAATTGGAAAAATGCTTCAAAACCGGAAGAATTTGGAAAAGTGTGAACTATGAGCGATAATCCTTTTACTCTGACATTCGGGCAGGAGCCGAATATGCTGATCAGTCGGGGAGCCGTAGGAGATCAGATTGTAGAGTCGTTTACCGGAAGGTATGCGATGACGCATACCTACTTGATTGAAGGAATCCGGGGCAGCGGGAAAACCGTTCTGATGACGACGATTGCCAAGAAACTGGAAAAGGAGAAAGAATGGATTGTCATCAATTTGAATTCAACCAGGAATCTCCTTGAGGATTTGGCGGATGGTCTGGAGTATTCGGTTCGTCAGTTTCCGGATATTTTTAAGCAGGGAATGAGTGTGTCCGTAGCAGACTTCGGGTTCGGGGTCAATGGGAATGGGCAGCCGGCAAACGTGATCGGCCGGATAGAGGATATTTTGCGCCTGCTGCAGAAAAAGGAGAAGCGCCTGCTGATCACCATCGACGAAGTGGCTTTGGATGACAATATGCGTATTTTTGCCAGTCAGTTTCAGATTTTTCTCCGAGAGGATTTTCCGGTATTTCTGATTATGACCGGGCTATATGAAAATCTGAACTCGATTCAGAATGATCCCCAGCTTACCTTCCTTCTTCGATGCCCCAAGGCGCAGCTGCAGCCTCTCAATATTTCTGCAGTTGTCCGGGAATATCAGATGGCCTTTGATATTGATGAAGATACGGCGAAGACCCTTGCACATACAACGAAAGGGTATGCCTTTGCTTTTCAGGCTCTGGGTGCTTTGTATTGGGAACACAGGGCCAGCATGCCTTATGAAAAGATTGTCATGAAACTTGATGCGCTTCTGGATGAATACGTGTATCGGAAAATCTGGGAGAGCCTGACCGGTCAGGAACGGAAGTTTCTGCTGGCTATGGAAGACGATGCGTCCTGCTCGGCAAAAGAAATTTGCAATCGGGCGGGAATCAGGGAGTCCTCTGTGGCAAAGTATCGGGAACGACTGCTGAACAGGGGTCTTATTGCCGCTCCGGAGCATGGGCAGGTAACCCTGACTCTGCCCAGGTTTTCACATGTTGTATCTCTTTATGAATAATATTTTCAACGGGGGACAATTATGTCGTCTGATCTTACCGACAAGAGCATAGAAGAGGAACTGATGCCCTATGCAGCGCATATACTGCGCGATCGGACCTTTCTGAGCCAGAAAGCCTATGTGCAGCATGGGCGCTTCAGCGTCTATAGCCACGAGCTTCATGTGGCCCACTTTGCCCTGTCAGTGAACCGGGCCTTAGGGCTTCACTGTGACATGGAGACCCTGGTGCGGGGAGCCCTCCTTCATGACTACTTCCTCTATGACTGGCATACAGGCGGGGAGGGGGATGTCCATCCCAAGCTCCACGGCTTTTTCCATCCGGGTACTGCACTCAAAAATGCCGACCGGGACTTCCTTTTAAACGACCGGGAGCGGGACGTCATCAAAAAACACATGTGGCCTCTGACCGTGATTCCGCCGGCCTGTCGGGAAGCCTGGGCCGTGACCATCGCGGACAAGATGGCTACCATGTGGGAAAAGACCGTCGCTGCGTGACACGGATTCAGAAACGCATAAGCCTTCGGGAAACCGGGGGCTTTCTATTATTCATGAGGAAAAGACATGATTTTCAGTCTCTATTTCGTCTATTTCATTGAAGCCTCTTTCATAGGCTGGGTGTGGGAATGCACCTACAACGCCGTGAAGCAGCACCGGTGGGAAAACCGGGGCTTTCTCTTCGGTCCGGTCATTCCCATCTACGGGGTCGGGACCGTCGGCATGATGATCATCGTGCGGCTCCTGCCGACGCTTGCCGCGGACGACGTGTCCCTGTGGAAAGTTTTTCTCATTTCCGTCGTTGGCAGCGCTATTCTTGAATACCTGACGAGTTATTTCATGGAAAAACTCTTCCACGCGGTCTGGTGGGACTACAGCGACATGCCCCTGAATATCCACGGCCGTATCTGTCTGCCGGCATCGTTGGCCTTCGGGGCGGCAGGCGTCTTCGTCGTGAAATACGTGATTCCGTTTGCCTCATCGCGGACGGACAGCCATGATCCCCTTGTGACGGAAGGTATTTCCTTATTACTAATGTGCGCCTTCGGCGCTGACTTAGGGTTGTCCGTGGCCTCTATTCAGTCCGTTGCCACCAGGGTGCAGCAGCTTGCCGCGAGTCTCAACGAGCAGATGGAGCGGGCCGTGGAAAAGGCAAGTGCCATCGGGGAGACCGGTGCAGCAGGCGCCGCGGAACTCAAAGACCGCCTGCTGGAAAGTGCTATCGGCCGTGCCATTTCCGAAAGTTCCCCGGCCCAGCGCCTGGCCCTTCTCCGGGTCCGCCGGACTTCCTTCACGGGTGACCTGAAGGAAACGGGAGAGCGGTATCTGTTGAAGGTGAAAAAGTATTCGCCGCGCCAGCTCATGCACCGGATCATGGAGAGGGAAGAGGACGGAGACAAGAATTGAGCAAACTTCTGCAGATTGTAGCATTTCACGCGTTAATGTGATAAAACGGAAACCGTGGCCCATTCATTTGAAGTGAAAGAAGAGAAATCATGGAGTTTTCCAGAACCGTCAACCGTTTCGGAGAAGAAATTTTTGCCGCATTGAATGACCGGCGGATTGAACTCGAGAAAACCGGAAAGAAAATCTACAATCTGAGCGTCGGCACGCCTGATTTTGAAGCGCCGGCCCATATCAAAAAGGCCCTTGCGGATGCCGCTCCGGACCAGAACAATTGGAAATATTCTCTTCGGGATTCCGACGAACTCGTGGCTGCGGTCATATCCTATTACAAAAAGCGCTACGGGGTGGATCTCACGGCTGACGAAATCCAGTCCTGCAACGGAACTCAGGACGGTATGGGGCATATCGGTCTGGTCCTCTGCAATGAAGGAGACACGGTTCTTCTGCCTACCCCCTGCTATCCGGCATTCATTACGGCGGTCACCATGTGCGGGGCAAAGGCAGAGTATTATCCTATGGTGAAGGAAAACGGTTTCCTTCCGCACGTTGCCGACATTCCGGATGAGACGGCAGACCGGGCGAAATTCATGGTCGTTTCCCTGCCGTCCAATCCCATGGGCTCGGTCGGAACACCGGAAATCTATGCGGAGCTCATCGATTTTGCAAAAAAGCACGACATATTGATTGTCCACGACAACGCCTACAGCGACATCATTTTTGACGGTGTTGAGGGGAAGAGCTTTCTATCCTATCCCGGAGCCCGGGAAGTCGGCGTGGAATTTTTCTCTCTTTCCAAGAGCTTTAACGTGACCGGAGCCCGGATCAGCTTCCTGGTCGGCCGATCTGACGTTGTCGGAGCCTTCAGGAAACTGCACCGGCAGACTGACTTCGGCATGTTCCTGCCGGTCCAGAAGGCGGCGATTGCGGCCCTGACCGGACCGCTCGATTCGGTCAAGGCACAATGCAAAACCTATCAGGAACGGCGGGATGCCCTCTGCGGGGGTCTTCGCTCCATCGGCTGGGATGCTGTTGACAGTCACGGCTCCATGTTTGTCTGGGTGCCGCTGCCGGAGGGACGTAAAGACTCTTCGAAATTCTGCCTGGAGCTGATGGACAAAAGCGGGGTCATCTGCACGCCCGGCATCAGCTTCGGTCCTCTTGGAGAAGGCTATGTCCGCTTTGCCTTGAATATGCCTGCAGAGCGCATTAGAGAGGCGGTGGCAGCGATTGACGCGTCTGGGATTCTGAAGGAAGCCTGAAAATATAGAATTCCGAAAACAGACAACGCGGCGGGCTACGGAAGGGAGCCCGCCGCAACAGTCATTCAAACAGATATTGGAATTTCCGCATTCTGCTGTAAATGATTTTCTCCACTCTGTCTTTCACTTCATCAGGATAATAAGATTCTGCAGCCAGCAGGTCATGCACATACTTCTTGCTGAAGTGAAAACTCAGTTGACAGCCATAGGCCTTGTCCGCTGCATCCAGCTGCTCATCGAAGTCCCAGGCTATTGTCTTCGACTTCACGGTAGGTATCAGATTGCAAATATCCTCTCCCAGCGGATAGTCCATTGTCGTATCGGAAAGAAGAGAGGCTCCCTGATCAAAGAAGGGACATAAACGATAGTTTCCATCGGGACAGGATATGACGGCAATATTGTGGGTATGCCGGTCTTCGTTCAGAAAAAAGGCATCTATGGTGAACATCTTTTCCAGGTAGATTCCGAAAGCTGAAAGGCCTGTCAGCTGCTCCACTTGTTCTGTCAGAAACATCAGCCGACCTTCCACATCAGGTATTTGAAAAACTGCCTTATAGAGGCTGCTTCCGTACTGCTGTCGAAAAAGCCGTTCCAAGGTAAAGAGCTGCTCTCCGGATGCCAGGAAGTCTTTGCTCTTGCATCCCCTGTACTCAACTTTTTTATAAAGAATCCTTTCTGTTTCATAGTGAACAAATTCTTCCTGCTGCAAGTCAGACTGCGAAAGCAGGGACGAAACCACATATTCTGCCAGTCCTTCGTAGCCGTTTCCATCCGCCTTATACCAGTGGTCATCCGTGGTTTTCCATTTCAGCTGATTGCCTTTGGAAGAAGGCCGTGCTTCCTCAAACAGGTCGGCATCATATAGTTCAACCATCAATGTCTCCTCTCCACAATCAGGCGGAAATCGTCCTCGGCCATCCTCCCTTCAGTCTTTTCCACAATCATGAGCGGGTCATAAAAGGGAAGTCCCAGATGGGCAAGTTCCAGCTTGACTTTGTCCCGGGAACGTGGGAAACAGCGGGACTCGAGAAAGGCCTGATAGTCCTCGTAGGTTGGTTCCGTATTGTTGCCGAAAGCCCTGTACTGGACATACTTTGTATAGTTTTTAATCTGTACCCGCATGGTTCTGTCTTCCACGTCGATTAAAGTACAGAGAAAATCCTTGTAATAATAATAAAGCCGCAAAGGCATTCTCTGCTTCGGGATGGAAAGGTCATCGACCAGATTCGGCATCTCCCGAAGCATTTTCACAGCCAGAATCACTGGGCCGGTCAGAGGCTTCTCTGAATTTTCCCAGTGTACAACAGTCGCTTTGGAAACCTGCATTAACTCAGCAAACTCTTTTTGCGTCATGCCAAGCCGCCGTCGTAAGGCTTTTATATCCTCTGTCTCAAGTCTTTCAGGCAGGGCAAATGTTTTTCCCATAAGATAGTTCCAACATTATAATATTTATAATAAAAACACGCTTTAAAGTTATAATTATTATAACTTCATTATTCAAAAAGTAAAGACTGAACTAAAAATTGTTTGGTCTGATTTGGGTGGACGTTCTAAAAGGCTTCCTGTATAATCCCTTTGACACTGATCATTGAGTAATTAATGGAAGGAATAGAATAATGTTTCTGACAGCACTTGGCGGCTTTTTCATGGCCCTGGCGGATTCGGTGCCCGGGGTATCCGGCGGAACCGTCGCCTTTATCATGGGTTTCTATGATGACTTCATCGGATCTATCGAGCGGCTTTTCTATGGGAAAGCCCCGGAGAAGAAGAAGGCCGTCATTTTCCTGTTGAAACTGGGACTGGGCTGGGTCATCGGCATGGGGCTGGCTGTCGTCGCGCTGAACGCGATGTTTGAAAACCACATCTATGTGATCAGTTCCGTCTTTATCGGCTTCATTGCCGGAGCTATTCCCCTCATTATCATAGAGGAGAAGGAGAGTTATAGGCATTGGGCCAAGGGCCTGCCCTTCCTCATCATTGGAATCGTCCTTGTCGTGGCAGTGACCCTTGTCAACAAGGCCGGAGGCGGGGCTTCGATGGACCTTTCCGCCCTGACACCCGGTCTTGCCATCAAACTGATTCTGGTCGGCATGGTGGCCATCTCCGCCATGTTCCTGCCCGGTATTTCCGGCTCCACCATGCTCCTGATCTTCGGGGCCTATTTGCCGGTCATGTCCTCTCTTCGGAAGATTATGGCCGGGGAAGCGAAATATATACCAGGCATCCTGATTTTCATCTGCGGCATCATCCTTGGAGCCGTTCTTGTGGTGAAATTGATTCGGACCTGCCTCGAAAAGTTCCGCCCCCAGACCGTCTACCTGATTCTCGGCATGATGGTGGGGTCCTTCTATTCCATCGTGATGGGGCCGACGACGCTTGAAAATGCCCAGCCCGCCATGACCTTTGGAACCTTCAACTGGCTTGCTGCCATTCTGGGCGTAGCGCTGGTGCTTCTTCTGCAGTTTATCCGGAACCGGCAGGAGAGGAAAACAGCCTGAGATAAATAATAGAAACAGCAAAGAGGCTGTGTGCGGGGGAAAATCTGCCCTGCCCACAGCCTTTTTACATTATTCTGTTTGCGGTAAAATAGACATGAAAGGCGGATACGCTTATGGAAATTTATGAAACCCTTGAGGCGCTGAAGAAAAAAGCACTTGCTGATAAAGATCTGCGGGAAAAACTTCTGGCTACAAGAAAAGAGAAAAATCCCCTGTCGGCTTTCTGCAAGCTTTGTACAGAGGCCGGTCTGCCCCTCTATGAAATGGACCTGATCGAATACGGGGAAGCGGATTATGCGGCCATGCGCAGGTCTACGAACGGAGGCGGGGAGAATTCACCACTCCTCAACTGTGAGGACGACGCCTATGAGATGTTCCTGACCATTCTGGAGAGGCAGGGGCAGTGAAGTGGTCTTGTCAAAGGTCTATCACCGGTTGCCGCCTGAGAGGGATAGAAAAGATGTCACTCCGGCCTGCCCAAAGCATAGGAAGAAGAAATATAGAGAGACCAGCCGTTTCGGGCCGCCTTTCTGCGGATACTTGCCGCAAGAAGGCGGTTCTTTGTATATTCAATGTCCCAGACGGAAAGGCCCTGGTCCTGATAGCCTTGCAGTGTTTTCGTCTTCTCCCGGACTTCCGCATCACCTACGGCTTTAGAGCCGTCTTTTTCGTAATCCGTGACTTCCGTGTAGACGGATTCGAGACATATTCCGTCGCAGGCCGGCCTTTTTCCGGAAGAAAACTCATAGTCCAGGAAGTCCGTCCCTCCGTTCAGGATGACGGGAATGCTTTCTTTCTCCAGGCCGCGGATTCCGGTCAGAATGGCTTCTATTCCGGATTCAGCAGGTCCCTTTTCAAAACCTCTGTTTTCTTCCAGCTCCATGCAGACATCGACATTGTCCAGAAAAAAACCGTCGATTCCCTTTGCGAGATAGTCCCCGGCCAGGCTGACGCAGTGGCCCTGCCAGGAGGCGTCCGTCACATCGACCCAGGACTCGTCCGGCCAGCCTTCGTAGGGCAGAAGACACAGGTTCTTGTATTCATCATAGTAAGGTCGGAAGTTTTCCAGGGAGCCGACATTGAGATAGGTATATACCTTACATCCCTGCTTTTTCAGGGCAGAGATTTCCTCTGCGCTGTATTCCCAGGCATCGATGACCAGAATCTGATATTTTCCGATTTTCTGAAGGTTTTCTTCTTTCATGGCGTCTTTGTGGGAGAGGCCGGGCAGGGCGGCTATCTTTGGTGCATCGGACGAAGCGGGAGAGAGCAGGAGGATGCAAAAAAGCACGGGAAGGCAGACCAGGACCGCTGCTGCGGCCCCGAATTTTCCCTGTTTTCGGATATCCTTTGACATTTTTTCCTCCTGTCAATCATTTTTCCCTATTATACAATTTTTCCGTCCGTGTATTTGCAGAAGATTGGGGAGCGGACGAAATTCCGCAAAAACTTGACGAAATACCACGAAACAGACCGCTGAGGGCTCACCCCCGGCGGTTTCTTTTGTATAATGACCCTGTATCAAAAAATCACACCAAAGCGATATTTTGTCCCTTCTTTCGGTAGAGCAAAGGCTTTAAGATGGGGCATAGTAAAAGCGGAAAACGGCAAAAGGAGGGTATTATCTTATGAAAGACATGGGTGAAGAGGTTGTCATCCGAAATGTACAGGACGCATCAGGCCTCTACTTTCCCCTGGCCTCGGAAAAGGGCCTGAAGGGGGCCCTGACACCGGACCTGCATGGGGATCTGAAGACGGACCAGAACCATTTCCTGATTGAGCCGGCCTCGGCTGAGGATCTGTCCGAGAAGAATACCATGCGGAATTTTTTCCTCTCTGTTTCGGGAGAAGGAGAAGAAGACCTGCTTTTCTCCCTGACCGGGAACTCCCCCTTTGACAAGGTCCGCCGGGGAACGAAAGAAGAACTTTCTGCTGACGCAAAACTTCTCTACGGCTGCATGGAAGTGACCAGGTCCTACCCTTACGCCCCGGTCTCTTCAAAGATTCTCTCCTTCATTCCCTATGATACAAATGAAGAGATTCACCGGATTGCGATTACTAATGAAAGCGCCGGTCCCATCCGAATCCGCCTGACCGCATCCATTCCCATTTTCGGCCGCAGTGCCGACAACCTCCGGGACCACCGGCATGTGACCAGCCTCCTGAACCGGGCCAGGGTTGAAGAGAAGGGAATTTTTCTCACGCCTTCCATGTCCTTTGACGAGCGGGGCCATAAGGAAAACAGCATGACGACCTATGTGGTCGGGACCGGAGCGGACGGGACGAGCCCTGATACCTTCTATCCGGATCTCGATGCTTTCGTCGGAGCCGGGAACCTGATCTGGCCGGACGGCCTCGTCTGCCCGGAGAAGGAGGCGGAGAAGTTTCGCTACGAGGCCGGCGAAACGGTTGACGGACGTGAGATTCTCGGGGCTTTTTCCTTCCCGGAGAAAACGCTCTCAGCTGGAGAGTGTGCTGTCTATCTCGTAAAAATCGGGATTGCGGATGATCCGAAAGCGGCAGAAGAACAGGCCATGTGCCTTCTCTCTGATGAAGAAGTCCTTCAGTCCTTGGAGAAGAGCCACAGCTACTGGGCCTCAAAGAGCCCCTTCGGCCAGGAGACCGGAGACGCTTCTTTTGATACTTTCATGAAATGGGTAGCCTTCCAGCCGACCCTGCGCCGGGTCTTCGGCTGCTCCTTCCTGCCCCATCACGACTACGGCCGGGGCGGCCGGGGCTGGCGGGATCTATGGCAGGACTGCCTGGCCCTTCTGCTTGCTGACCCCGCCTCCATGCGCGCTGATCTCATTTCCCAGTTCGGGGGCGTCCGGACCGATGGAACGAATGCGACCATCATCGGGGACAAGCCCGGCGAGTTCAAGTCCGACCGGAACAATATCCCCCGCCTCTGGTGCGACCATGCGGCCTGGCCCCTGCAGACCGTCCTTCTCTATATCGAAGAGAGCGGGGACTTCGGCATTCTTTCCGAGGAGACCCCCTACTTCCGGGATGCCTTCACCCACCGGGTCAGCCGGACCCTTTCCAAAGAGGAGAGCGGGTTTCAGAAGGCTTCGTCCGGCACCGTTTTCGAGCATATACTTCTCGAGCAGCTGACCAGCGTCTACGATGTGGGAGTGCACGGAAATATCCGTCTCCACAATGCCGACTGGAACGATGCAATGGATATGGCAGCAGAGGGCGGAGAGAGCGTTCCCTTCACGGCCTTCTATGCCGGAAACTTGAAAGACCTGGCCCGTCTCCTGAGGGACAGCTGTCTGGAGGCGGTTTCCATAGCGGAGGAAATGGAAGGGCTCCTTTCCCCCATGCATGAGAATAATGGAAAGCCCCTCACTATACAGCAGAAACAGGGCCTGCTCGAAAGCTACTGCGATACCGCTGCCGGGGGCTTCTCGGGGCGGAAGAAAGAAATCCCTGCCCGGGAACTTTCGGATTTTCTGGACCGGCTCTCTGAAGAGATTGCAGACCACATCAATACGAACGAGTTCCTGCAGGAAGGAAATCTGGCCTACTACCGGGGATACTATGACAATGACAAACAGCCCCTGGAGGAAATCACAAGGAAAGATATCTCCCTCATCGCCCAGGTCTATCCCCTCATGTATGGCATAGCGGACGGGGAGAAGACAGACGCGGTTCTTCGTTCCACAAAGGAACTTCTTTTCCGGCCGGGCAGGGGCGGCTATGCCTTGAACAGTGACTACAGGGACCACATTCCCCACATGAAGATGGGGCGGATGTTCGGCTTTGCCTACGGGACCAAGGAAAACGGAGCAGTCTTTTCCCATATGGCCGTCATGTTTGCCAACGCTCTATTTCGCCGGGACCGGAGGGAAGCGGGCTTTGAAGCCCTGAAGGAGCTTTACCGGGCCTCCATGAACTTTCCGGCCTCCCGAATCTTTCCGGGGATTCCCGAATACTTCGACCTCACGGGGCAGGGGTATTATCACTACCTGACCGGGGCGGCCTCCTGGTACCTCTATACGATGGTGACGGAGGTATACGGGCTTCGTGGGCACTATGGGGACCTGTGTATATCACCGGCCCTGCTGCCGGAACTTTTCGATGAAGGCGGGAAGACCAGCGTCACATTTGCCTTCCGGGGGCTTCCGGTGACCATTGTCTATGAGAAGGGGAAGCCTTCGATCGGGAAGGACCGTCTGGCCCTGCAAGAAGTCAAATCCGGGCAGGATACCTTTGAGGCCAGGGGGAATGAAGGCATTATTATTCCTTTTGAAAAACTGAAAAATGAGGCAGGCGGCGGGGCGGTAGAACTCACTGCCAGGCTTTCCTGAGAAAAGGGGAAAGAGATGAAAGACGTATTTACGATTGAAAGCTATATGGAAAAGGAGCCCTGGGCAAGTTTTCTGCCCGGAATTGCAGGAGAGGAGGGCATTCCCCTCTGGTGCATGTATGTAAACCGGGGGCAGGCCGTCGTCAGCTTCGGGGCCGGGGACAAGGACCATGCTATCATGGAGTTTTACCCCGCCCACAAGGCCTATCAGGAGGTCCTGACCCATGGTTTCCGCACTTTCATCCGTTTCCCGGACGGGCATGTGCATGAGGCCTTTTCCATAGAAAATGCGTCCAAGAGCCGGATGGCAATCCGGAAAAATTCCCTGACCCTTACAGAAGAGGCTTCCTGCGGGATTTCCACGGAGGCCGTGTATTACATCCTTCCGGAAGAACCCTTAGGTGCTCTGGCTCGTATGGTGAAAGTCACGAATACGGGGGCAGAGGAACAGGAAATCGAGGTCTGCGACGGCATGCCCGAGGTCGTCCCCTACGGGGTGAATGCCGACAATCTCAAGAATATGACTGAGACCTCCAAGGCCTTCATGAGCGTGGAGTTTCTGGGAAAAAATCCGGCTGTCTACCGGGTCCGGGCCAGCATGGCGGATTCGGCCGAGGTCAAGGAGGTTGCTGAAGGAAACTTCGCAGCCGGCTGGGGAGACGGCCTGCGGGAGGTAAAGCTCATCGTGGATGCCCGGCAGATTTTCGGCCGGGATACCTCTTTCGTTCATCCCCTGGCTTTTGAAGAGAAGGGGACGCCGGACCCTGCGGACGGCCGGACCTCCAATATCTTTCCGGCTGCCTTTTTCTGCCGGAGCGCCCGCCTGAAGCCGGGGGAGAGCCTCACCTTCTATGAACTCTACGGGCAGACCGGAAGCACGGAGATTCTGAAAAACTTTACGGCAAAGTCCAGAGATGAAGCCTACTTCAGCCTGAAAAAGGTCCGGGCAGAGGGGTTGGCGGAAGAACTGACCTCCCGGGTGGCGACACGGACGGCTTTCTCCGACTTCGACGCCTATATAGCAAACTGCTATCTCGACAACGGTCTTCGGGGCGGCTTCCCGGTCCGGATGGGTCATAACAAGGTCTTCTATCTCTATTCGAGAAAGCATGGAGACCTGGAGCGGGACTACAACTATTTTTCCACCCTGCCCGAGTACGCTTCCCAGGGCAATGGCAACTTCCGGGACGTCCTGCAGAATCGGCGGGAGGATACATTGATTTCTCCCTTTGTCAGCCGAAAAAATATCCGGGATTTCTTCTCCCTGATCCAGCCGGACGGGGTCAATCCCCTTCAGATTGAGCCGAAGACCTATGTCATCAGCCGGGACCGGGCAGAGGCTGTGCTGGAAGGTCTGCCTGCAGGGATTCAAAAGGATATCCTGGACTTCCTGACGGCAAAAAGCTTCACGCCGGGAAGACTGCTGGAGCGGCTTTCCGTCATAGGAGACCGGGACCGGCAGCAGAAGCTCTTTTCCACTATCATGGATTTCTCAACGGAGGAGAACCGGAGTACCTTCGGCGAGGGCTACTGGTGCGACCACTTCATCTATCTCTATGACCTTCTGGAGCAGTACCTGGCTCTCTTCCCTGAGGAGGAGCACAGCCTTCTCTTCGATGAGGGCCTGACCATCCGGGTCTGCGAGAAGAAGATCCTGCCCCGGGCAAAGCGCTATGTGAAAACAGTGAAAGGCATACGCCAGTATTTCTTCCTTGAGGATAATGTAAACCCCGAAGGCAGTAAGGAATTTTACCGGGACCGGGAAGGCCGTCTCATCTACGTATCCGTGTTGGAAAAGCTGCTCCTTCTCGATACCGTGAAATTCCTTGCCCTGGATCCTTTTTCCATGGGCATTGAAATGGAGGGAGGAAAGCCCGGCTGGTATGACGCCTTAAACGGTCTGCCCGGAATGCTGGGTTCTTCCGTATCCGAGGCCTTAGAGCTCATCCGCTTCGTCTGCTACACGCTTGACGCCTTGGACGGGGTGGAGACGGTTTCTGTTTCGAGGGAACTTTCTGAACTCATGAAGCGGGTATCGACGGCCCTCTATGGGGAGGGACTGCTTCCCGGTGAGGGCGGGGAAACAAGAGCAAAGCAGCTCGCCCGCTATGAGCGCATGAATGACATCAAGGAGGCCTATCGGACAGAAATCTACGCCGGCATTTCCGGTGAAAAAGAATCGGTGGATGCCGGTGAAGTGAGAAAGCTTCTGCAGGCTGTCCTTGCCGTTCTCGAAGCGGGCCAGGCTGCGAAGAAAAAAACAGAAGACGGCGTATATCCCACATATTATTTTTATGAGGTGACGGACTATACGGAAGGTGCGGAGGGGATTCAGCCAAAGGCATTTGCTGTCCGTCACATGCCGGACTTCCTGGAAGGCTCCGTCCATGCCATGAAGCTTGCGAAGAATACTGAAGAGGCAGAAGGCCTCTACCGGGCTGTGAAAGAAAGTCCTCTCTATGACGGCAAGCTTCAGATGTACAAGGTCAATGCTGACCTGGCCTCGGCTTCTGCGGAAATCGGCCGCTGCCATACCTTCACCCCGGGCTGGCTGGAGAACGAATCCATCTGGCTCCATATGGAGTACAAGTACCTGCTCGAGGTTCTGAGGGCCGGCCTTTACAAAGAGTTTTTCTCCGACATGCGGACCTGCCTGGTGCCTTTCATGGATCCGGAGGTGTACGGGCGCAGCATCTATGAGAATTCATCCTTCATTGCCTCCAGCGCCAATCCCGATGCCTCGATTCACGGGAAGGGCTTTGTGGCAAGGCTTTCCGGTTCCACGGCCGAGATGCTTTCCATGTGGCATGTCCTTTTCTTCGGGGAAACATTATTCTCATTTAATGAAAAAGAAAAGAAGCTCACATTTGCCCTGCAGCCGGTCATTCCCGCCGCCTTCATCAGGGAAGACGGGACGGTCAGCGCCACCCTCTTCGGAACGACTGAAGTATGCTATCGCTTCGGGGAGAAGAAGGATTATTTCCCCGGCGGCTACCGGATTTCCTCCTATACGCTGACCGGAAAAGATGACACCAGGGAACGAATTGAAGGTGAAGTGGTTTCCGGAGAGAAGGCGGAAATGATTCGAAACGGAGACTTCCACCGCATCGATGTAGAAATAGAGTAGCACTTTAAACAGCCGCTTTCGGCCCCTGTTCCGTTTTTTTAAATTCCGGAACGGGGGTCATTTTTTATGTGTGAAAAAAGAACACCTTTCTAAAAATCGGGTAATTTCTTGCGGCTTTCTCCGGCGGTATAGTTGCATCATCAAAAAGAGCTGCGGTCGGCCGGGGGTTTCGACCGGATATCTCAAGCAGCGAAAAGTAAAAGGAGGAAACGAAAGTGAAATTCAAAAAATTCCTGGCAGTTGCTCTGACAGCTGCAATGGCCCTTTCCATGGCGGCCTGCGGATCGACGGGGGACAGCGGCAGCGCATCTACGTCCGACAGCACGGCAGCAGGCGACACCGCGACGAGTGATTCTTCTTCGGGCGGCGATGACAAGATCGTCGTATGGACCCTGGCCAAGGACCTGGAGCAGTTCGCGGACCATTACAAGGAAAAGACCGGCAAAGAGGTTGAGACCGTGGTCATCGAGCCGGCCGACTATCCGACCAAGGTTCAGACAGCCCTGATGGGCGGCGAGTCCGAACCGGACGTCATTGTAGGCGAGCCCCAGATGCTGCAGGACTTCTATGACAACGGCTTTTTTGAGGACCTCGACCAGTTCGGAGCCCAGGATTACGCAGACCAGGTCGTTGACTATGTGTGGAAGGTCGGCCAGGATGCGGACGGCGTACAGCGGGCCATTTCCTATCAGATCACCCCTGCCGGCATCTACTACCGGAGAGACATTGCAAAGAAGGTCTTCGGAACGGATGATCCCGAGGAAATCGGCAAGCTCTTCAAAGACTACAATACGATTCTTCAAACGGCGCAGACCCTGAAGGACGCCGGCTACCGCATCTTCGCATCCGATGGCGAGATGAACTACTTCTCCGGCGACTCTGCCTGGGTCGTGGACAACAAGCTGAATGTAGACCAGTCCAGATACGACTACATGGACCTGGCCGTCAAGCTTTATCAGGATGATTACACCGCCTATGCTTCCCAGTGGTCCACTCCCTGGTATCAGGCCATGAGCGGCCCCATCCCCATCCTTTCCCAGGATATTCAGTCCGGTTCCGATGATTCCGTAAACGTATGGGATTCCGAGAACTTTGAAGAGCAGACCAAGGACCTTCCCAAGACGGAAGTTTTTGCATACGGCCTTCCTTCCTGGGGCGTTCTGACCCTTCGTGACAATGTAAAGGATACGTCCGGTTCCTGGGGCGTCTGCGCAGGACCTTCCTACGGCTTCGGCGGCGGCACCTTCATCGGTATCTCCAGCCAGTCCAAGAAGAAGGAAGCTGCCTGGGACTTCATCAAGTTCTGCACCCTGGATGAAGATACAGCGGACTGGTGGATTGAGAAGTCCGAAGGCGATGTCGTTTCCTTAAAGAGCGTACTTGAGAAGCACAAGGATGACGAGAACCCCGTATACGGCAACGAGAAGCTCTACGCTTTCTGGCTGCAGCAGGCTGAGGGTATCGACTACTCCAAGGTCACCAAGTACGACAAGGTCATCGGCGATGCCTGGGGTGAGGCAATTTCCTCCATCAAGACCGGGGCTTCCGACAAGGATACAGCGATCAACAACTTCTACGATACGGTGGCATCCACATATCCGGACATTGAAATTCAGAGATAATTTATTCGGGATTGCTGAGGCAAAAGGGCCCGGCAATCCCGGTTCTTTTCAAAGGGGATAATAATGAAGACCCAAAAATCCAGCCGGCTCAGCCGGTACAACCGGTGGGGCTACGCCTTTGTGGCACCCTTCTCCATCGTCTTCCTGATTTTTTCCGTGTATCCGGTACTCAGGACCCTCTACCTTTCCTTTACCGATCTGAAGGTAATGGGGACGCCGCATTTCATCGGATTTGCCAACTACGCCCGGGTATTTACGGACAAGTTTTTCTGGCGGGCGCTGGGGAATACGGTCCGGATCTGGGGAGTGAACATCGTCCTGCAGCTGGGCCTGGCCTTCCTTCTGACCATTGTCTTTTCCGACATGAAGTACAAGATGAAGGGGCTCCCGTTTTTCCGGATTGTCTATTTTCTGCCGAACCTGATTGCGGCGACCTCTGTGGCTTTTCTCTTCAAGACCCTGCTGGACTGGAGATACGGAACTTTCAATATTATCCTGCACAATATTGCCCAGGCCTTTCACAAGAATTATATTCCCATAGACTGGCTGGGTACCTCGAATCATGCAGGCTACGTGATTGCTGTCATCTCCTCCTGGATGTGGTTCGGCAACTCCTTCATCATGCTGATGGCCGGAGTGCAGGGAATATCCACGGACTACTTCGAGGCGGCGAGAATCGACGGGGCCGGGCGCTGGACTATCTTCGGGAAGATTACTCTTCCTCTGATCCGTCCCATTCTTGAATATGTGGCCATCACATCCCTGATCGGGGGCTTGCAGATGTTCGACCTGCCCTTCCTGATGAGCTCGCCTTCGTCGGCGGCCTACGGGTCTGTACAGACTGTGATGATGTATCTCTACAAGTTCGCATTTACTTCGGGAACGGTACAGACCGGATTTGCTTCGGCCATTGCCTACACCCTGTTCATGATCATCCTGCTCGTATCTATCTTCGAGCTCTATCTCTTCCGCAAGGATGACCGGAAGGAAGCCAAAGAAGAAAGGAGGAAGAAAAAATGAAACGACAGGGAAAACCTGTGGGATTCGTCGTAAACAAGACAATCCTTTATATCCTTCTCATTCTTCTGGCCGCCCTCTGCATCATGCCCTTCCTTTTGATGATGGTCAATGCGACGAGAAGCGGGGTTGAGATTTCCCACTCCTTCTCTTTTGTACCCGGCAAGAGTCTGGGCGCAAACTACCGGCAGCTCTCGGATTACTTCAATATTTACCGGGGCATGCTGAACAGTGTGATCGTGGCCCTGCCCGCCACCTTCCTGACGGCCTATTTTTCGGCCATGACGGCCTACGGCCTGGCTTTCTACAAGTTCAAGACAAACAAGCTGATCTTTGTTTCCATCCTGATTTTCATGATGATTCCGGGTCAGCTCTCCCTTATCGGTTTTTATCAGCTGTGCACGAAGCTCCATATGGTCAATAGCTACCTGCCCCTCATCCTCCCGGCGATAGCCTCGCCCGGAACTGTATACTTCCTTCGGCAGTATGCCATTTCCGTGGTACCCAGGTCTCTCATGGAAGCTGCGCGCCTGGACGGAGCCTCGGAACTTTACATCTTTCACCGCATCGTTCTCCCTCTGATGCAGCCCGGTGTTGCCACCATGGCCATCATGTGCTTCATCGGCAACTGGAATAATTACCTTCTCCCGATGATTATTCTGAACAAGAAAGAGAAGTTCACCCTGCCCGTCCTCATCACTACCCTGAATGCGGCAACCGACCTGCAGTCAAACCAGGGCGCTATTTACCTGGCCGTTGCGATTTCGGTCATCCCGATTCTCATCGTCTTCTGTATCTTCTCGAGACAGATCATCGGCTCTATTGCATCCGGTGCGGTAAAAGAGTAGATTTGATGTGTACAGACTGGTAAGACATTTCTGAGCTGTATCCCTTCCGGGTTTCCGGAGGGACACAGCTCTCTTGGGTTGAGGGACTTTTATGACAGGGGAGAAGAAAAAGAAGAGGTATCTCTTCATTCTGCTGCCGGCCATTCCGGCCGTCGGCCTCATTGCCTTCCTGCTTTGGCATGGAAAGGCCGGCAACGAGACCGGGGAGACAGAGAAAAAGGACATCCTGACCTGGTACGTGGACTACTCCTGGTTCAATGGCAATTATCCGGGTTCCCTGGTGTATAGGGAGATTGAGAAGCGGACCGGGATCCGGATTTCCTTCGAGACCCCGACCGAGTCCAATGATTCCACCCTGAATTCCAGAATCAGCTCTCATGACCTGCCGGACATCGTCACCGTGGCCCCGAATACGGAGGAGTACAGCCGTCTCCTTTCAGAGAAGAGGCTCTTTCCCCTGAACACGCTGGCGGACCTCTATGACAAGGCCTTCTATGATGTGACGGACCCCGATATCCGCAAGTACTACACCTCCGGGGATGACAATATCTACGGCTACCCCAATGCGGCCTACACCCCCAAGGACTTTTCCTCCCATGACAATATTGCGTCAAATGTGGTCTTCCTGGTGCGGAAGGATATCTACGAAGCCATCGGAAGTCCGGATATGACGATGCAGAAGGGCTTTCATGCGGCTGTCAGAAAAGCAGCAGAGACCTTTCCCACGGTGGATGGAGAGCCGCTGATCCCTATCGGCGGCCGGCC
>ONBT01000054.1 GCA_900316075.1 uncultured Lachnospiraceae bacterium | reverse complement strand
ATGGCAATCTGCAATACCCCGATGAAAAGCTGGGAGGATAATGTCTCGACAGCTTCCACATCCCGGATAATCTTCGACTGAAGTCTCCCCGACTGGGACCGGGTATGGTAGGGTATCGAAAGCTCCTGCAGTTTCTTCACAAGGGCGGCCCGGAGACCGGCCTCCGTAGAGCGGGTCACTTCGGACCGAAGCCTTGTATGCATGTAGTTGGCCGGCAGATGGACGGAAAGAAGGGCAAGCCAGATCAGAACATTTACGATAATGGCATGCTTTGCCGTCTCTCCCCCGGCCAGAACCCCATTGATGACGTTTGCAATCAGGAGGGAGGAAAAGAGAGCCGGCGAATGCTTGATCAGGAAGAAAAAAGCAGACAGCAGGAACTTATGGTACTGGCCCTTGTAGAAGCCGAGAAGAACCCGAAGGGGCTTCCCCCGGTACTTCTTGTAGTTTTCGATGTACTTCTGGGCGAGCTCATCTGTCGCCTTTAAGTCCTTTTCAAACATGAATAATATAGTTCCCCCGGGTCCGTATAATTTTTCAGTCTTCCGGCTCAGCGGAAAAAGCGGCCTTCTGCAGGCTTTCATCCATCGAAGAAATGCCCCCGGCGGAATTTATCGTTTCTGTTCCTGTATAGTTTCCATGGAGCGGCCGCCCGTCGTCATCCACAGTCTTTGCATCCCTCGCGACAAGGACGTCCGCATAGGGACTGCCGAAAGAAGCAAGGGCGTCTGCAACAAACCCTGCATAGGTCACGGCCCCCTGCATCACGAGGTGGGAATTGTCCTTAGGGTATACATATAAAGGGCGGGAGGCAAAATCGCCGACGGCGGAAAGAAAATTCTCCGTCTTCCTCGTCAGATCGACAAGGGGGACATTCTCTTCCACGGCTGTCTCCCGGATCTTCACCGGATAGAGCCCGTGGCTGCCGGGGAGGAACTTTCCTTCGGCATCGAAAAGGCGGCGGGCAATCGGAGTGAAAAGAACGGGATAAGCTCCATGCTTTCTTGCGACGGTAATCATGCTTTTCAGATTTTCCTTGAATGTGGTGTCGGGGTCCGTGTAGCGGAGGGGGTCTTCCTTCTTCTCGTCATTGTGGGCAAACTGAATGAAGACCAGGTCGCCCTCGTCAATATAAGAATCCGCTGCAGAGAGTCTCCCCTGTTCTATGAAGGACTTCGTGGAGCGGCCGTTGATGGCGAAGCTGCGAAGAAAGACATCATCCTTGAGGTAGAGGAGAAGCCCCTGGGAAAGGCCGGTCTGGGGATATGTGGAAATTTTGTTGAAGGTGACGGTGCTGTCACCCAGCCATATTATTCTCTTCATAAAAATACTCCATGAGCGGATACCAGAGAGTCTTCTAAAGCATCCCCCGGCAGTCCCTCAAAAAGGCTCACGCCGCTGATGAAAGCGGCGCAAGCTCAAGCCTCTGGACGAGGCGGGAAATCATTCCTTTACGGCACCTGCATTGATACCGGTAACGAAGTACTTCTGCAGGAAAGGATATACGGCCATGAAGGGCAGGATCGCGCAGACAATCGAAGCATAGTACAGCGTGTCCTGCGAGACCCGATAGGCCGTCGTCGGCGTATCTCCGTCCATGATCATGACACGGAGCTGGTACTGGAAGTTGACCTGGTTGGGGTCGGTGATGTAAATCTGTACAGTTGAGTAATCGTTCCATACCGTAACGGCAAACATCAGACCGATGGAAGCCAGGGCTGCCTTGGAAAGGGGAAGGACAATCTTGAAGAAGATTCCCATAGGGGTGCAGCCGTCGAGCTCCGCCGCCTCATAGAGGGATGTGGGAATGCCTTCGAAGAAGTTCTTCATCAGGACCAGGTTGTAGACGTTCATGCCGTGCTTTACGACGAGGATCCACATGGAATCGACGAGGTGCAGCTGCTTCATGACCAGGTACTCGGGAATCATGCCGCCCGAGAAGATCATGGTGAAAAGGAGGAAATACGAGAACGCATTCCGTCCGGGCATGTCATACTGATTCAAAACATATCCGCCGAGGGTGGACATGATGAGTCCGACCAGGGTCCCGAGGACCGTCGTAACCACCGAATTGATGAAAGGGCGGTACAGCTTCTGGGTCGTGAAAATCGTCTTGTAGCCGTCGAATGTGGGGTCTGTCGGCCAGAGCTTGAACTGGTACACACCTACCGCATTGAAGGAATCGACGATAACCTTCCACAGGGGGATGATGACGATCAGTGCAATCAGGGTAAATACGATTACATTGACGACGTCGAATGTCGTGATCTTCGTTCTTTTTTTCTTGTATTTGACCGGTTGGGAAACCTGAACCGGAGCGGCCATATCTGCCATCACAAAGCCTCCTTAAATAATGCCTCGACCGCGGACCTTCTTGCTCAGAGCGTTGCAGCCGAGCATCAGGGCGCCGCCGACAACCGATTTGAAGAGGCCTACCGCCGTAGTATATCCATAATCCGGAATAGGCTGCAGGAAGGTCTTTCTGTAAATGAAGGTCGAAATTACATCCGATACATCATATACCCGTGAATTGTAGAGTACGAATACGGGCTCGAACATGTTCAGAACCTTGGCCAGGTTCAGGATCAGAACGATAATGATGGTACTGGAAAGGGCAGGGAATGTGACGTAACGCATCCGCTGCAGACGGGTCGCCCCGTCGATCTTTGCCGCCTCATAAAGCTCCGGATTGATACCGGACAGGGTGGCGAAGAAGATGACGGTTCCCCAGCCGACTTCCTTCCAGAGGTTGATGGCGAAGAAGATCGGCTGCCACATGGACTTCTCATGCAAAAAGTCAATGCTTTGGGAAATCCAGCCCCAGCTCTTCAAGGTCTCATTCACGAAACCTGTCGAGGACGGGGAAAGGAAAAGGGAGAAAATGGCTGCCACAACCGCATAGGACATGAAGTGGGGCAGGTAGATGACCGTCTGAATGACCTTCTTGAAGATGAGGTTGATGGCCTCGTTCAGGAAGATGGCAATGACAACTGCCGCAAATGTATTGAGTACAAGTTTGAATGTGGACAGCCAAAGGGTATTGATGAAGGCCTGCCAAAACTCCTTCTGACTGAACATCATTCGGAAATTTTCAAGTCCTACCCAGTGAATGCTGCGCAGCTTGTAACTGAAGAAGGCATAGCGGATACCCAGCATCGGCCAGTAGTAGATAAGCACTACAAAGATGATTACCGGAAGGGCCATGAAGTAGAAGCCCATGGAATGCCGGATCCGAACCTTCAGCGGTTTTTTCCGTACCTGCACGGTGGGTGCAGGCTCAATTGTCTTGGATTTTCCGCTCACTTTGGTCTATCCTTTCTCTTTAACTCTTTAACTCAAGACATCCTGCCCTCGAACCAAAATCTCACTTTCGAGAAGCAGGATGCCATCAGAAATCTATATAGTTCTTTGGAAATCAGTCCGAATTACTTCTGAGCATTCAGCTCGGAGATGATCTGTGCGGAAGTATCTGCATACTTGTCCTTGTACTGCTGAACTGCTTCCTCGGCTGTAATCTGGCCGGTAACTGCCTCGTTCATCCAGGTTGTCTTGTCGGAAACCATATCGGCCTCGACATTTGTCAGGGTATCGCAGGAAGCTGCTGCAGGAGCGTCTACGCAGTTCTCTGTGAAGAACTCATTGCCCTTGGTAACGAGAGCGTCGTCATCCGCATAGCCGTTTGTCAGAGGAGCGATGACCAGAACGGGATCCAGGTGGTTCTTCTTCCAAAGGGTGTTGGGATCGTTGGGTGAAGGCTTCAGATGGAATTCACCGTCTGCATAGTCATAATGCTTGTCAAGTACGAGAGACTTGCCGTCCTTTGCTTCCTTGACAGTAGCCTTCTGCTCGTCTGTAAGCTTGTCATCCTCAACCCACTTGTAGGTATCGAAGGACTCAGCCTTGGTGGACCAGTGAACATCCTCTGCACCATATGTCCAGAGAGTCTGTACCTTGTCGCCGTCGAGCATGGTCTCGAAAAGGGCATCGAAGATGGCCTGCTCACGGGCATCGTTGCCGTCGCCGTCATCCGTGATGACCCAAACGGGAGCTTCACGGTTCAGGTAGCCGCCCCAGGTATCCTTGATTTCCTGGATAGGAGGAAGCATTACCAGACGGTCATCGCCAAGGTCTGTGTCGACCTGGTTCTTGTCCATATTGTTCGTAAGGGTTCTGAGCCATGTACCTGCCCAGTAGGTGAATGCCATTTCGGAAGTGGACTGGTCGTTGGAGAAGAACTTCTCACGAGCCTGCTTGGTTCCGGCTTCCTCGGTATCGGGATCGATGATGCCGTCCTTGTAGCCCTGATTCAGTCTCTTCAGAGCTTCTACGGTAGCGTCCTCCATGAAGCCGTCTACCCACTCGCCGTCCTTGTTCTGATAGAAGGAAGGATATGCTCCCTGCCACCATTCAGGCATGTAGTTGATGTAAGGAGCCTCGTCGAGCTTGCCGTAGCCTGCTGCGATAACGCCGTAGGTCTTGCCGTCGGAAACGCTCTTCAGGAGGTTGTAGTAGTCATCAAAAGTCTTGATGTCATCAACGGTCTTGCCGGCCTTTGTAAGCCAGGACTGCTTGATGTAGGTAACACAGCCGTTGCCGTATGTGGGAGCGAAGCCGTACTGCTTGCCGTCTGTCGTCTGCAGGCCTTCATTGACCTTGGGAAGGGTAATGCGGGACTGGAACTCTGCATTGTCGAATGCGTCCTTGAGATTCCAGAGCATTCCGGTCGTCTGATACTGACGGAGCATTGTAGCGCTCATGATCAGGGCGTCGGGATACTGGCCGTCGCCGGGTGTACCGGTCGTCAGGGTTCTGGAAACCGTTCCGGCATAATCGGAATGATCCAGCTGGGTGATGTGAAGGTCAATGGGGTGGCCGAGCTTCTCGCTGACTGCCTTTTCCCACTGCTCCTCGAATTCCTTCTGACCGCTGTCTACAGTAGCTGTAAGGGTACCGTCAACCGTGATGTAGAGATCTTCGAGATCGTACGGCTCATCGCTGGAAGTGCTGGAGCTGTCCGTCGTCGTGGTCGTGCTGCTGTCCGTGCTGTCGGCAGTCGTTTCATCCCCCGTACCTGATCCGCAGCCGGCAAGCAGCGAAGCTGCCATGGCGCCGACAAGAAGCACGGAAACCATCTTTTTCTTCATGTAAAGAATCCTCCTTTTTGATTCTAACCCACCTTTTGTGAGCTCTATATGAAAGGCCCTGTAAAATGTAAGCGCTTTCATTTCTGTTAAGGAATATATCATTTCATTTTCACAGAAGCAACAAAAATAGTACACAAAACCGACACACTTTTTTTGTTAGAACTGTCTTCGAAAAATAGGAAACCCAGTATTTTCGCCTATTTCAGAAGGATGTTCTCAACAGAAACCGCATAAATGCGGTGTTTTATTTCGGAAATGACAAAAAATCCGTATTTTGCTCCGGTCCATCTTCCGGCCTCCACAGGGAGAGAAAGGCTGTACTTCTGCCCCCTGTCAGAGCCCGTTTCCGGCCCTATGGAAAGGACAGCCTCCTCCTTGGGATGCAGGACTTTTCCCTCGTCTCCCGGCCCGTAGGGAGGCTTGTCCGATACGGCCGTCACCCCGTTTACATTCCGGATCTGAACGGAGACCTGAAAACGCATCTCCTGCTGCCGCTCAAACGGTATCTCCTCTACCTTTTCGTCGGCATAGGAGGCCCCGCAGTCAAAGACCTGATGCCCCACGATTTTTCGAACAAAAAGGCTGTCCCCTTCTCTCCGGATGCCTATCCCCCCGTAGGACATACCCGAAAGGCAGATGCCTGCACAGCCCCCATCGGCGAGGCCGGATAGATCCAGTGTCGCTGAAAAAGTAAGTTCTGGAGCACTTATCCGGCGGAGAAGGAGGTTTCGGATATCGACGAGGGGTCTCTCCTTCGGAGCTGATACAGACGTAAGGCAAATCCGGCCGGAAGCCGGAACCGACAGCCACTCCTTTTCCGGATTGCAGTTCCACTGCCAGGAAAGGGGCGGATTTACGCCATTGTAAGCGTTTACATTATTTTCTTTTCTGTCTGCGATTGGCTCCGCCTTAACCGATTTTTTGTCATTGAGCGGACAGGGCTTCGTCCAGGTCAGGACCGGCTCCCCGCAGGCCTTTTCCCCGGGAATCGGCCTTCCAATCACGGGCCACTCTGCTTCCCCGTCCGGCACCCAGTTCACGGGCTGCAGGTGGGTGATCCGGCCCGCCGCAAAGACATCCTGAAAATGAATGAAAAAATCATTTCCTGCCCCGTCACTGATCAGGGCGCCCTGGTGGGGGCCATTAACCCCGGTACTGCCCTGACGCAGACAGATATGGGGTTTCCAGCCGTCATAGAGATTTCGGCTCCGCAGGGCCACCTGCCAGCCTGTCTTCACGCCGCCCGCCGGGGCAAAGATATAATAGAATCCCCTTCGCTTATAGAGCTTGGGCCCTTCAATCGTGACATTGCCGTCCGCCGTTCCGTCGTAAATTTTCACGGGGCCCTTTATTATTCTCGTGAGGTCAGAAGAAAGCTCAGACATCATGAGGACGGACTTATATCCGATTCTCGACTTTGCCACCCCGTTTACCAGATAGACCCGGCCGTCGTCATCAAAAAAAGGACAGGGGTCGATGAGGCCGGCCCCGTCATAGAGCTTGACCGGCTCCGACCACTCTCCTTCCGGATTTTTTGCAGAGGTCATATACAGGCCCTCATCCGGCATGGGAAAAATAATGTAATAGGTTTCATTGTGGAAGCGAATCGCCGGAGCCCAGACCCCGCAGCCGTGCAGGGGCTCCCGGTAGCGAAATTCCGGAATCTTTCGCAGGGCGTAATTGACAAGGTTCCAGTGGACGAGGTCATTTGACTTCAGAATCGGAAGGCCCGGAACGAAGGAAAAGGACGAAGCCGTCATATAGTAATCGTCCTTCCCCCGGCAGACGTCCGGGTCCGAATAGTCTTCATAAATAATAGGATTGCTATACTTGCCGTTTCCGGCGTCAGGCGAACAGATCATATTTTTCCCCTTTCTGATTTGCTATAATAAAAACGGAGGTTTGAAGTTATGAAAAATTTTGATGCAGCAGCTTTTCCCTTCCCCATCCATTCCGTCACCGTCGTATGCGACGGAAAAGTCCTGCAGGACGACTGTTTCGCCCCCTATGAAAAAGGACAGATGCACCGCATGTTTTCGATCACGAAAAGCTTCTGCTCCATGGCCATCGGGGCCTTGATTGCGGAGGAGAAGCTTTCCCTTTCAGACCGCATCACAGACTTCTTTCCGGAATACGTGCCGGAAAACGCAGATGTCCGCCTCCTTGAAATGACCATCGGGGACATGCTTACAATGAGAACCTGTCACAAGGCCACGACCTACAAAGTCAATATGAAGGAAAACTGGGTGCAGAGCTTCTTCATCACCCCTCCTGACCACACGCCCGGGACCTTTTTCAAATATGATACTTCTTCCTCCCATGTCCTGGCCGCCCTGGTGAAAAAGCTGACCGGAAAGGGAGTCCTGGACTACCTGCGTCCTGTATTTCTCAATGCCATCGGTTTCTCTGAAAGCGCTTACATCCTTACCGACCCCTTCGGCTGTGAGATGGGCGGAAGCGGCCTCGTCTGCCGGCCGGAGGACCTTGTGGCAGTCTCTTCCTTCCTGCTCGACCTTCTAGGCGGAAAGCTGCCGGAATCCATCATGGGCGGAAGCCATGAAGTGCCTGATTCCATCCTGCATAGCAATCATGAAATGCCTGATTCTGTCTCAGATGCCTGCTGTAATGTGCCGGATTCCGTCCTGCAGGGCAGCCATGAAGTGCCGGATTCCATTAAAGGCGGCTCCTATGGTCCGGCCTTTTGGAGCCGCTTCGCCGCCTATATGCAGGAAGCAGTCTCCTGTCTCGTTCCTACAATAGCCGAAGGGCAGACCCTCGATGAGCAGCAGGGCTACGGCCGCATGTTCTGGCGCCTTCGTACCCTTTCAGAGGATGAAAGCGCTTTCATGATGTACGGCATGGGCGGCCAGTACTGCGTCTTTTATCCCGAGCGGCGGGCCATCTTTGTGACGACCGCCGACAGCCAGAATATCAAAATTCGTACCGGAAGTTTTCTATGCATCAATCTGCCTCCACAAGATAGAGAGTCAACTGGGTTTTGCCATCCGCTTTTGGTGTCACGTTACCGGATTTCAGTTCATACTTCCCGCCGCTTTTTGTAAGGGTCCCGGTAAACTGGTAAGGCTCGCCTTCCTTTAACTGGATAGCGCCAAGGTACTGTTTGTCATCATGATGATACCGGTTACACTGCAGGAACTTTGCTCGGTGTCAGCGGACAGTATGACGCTGAGTCTTGCATTTTTCCTGTTCGCGTTCATTTTGCGATGCCGTGAGCAAAACCGTGTGCGCAGCAGAGATATTGCGATCATTCTGATTGCCACTGTGGCGCTTTCTCTCTGTAAGATCGTTTATGTGGTCTGCGCGGCACTGGTCTTTCTGCTGCCAAAGGAGAGCTTCTCAAACCGGCGTGCAAAGCTGTTTACATGGGCGGGTATTCCGGTGCTGTGCCTTGTTCTGAATGCAATATGGCTTGTCATTGCGAGACGATACCTGATGGAATTTACTCCGGGGGTCGACACGCCTGCACAGATACAGTTCGTTCTTACACACATTCCGACATTTTTCCTGATCACGGTACGGACGTTTTTAAATAATGCCCAGGATTACGTCCTGCAGACATTTGGCTTTTTAATGGGATCCTTTAATATCACCAACAGTGAGCTTGTTGGCGTAATGTATGTCATTCTTCTGTTCACTGTGGCAGCAGGCGAAAGAGAGGCTTCCAAATCACCGTCTGCCAGAGAGAATACGATTCTGATGTTACTTTTCCTTCTGTGCACCGCGCTGATCTGCTGCAGCCTGTATGTACAGTGGACTGCGTTGAAGAATGATATGATTGAGGGGATTCAGGGCAGATATTTCCTTCCAGTACTCGCCTATCCGATCTTTGCAGCCATGAATATCAGAAGGGAGAAGGATCTTCAGGCCGGTGTGACCGTATTCCGGAAGACGGAGTCGTCCTATATCATCATCATTGCTCTTGCCCTGAATTTGATATCGTCTGTTACGCTGATGATGGCGTCCTGATCATGCCAACCTGCGTGAATTGCTGTCACAGGGAAGATCAGATATAACTGTAGGGATACTGCAGTCAGTTTCCGTTTTTTGAAAGAGTTGCCTATGCCTGCTTCTTTGAGAATGCTCCTGATCGGAGCATCGATTCTGTTTCTGATTTTCATGATCCGCAAGATTCGTCATGCCCAGCTGCGTCTTATTGACGGGCTGCCATGGCTTTTGCTGTCGGTGTTTTTTATCGTGATCAGTGTCTTTCCGCAGATCATCTTCTGGCTGTGCGGACTGATCGGCATCCTGTCGCCGATCAATCTGGTGTACCTGATCGTGATCTTCCTGCTTCTGCTGTTTCTTTTCTTTGATTCACTGAAGATTTCCCGTCTGGAGAGCAGGATCAATGATCTTGCACAGGAAGTCGCGCTCCGGGACCGTTCGTTTCTTGGTCTTGACACAAAGGATGATCAGGCCATCCGGGATGGAAAGAAGAAGGACGCGGAAGGAAAGACGGCGAAATGAGAGCACTCATTATTATTCCGGCCTACAATGAGGAGGAAAATATCCAGGCGACAGTAGAGGAGCTGACAGGCCTGTATCCGGACTATGACTATGTCATCGTCAATGACGGGTCGCTGGACCGGACAAGCAGGATCTGCAAGGAGCATCACTATCATCTGATCAGCCTGCCGCTGAATCTGGGTCTTTCCGGAGCATTCCGGACGGGCATGAAATTTGCCTACCGCAACGGCTATGACTGTGCCCTGCAGTACGATGCGGACGGTCAGCACGATCCCCGCTATATCGGCGCTCTGATGACGAAAATGCAGGAGACAAATGCGGACATCGTGATCGGATCCCGGTATGTGGAGGACAAAAAGTCCTTCGGCATGCGGGCAGCCGGCAATTCGATCATCTCGGCCTTTATCAAGCTGACGACAGGGAAAACGATTAAGGATTCCACCTCCGGCATGCGGCTGTACTCACGCCGGGTCATGGCCTGGTTTGCAAAGTACATCAACTTTGAGCCGGAACCGGATACGATTGCCTTTCTGATCCGCTGCGGGGCGAAGGTCGAGGAGGTCCAGGTCGGCATGCGGCCAAGACAGGCCGGGAAGAGTTATTTCCACTTCACCACTGTCGTCTCCTACATGACCAGGGTCTGCTCGTCGATTCTGTTCATGCAGTGGTTTCGAAAGAAGGAGCCGCTTTGAAGACCTGTATCCTGCTCTGCACCTATAACGGAGAAAAGTACGTCGGGGAGCTTTTGGAGAGTCTTCTTTCCCAGACAAAGCAGGACTGTCTCATCTGCGTTCGGGATGACGGATCGATGGACCGGACGAAAGAGATCGTACAGTCCTATGTATCGAGGAATCCTTCACGGTTTGCGGATCTTACGGGTGGCAGACACCGCGGGTATCCAGCGTCCTTCTGGAGTCTTCTTCGGGACTGTCCGGATGCGGACTTTTATGCCTTCTGTGACCAGGACGATGTCTGGGATGCAAAGAAGATCGCGTGTGCGGAAGAGGTGCTTGGCAGAGAGGATCTGTCTGTTCCTCTCCTGTATATTCATGACTATGAGAACTGCAGCGCAGATCTTGCGCCGATCAGCGTGCATTCCATGGCGGATCCCTCGACGCTGACGGCAGAGGGGATTGTCTTTTATACCATCGCCTCCGGTTTTTCCATGGTCATCAATGAGACCATGCGTGAGAAGCTGCTTTTAGAGCATCTGGATTTGGAACCGCTGTTTCATGATGAGTGGTGCATCTGGACGGCCTTTTTTTATGGGAAGATCCTGCATGATTCCCGTGTTCTGGTAAAATACAGGCGGCACGGCAGGACTGTTACGACCTATGGCAGCGGAAAAAAGAAGGATACGTCCTCCTGGCTTCGCGACGAGATTCTGGGGCCGGAGTTTCGAAAAAAGTGTGAGAGAATCCGTTTCTTTCTTGAAAAGAATCCGGATCTTCCCGCGAAAGTCCGGAAGATATGGGCACTGCTTGGCGGTGAGAAGAAGAGTATTCCCCGCTATTTTCAACGGCTGTTTTATCCGCACCGGCTACGGCCTTCCCTCGGGGGAGAGGCGGCACTGCGGGTGCTGTTTCTGATTCATTACTGACGGATTTGCGATGGCAGAGCAGAAAGAAGTGCGGCAGATCTATGCGCACAGAAGGCAAAGTGCAAAGGTTTCGGTGATCGTGCCGATGTTCCATGCATCCGGTGATCTCGACAACCTGTTCTCGGATCTGGAGAAGCAGACGTTTACCGATTTCGAGCTTGTCATGGTGGATGACGGCTCGAAGGACGGCTCCTGCGACAAGGCCTGCGCACTGGCAAGGAAGCTGGAGAGCCGGATTTCCGGTGTCCGGATCCTGGAAGAGCCAAACGGCGGACAGGGACAGGCAAGGAACACCGCACTTTCCTGCTGCAGCGGAGAGTATGATCTGTTCCTGGATCAGGACGATCATATCCTGCCGGATTATATCGAACAGCTCGTAAACAGGGCGGAGGAGACCGGCGCAGACATCGTGATCTCCGGGTACCGGGAAGTGTTCCGGGATGGGAGACTGAAGAACGAGGTGAAGCTCTCGAACAGCACCTGGTGCCGGTTC
>ONBT01000075.1 GCA_900316075.1 uncultured Lachnospiraceae bacterium | reverse complement strand
TTATGTGGTTGACAAGGTTCGACGTAAAGACGCTCTCTTGTCTTCACATCGAGAAACCAATACATCTTCCATCAATTCACATCATACATCAACGACCTCGGCAATCACGCCGTCGCTAAAAAATATTAATTTCCGAGCAAAGCACAGTAAGTTTACAAAACTTTTCGTACCTTTGTGCCATTAAAAAATGTAACGAGATTATGGAGAACGACATAACAACAGTGGCAGCAGATCCTGAGGTGGCTTATCCAATGACGTCGTATAAAGATGTGAAACGAACTTGTTCCCCGTTACTCCAATGATTTGTGTGTTTTGAATCCGACAAACTGAGTGCATCTGAGCATAGGCACGTTTAGAAGCAGAGAGATAATTATGATACAGTCAATAGGAAAAGTTAAGAAAATCACCCCGAAGGATAGGGAGTATAAATTTATCCTCTATACTTTTGAGCAACCTACAGACCTCAATACCGATGAGTGTCTGGAAGGTCAGTCTATTGTGTTTATTTCCGAGCGCTATGAAAAAGAAGGGGAACACCGTCATAATATTCTCTATGCTGCCTGTACCAACGATTTGGTAAGGGTTGGTAGTCTTTGCGATTGGACAGCATTGAATGAGAAAAATGCCAATTGTATTGGTATTCTGTTGATAGAAGATGATATGAACGAGGCAGTTGTTATTAGTGAACTGCTTGAGGATAGCCATTTCTCTGAGATTGAAAGCATTCCAACTATTAACAGCGAAAAAATACACTTCCTTCAGGGCAATGAAGACTACTTTGAGAAAGTAACGGCAGAAAACAAAATTCAGGTAGTAAAGGACAAGATAAAGGAATTCTTCAATATGAAGAACGTCCATTATACGGAAACGACCCAGGAATCCAGAGCCATCAACGATATGCCGAGCCCGATGATCATCATCTCTGCCAGCGGCATGGCTGACGCGGGCCGTGTCCTCCACCATCTGAAGCATAATCTCTGGCGGAAGGATTCGTCCGTCATCTTCGCAGGCTATCAGGCCGAAGGCAGCCTGGGACGCCGCCTGATCGAGGGCGCAAAGAAAGTAAGGATCATGGGCGAAGAGATTTCTGTCGGTGCGAAAATTTATAATATGACCGGTTTTTCTGCCCATGCTGACAAGAATCAGATGCTGAAACTCTATAAAGGCATGATGCGGAAACCCAAGGCCTTTTTTGTGGTCCACGGCGAATACGATTCAGCCAGTGCCTTCGCAGATCTGCTGCGGACCGAACTCGGCACGGCTGCGTACATCCCCAACTATGGCGATACTGCCGTCATCGAGGGGACGGAATGGCGGATCGAGCCGTCCCAGTTCATTCTCAAGGAACCGGCTGCCCAGGAAGTCATGGATGCCCTGCGCGGCCTCGAAAAGGTCTACCTTACCTACAAAGCCAGGATCATGCACCGCGTGATGCAGGATGTCTCGAAAGTGCCGGATATTAAAGTCCGGATCGGCAAAGTGAAGAAGTTCATCGACGATCTGTTCAAGAATATCTGATCGAGGAAAAAGGGAAGCGGGAAAAATAGAGAAAAATGCGGAGCGAGACCCGTCTGACAGGTATGGTGTTCTGCCGCTGCTGATCGGATTTCAGCGCGGCGGCCATCCACAGGCGGGTATCCATCCGTGATATCCGGTGTTTTCCATTTGCGTCTGATCCCATCTTCTCCCTGTTATCTGTCAGATTCCTTCTGCGGGAGGATTTCCTGCAGATGAAGGGTACTGAACGGCATCTTGTTGACAGCTTTCCGCATTTTTGTTCAAAGTGTGTCAATTGACAGCATCACAGGAATAGCATATAATAATGTGGTCAAAAATTTTTGGTTACAGTGAGGATGCTTTTGACAAGCATCCTCTTGATTTATCTCAAGAGGGGAAAGGCTTTTATGATTAGAAACGATTTGCGTAACATTGCTATCATTGCCCACGTCGACCATGGCAAGACTACCCTTGTCGATGCCATGCTGAAACAGAGCCATGTCTTCCGTGCCAACGAAAAGGTACAGGAAAGGGTCATGGACTCCAATGATCAGGAAAGGGAACGCGGGATCACAATCCTGGCAAAGAATACTTCCGTCATGCACAAGGGGACCAAGATCAATATCCTGGATACTCCGGGCCATGCAGATTTTGGCGGCGAAGTGGAACGTGTGCTGAACATGGTCGACGGTGTCCTGCTGCTCGTCGATGCGTATGAAGGCCCTATGCCCCAGACGAAATATGTGCTGCGCAAAGCACTGGAACATCATCTGAAACCGATTGTCGTCATCAATAAGATCGACCGTCCGGATCAGAGAGTGGAAGAAGTCGTCGATGAGGTCCTGGATCTGTTCATCGAGCTGAATGCCAGCGATGATCAGCTGGATTTCCCTGTGGTGTACTGCTCCGCCAAGACGGGTGTCGCCAAACTGTCCATGGATGATGACAGTGACAACCTGGAACCGCTGTTCCGCACCATCCTGGATACGATCCCGGCGCCGGATGTCGATGTAGATGCGCCGCTGCAGCTCCTCGTCAACACGCTGGATTATGATGATTATGTCGGTCGTATCGTCGTGGGCCGTATCGTCCGCGGCACCATCCACAACGGCCAGATGATCTGCCTGATGCATGACGACAAGCGCACGAATGAAAAAATCGGCCGTCTGTATACGTACGAAGGCCTGAAGCGGGTGGAGACCCAGGAAGCCCAGGCCGGGGAAATCATCGCCCTCATCGGACTGCAGGATGCGGAAATCGGCGATACCATCGCTGACGTGGACAATCCGGAACAGCTTGCCGGCATCAAAGTCGATGAACCGACCCTGTCCATGACGTTCTCCGTCAATGACAGTCCTTTTGCCGGACAGGAAGGCCATTTCATCACGAGCCGCCATATCCGGGAACGCCTCTACAAAGAAGTGGAAACGAACGTTTCCATGAAGGTCGAAGATACGGATTCTGCCGATACCTTCAAGGTATCCGGCCGTGGTGAACTCCATCTGTCCGTACTGATCGAAGCCATGAGAAGAGAAGGCTTTGAACTGCAGGTCGGCAAACCGACCGTCATCATGCGCCGCGACAAAGACGGCAAGCTCCTTGAACCGATGGAAGCCCTGACCATCGACGTGCCGCAGGACTTCATGGGTCCTGTCATGGAAGGCCTGGGCATCCGCAAAGCGGAGCTGCAGAATATGACGGAAATGGCCGGCTATCTGAGAATGGAATTCATCATTCCGGCCCGCGGCCTCATCGGCTTCAGGAACCAGTTCCTGACCGATACCAAAGGCAACGGCATCATGAACCACGTCTTTGCCGGCTGGGGCGCCTACAAAGGCGATATCCCCGGCCGTACGAGAGGGTCCCTGGTGGCCTTTGAAGCCGGTGAAACGACGGCTTACGGCATCGATAAATGCCAGGCCCGAGGCACCATGTATGTTGTGCCGGGCGAACAGGTCTATGAAGGTCAGATCGTCGGCGAAAACAGCCGTGAAGACGATATGGACGTCAACCCCTGCAAGAAGAAACACGTTTCCAACATGCGTGCCGCCGGTTCCGATGATGCGGTCCGGCTGATCCCGCCGCAGACTTTCTCCCTGGAAGGTGCTCTGGAACACATCAATGAAGATGAAACGGTGGAAGTTACGCCCAAGAGCATCCGTATGAGAAAGAAAGTCCTGTCCCGTCTGGAACGGGCCCGTCAGAGAGCGCGTTCGGCCCGGGTAGAAGGCTGATTGCAGAAGATCCTGTTTCCGGGTAGTGAAGGAGGGTGGTCCCATGCAAAGGGGAGTTTCTTACAGCAATGAGAATGAACGCGGAGAAGGTTCCGGTTCCCTGCGGGTCCTTTCGCGGCCTGCTCTCCGGCTTGCCCTCAGGACTCCGGCTTCCCTGCAT